>NZ_PQHZ01000099.1 GCF_003385185.1 Amycolatopsis palatopharyngis | reverse complement strand
CCCCCGCGCCCCCCCCCCCCCCCCGGCAGACCGGGCCGGGGCGGGCTGGGCGGTGTGTGGGTGGCGAGGTCGTCGGCCAGCGTCCGCCGCGGCGTGCGCGGAGGTGCGGGGCGCAGATGGATGGGCAGCATCCCGGCGCCCGGCGCGACCAGCGCGCGGGGCAGGTGTGCGGGCGGACGGGCATGGCGGTTGACCCGCCCATCGCTGGTAAGCAACCCGGGCTGCGACACCGGCGGCGGCATGCCAGCGGTCCGCTCCGCCAGGTCGTCGGCCACCGACCGGCGCCCCACCCGCTCAGGCTCCCGGCGTGTGGTGATCGGGAGCCCGAGCTGATCGCGCGACAGCGCACCCGGCAGCGAGTCCGGCGGCAGCGCCCGCGGGTTCGCCGACACCTCACGCTCGTCACCGGACCCGCTCGTGGTGAACAGCGACATCTGTCCCGGGCCCGCCTTCCGGTCCGGTCCGGTGTCCGGCAACTCCCCGAGGCGCGGAGACCGGCGCGGCCCGGGGCGTGCGCGGCGCACTCGCATCGGCAGCAGGAACTGGCCCGCGCGAGTGGACGCAGGATCTGCGGCAGCAGCAGTAGCAGCACCGCCCCGCACGCGGGGCCCGCCACCTTTGCCGCCTGCGCCGCCGAACAGGGCGCCGGCGCCGCCGAGCAGGCCCATCGTCTTGTAGGCGATCGCGCCCCGCACCAGCGAGCCGAGCATCGAGCGGCCTCCGCCGCTGAGCGGTCGCAGGCACCAGAACGGGATCTTGATCAGCACCCACATCAGCGCGAGGCACAGCAGCAGGTTGACCAGCCCGTTCATGGTCGGGCCGAACACGGTGAACCCGCCCGGGGCGAAGAAGACCCGCAACGCGACCACCAGCGCCAGCGACTGGCCGACCTGGATGGCCAGCACCCCACCGAACGCTTTCCACCACGCGTGCGCGATGCCCTCGGTGTGGGGCAGGGCGTGCCACATCAGCGCGATCGGAGCGGCGGCGATCAGCAGGATCGTCAACATCACCCGCACGATGAACGTGATCAGCAGAACGATGATCATCACCGCGAGGGCCAAGCCGATGAAAACGAGCCAGAGCCCACCACCGTTGAGGGCGCCGAGGACCATGTCGGTCAGCGCGTCGCCCGCGGCCTGCGGGCTGACCCCTTCGCCCATCACCGCGTGGGCGAGGGCGTTGGCGATCTGGATCGCCTTGGTCGCGAGAAACAAACTCAGGGTTCCGGCGAGAAACCCGATGACGACCCGGGGCCCGATCTCTTTGATGGTGTAGCGGGTTTGCAGGGTCTCGTAGCCCATGACGACCATCCCGGCGATGAGCACGAGGATCACGTAGACGGCGAGCAGGATCTGCCACGACTCGGTCCACAGCTGCCCGACACTGGGCAGCGCGCTCGGCTCGGGCGTGGTCAGCAGCGTCTGGCCCAACAGCTCCAACAGCGGGTTCAACGCGTCCGCCACCAGGTTGCGGAAGAACTCGTCGATAGCCTCGGTGACGCACGCGATCGGGTCGGTGATGCCGCACTCGCCGGCCCGCTCTCCTGCGCCTGCACCCGGCGCCGGGATGCCGCCCGGCGCGCGCGGGTCGAGCGGGGTCAGTTGCGGAATGCAGTTCGGACCTTCACACGTCGCGGGCACCGACGTAGGTGGCGGGGTGGTATCGGCCGGGCTGCACTCGGGCATCAATGCGCCCGGGAAGCACGACACCGGCGGCTGCGACGGCGGCGGCACCAGCGGCGTGCTCGGTAGCCCCGGGGGTCTCGGCGGCTGGGTGTTGCTGGGCAGCAGGCATGCGGGATCAGCCGAGTCAGGACCGCAGCTGGGCTGCGGCATCGGGGGCAGCGGCATCACCGGCGGCTGCGCGGGCGGCACCAGTGGTGCCGCTGCCGCGAACTGCGCCATGGTGGTGGCTGGGACGGTGAGGGCGATCCCGGCCACGGCCGCCAGCACCCCCATCAGCACCGTGAGCACCCGGGCGCAGCGCCGCCGCGGCATCCGCCCGGAACGCCACGTCGCCGGGGCGTGGGATGGGCCGACCTCGAGCCGCTTGTCCCGACCGGAACCGGGACCGGGACCGGTGCGCACGCTGTCACCGCCGTGGCCTGCCTTGGTGGTCGATGCGGGGCGCACGACGGGCGTCCTCGCGTGCCGCCGGATCGGGGTGGGTGGCCGGGCTGCGGGTGTGCGGTGACGGTTGCTCATGGCTCACACACCGCCCACGATGCCCTTGAGGATTTCGACCACGAGCGGGGCGAGCGCGGCGAGGCCGAAGCCGATACCGGCGGCCTTGAACGCGCCCTTGGCTTTCTCGACCTCGCCCGGATCGCCGGAGGCCATCAGGTAGCGCAGCCCGCCGATGGTCAGGAACACCACGGCGACCCCAGCGAGGATCCCCATGATCCAGCTGCGGATGTTGTTGAGGACCTCGTCGACGGTTTGAGCGAGCGCGACGATCTGGACCGTCTCTGCGCGCGCGACCGCGGACGACAGCAGCACCCCGGCGGCGACCAGCCACCCGATCAGCAGGACGACACGGCGACGGTGCGCCCCTCGCCGTGCCCGCGCCGGGGTCCGCGCGGTTGTGGTGTCGGCGGAACCCGCGCAGCGCCTCCCTGCCCGTCGTGCCGTCGAGGTCGCAGACCGTCGATATCTGGGGCGCGGTCGCGGTGCCGGGGATCCAGGGCGGCGCGACGCCGTCCGACGTGTCGGTGGGCGAAGGCGATGACGGCGAGGTGGTGTCAGTCGCATGAGCGGACCTCCCGGCTTGTGTGCGCGCCCGGACCGGAGCTGGTGCGGCGGGCGCGGGAACGGCGGTCTGCGGGCAGGCGGATCCCGCGCGAGGCAATGCGGGATTTCGGGTCGTTTTGCGACACGGCTCGGCGCCCTTTTTTCTCCGCCACGGCTGCGGCCCTGGTCACGTTGCGCAATCTCGTGCGGTGTCTGCCGGTGGTCTGCTCGGTCCGTCGCCGACTGGCGTGAGCGCGGCGTGCACGGGGTGGGTTAGGGGAGCCCGGCCGGTCGCCCGGCGCTATCGCCGGGGAGTCCGCGGACAGCTCGGTCAGGTAGGCGGCGAGGCGAGGCTCGGCGCGTTCGCGCATCTTCGCGGTTGCCTTGTACGACATGCCCCGCGCCTGAGCGGCCTCGGCCAGCGACGTCTCACCGACGCGGGTTTCGGAGATCAAGCCCGCCTCGTCAGCGGTGATCGCACCGACCCGCACCGCCGCGGCCAGCACCAGATCGGGGTGGCCTTCCGGGCGCGGCGGCGGGGCCGAATCGAACCCCACGTCGGCGACTGGGATCGGACCGCCCACGGCCTCGTGCAGCGCGAGGCGCCCGGCGCGGTAGGCCGCGTAGTACAGCCGCGCCAGGATCGCCGGCCGGACCAGATCGACCTCGCGCAACTCGGCGAGGAACCCGGTAACCACGGCGGCGTTGAGATCGTGGGTGTCGCCGGTGAACCGGCGCGTCACGATCGCCGCGACCCGCAGCAGCACCGGCAGCGCCAGCCCGACACACGCCACCGTCCAGGTGCCGCCTTCGGTGCGGGCGCGGGTGATCAGATACGCCCACGCCGCGTCCCGCGTCACTTGGTCGCAGTCCCCGGCCAGCAGCAGCGTGCCGAGTTCATCCAGCGGCACCGGCTGCGGCGGCAGCCCCGGGATCTCGCGGCCATCGACACTGATCGGGTCCGGCCCGGTCACCAGCCACGCGAAGCTGGATCGCGCTACCGCGAACACATCGGAATCGGTGACGAAATCAGGATGGGCCCGCACGTAATACACGCGCTCCTGGCCCTCGTTGTCGCGCGAACGAAAACTCATGACAGCTCCCCTGAGAAATACGGCCGAGTGGTGAGCCATCAGCAAGCCATCCAGGGCGCATCACAACCGCCTCAAAACCGCGACACAAACGCCTTACGGGCGCCTCAAAACCGCCTCAAATCGAAAAACCTGTGAACAGCGCGAAATGCGCCCCGCGCGGCGCTGTTGATCTTTGAGGCGCCATTGAGAGGGCCCTCGAGCAGCATTGACACGCGCGGGCCGGAGAGGGCTGCCGCGTGGCGCCTCATGTTCGAAAAGGTTCTGATCTCGTTGAGGCGCGCCTGTGGCTGCGCGAGATAAAAATTCCTAGGATCGTCGCTGGTGTGCGCGAATGCCGCCGAAGGACGTGTGTCCGTGAAGCCCGCCGAATAGCTGCTCCTTGGTCAGTTCGGGTGTCGCCAGAGAAGGACAAAGGTGGTCTTTTTCAGTTTTTTGACGGGGAGTGTCGCAAATTCGGGGTTCTCCCGGTATTGCCCCACAACAGCACGACTCCAGCCGGACCCTGGCCCGGCTGCTCTCGTCCGAGGAGGACCCCCTCATGGCCCAGCGTTCGCCGTCCCCGAATGGCCATCCCGGTCACTGGACAGACTCGACTCGTCCACCGCGCACCCGGCGCGGGGGCGACCGCGCTCCCTACCCCGGAGCCCGCACGCACACCACCACCGCGGCCCATGTCCGCCGGGCCCGCGCGACCTCGCGCCCCCCGGGTTCGCCGGCACCGTCGCGGCGGCGCACGCCGCCCTCGTCGACGCCGACTCCCGCCACGGTCTGGACGTGCGGACCGGAGCCCATCGACGTCCACGCGACCTGGCCGGTGTCGATCATCGAGACCATCACGGCGGCGTTCACCGCACCCGGTGCGCACGTCGTCCTGGTCGACATCGGCACACCCTCCGCAGCGGTCACCACGCCCTGCGGAACCGACAATGTCCCGGCGAGCGGCGAGGCGTCGGTGACCGCGGCACGCGAGGCGGTGCACGCGCTCGGCCGGACCGCCGACACGCTCACTCTCGACCCGTCCACGGACGTCTCCGTCGTGTCGTCGCGACCGTTCTGGGCCGACCTGGTCACGGACACCGCCGACCCGTTGACGGCCCTCGCAGGGTCGTCTCCGGCACCGGTGCACACCAGTGGCACCGACGATCCCGGGGCGCCGGAATCGGAACGCGGCGAGCGCGCGGATCTGGTGCTCGTGTCACTGCCCGCGCACGCCGCTGAGACGGTGCCGCTGGACCGGCTCGCGCTGCTAGCGGCCCACCGGCTGCGCTCAGGCGGCATCTTCGCGGTGTACACGCACAGTGACTGGAATCAGGGTCGGTTTGTCGACCCGACCGGCGCGATCGTGGCCGCCTGCCAGCACGCCGACCTGCTGTACCTGCAGCACATCGTCGCCCTGCACACCCCGATCCGCGAGGGCCGTCTGCGCCCCGCGCCGAGCGCAGCAGCGGCCGCCGACTACGAACGCACCCGGCACCGCGCCACGGTTCGCGGCCTGCCGGTGCCGCACCTGCGCGCGCACGGCGACATTCTCGCCTTCGCCCACCCCGCGAGCCCCGCGGGTTCATGCGAAGTGAGGGGTTTTCAGGACGAACCCACGGGTGGGTTGACCGGATCTTTGGGTGCGGACCGGTCGGTTCGCGCGGAACTGGTCGAGGCGTCTTCGTGAGGCCGTTTGAGGAGTTGGCGGGCGGACGCTGTGTAGCGGACCGCGGTCTTGGCGTCGAGGTCGAACACCTCGGACAGGTGCAACGGGTCAGCGCCGCTGACGAGGGCCTCGTCGAGTTGTCGATCGATGCGCAGCCGCTCCAGGGACGCGGGCAACCCGTTCAGCGTCCGGTTCGCCCAGACGTGACTGACCTGTCCTGTGCCGATCGCGGTCATCGCGTTGATCATCAGGTGCGGGTTGGCCGTGCTCGGCCAGTTCTGCCGACGGTGGTCCAGCCAGGCGAGCAACGTCAGGTGGCTCAGCTCGCTCAGAGGCTGGCTCCTCCCGGCGATAGTGACGCGCCGGTTCCCCAGGTCGACGTCGGACAGGTGCAGCGCGCGGATCGCGCCTGGCAGGGCGGCGTGCACCGCGGCGAGGACGACGAAGACGCGTGCCTGGAGTGTCGTCGCGGCGCGAACCGTGCGGGCGATCTCGTCGGTCGTGAGCGGCTGCAGGACTCCGCGGTCGACGTCGCCGACACGAAGGCGGCTGGTGGGGTTGGCGAACACGACGCCCCGGCGTTTAGCCCAGGAAAACAGCGACCGCAACGCCACGAGCGTGATCTGGCGTCGGATGCCGTGCAGAGGCTTGATCGCGGTCACGACCTCGTCCCGGCTGATCTCGCGCAGATGGTCGTGGCGGGCCGACCAGTCCAGCAGTACCGGCCGCAGCAAGTCGATGTAGCCGCGCAGGGTCCGATGGCTACGGGCGTGGGTGCGTGGGCCGCCGATGTGCATCAGCTGGACCCACCGACGGGTGTCGTCACGGATTCCCGGGGCGATGTCAGCGAGCTTCGCATCGAGCCAGCGGTCGAAGACAGGGTGGCGATCGTCGAGCAGGATGCCCATCGTCTGCAGGACCTCGGTGGTCTGGGCGACGCTGGAGCCGCGGCTGGTCAGCACCGGTTGATAGCTCGAGTAGCGGATCAGTTCGTCCTCGATGTAGTACGTCAACAGCATCGTGAGGTTTCGGGTCAAGGTCCGCGTCAGCTGGGGGCTGAACCCACGGGCCTCGGCCATCGTCGCGGCGATGTGCAGCGCCCAGCGCAGCCACGGGTTGGTTGGGGGCTGCCGGTCCCGCCGGTCGACAATGCCGTAGCGGTAGGCGCGGCGCAGATCGGGAAACAGCAGCAACTGCACCCTCTGAGTCCCAGGCCGCGTCGCGATCACCGGCCTGGCCTCGGAAGTTTCTGTGCGCGGACGGGCGGTGCGCTTCAGCGGCATCCCGGCGAAACACAGTTGGTGGTGCCGAACCCGCCGGACGTAGGGCAGCAGCATCGTGTTGGGACCGGTCGGCCGATCCAGCTGAGCCTGCGCCCAGCACGGCCGGCAATGACCCTTCATCAGCGGCAATCGGCGTCCGCAGGCACCGCAGTCGGCGACCTCCAGGTGGCGGGCGGCGAACTCAGAGCACGGCCTGCACTCTGTCTCGTGCCAGCGCACGCCCCAGGCGAAGCAGGTGCCGCAACTGCGCGCGTCGCGGTGTTCACGCACCAGCGATCACGCCGGGGGCAGCGAGCGGCCGTCTCGCCGTCGGGGCACCACTGGAGCGGCGCCCGACACCGCGGCAGCCGGTGCGCTCTCCGTGTCGCCCGGCTGCGCGACCTTCTCCGGTTCGGGCAGCAGCAGTTCGCCGACCGGGCAACCCAGGACCGCGCAGATGACATCGAGGTCGTCGAGTTTGATCGAGGCCGGCTGGCCCGACCACAAGCCGGACATCTTCCCGGCCGAGATCACCAAGCCACGCTCGGCGAGGCTGCGCTGCAGCTCCGATGCCTTCCAGATGCCGCGGTTTGCCGCCGCGAGCCGCAGGTTCCAGCGCACTCAGATCAGTCCTTCCAACCGGCGCGCCGCCCGCAACTGCCCAGCAGCCCAGGCATCTTCGATCCGGGTCCGGTGGACATGGACGTAGCGCATCGTCGTGGCGATCCAGGAATGCCCCAACAGCTCCTGGATCGCGATGAGATCCATGCCGTCGTGGTAGAGCTGCGAGGCGCAGTAGTGCCGCAGTACGTGCGGGGTGAGTTTACCCGGCCAGTTCGGCAGGTGGTTCGTCGCTGCGGCGCCGAGCCCGCGTCGCAGCGTGTCATCACCAACCCGAGAGCACGAGCCGTCGCCGTTGCATCGCTCGGAGGGAAACAGCGGTGCGCCCGGGCGGGTGTGGTCGTCGTCGAAGTGTCCCCACACGTCCTCGATATACCAGCGCAGCGTCCGATCGGCGC
>NZ_PQHZ01000098.1 GCF_003385185.1 Amycolatopsis palatopharyngis | reverse complement strand
TCAGAGTGCCGCCCCACGCCCGACGACGGCAGGTGGGGCCACATCAAGATGCCGACCGATCCCGCAACCCAGCCGCCGGGGCCAGTTCAGAATGCCGAACCGGGGCCAATTCGGCTTGCCGAAATCACCGCACCACTACGGCACCACGCGGAAGGCCGACGACGCCGACCGTGACAGGCACTGGGATCGCTGTGGCGTGCATACCATCCGAATCGGTGCTCATCACACAGACGAGCCTGCTGCCCTGAAGGAGCTGCTGCGGGAAGAGCTAGACCGGTGGCTCTTCCAGACAAGGTGAGGATCAGCAGCAGAACGCCCACGTACGGCAGGATGCACGTCCCGTACGACACGACTCAGTCAGGGCCGCCACCTTGTGCGCGCGATGACTAAGATCGAAGGATTGCGACTACAAGCCGTACGGCTTGTACGGCATCATCCGAGGCTCGCGTGGCGGTGCGACGAGATTGTCACCCCGGCCAAAAGGGACGTGTCAGGTGGAGTAACGCTCGGCGAGCCGGTCGAAGAACGCGGCAAGCCGCTTGTCCGTGGCCGAGCCATCAATGAGCTCGGCGCCGCCGAAGCGGTAGACCTCGTAGCCGCGCAGTCGTAGCTCACGGTCCTCGGCGACCATCTCAGCGTACCGCTGGGAGTCAGCGCGCCCAGCCTCGTCGGCGTAGTGCTGCCGTCCGTCGCACTCGATCACGACGCGGATTCGATGCGGCAGGAGCAGCAGGAAGTCCATGCGCTGGCGGGGCAAGGGCGCCGCACCGGGAACGTGGTGTGCTCGGGTGTACGGGTCGTAGTGGAGGTACACCTGCGGGAGCAGGGCCGGGATGTCATCGCCAAGCCGGACGTAGCGCTCAGCGTACGTGCGCAGGATCCGCCGCTCCGCGTCGTTGTCGCCAAGTGAGCGGTCGAGCCGCCGGTACAGGCTCCGCGAGACTTCCCGTGCAGGTTCCGCTGTCAGCCCTTCGTGCTCAGCCCACCAGCTGGTCAGGTCGGCCCAGGTGAGGCCATGCGCCGCCAGCGGCCGGTCGTAGATGAGGCAGAACTGTTCGTTCTTGATCACCAGGACGTCGTTGTTGAGCGCATCGGTGAACACGATCTCCGGTTTGGGGCCGTCGGCGGCGAAGATCAGGTTCTTCATCGAGCCGGGCACACCAGCGCCGATCCTGCGGCCGGCGAAGACGGGTGTGCCGCTGATGGCGTCGATCTGGACGATCTCGTAGCCGTCGTGAACCAGTGTCTGGTTGAGGAAGTCGTGTAGCTGCTCGACTTCGGCCAGGTTCGTCCGGACCGCCGGGTGCAGCATTTCGGCCAGGAATCGCAGGAGCGCGTCGTCGTTGTCCGCCAAGCCGAACCGCTCGTCGTAGAAGATCCAGTCGTCGGGCCAGTCCAGGTTGGCGATGCAGTGCTGGATGATGTCCTCGCGCGCCGTGGGGAACTGCGTGGACCGGGAATCTGTGGTGGGCAGCGTGTCGAGGTCGTAGAAGCGCCCGAGGAACTCGACTTCGTTGAGCACGCCGTACCAGGCCGTGGTGGCGAGCCCCTCGATGAGGCGTCGCCGGGTGACGTCGGTGATGCGGCTCGTCATGGCAATGGTGCCTCCTGGGCGTCGGCTGCAGGCGGTGAGTAGGTCGTCAGTCAGGCTGGCGGCGGCTCGCTGGCGGTGCAGCGAAGTCGCTGTTCGTTGTTCGCGACCGCCTTCCGCGCCTCACCGGTCGTCATGGCCCAAAGCTGTGCCAGGTGATCGAGTGTTCCGAGCAGATCGGAAGGAACGGCTGGGCGGCTTCCGGAGCGGGCGAAGGGGCCGTCGGTTTCCAGCAGTACGCGTTCCGGCGGAAGCCGTTGGAGCAGCGGCACGGCTTTCTTCGACCGGACCATCGCCGGGTTGATCGAGAACCAGAGCCCTGCATTGAGTGCATCGTCGACGGCGGCCAGTGGCCCGGTGTACCAGTGCAGGATTGCTGGCACGTGCGCTTGCGCGAGTCGGGCAATGGTCTCCCGCTCGGCACCCCGGCTGTGGACGGTGACAGGTCGAGATCGCACCTGTGGGTCGGCCAAGATGGCCTCGAACACGCGAAGCTGTTGCTTGCGGGTTGCGACTCCGGCGCGAGAGAAGTCGAGTCCGATTTCGCCGATCCACGTGGCCTGCGGCAGGAGCCGGAGAAATCGGGCTAGATCGTGAGGGGATGCTGCTCCTGCGCGAAGAGGGTGAAAGCCCAGTGCGACGTCGACGCCGTCGCGCCGGCCGAGGCGGGTGCGCAGCAGGCGGTACTTGCCGGGGTCCTCGGTCACCGCAACCACGTGTATGCCTGCGGCGCGGGCGTCATCCAGTACGGCGAGCGGGTTGTCGTAGGCGTCGATATGGCAGTGGGTGTCGGTCAGTACTGCGGTGGTCACGATCGAGACTCCACCAGCTCGGCCAGTGGGCCGCGGGCTCCGCTGGCGAGCCAGGTACGGAGCTCGGCGAGTCCACGTCGCCAGACCCCGGTGAAGGCTGCGCGTTCGCATTGTGGGAGCGGGCCGTTGCGTAGGACGTCGCGATCCGGTCGATCCGCGAACGCTCCGACGATTACGGCGCGCAGGTCGGCTCCGCGGCGGCTGCGGCGGTTGAGGAGGATCGTGGAGTCGTCCTCGGCGAACACGTTGTAGGCGTACTCGTCGTCGTCCCATCCGACGTGTGCCAGCGAGGCGCGGCGGATCAGGCAGGGGAAGCAGTATCCGCAGTTGCCTTGCTTGCGGCCGACGTAGCGGGCGGTCTCGGGGTGGGAGCAGGAGACGCTCAGCGGGGCTAGGCGCCGCAGGAGAGCGGCGTTGCGGGATTCGGCGAGAATCTCGCCCTTGGTGCGCAGGCGGTACGGGTTGATCACGCGGTTCGATACGCCGATTGCGGCGCTGGCCGTGGCGAGTAGGTGCATGAAGTGTGGGTGTGTCGTGCGGGTGCTCGCGCTGCCAACGCGAGCTCGGGTTAGCGGCACGTTGATCCCGATGAAGCCGTTTTCGGGCACATATACCGGCACGGCCGGTCCTTCGGCGGCAGCGAGGGCCAAGGCAGCGGACAGGAAGAGCAGGGATCGGGACCGGGTGGTGTTCTCGCGTGGCCGGGGCAGAGGCCGGGCCTGGTGGTTGTTCGGGGGTGCGGGACGTAGGTAGAGGCGCCGGGAGCGAATGCGTTCGGCGCCGTAGTGTTCGCCGAGTTCGTCGAGCAGAAGTTGTTGCGCGGTGGATGCTTGTCCGCCTTCGTGGTGCGACAGCAGGCACAGCCGTCGTTCGGGGTCCTCTTCGAGGAGATCGATGACGCCGCACAGTGAGTCGAGGCCGCCGGAGAACAGGCACACGCCGTCGACGCCGAGTCCGATCGGCCGCTCGGCGAGGGAGACGTCGGCCATACCGGCGAGGGGATGCTGGCTGGAGTTGTAGGGCTGGATCTCCCAGTGGTCGCCAGTCAGAAACCGCAGTGCGGCGTCGAAATCGGCGTTTCGCCAGGCGGCGGTGGACTCGACGGGGACCTTGAGGGCGATGTCCCTGGTCCAGGAGTCCGGCGTGCCGCGTCGTCGGGTGGTTTTGTCGGCGCAGTACACGGCCGCGCCGAGCAGCAGGAGGTCGGCGGCAGCACGCGGTGGTAGCCAGCCCGTGAAGAACTCGGGGCCAGCGTCGCCGGTTTGGATCGTGGCCGCAATCCGCCCAGGAGCCCAATCCAGCAGCCGGACGTCGTCGGGTTCGGTCACCGGGGCGGTGAGATCCGCGCGCACCAGGTAGGTGGTCACTGTGCGTCTCCGTCCAGCCCCTGCAGGGCCTCGTAGGAGATGCGGACGGTGTCCTCGGCGATCTGGCGTCCCTCCGGGCCGGCCCAGTCGACCGTGAAGGGGTCGTCGGGGATGCGTAGCGAGACCAGGACCTGGATGATCTGGCGCATTTCCTCGTCGGCTTGGCGCACGGCGTGCGGATCGGTGATGCGGCTGAGGCGTTCGGCGATGACCGGAACCCGGTTGTAGACGTACTGGGCGAGGAACGTTTCCAGCAGGGTGGGCAGGTTCTCCCGCGAGACGGTCATCTCGGCGGTGTCGGTCAACTCGGTCCACGTATCGGCGTCGCCGAAGACCTCGTCCAGCACGTCGCACGCGGCGTCGCGGGCGGCTTGGGAGTCCAGGTCGTCGCCGTCTCCGGCGATGAAGGTGATCAGTTCGTCGAGCACGTCGAATCGGGTTCGGCCGACGAGAGTGGCCAGTCCCAGCGAGGTCAGCGTGTTTTCAAGCCCGGTTCCGCCGACTCCAGCGAGCAAGGCGCCGAGGCGCTGGACGCCGCTACGTCCGGCACGGGCGCCGGCTGCAGCACCGCCAGCTCCTCCCAACACGGGAACGTGGCGGGCGAGCACCCGCTGGGCATACGTGCGGGTGCTCGGAGATCCAGAGGTAAGCCCGCGCACATAGGACGCGGTCGCGTGTTTAAGCGGAGTCCACGCTCCGCCGCTGCCCGCGGTGCGATCGGCCGAGGTGCCCATCAGCGCCGACCGCTGCGTCGTTGAGCTTGACGCGCGGTGCTGATCACGCCCTTCAGGCCAGGGGCGTCGCTGTTTTCCCACCGGTCCAGCAGAGCCGACACCGTCGGATTGTCTACGGGGAGCCGGCGGACGGCGTTCCCGGCCTGCCCACGCGGGACGGCCTCGGGTGGGATCCGCATCAAGGCGTCGCAGATGGCCGACAGGGTGTCGGGCGCCCGCTCTGCGAGTTCGAGCGCGGCGACGAAGGCTGAACCGCCCGGTCGACGCGTCAGCACCTCCACCAATGCCTCCACGAGCTGGACCCGCTCGTCGTCAGGC
Organism: Amycolatopsis palatopharyngis; assembly: GCF_003385185.1. Lineage (GTDB taxonomy): Bacteria > Actinomycetota > Actinomycetes > Mycobacteriales > Pseudonocardiaceae > Amycolatopsis > Amycolatopsis palatopharyngis. Next base: position 2,962 of record NZ_PQHZ01000098.1, on the reverse strand, counting down.
AGCTTTCCGACCTCGTCACACGCGAGCCGCCGCACACCGGCGACCTCGGCCTGCACCCTGGCGAGCAGCTCCTGCAGGTGGGGAGGCAGCCGCGTGACGGCGACGCCGAAGGCGAGCTTGTCGCGGGAGTAGGTGAAGTACGGCCCCAGATCTACCTCGCCGAGCGGAGGCTCCAACCGCAGCCACGCACGCACGTGCGATTTGTCCGCCCACGCCCGCACCTCTTCGGCGATCTGCGGCTGTTGGGCAGCCCTCCGCCCCCGCTTGGCGGCGGGTGATCGGCGGGCGCCCGAAGACTCGTCGGCGGTCTCGCGCTCGCCTGGTCGCGCCGTGTCCTCATCGCCTTCCGGTTCAGGAGTGGCCGATCCGGCCCGCGCAATGGATTCTGCCGCCGCGAGCTCCGGGATGGGTCCGGGCACGGTGAGTTGCCAGTCGAACAGGCGCTGGAAGTCGCTGAAGTGCTGTTCCTCCAGGACCATGAGCTTGGCCAGCACCGGCAGGTCGAGGGCGATCTTCCGACGCTGCGCGCTGCGGTGCTTGAGCAGCAGGTTGTTGAGGAACCGCTTGAGCTGCCTCGGGTTCCCGCGCAGTCCGCCCCCGAGTACCTCAGTGATGCTGGCTGCCCAGTTCAGGTCGCGCACCAAGGCGGGCGGCACGTCGTCGAGGACCGCTCCGGCCAAGCCGACGTTGAACGCCACCTGCAGGTTGCCGGCTTCGCGGCGGCGGCGGGTCTCGTCCAGGACCTTGGCGAACTGCTCGTTGTCGAGGCGCAGTTCGGCCAGCAGCAGGTTGACGTAAGTGTCGGCTTCCGGAGCGGACAGCGGCGGGATGGCCACCTTGAGCTGCAGCATCTTCTCCAGATAGTCGGCACCGATTCCGGCGCCGTCGGGTCGCCGCAGCTGCGGATAGCGCGAGTCGATCGCGGACTCAACAACCGCCTGGTTGGCCGCCAGGACGTAGGCGGTCTTGGGCGTGTTGAGGAACAGCCGGATCGCCTCGAAGGTGTCCACCACGGTCTCGGGCAGGCACCGGTCGAGGTCGTCGATGAACACCACCACAGCGTCTACGTCTTCCAACGTCGCGATGACGTTCGCAAACTCTGCCCGGAACCGCCCTGCGTCCGTGATCGCCTCAGCCGTATCGTTGCCCGACGCGGCCTGCGTGGCCTTGGGGTCTTCCATCAGCTTGTTGACTTCGCTCGTCGCCGCGTTCACCGCAGCCTTCGTCACGTCCAGGACCTGTGGATCGATGCTCGGGTCCATCGCCTGGATCGCGAGGGGAGCCGCGGTCTGGGCGGCGGACACCGCGACCCGTCCGCCCCTGCGCCCCCACCAGCCGAGACCCTGTACGAATCTGCGGAGCTTAGAAACCTGTTCCTGCTGATCGCCGCCGACTCGTGCGTCGACCGCGTCGAGCACGGTGGTCATCAGCGCCACCTTGACGTCGTCATAGTCCTCGTACTGCCAAGGGCTGAACTCGACACACACGTAACGTGACGGCGACCCCTCGTCGTTCCGGATCTTCAGCAACTCCTGCCGGGTGATCCGCATCAGGCTGCTCTTCCCAGAGCCCCAGTCCCCGAGGAGACCCACTGTCAGCGGGAGCAGCCGCGGTTCGGTGAGCGCCACGAACAGGGTGTCCACCAGGAAGTCGAAGCCGAGAAGATCAACCTCGGTTTCGTTATCCGCCCACATTGCAACGCTCCGTCCGACGCGGCAGTTTGACTCTCCGCTCCTCGGTGGCCGTCGGCCGAAGGCGAACATCGAGGATAGATCGGCGATTAGCGTCGATAGTCATTTGACATACATGTCGGCGCGTACCACGTACTGTTACCGTCGGTTACTAAAGTGTGATCGATGCGTTGCGATCATGGTGCAAAACGGCATACGGCCTAGCCATCGGCGGCCTACTCGCGTCGTTGCAGTGCGTAGAATGGAACGAGCTGGTCCACGAGGTGCAACTTATCGCGGCGCCCGTCGGCGTATGAGATTTCGTAGTTGACGGCACCGAGCCACCTGCCGTCGACGGTGGGAAAACGGCCGTGGAGTCGCCCTTGAACCTGACCGGCCACGTCCAAGCCGGTCGCGATGACATGTCGGGGAGCATCAGGTGGACGAGCGAAGAGGTCGTCCAAGCGCACCCACACCCTGGTAAGCACCGGCCTCCGGCCGTGGAGGTTGTCGCCCTCCCAGGTGGTGAACGGGCTATCGATCACCTTGGACACCCGCCAACGACGGTGTTGTCCGCGCTCGATGGAGGACGAGGTCACGATAGGTCTCCTCGTCCAGCTCGGCACGATCGGGAGTGGGGCGACTGGTGGTCAGTCGCCAGCAGTGGTCAGCGCCGTCGGCAGCACAGGATGGGCAGTTGATGTGGACCTCGCCGTCCTGCACGACCGCCCGGAACTCGGATGGGACGAGCGTGTGCAAACCCAGCTTGCACCTGGCCGGCAAGAGGGCTACAGGCTTACCGGTGCTGTCGCGGCCGTACGCCAGCTTGCCGTCCGGTTGAGCAGTTCGGAGTAGCTGCAGGTCCATGACCAGCAAGATACCACTCGTTCGCACGTACGTTCGAGCGATGGAACTTGACGGTGGACCACCCAGCAACTCCCTCACAGGGCGTTCACGCTCGATCGCAGCACGTCGCCAGCCTGTTCTACCGGCCCGGCTTCGAGATCGCTTATCGCTCCGCGTCGGGTGGTCGGTTCGAGTCCGGGCGCTCGGAGAGCTGATCGACAACCAGCGTGATCAGCTCTTCCAGGCTCTGAGGGCCGGTCGCGGCGATACTGGTCCCGGCGGTGACCGGTTCGTCCGGACGCTCGGTGGGCGCGAACAGGGACGGCAGCGGCGGCCACCTCAACGTGGCCAGCAGCATGACGACGTCGGGGGCACTTGTTGATCCGGGCTCGATGGTTTCGCACCGGCGCAAAACCGCGTTCAACTCCGTGACGATAGGCGTCAGT
>NZ_PQHZ01000097.1 GCF_003385185.1 Amycolatopsis palatopharyngis | reverse complement strand
ACGTGCGGTCGCATCCAGTCAAACGCGTGGTGTCAGGTGCCCTGGCGGCTACGGCCGTAATTACGGCCGTAGCCGCCAGGGCACCTGACACCACGCGTTTGACTGGATGCGACCGCACGTCGCGTGTGTCTCCTTCGCTCTCGGCCACCTACCGCGAATCGCGCCGGACGAGGTCGGGGGCCCTCGTCTCGGCCTGTCGCCCGGACGGACACAACACCCGGTGCGACCACGACCCGCCGACTCCGGGCAAACCGATACCGCATCTGGGCGGTACATCAACCTGGAGTACGTAGCGGGGCGGCACAGCTCCCCGACAAAGCTGTTTCGGTGGCAACCTCGCGTCGCCGCCTTCTATGACGGCTGCCTGGCGCGAGATCTCGGCCAGGTTACGAAAGAGAAGGCCCCACGTCCACCAGGCGGAGGGCAAAATCCGGCCTCAAGATCGTCTAACACCATTGGACCAGCGGTTAGTCGCGGGGTGTGAGCGAGGTAACAGTGCTGGTCAACAACTGGGCCGACCGTTCGCCTGATCGGATGGACCGCTCGGCGCAAAGCATGCGCAGAGTGTCAACCGGCGCGGCGAACAGGCCGACGAGGGGCCTCCGGCTCGCTCACTGCGGCGGGCACCAGTCGCAACCTGGGCAGCACTCCCCCCTCCACGAGCGCGTCCACCGCCCGCTGTTCCTCGTCGTCCCACTCCACCTCGGGTGGTGCGCCCAGCAGCACACTGATCACACAGTCGGCGCAGGCGTTTCCCCTGACCTCGCACCGATCACAGTCGACGATCATGGTGTCGTCCATCGTGGCTCCTCGAGTTCTCCGGTTCGGTCACCTCTGGCGTTGGTCTCGATCTCCACGGTAGGAATGACCACCGACAGTTTCCGCACAGACAGGAGTGCTCCGTGCTTATCGTCGCGGGATCGCTGTATGTCAATCCGACCGAACGCGACGACTATGTGACCGGTTGCCGCGACGTGGTCGAGCAGGCCAGGAACGCGCCGGGATGTCTCGATTTCACCATTACCGCCGATCCGATCGAACCGGGCCGGGTCAACGTCTCCTCGGTCGAGGACGCCTGAACGGGAACATCACGGCGGCGAACCCCGGCCGGTTCGGCTCCGAGATCAGCCGCCACCCCGAGATCGGGCTGCCGCCCACGCCCTAGCCGGTGAACTCCCAGTGCCACGGCTCCTCGCGGCCGCCGCCCGCCCTGGCCCAGCCGGGGTGCACCCAGCCGAACGCCTGTGCGTTCGCGGCCATCCACGCGTGCTCCGGCCTGGCGAAGGACTCCACGCCGCCGCACATGTCCAGTGCCAGGCCCCACCCGTGGTTGCTCGTTCCCGGCACGGCGGCCAGCGACGGCTTGCGCCGGTACAGATCCACCTGCCCGTCGAACGTGCGGTAGGAGTCGGTGACGCACAACGGCCTGCCGAACGCCCCTGCGAACGCTTGGGACATGGCCTGGAACGCCTGGGCCGCGTCACAACGCAGGACGTGCGATCCGATGCCGATCGGACACAGGGCTGCGGTCGGGATGAGTCCGTTCGGATAACCGCCCCACGCCCCGACTGCCTGGCCCGCGCTCGCGCCGCCGCCGGAACGGGGCGGCAACTGCACGCCGCCGCAACGCCAGTTCAGCTCCCCCTCAGCCCGCTGGGGAGCCGGTCGTGCCGGCCGGGAGCCCAACGCGGGCCGGGCGAAGCCGAGCAGGCTCTCGCCGACTGGCATGTCCGCGACCACGACGCCGGCCAGCCGTGCGTCGGCGGCGAGCATCGTCTGCTTGTCGAGGACGATGCCGACCGACTGCACGCCGTACTTCTCCGGGCCGACGAACACGAGATCACCCGGCTGGGCGTCGGCGGCGGCGACGGGCGCGGCGCGGGAGAACTGTTCCTTCGCCGACTCGGGAACATCGAGACCTGCCCCGGTGAAGACGGAACGCACGAGTCCGTCACAGGAGTACGCGGCAGGCCCCTGCCCACCCCTGCCCGGTACGAACGGTCTGCCCAGCGCCTCCACCGCAGTGTTTACGGCCTCGATCGTCTCCTTCGGCAGTACCAGCAAACGCGTGCCGTCCACAGTCTTCTGCGCTGCCCCGGCCTGTGGTGCACCGTTCTTTCCCGGCAGCGCGTCCAGCCCCGCGGGCAGCGAGCCCGGGTCACGCAGTGCGGCCGCGGGCGGCGGAGTGATTCCCGCCTCGGCGAGCCTGTCGGTGTAGGCCTTCCAGTTCCCGGCGGTCTCCGAATTCCGTTTCCGCTGGGCGCGTTGCTGGGCCACGACAGCGGCGTTGGCTGCGTCGATCGGTGCCCGCAGCTCGGAGGAGATGGCATCGGCCCGGTTCGCGGCGTCGCCCTGCCGCCGCTCCAACTCGGCGGCGCGCTGGGCAGCGGTGCGCTCGACACCGGTCGCCGCCTGCTCGGCCGCCACCGCGGCCCGGTGTCGCCGCAACGCCTGTCCCAGCCGGTCGTCCTGGTCGCGCCGCAACTGCTCGATCATCGTGCTGCCGTCGAGCAGGTCCTTGGGGCTGGCCGCGGTGAGCAGCAGCCGAACCTCCTCCGGCCTGCCCATCGCGGTGAACACCGACCTGGAGAACTTGTCGACCTCCTGCTGCTGAGCGGCGACCGCCGCCTCGGCCTCCGCACGTTCGGCCTTCGCGCGCTGCAGACCGGCCGTGGCGGAGTTCACCTCGTCCTGCGCGGCCCGGACCCGGCCGGCCAGATCCCCGAGCTCCGCCTGCACCTCCGACGCCGTTCGTTGCAGGTCAGCCACAGCGGGATCGGCGAACGCCTCGCCGGGCCGCGGGTCGGGTACTCCCGCACCCGGCGCGACACCGGCCTCGACCCTCGGGTTCCCCGGGTCGGCGGGCGGCCGGTCCTGGGCGACCACCGTGCCCGCCGTTGGAGCGAGCAGCAGCCCACCCACCAGCGCCAACGCCGTCAGCACGGCAGGGCCGGTCCGCATCGCACCTCCAGGAGAGTTCAGCCGCACGGGACCGCGCGCTGTTGTCCTACCGTGAATAACGCCGCACCCACCCGATCGGTCACGCCACTCGATCGAGTAGGTGCATTGCGGTTGCGTCTCGCCGTCCCCCCGCCCTGTTCGCGTGGCGCGGGATGTCCCCAATGTGGCATTGGGGACGTTGAAGTTCCCTAATGCCACATTGGGGAACTTCCCCAACCCCCCAACAGCGGCGGCGATGGGTAACTTCTCGCCGCGGACAACGGCGCCAGTGGCCGTTTGTTCCGCTCCTCGCCGACCTTGAGCCGCTCCAACCACAGCCGTGCAGGGGCGACTACACCTGCCCGTACGCGAGGGGTTTGCTCTGCCCGAACTGCTCGTCGTAGGCCCGCTTCAGATCGCAACCGTTGCGCGAGCCGGGTTCGGGAGGGCGTACTCGGGCAGGGAGGGATTACACGCGGCCGAGCCGCGCAAGCAGCACGGCAGAGGCGACCGGGTACGCGCCGTGTTCCCGGACCGAATCCACGACCGCCCGGTCGGACGTCGCCACAACGACAGGGCGACCGGAGGGCTCCGCGGCGACGAGCGACCTGATGACGTCGTCGGCGAGCACACCGGGATCGGAGAACAGCACACGGACGCCCCGTGGAGCTGTCGCGGGCACCGAAACGACCCCCGCTCCGTCGAACACGACGGTCACCTCGGCGCCGGTACGCGCTGTCAGTGCCGCGAGCTGGTGGATCAGCCGCTCGCGTTGATCGGCGAGCACCAGCTCCGCGTAGCCGGTCTTGGTGACGTTGTAGCCGTCGACGATCAGATGGACGCTCGGCAGCGCGAGCAGCCGGTCGAGAGTGACCGGATCCTGCACGCGGCCCGGGGATCCGGGCCCCGCGCTCGCGCCACGGACCGTATCGGCGGGGCGAAGTCCCCTGCCACCGAGCGAGAGCTCCCTGCGGAGGCCACCGACGGCGCCTTCGATCGTGTCCACCAGCAGCGCGAGACGTACCTCGTCGGCCTCCCGCGCCTCTCGCGCGGACTGCCTGGCCACCTCGGCGTCCGCGACCGCCCGCTCGGCCCGGGCTCGCTCCGTCGCGGCTCGCTGGCGCTCTCGCTCCAGCTGAGCGACCATGTCCCCCACCTCGGCGTCCCGCTGCTGCCCTGCCTGCTCCGCCTCACCCCGAGCGGCCTCCGCCGCGTCCTTGGCCTTGCGCAGGACGACACCTTGCTCCCGCAACCTGCCGCGCAGCCGGTCGATCTCGGCCTCGCGCTCACCCCGTGCCTGCTCGGTCGCGGCATGCGCCCGGTCCAGCTCGTCCCGGAGTCGTTCCACCTCGGCCGTCAGCCGTTGCGCCCGCGCCATCGCGGCGTCACGCTCGGCCCGCAAGGTGGTCTCCTCGGCATTCTTCGCCACGAGCCGCACCCGGGATTCGGCACTGGACTCACCGAGCAGTACCGCCGCCGCGGCGGCGGCCACGGTGTCCTCCGCGTTGGGATCGAGTGCGTCCTGACGATGCTCGCGCAACCACTCCAGGACAGCCGTGCGGAACCGGGGATTGTCCCCGAGCGAGGTCAGCAGCGGTACCGCGCCCAGTTTCGCCCGCTTGGCAGGCGCGAACCGCGCCACCGGCCGAAGCTGGCGGGGAACGTCGACCGGGGGAAGTTTGCCCAGTGCCGATGCGGCTAGTTCGGCGATGCGGTCGCGCACCGCATCCGGCAGTGCGAGCCAGTCGGCGGAGGAGTTCCTTGACTGGTCCTGCCTGTCCTGCTCACTCGCCGCAGCCGGGTCATGCGGGTCGTCCTGGTCGTCCTGGTCGTCCTGGGAATCGTGCTCGTGTGCCGCCGGAATGGGCGCAGCGGCCGGCGGCGGCCCGAAGGTGATGTCCTCGGGCCGTTCCGGGTTCACCGACGGCAGCATCCATCCAGGGTAGTCCCCGGGTAGTCGATGCCGCGCACTGTGACGCCGCGGCGCTGATCCTGGATTGTCGGTGGCCGTGCATAAGGTTCGCGATCATGGATGTGGGACGCCGGCTCGACCAGGGGCAGCTGACGTTCGACGAGTTGGGAACCCCGCTTCGGGACACCACCTTCGTCGTATTCGATCTGGAGACCACCGGTACCAGCCCGGGAGCGGACGGCGTGACCGAAATCGGCGCGATCAAGGTTCGCGGCGGCGAGGTGCTCGGCGAGTTCGCGACGCTGGTGGATCCCGGCAGGCCGATACCGCCGCAGATCGTCGAGCTGACCGGCATCACCCAGGCCATGATCTACGACGCTCCTGCGATGGACCGGGTACTGCCCGCGTTCCTGGAGTTCGCCTCGGGAGCCGTGCTGGTCGCGCACAACGCGGGTTTCGACACCGGGTTCATGCGTGCCGCGTGCCAGGCGCACGGCTACCCGTGGCCCCGGCCCGCGGTCGTCTGCACGGTCCGGCTGGCGCGCAGAGTGATCTCGCGCCAGGACACCCCGAGCTACCGGCTGTCCGCACTGGCGGCCTTATTCGGCTCGGGCACCGTTCCCAACCACCGCGCCCTCGAGGACGCACGGGCCACGGTGGACGTGCTGCACGCCCTGCTGGAGCGGGTCGGCTCGCTGGGCGTGCACTCGCTCGAGGAACTGCTCGACTACCTGCCGGAGGTCACGCCTGCTCAGCGCCGCAAGCGCGGTCTCGCGGCACACCTGCCAAGCACACCCGGCGTCTACCTGTTCCGCGGTCCCAAAGAGGAGGTGCTCTACGTCGGAACAGCCAAGAACCTGCAGCGACGGGTCCGGCAGTACTTCACCGGATCGGAGAGCCGTGGCCGGATCAGGGAGATGGTCGCACTGGCGGTCCGCGTCGACGGGATCGAGTGTGCCCACGCGCTGGAGGCGCAGATCCGGGAACTGCGGCTGCTCGCGGCACATCGGCCGGCGTACAACCGCCGTTCGAAAAACCCCCGCAAAGCCTGGTGGATCGCGCTGACCGAGGAGGCATTCCCCCGGCTGTCCGTCGTGCGCACGCCGCGGGATTCCGCGCTGGGGCCGTTCCACACGCAGGCGGCAGCCAAAGCCGCGGCGGACACGCTGGCAGACGCGGCGAGACTGCGCACGTGCACCGATCGCATTCCCTCGCAGGGCGCCTCGGCCACTCCGTGTGTACTCGCCGACCTCGGCCGGTGCGCCGCCCCCTGCGCCGGACGGCAGAGCGTGGCCGAATACACGCCCGCGGTCGTGTCGGTCGGTGAGCTCTTCGCGGGCCACGACAGCGCCCCGTTGCGGTTGGCGCTGACGCATCTCGACGATCTGGCCGCGGGCGAACACTTCGAGCAGGCCGCCCGGCGGCGCGACGAGCTGGCGGCGTTGGTCCGAGCCGTGGCCAGGGCACACCGGCTCTCCGCGCTCGCCCGGATCGCCGAGCTGGTCGCGGCCGCACCGGATGGCCATGGTGGCTGGGAGTTCGCGGTGATCAGGTACGGCAGGCTGGCCTCCGCAGGAGTGGCGCGCCGGGGCGTGCCCCCGATGCCCGTGGTGGAAGCACTGGTCGCCGCCGCCGAAACCGTGCTACCGGGAGTGGGCCCGCTCTACGGTGCGGGTCCGGAGGAAACGGGTCTGCTGCTGCGCTGGCTCACCCGTCCTGGTGTCCGCCTGGTCCGCACCTCGCAGCCGTGGGCCGAGCCGGCACGTGGTGCGGCCAACTGGCAGGGCTGGCTCGAGCGTGTGTCGGTGGCGACCAGTCTGGAACACCCTGTTGGGGTGTAGTTATCGACGTTGTTGATCTTGCTTGGTGGTACTTGCAGGCACCCCATCCACGGCTGCGGGATACGATCTGCCTTGTCTAGTAGTCCACGCAGTGCTAGGAGGCACACCGTTGATCACCGCGATCGTGATGATCCACGCCGAGGCGGACCGAATCCCCGAGACCGCGCAGGCGATCGCGGACATCGATGGCGTGTCCGAGGTGTACTCCTGTGCGGGTGATGTCGATCTGGTGGCCATCGTCCGCGTCGCAGCGCACGAGGACCTCGCCGACCTGATCCCGGCGAAGATCGGCAAGGTGACCGGCGTGGTGGACACCGACACCCACATCGCGTTCCGCTCGTACTCCCGCGCGGACACCGAGACGGCCTTCGACATCGGCGCCGACGGCGACTGAGCCCCGGTCTCGCATTTTCCCGGGAAAGTGCGAGGCCGGGGACACAAGAAGAGGGGCCGCACTCCTACTGGAGTGCGGCCCCTCTTGTGTCGTGCTGCCGGTCAGGCCTCGGGGTTGCTGCGCCCCGTGGTGACCTCGTCCGGCACGTCCCGCCCGGGCTGGTCGCCGCCATGCCCGTTGGCGTGTCCGTTCTCCTGCGCTGCCTCGAGCGCCCTGGTCTCCTCGATCGGGTCCGGGGACCACAGACCGCCCGCGATCGGCTTGCCCGCCGACCCGAGCTTGTTCATCTTCTTCGGCACCGGCGCACCCTGGTACTCCAGCGGCAGCGGGTGGCCGTGGTCGTCCACCGGGCCGAGCGGCTGGTGGATCTCGATGAACTCACCGTGCGGCAGGCGCTTGATGATGCCGGTCTCCACCCCGTGTTCCAGGACCTCGTGGTCGGCCCGCTGCAGGCCGATACAGATCCGGTACGTGATGAAGTACGCCAGCGGCGGCACCAGCAGGGCACCGATACGGCCTGCCCACGTCGTCGCGTTCAGCGAGATATCGAAGGCGAACGCGATGATGTCGTTGAAGCCGGACAGTTCGATGACCATGAAGAAGCTGATGGCCATGATGCCGATACTCGTCCGGACCGGTGCGTCCCGCGGCCGCTGCAGCAGGTTGTGATGTGCCGTGTCCTTGGAAAGCTTGCGTTCGATCCACGGATACGCCAGCAACAAGCCCAGCAGGATCGGCATACCGAGGGCACCGATGAAGAACACCGGTGGAATCGTGTAGTTGCCCAGGTACAGCTCCCAGGCGGGCCAGATCCGGAGCATGCCGTCCGCCCAGGCCATATACCAGTCCGGCTGGGACCCCGCGGACACCTGCGACGGGTTGTACGGCCCGAGATTCCACACCGCGTTGATCTGGAAAATGCCCGACATGAGCGCGGTGAACCCGGTGACGAGCGCGAAGAACGCACCGCCCTTGAGCGCGAAGACCGGCATGATCCGCACGCCGACGACATTGGTCTCCTTGCGGCGCACTCCCGGGAACTGGGTGTGCTTCTGGTACCACACCAGTCCAAGGTGGACCGCTAGCAGCGCGATCATGATGCCCGGGAGCAACAGGATATGGAGCGTGTAGAGCCGCGGGATGATCTCCGTGCCAGGGAACTCACCGCCGAACAGCGCCCAGTGGATCCAAGTTCCCATCACCGGCACCGAGAGCACGATGCCCGACAGGGTCGCGCGGATACCGGTACCGGAGAGCAGGTCGTCCGGCAGCGAGTAGCCGAAGAAGCCCTCGAACATGCCCAGGATCAGCAGCAGGGCCCCGATGACCCAGTTCGCCTCACGCGGGCGGCGGAACGCTCCGGTGAAGAAGATCC
>NZ_PQHZ01000096.1 GCF_003385185.1 Amycolatopsis palatopharyngis | reverse complement strand
TCAGAGTGCCGCCCCACGCCCGACGACGGCAGGTGGGGCCACATCAAGATGCCGACCGATCCCGCAACCCAGCCGCCGGGGCCAGTTCAGAATGCCGAACCGGGGCCAATTCGGCTTGCCGAAATCAGGAGCCATCTACAACACAGCCCGGCAGCTCAACCTCACCCCAGGCCAGTCCCCATCCAGCACGGTCACGATCGCCCGCGAACTCGACGGTCACCTGGACCTACTCGTCCTCGGCGACAACCTCGTTGTCCTGCCCGACGAGACCATCACCGACGAACGCATGGACCAACTCGACCTGGCCCCACGCCGCAAGTACCAAGAACGCCTCGCGGCCGGAGCAGGCTACGACGACGAACACCGCGCGATCCTGCGCGAACTCCAGACCCAGCAAGCCGAACGCCGCAACCGCCAAGGCGGCTACTGGATCGCCGAAGCCGACCCCGACGCAGCCAGCCACGCCATCACCACACGTCGTCCGATCAACGAAACCCCGTGGGCAGTACTATCAACCGACGGTGCGTACAACACGATGCAGCACCTCGGACTGAACGACTGGCCCTCACTCGTCAACGCCAGCGCCGAGCAACTCGACGCCGAGCTTGCGCGATGCCAGGACTGGGAAGCCACTGGCGACCCCGACGCATCGGAGCTACCCCGCGCGAAGCGACACGATGACAAGAGTCTTGCGGCCATCACGTTCACGATCTAGCGGACCCGAACATTGTCGGATCAGCGCTGGTCGGCTTCCAGCGCGTCCGCTACGTCTTGCACGGATGTTCTTAGCGCTCCCACTAGCCGCAAACAGCTCGTGTTTCGCAACGCCTCACTAAGGTCATAATCCCCTGCCCGTTCGATCACTGCCTTACCGTGCTCGTATTGTTCTTCGGGTGACAGGTCATTCCATCTCGTCGCCCGTGAAACCGGGTTTGGCGGTGAACTAGCGGTACTCGTCACAGGTGCCGGTGCCCGTCCCTCGCACCTGCTCGTGAACTCAGCACGATTATCTTTGACCGTCTCGATCTGATCCAGGGTTCGCGGGAACCCGGTTAGATCGTAAGCCTCCACTTGCCGTCCCAGGGAGGTTAGCTCAGTCTCGACCACTGCATAGGCCTCGACACAGCCGGTAGCTGACCAATGTGCGCAACCGTAAGAACTCCGGTCACGGCCGTACGTTGAAGCAAGGTTATTCAGCCGCTGGTGCCACTCCTTCGGACCGGACACCGTTCGACTCGCACCGTCGCCGTCGTCGTTACCCAACGAGGGCACGGGCAACGCCCATACAGCGACACCTGCCATCAGACCAACACACGCAGTTCCTACTGCCAGCCAACGTCTAACTATGGTCCGAGTGAGTTGCCCTTGCACTCTCACGTGTACAGCCCTCCTCGAACCGGTTGGCAGGCATCCAACGTTCTGTAACTCGACTGTGGACGCCCCCGTGTTACCGAACCACGCGGAAGTTTCCCGAAGAAGATCACGCGGTGTTGCCGAATTGCCCTCTAACAGGTCAAGGGCGGCGCAAGCGCGCCGCCGCCGGGCCGCCAGCCTCCTGCTGACGCCCGGCTGGACGGCCCGGCCTCACGCTGCGACACGCACGTTTCCTGCCGAGAGACTTGGCACCAGCGCCTCACCTCGAAGTCCCCTTCTTGCCGTGATCGTCTAACCCCGAGCCGCCCGCATCAAGGGCGCCTAGGGCGTCGCTATGCGATGGGCAAGCCCACCCTTGACCCGACCGACACGGGGCTACGGGATGGCAAGGGCGAAGGGGACGGGGGAAGTGCAAGCCAACTGAGCTAAACGGGTGGCCAACGTAGCGGATTGAGACAACTTCGCGATACCGCAGGTATGACAGTTGCCTCTTTGATCATCTCCATTTTCGCGGCACTTTTCGCAGGTGGAGCCGTCGTTTACTCCCGTGGGCAGAAGCTCGCAACCGAACGCGCCGCGAAAGCAGCTGAGGAAGCCGTCCAGATTCAACGAGCAAGCGAACAAAGAGCTGCTGACGAGGTGGCCCGGAAGAGGATCATGTGGAGACTCGACCCGAGCCAGGGAGACTCGTACCTCCTGCGCAACGAGGGAACACACGCCGCTTTCGACGTCTCCGTTGACCGTGGTGACCTCGCTGTGGAGGACGGCGCCCCTGTTCACTTCGAGGAGTTCGACGCCGACCACGCAGAGCGGTATCTCCTCGTGAGCACGCTGGCGTCACGCACAAGCGCCGTGACCGTCTCGTGGCGCGAGGCACGTGACGGCGAGCGAAAGTCGCAGAAACTGCAACTAGACTAACCGCCCACTCAACCCTCTTCCCAAGGGCCAAGCATGCAGCAACATGCCAACCACATGCCCCGGTCAAGCACGGTCAACAGGGGCATGCACGGCACATGCCCGGCCACAGGTCAGAGGCACTTTCCAGGCTCGTCACCCCTGGTTCCCAAGCTGAATACGCGGGTTCGATTCCCGTCATCCGCTCCAAGGCATGTTCTAGCAGGTCAGAAGGGGTGCTTCCCGATCTCGGGAAGCACCCCTTCTGCCATTTCACTTGGGGCTGTCGATCACCGGAATGCGATATCCGGTGACCGGCTCAGCCGTGATCAGACCAGGTGCTCAGGACTTCACTGTGGCTTCGGCGGAACCAAGCAGGTGGCCGGATCGGACACGTTGCCAGCACTGTCGGTCGCCGTGACGACCGCGTCGCCCTTGATCTTGATCATATGGTCGACCCCGCCGTTCATGTCGCGGATGCTCGGCTCCCCATCGGGATCCTGCACCAGCTTGATCTTGGTGCCCGGGTCGAACGGGCCGAACACGGCGCTGCTGCCGTTGTCGGCGAGCCAGATTTCGACAGCGTCGCCCGTCTGTGGGTCGCTACCGCCGAGAACGTAGAAGCCATCCTGGTTCGTGTTGTTCGCCGCCGGCACGTTCTTTCCGGACGGGTTCACCGTCGGCTCGCAAGACACGACCGGCGCGCAGCCACTGACGTCGACCACTGGGTTGGGGAAGTCGACGGTGTTGCCCTCGGTGTCGGTGTAGGTCACCGTCGGATTCACCTCCAGCGTGCCGCCCAAGCCGTTGGGGTCATGCACCGCGTCGAAGTTCAGCGTCACGGTCTCGGTTACCAACTCGCCGATCGTCCAGGTGATCTGATTACCGGACACCGATGCGGTGCCCTTGGAGGCGCTGACGTTGGCGATCGAGAAGTTGCTGTCGACGGTGTCGACGAGTTCGACATCGGTCGCCGCTGGGACGACGATGTCCGCGCCGATGCCCTCGAAGATGCCTTCGAGTTCGCTCTCGCTCGGCGTGATGAAGGCGTGTGCGCTATCCGGATCGCTGGCGATGTCGTTGATCTGCGCAGCGTTCACGCTGCCGAGACCGATCGCCCAGATTTCCGTACCCGCTGCCTTCGCATTCGCCGCTGCCGTGCTCGGGTTAGCTCCCGTGTTGTTCTGGCCGTCGGTGAACACGACCATCTTGTTGTCGCCGCCGCTGTACTGCGACTGCGCGAGGTTGATGCCGTCCCCGATCGCGGTGGCACCATTGGCGACCAATGAATTGATCGCGGCCTTGACCGCATTGGCATCACTGGTCAGTGCCTGGTCCGGCGTGGCTCCGCTGGCGAAGCTGACCATGCCGATCCGGCTGCCGTCGATGACCCCATCGAGCGTGCCATCACTGCCCTCATCGATGATGTCGACGAACTTGTTCGCGCCATTCTTCATCGCGGATAACGGCGACCCGCCCATACTGCCTGAACGGTCGAGCACCAACATGACGTCGACCGGGTTTTCGATGATCTCGGCCTGAGCGTCGAGCGTGACCGTGACCGGCACCGTCCCGCCGCAGCTGATGGAATCGGTGCCCAGTGTTTTGTCGCCCGTCACCGTTCCTGCCGCCGATGCCGAACCAGCAGCCAGCGCGAGCGAGGCGACCACGGCACCACCGACGACACACATACGCCTGAATTGGTGGGTAACTTTCCGAATGTTCACAACGAACGTCTCCTTTTAGTAATGGGATCCGCATGAACACATGATCGAAACGGTGCCCACGCGAGGCGTCATGCCGAGGATGCAAAGTATGCTTCGGATCTATTGCCGAATTAGTTACACCGAGAAGCAAGTTATTTGTTCACGAAGTGCCGTAGCACCACAGTGGACAATGGCGATCTTCGGCAAGCTCAGCGCGACGTAGCTATTTAGCCGGTTCGATCCTTGCTGGTGGGGCAGGTGCGGCAGGTGGGACAAAAGGGTGCATCAAGTTTCAGAGATAGCTACCTGTCAACAACTTCACACTTCCTTACAAAGAAGAACCAGGGGCCCACTGTTTAGGCAACAATTGGCCTATGGACCGTCTCACCGTTCGCCCTCCCGTGGATGAGGAACTTCGTACGCTCGCCGAGCTTCGCTGGGATTGGATCCGAGAAAAGGGGGAGAGGCCAACGATCAGCCGTGGCGAGTTCATCGCGAGCTTCACCCGTTGGGCATGCCAGAACTCGTCGTCACACCGGCCGATGATCATGCTTCGTGGGCGGGAGATCATCGGTATGGCGTGGTTGGCACTCCTGCCGCGAGTGCCGACGCCACATGCGGTCGAACGCTCCTGTGGTGACGTGCAGTGCGTGTATGTCGTACCGGGGGAACGAGGTCAAAGCCATGGAGGGCGGCTCATTTCAGCCATCATGCGGCTCGCAAGGGAGCTTGGTCTGGAACGAGTGACCGTGCACTCCAGCGACAGAGCAGTTCCCGCATACAAGCGCCACGGATTCAGCAGTTCGCCCCGCCTGCTCCAAGCCGGCATGACCACGCCCGGCTTCCGCAGTCTGTGACGATGTGGACATGACTACCGTGGCACGGCTGGTGACCTTCGTCGATATAGACGAGGACGCCGCGAGCAGAACTCAGATGGGTGTCTCCGCGCGCCTCGAAGCCGAACTCAGCGACGGTGGCCGCATCGTCCTTCTCGACGACCGCGGATGGGCTTCATCTATCAGCCACACCTCGGAGGCCATGCCCGACGTCTGGACCCACACCTCCCTCGAGGAGATCCGCGAGACCGCACGCACAGTGGTCGGCCCAGACGAACCGTTTGGCGATCAGTCGCAGGAGGACATGGCCACCGACCACTGGGCCTCGCTGCAGAAAGTTCTTGAGCGACACCGCATCACCGTTGACGTCGTCGAGTTGCGGCACCTGCCGCACGACGTTGAGCCCAGCGCGCGGCTGCTCGCCCGGATCGGTCACAGCTGACTGAGCGGGGTGTCGAATGCCGCACGGCCAGGCTTGCCTCAAGCAAGACGGAGTGGTCGAATCACCGGTGATGACGCAGACACGGGGGGCGGCAGACCGCCTGCGACGGCTGGGGGACGAGCTCGTGGCCGTCCACAACCGGCTGCGCGAAGATCTGCGGCAGATAAGGCAACAGGCCGAGGAGGGAACCGCGCCAGCGGCTTCAGCCTCCCTTGCGACGCACTGTCTGGCGTTCTGCTCGGCACTGACGAAACACCACACGGGCGAGGACACCGGCGCGTTCCCCCAGCTGGCCGGCCAGTTCCCTGAGCTGGCGCCGATCATCGTCAAGCTCGAACAGGACCACGCGATGATGTCCGGGCTGGTGGCCGAGCTGGAGCGAGTGGTGTCCGCACTCGCCGACGAACCATCACCCCAGGAGCGGTCCCGGCTACTCAGTCACCTCGACGGGCTCACCGCCATCTGTGACTCGCATTTCGCCTTCGAGGAGCGCTCAATCCGTGAAGCGCTCAACGAACTGCTCGGCGAGCACCGGCCCGAAGACCTCTTCGGCCGGCTCTGACGCTTCCTTCAGCGGTCGCTGTCACCTGATCGGGGCGGATAGGCGCTCCTGGCCCGGGTACTCGCTGATCAACTTGGTACCGGCGTTCGGGGGAAACCATGCAAGTCGTCAGCGCTCAACTTCCGCCGATCCAGCACAGCGATGACAAGATCTTCACCACCGGCAACGCCGTGATCCTGCTCGACGGTGCGTCCGCGTTCGTACCGGTTCCGGTACCTGCGAGCACCTACGCTGACCAGCTGGGAAGGGCTCTGCAGTACAGCCTCGCCGCCTATCCTGACGCCGATCTGCGGGCCGCCCTCGCCGCAGCGATCCAATCCACTGCCCTCGAACTCGGACTGCAACCCGTCGAGTCGCCGTCCAGCACGATCACGATCCTCCGCGAACTCGGTGATCATCTGGACCTGCTGGTCCTCGGCGACAACCTGGTCATGCTGCCCGACGAGACCATCACCGACGATCGCGTCGACCGCCTCGAACTCCCGCCGCGGCGCAAGTACCGCGAACGCCTCGCCGCGGGGGCGGGCTTTGACGAGGAGCATCGCGCCATCCTCCGCGAACTGCAGACTCAGCAGGCCCAGCGCCGTAACCGCGTCGGCGGCTACTGGACTGCTGAAACGGATCCTGCCGCGGCTTGGCAAGCCATCACCAGACGGCGCCGGGTCAGCAGGACTCCATGGGCGATCCTGGCCAGCGACGGTGCCTACAACACCATGCAGTACCTCGGCATCACCGACTGGTCCACACTCGCCGCGGCTGACACCGAGGAACTCGATACGACGCTGATGCGCTGTCAGTGCTGGGAAACGGCGAACGACCCCGCCGGAGCCGCGCTGCCCCGCGCGAAGTGCCACGACGACAAGAGCCTCGCGGTCGTCACTTTCACCGGCGACCCGCGATGAAGATCAGTTCCGGGCTGCCCGCCGCAACTGGTTGCCTGTCCCAGCCGCCGAAGAGCTGCTCCACGGAGAATCCGGTCTCCGCGAGCCCACGGGTCAACTGCTCCCGTGTACGGAACCGGAGTTCGCCCGTGGAGATCAGCTCCTCGCCGGTCGATTCCACCAGATAGTGGGTCTCGAACCGCTCCAGGTCGCCGAGCACGTCGGTTACCCGATGCCATACCTGGACCTGGCCGAGCCCCGGACTGGCAATGCGTCGGCGTTCTCCCTGCGACGTTCCCGACACGGTCCATCCTGCGGCGTCAGGATTGCGGGTCTCGAACGCGATACGACCGCCGGGACGCAACGCTCGATGGGCTGCGCGAAGGCAGCGATCCCAGTCCGCGTCATCGGCGATCACCTGAGCCACATGTCCGTTCATGACAACCAGATCCGCCTGTTCCGCACCGAGCAGGCTCGCGTCTCCCTCGATCCACCGCACCGAGTCCCCACCAGTTCGATTGCGTGCATAGCCGATCATCGCGGGTGAGGGATCGACGCCGATGACGGCGTGCCCGCGTTCGGCCAGGTCGCAGGCCAGCAGCCCGGTGCCGCACCCGATGTCCACGACCGAAGAGGCGGACAACTCCGCGGCGAGTTCCAGATAGAAATCGGTGTCGCGCCGATGCGTGCACAACGCGTCGTACAGCGCGACGAGACGGGGATCGGCGTACTCACTGAAGACGGCCACGACCACGCACGCTACGTCGCCGACGCTCCCGCGTCGCGCGATTTCGCCGGCTAGCGCAGGTACCGCCGCCAGCCCTGGGCGATCGGTTGGAACCCACACGCCGAGTAGAAGGCGTTGACCTCGGGATCGCCGAGGTCGGACAGTAGATGCACCTTGTAGCACCCTGCCTCATGCGCGAGTTCGACAGCGCGCCGCAGCACGGCTCGGCCGACCCCGCACCGTTGGTGTTCGGCGGCGACCACGACGTTCTCCACCAGCATGATCGGCTGCGCTTCCCGAGTCAGATAGGGCAGAATCACGCAGTCCGCGGTGCCGGCGAGCTCCGATCCCGTGTCCGCGACGAGAACCGTCCGGCCCTGCTGTGCAGCGATGAGCTGCCAGGTCTGCCGCGCCTGCTCCGCATCCAGAGGCGTGTCGTCCGGGTGCATCTCGGCGTACAGAGCGAGCAGGCCTGGCAGGTCCTGCTCGTCGGCCGGTCGAATCGTCAGCGGCATGAACCAAGACTACGAAGACCGGGCACGGAGAAAAACTCGGCGACGCCGGACCCTTCCGCTGCTACGTTCGCGGAATGCTGCGGCCCGAGTACCCGCTCGAGACGGCTCGTCTCAACCTTCGCCCCTTCACTCCCGACGACGTCGTCGCCACCCACGCCATCCACTCCCGTCCCGATGTCGTGCGTTACCTGTACTGGGACGTCCGGTCCGAGGACGAAGTCCGCGAGATGGTTGAGCGGCGGATGAACAACGTGCGCATCGAGAAGGAGAACGACTCCCTCGTCCTCGCTGTGGAGCGAAGGGACACCGGCGAACTCATCGGTGACGTCGTCCTGCATTGGAACAACGAAGCCCACCAACAGGGCGAGGTCGGCTACGTGTTCCATCCAGGCCATCATGGCCAGGGTTTCGCCCGCGAAGCGTCAGCGGAAATGCTGCGACTGGGATTCGAGGAGCTGAAGCTGCACCGGATCATCGCGCGGTGCGACGCACGGAACTCGGCATCCGCGGCACTGATGAAACGCCTTGGCATGCGTCACGAAGCGACGTTCGTGGAGAACGAGTTCGTCAAGGGCGAATGGTGCGACGAGGCGGTCTACGCGGTTCTGCGTAGCGAGTGGGTCGCCCTTGAACTCGGCCGGGACCAGTCGTGAGGCGATACTCGCGACGCACGTACCTGGAGATCGGCGCAGCGCTGGCCGTTGTTGTCGCGCTCGGGATCTGGTGGGCCTTCACCCGGCACACGGCGACGCCGCGAATCATCGAAGGCTGGGCGATGCCGCACAGCAACGGCACCGCGATCTCGCTTCACGACTCTCCGGGCGCCCCGGGCGAGGGTTATGTGATCGCCGGTGCCTTCTGGTCGGGTACGGACAACTCATGGCGCCACGGTGACACACCTACATGCGTCGGGACTGACACGACTTCGATGACGCGCGTAGAGATCGGCGTCATCGATGTCGATGGCCAGCACATGTCCTATGCCAAGGTCGTCTGGTTGCGCTGCCTCGAGTAGTGCGCACCTGTACCTGTGGGCTGTCGCGGGGGTGCCAAGGCGCGGCGATGGCCGCCGGAACTGCCAACTCGACCACCGGATGTGCAAAGTCAGGCACCGAAACTGCAAAGTCGGGCGCTGGAACTGCAAAGTCAGGTTGGGCGGGGTGGGAG
>NZ_PQHZ01000095.1 GCF_003385185.1 Amycolatopsis palatopharyngis | reverse complement strand
GCGCACACCCCACCCCCGTCCATCGCACTTTCCCGGGAAAGTGCGTTCCCGAACCGCACTTTCCCGGGAAAGTGCGAGGGCGTGAGACGTTGGTGCGGCGGCGTTTCCGGTCCCGGACCGGCCCGTCGGCTACCCGGCCACCGGTTCTCCCGCGACCACACCGGCTCGACCGCCGTGCCAGGGCTCGGAGCGAAGACTGGGCCGTCACCGCGACTGACCCTCGCACTTTCCCGGGAAAGTGCGGCCCGGCACTTTCCCGGGAAAGCGCAGTTGGGGGTAGTTGGCGGCGTTGTCGATCTTGCTTGGTGGTACTTGCAGGCGCACCATCCCTGGGCTTATGGGCGGCGGCGGGCTCGCAGGACTGTGTCGCGGATGGTTGTCTCCCGGCCTTCTGGGTCCGTTGTGGAGCGTGGCCGCGCGGCCGTCGTTACGATCTCCCATTCCTTGCCGTCCAGGGATTCCGCGAGTTCCTCGGCCGTGAAGAACAGGTCCGGCTCGGATGGCCGATGCATGGACGTGTGCATGTCGGACGGATGGTGGGCGACGACGAGCAGGGTGCCGCCGGGTGCGACCGCCGCCGCCAGGCGCGCGTACACGGGTTCGCGCAGCTCGGGCGGGAAGTGGATGAACTGGGCGTTGACCAGGTCGTAGCTGTCCTCGGGCTGCCAGTTCGTCAGATCCGCCTGCCGCCAGGTGATGCGATCGGCGATCTCCGCCTCCGCATGGGCCGCGCCCCGTTCGAGGGCGATGGTGGAGACGTCCATCGCGGTCACGCGCCAGCCCTGCCGGGCGAGCCAGTGGGCATCGGCACCCTCTCCGCAGCCCGCGTCGAGCGCGGTGCCGGGTTCGAGGCCGGCGATCTCGCGGACCAGTTGCGGGTTCGGGTTGCCGCTCCAGATCCGCGTCGCCGAGCCGTAGCGCTCGTCCCAGTAGGGCGCGGTGAACCGTTCGTCGATGTTGTGCTCGCTCATATCGCCCAACTCTGCACTCACCTGAAAGAATGTGACAAATATTGTTGCTGTTTTGGCAAACGTCGTAGAACGGTCGCCGTCGCTGGGCGAAGTTCGTACGCTGACGGGATGAGCAGGCAGCGCGACGTCAGTGGCGGCGGCCGGGCCGTCGAGGTAGGAGCCGATCGGCTGGCCCGCTGGTTCGACCGGTTCGCCGAACGCAACGACGGTGTTCGCGCCACCACACTGACCCCCACCGAGGTTGTCGTCCACGGTGGCGACGGAACCACGGCGACGGTCGGCGTGCCGTTCGCGCCCCTGGACGTGGACGGGGAACAGCGGAGGGAAGGTCTCGACGTCGCCGCGCTGGTCGAGCACATTTCCCGGCCCCGTCGCGTCGGCCTGCTGCTCGTCCGCCTCGGCGGGCACAGCCTTGGTGTCGCCGAAGGCGGCAGTGTCGTGCTCTCCCGTACCGACCGGCGCCTGGTGCACGGCCGCAGTGCCGCGGGTGGCTGGTCACAGCACCGGTTCGCCCGGCGACGGGAGGGGCAGGCTCGTCAGGCGCTGCGGGCCGCGGCCGAGGACGTGCGGGAGGTACTGGTGCCGCGCTTGGGTGAACTGGACGCCGTCGTACTCGGCGGCGATCGCCGGGCGTTGGACGAGTTGCGTGAGGACCGCAGGCTCGCTCCTGTGTTCGCCAAGGCGCAGCCATGGGTGCTGGACGTCGGCGAACCGCGGCGGACTGTCCTAGACGACGCCGCCGAGCGGGTCCGGGCGGTCGAGATCATCGTCCGAGATCCCGCCTGAGCTGCCGATCTTCTCCCAACGACGGTGAGGGTCGACACCGGAAGGCAAATCGCTGGACGCGAACCCGTACACTCGATGTGTGGTCGTTCTGCTGGAGTAGCACCCCGTGGTGAGTGCGTCGCGCCCGTTGTCCGGGCTCGCTGACGCAGCGGCTGCCCACGTCCACATTCCGTTCCATGGAGTTTTCCTGTGATCACCGGTTCGAACCTGGAGCTGCGTGCCGGCTCGCGTATTCTGCTTGCCGACACGACCCTGCGCATCCAGCAGGGCGACCGAATCGGCCTCGTCGGCCGTAACGGCGCCGGTAAGACCACCACACTCAAGGTGCTCGCCGGGGAGGGTGAGCCCTACACCGGCGAGGTGCGCCACGGCTCCGACCTGGGCTATCTGCCCCAGGACCCCCGCGAGGGCGACCTTTCCGTTTCGGCGAAGGACCGCGTGCTGTCCGCCCGCGGCCTCGACGTGCTCGTGCGCGATATGGAAAAGGCGCAGACCGCCATGTCGGAGCTGGTCGACGACGCGGCGAGGGACAAGGCGATCAACCGCTACGGCAGGCTGGAGGAGCGCTTCTCCTCCCTCGGCGGCTACGCGGCGGAGAGTGAGGCCGCGCGGATCTGCGCGAACCTCGGTCTCGCGGACCGGGTGCTGGCGCAGCCGATGGGCACCCTCTCCGGCGGCCAGCGCAGGCGGGTGGAGCTGGCCCGGATCCTGTTCGCGGCCTCCGAGGCCGGTGCCGGCGGGAAATCGGACACCATTCTGCTGCTCGACGAGCCGACGAACCACCTCGACGCCGATTCGATCACCTGGTTGCGTGGCTTCCTGAAGGCCCACGAGGGCGGTCTCGTGGTCATCAGCCACGACGTGGAACTGCTCGGCGAGGTGGTCAACAAGGTGTGGTTCCTCGACGCCACCCGCGGCGAATTGGACCACTACAACATGTCCTGGCAGCGCTACCTGGACGCGCGGGCCACCGACGAGAAGCGGCGCAGGCGCGAGCGCGCCAACGCCGAGAAGAAGGCGTCCGCACTGCACCAGCAGGCCGCCAAGCTGGGGGCCAAGGCCACCAAGGCGGTCGCGGCCAAGAACATGGCCCGCCGGGCCGATCAGATGCTCGCCGATCTGGACGACACCCGCCAGGCCGACCGGGTCGCGAAGATCAAGTTCCCGGCACCGGCACCCTGCGGGAAGACGCCGCTGACGGCAGAGGGACTGTCCAAGAGCTACGGTTCGCTGGAGATCTTCACCGGCGTCGACCTGGCGATCGACCGAGGCTCGAAGGTCGTGGTGCTCGGACTCAACGGTGCGGGCAAGACGACACTCCTGCGGCTGCTCGGTGGCATGGAACCCGCCGACACCGGCGGCATCGTTCCAGGGCACGGCCTCCGCCTCGGTTACTACGCCCAGGAGCACGAGACTCTCGACCACGACGCGACGGTCTGGGACAACATCCGCCACCTCTCGCCGGACACCGGAGCACAGGAGCTGCGCAACCTGCTCGGCTCCTTCCTGTTCACCGGGGAGCAGCTTTCGCAGCCGGCCGGCACGCTTTCCGGTGGCGAGAAAACCAGGCTGGCGCTCGCCAGCCTGGTGTCCAGTGCCGCCAACGTGCTGCTGCTCGACGAGCCGACGAACAACCTGGACCCGGCGAGCCGTGAGCAGGTGCTCGACGCACTGCATTCGTTCGACGGCGCCGTTGTGCTGGTGACGCACGATCCGGGCGCAGTCGAGGCGCTCGAGCCGGAACGGGTGATCCTGCTGCCCGACGGCACCGAGGATCACTGGTCTGCCGAGTACCTCGACCTCGTTCAGCTGGCCTGACCAGCCCGGGCATGCCTCGCTCCACGCCTAGTTGATCTCGTTAGTTGATGCTGGGCAAACACTGGAATGGCCCAATATCGGCGTCCATTCGAGAGTTTTTTGCCGCTCGTCTGGCATTCCGGCGCACAGTGTTCGATCATTGCGGCGACAGGGGCCGAATGTGGCCCAGGACACTTTCGGGGCGGAAGGCGGATAGACGTGGCTGACCTCAAGAAGGGCGCGCGGATAACCGGGAACACGCGCGACAAGCTGGCCGCTGACCTCAAGAAGAAGTACGAGAAGGGTGCCAGCATCCGGGCTCTCGCGGAGTCGACCGGTCGTTCCTACGGTTTCGTCCACCGCGTGCTCTCGGAATCGGGCGTGCAGCTGCGTGGCCGTGGCGGCGCCACGCGGGTCAAGAAGAAGTAGTAGTACTCGCGCGCTCGCTGCGGGCGGATTCCGCGGCACGGAAACACACCATTGCTCCCAGTAATACAAACGGATACACCAGGTAGCCGAATCTGGTGGCCGGCGTCAGCAGTGTGAACGCGCCGAGACCGACGGCGATGCGCAACAGCGCGTCCGATCCGGTGGTCGGTGGCCGGGCGATCAGCCAGGCCGCGATCGCCAGTCCCGCCGCGCCCAGCAGGATGAACGCGACGACTTTGCCTGCGGCTCCGGTGCTGGCGATCAGGTAGCCCGGAAGCGGGCTGGCGGCCGGTGACGTCACCGCACCGAGTCCCGCGGGGAACCGGAGCACGTGCTCGACGAAGGCCTTGGGGTCGACCAGTAGTGCGCCTATGTTGAGCAGCACCGTGCCACCGAGCAGGACCAGTCCGAAGCCGCCTGCCGCCCGCCTGCCCGCCCTGGCCAGCAGTAGGACCACGAGCACCGGCGCGGCCAGCAGTGCGATGAGCTTGGCGCTGCCCACCAGGGCGAGTACGGCCCCGGCGGCCAGCGGCCGGTCTGTCGCGGCGAGGGCGCAGGCCAGGACGAGCAGGCCGAGGATCGCCAGGTCCGGTGCGGCTGTGGCGAAGGTGAGGGCCGTGACCGGGCAGACGACCGCGAGCTGAGCGGCACGCAGGGGCACCGCGGGCCTGCCCAGCAGGCGCAGGGTCATCCAGACGCAACCGGCCGCGACCAGGATGAATATCAGCCGGGCGTCGGTGAGCGCATCGGTCACCGGGGTGCCACCGAACAGGGCCTTCGGCAGCCCGAACACGGGCATCACCGGCCCGTACGGCGTGTAGTCGTTCACCTCGGGTGCCCGGCCGAGGGCGAACACGTCCACGTATGGCGTCCCGTCGCGCAAAAGCAGTTCGGCCGAGCGCTCGATCACCCACACCTCGGGCTGCGCGCTCCAACTCCAGGGCGTGTCGAGCCAGTCCCGGCCGGTGAGTCTGCGAACGACGAGAAGCCCGAGTGGCAGGACCATTCCGATGGCACCGACGAGCGCCACACCAACCCAGCGGGAGGCCCAGCGACCCGCTTTGCGCAGCGCCTCCGGGGCGGCGAACAGCAGCCAGAGGCTGTGCAACAGGGCCAGGCCGTATCCGGCGGCGGCGAAGTTGCCCCACATCCGGTAGCCGTAGAACTCGTTGGTCAGCGCGACGCCAGCCGCGTATAACAGGGAGATCCCGTAGAAGAACAGGTCTAGCGGCAGCGGCCGATCGTGCCAGGCGTGCCGCAGACTCTCCACCAGCCGTCGCGCGACACGCTGAGTCACGGTGTCCGCCCCCTCCGCCGGATCCGGGTTCGAGTCGTCACGGTGACCTGCCCGCGGGTTCCGCACGGGCCCTGACCACCGCGAATCTCAGGAAACGCAGACTAGAGCATGCCCGAGTACCGGCGCGGGCCGGGCAGTCGAACGGCGCCGCGTCGACGAGACCGGGAAGGAACTCGTCGGCCTGGGCGTTGTGCAGGTCATCTGCGTACGTTAGTTCAAGTTATATCGAGATATTTTGAAAGGCGGGACGCGGTGGACAACAGCTGGTCGCTGATGCGGGGCGCGATGCGTGCGCCCGAGACACCGCGAGGCCTGCGCAGTGGAACCGTGCGGCGGGTTGCGTCCTTCGCCAGACCACACTGGCGCAGACTCTGGATCTTCCTCGCACTCACGGTTGTCTCGGCGGTTCTGGCGGTGAGCACCCCGCTGCTCGCCGGCCGGGTCGTCGACGCGATCGTGAACTCCTCGGCGGTTTCGGTCGTCGTCTGGCTTGCTGTCGCCATCGCGGGGCTGGCCATCGCCGACGCGGGTCTCGGTCTCGCCGAACGCTGGCAGTCCACCCGGATCGGTGAGGGACTGATCCTGGATCTGCGGCGGGCGGTGTTCGAGCATGTGCAGCGGATGCCCATCGCCTTCTTCACCCGCACCCGGACCGGCGCGCTGGTCAGCCGGCTCAACAACGACGTCATCGGTGCCCAGCGCACGTTCACCGCGACCCTGTCCGGCCTGGTGACCAATGTGATCCAGCTGGTGCTGTCGCTCGCGGTGATGCTGACGCTGTCCTGGCGGATCACCCTGCTCGCACTGGTGCTGCTGCCCGTGTTCGTCGTCCCGGCTCGGCGCGTCGGCAGGCGGATGGCCGCACTGCAGCGGGAGTCTGCGCAGCTCAACGCCTCCATGACCACTCAGATGACCGAACGGTTCTCCGCGCCCGGCGCGACGCTGGTGAAGCTGTTCGGCAGGCCGGACGAGGAGTCTTCCGAATTCGGTGCCCGAGCGGCCAGGGTCCGCGACATCGGGGTGCGGACCGCGATGCTGACCCGATGGTTCATGACCAGCCTGACGCTGGTGTCGGCACTGGCCACCGCGCTGGTCTACGGACTCGGTGGTGTGCTCGCCCTGCGCGGCGAGCTCGAGGCGGGCACGGTCGTCGCGCTCGCCCTGTTGCTGACCAGGCTGTACACCCCGCTCACGGCGCTGGCCAATGTCAGGGTCGACGTGATGACCGCGCTGGTGTCGTTCGAGCGGATATTCGAGGTCCTCGACCTGGACCCGATGATCACCGAGCGGACCGACGCGCGCATGGTGCCATCGGGCGGCGTCTCCGTGGAGTTCGACGACGTGCGGTTCGCCTACCCCGCCGCGGACCGGTACTCCCTCGCATCGCTGGAGGACGTGGCCACAGTGGACAACCGGGGCGGGGAAGAGGTGCTGCACGGCGTGAGTTTCCGTGCCGAACCCGGCCAGATGGTGGCTCTCGTGGGGTCTTCGGGCGCGGGCAAGTCGACGATCGCCGCCCTGCCGTCGCGGCTGTACGACGTGGACAGTGGCGCGGTCCGGCTGTCCGGTGTGGATGTCCGGGATCTCGGGTTCGCCTCGATCCGGCAGACCGTCGGCGTGGTGACCCAGGACGGGCACCTGTTCCACGACACCATCAGGGCCAATCTGGCCTACGCGCGGCCGGACGCGGGCGACGAGGAGATCTGGCTGGCCCTGGACAAGGCGCGCCTCGCGGAGCTGGTGCGATCGCTGCCGGACCGGCTGGACACCGTGATCGGTGAACGTGGTTACCGGCTTTCCGGCGGTGAACGGCAGCGGCTCACGATCGCCAGGTTGTTGCTGGCCCAGCCCCGCGTCGTGATCCTCGACGAGGCCACCGCCCATCTGGACTCCGAGTCCGAGGTGGCGGTCAGCGAGGCCCTCAACGACGCCCTGGACGGGCGGACCGCACTGGTGATCGCCCATCGTCTCTCCACGGTCCGCGCCGCGGACCTCATCCTCGTCGTCGAGGACGGGGTGATCGCCGAACGGGGCACGCACGAGGAACTCCTGGCGGCAGGCGGGCGATACGCCGAACTGCATCACACCCAGTTCGCCCAGCAGAACTCCGCCGCTTGAGTTTCGTGGTGCGGCCCACACCGGGCATGCCGATCGATCCTCCGCACCGAATCACTGGGACTGTCCGGTGCCGCCGGACGGTGGAAGGTTCGAGGGAGGTTGGATGACGGGCGTGGACGAACCGAGCCTGTCGATGTGGCGCTCACCGGAACCCGCGAAGGGTGTCGCACTCGTACTGCACGGCGGGGCCGAACACGGCGCGGCGGTTGTGCGGCCGTGGCGGCTGGCCTATCTCAGGATGGTGCCGATGGCGCGTGACCTCGCGGCGGCGGGCCGGGCGGAGGGCCTGCACGTCGCCCTGTTGCGCAACCGGGTACGCGGGTGGAACGCGCCCGCGCTGGACGCCGTCCGCGATGCCAGGTGGGCGCTGGACCGGCTGACCGAGGAGTACCCGGGCCTGCCGATCGTGCTCGTGGGTCACTCCATGGGCGGCCGGGTGGCCCTGCGGATCGCCGACGATCCCGCCGTACGCGGTGTCTGTGCGCTCGCGCCGTGGACGCCGAGGGCCGAGCCCGTACAGGCGGTATCGGGCAAGGCGGTGCTGATCGCGCACGGCACCAGGGACCGGATCACCGATCCCGCCGCCTCACACAGTTTCGGCGAGCGAGCGCTGCCCGGAGCGAGCAGGCTGGCGCGGTTCGAGGTGGCCGAGGACGGGCACGCGATGCTGCGCCGGTCCATGGTGTGGCGCCGGCTGGTGCGCGCGTTCGTCCTGGAGACCCTCGGCCTCGCCGCGACCGACGACCTGTTGCGCGAAGCCTGGAGCAAACCGCACGGGGAGCGGCTCCGAATTCCGGTGTAGCAGAAACACTGATGCACCGGCCGGGGCTCACCGGCGGGAGGGAATGCCTTGACCAGCTCGAGCATCGACCAGACACCCAGGTCCGCGGACGAGCCGCACCTGGTCCGCCATGAGTGGCGGGAACTGCACACTCCGCCACATTCACCGTGGCGCGCGCGAATCGCCGAGTCCCTTTTCCGGCGCGCGGTTCGCCCGCTGAACGTGCGAGTCAGCCTGCCCGACGGGACGGTTCTCGGTGCGGGCGGGCCGGGAACGCCGCAGATGCGCCTGCACCGGCCTGCCGCCTTCTTCCACCGGCTCGGGGTGGACGCCAAGATCGGATTCGGCGAGGCGTACATGGCGGGGGACTGGACCGTCGACACCTCCGACGCGCTCGCCGATGTGCTGACCCCGTTCGCCGAGCGGATGGCCACGCTCATCCCGCCCGCACTGCAGCGGTTCCGTCGGTTCGTCGATCGCGGGCATCCGGTGGAGGAGGAGAACACCGTCGAGGGGTCCAGGTCGAACATCCACCGGCACTACGACCTGTCCAACGAGCTGTTCTCGATTTTCCTCGACGAGACGATGACCTACTCCTCGGCGCTGTTCGCCCCCGGCGACGATCTCGCGGCCGCGCAGCGGAGGAAGATCGACGGGGTACTGGACTACGCCGAAGTCGGTCAGGGCGCCAGGGTGCTGGAGATCGGCACCGGCTGGGGTGAGCTGGCGATCCGCGCGGCACAGCGCGGGGCGACGGTGACCTCGCTGACCATCTCCGAGGAACAGCGGGCACTGGCGACGAAGCGGATCGCGGAAGCTGGGCTGGCCGACCGCGTCGAGGTGCAGCTGCGCGACTACCGGCACGCGGAGGGCCAGTACGACGCCGTGGTGAGCGTGGAGATGATCGAGGCCGTCGGCAGCCGGTACTGGCCAACGTTCTTCGAGACCGTGGGCAGCAGGTTGCGCCCGGGCGGCCGGGTCGGCCTGCAGGCGATCACGATGGACCACGACCGGATGATGGCCGCTTCGTCGTCCTACACCTGGATACACAAGTACGTCTTTCCCGGCGGCCTCATCCCGTCCACCCGCTCGGTGGAGGAGGGGATGGCCGCGCACGCCGGACTGCGTCCGCAGGCGATGCGGGAGTTCGGCCTCGACTACGCCCGCACGCTGCGGGAGTGGCGCAGGCAGTTCCTGCACCGCTGGGAGGACGCCGCCGAACTCGGCTTCGACGAGGTGTTCCGGCGGATGTGGGAGTTCTACCTGGCCTACTCCGAGGCGGGCTTCCGCTCCGGCTACCTCAAAGTCCACCAGTTCTCCTTCGCCTGAGCGGTCCCGACCCGGCGCGATGCCCAGGCCCTGCCCTCCCGCACCTGGGTAGGTGCGTCTGCAAGTACGCCCAAGCAAGAGGTGGTTTCAACTGGTGGTTGCAACGCTTTTGTTGGTGTGGGGGGCAGAGTAGTTGGTGGAGGGCTTCGGCGGGGGTGTCCCAGCCGAGGGTTTCGCGGGGTCGGCCGTTGAGTTG
>NZ_PQHZ01000094.1 GCF_003385185.1 Amycolatopsis palatopharyngis | reverse complement strand
ATACTCCCGCCGCAACGCCATCAACCCCGGCATCTCATGCTCAGCAAGCCGGATCTCCTTACGGCCGAACTCCGCCGCACCCAGATCCGCCACCGCGAACTCCACCCCATTACGGGTCTGATGCAGTGCGTCGACAGTGGTCAGGTCGGTTTCGGGCTGAACCGTGGTCATGAATTGGATCCCTTTCACGTGTTGAAGTACTTGGCTTGCGGGTGGTGCGTGACGATGGCGTCGGTCGACTGTTCCGGATGCAGCTGGAACTCCTCCGAGAGCTTGACGCCGATACGCTCCGGCTGTAGCAGGTCGACGATCTTGGCCCTGTCCTCCAGGTCGGGGCATGCCCCGTAGCCGAGCGAGAACCTAGCTCCCCGGTATCCGAGCTTGAAGAACTCCGTGATCTCGTCGGGGTCCTCCTCGGACACGGTCCCACCGGAACTCCAGCGCAGCTCCGAGCGCACCCGCCGGTGCCAGTACTCGGCCAGCGCCTCGGTCAGCTGCACGCCGAGGCCGTGCACCTCGAGGTAGTCCCGGTAGGCGTTCTTCTCGAACAACTCGTTGGCGAAATCCGCGATCGGGTCGCCCATGGTGACCAGTTGGAACGGCACGACATCGACCGTGCCCTCGGCTTCGGCCCGTTCCCTTGGCCGGTAGAAGTCGGCGAGACAGAGCCTGCGATCACGTGGCTGGCGGGGAAAGGTGAAGCGACACCGCTCCCCCGCGTCCGGTGCGGGTGCGTCGAGCACGACAAGGTCGTCACCTTCGGCTACGCAGGGGAAGTAGCCATAGACCACAGCCGCATGCTGGAGGATGCCCTTGGTGGTCAGCTCGTCCATCCAGTACCGCAGCCGCGGCCTGCCCTCGGTTTCAACCAACTCCTCATAGGATGGCCCGTCGGCACCTCTGGTTCCCTTCAGTCCCCACTGACCGAGGAATGTGGCCCGCTCGTCGAGCAAGGCCGAGTACTCCGCGACCGGCACTCCCTTGACCACCCTGGTGTCCCAGAACGGCGGGGTGGGTACCGGAACGTCGGTGGCCACATCGGACCTGGCGGGCACCGGCTCTGGTTCCGCCTCGGCCTGTTTCGCCTTACGGGACTCCGCGATGCGCAGTGAACGTTCCCTGCGAGCCTTACGCTCGGCCCGCTTCTCCTCGGCCTCGGCATCCACGGGCTGCACCTCGCCGCGTTTGGCGCCCATGATCGAGTCCATCAACCGCAGTCCCTCGAAGGCGTCTTTCGCGTAGCGGACCTCGCCCTCGTACATCTCCGAGAGGTCGTTCTCCACGAAGGACCTGGTGAGTGCCGCCCCACCGAGCAGCACCGGCCAGCGTTCGGCAAGACCTCTGGAGTTCATCTCCTCGAGGTTCTCCTTCATGATCACCGTCGACTTCACCAGCAGGCCGGACATGCCGATCGCATCGGCCTTGTTCTCCTCGGCGGCGCCGAGGATCGCGGTGATCGGCTGTTTGATGCCGATGTTGACGACTTCGTAGCCGTTGTTGGACAGGATGATGTCCACCAGGTTCTTGCCGATGTCGTGCACATCGCCCTTGACCGTCGCCAGCACGATCCGGCCCTTGCCACCGGAGTCGTCCTTGTCCATATGCGGTTCCAGGTGTGCGACAGCGGTCTTCATCACCTCGGCCGACTGCAGCACGAACGGCAACTGCATCTGCCCCGACCCGAACAGCTCACCGACCGTCTTCATCCCGGCCAGCAACGTCTCGTTGATGATCTGCAGCGGCGGCCGCTCGGCCATCGCCGCGTCCAGATCCGCTTCCAGACCGTTGCGCTCCCCGTCCACGATCCGCTGCTCCAGCCGCTCGAACAACGGAAGTCGCGCGAGCTCCTCCGCGCGGGACTCCCGGCTCGACGCCGCCGTCTTGCCCTCGAACAGACTCATCAGCTTCTGCAGCGGGTCATAACCTTCGCGCCGGCGGTCGTAGACGAGGTCCAGTGCGACTTCCCTTTGTTCGTCGGGAATCTGTGCCATGGGCAGGATCTTCGAGGCGTGCACGATCGCGGTGTCCAGACCGGCCCGCACGGTCTCGTGCAGGAACACCGAGTTCAACACCTGCCGAGCGGCGGGATTGAGCCCGAAGGACACATTGGACAAACCAAGCGTCGTCTGGACCTCGGGATAGAGCTCCTTGAGCCGCCGGATGGCCTCGATGGTCTCGACGGCGTCCTTGCGGACCTCCTCCTGGCCGGTGGAGATCGGGAACGTCAGGGTGTCGACGATGATGTCGCACACCCGCATCCCCCAGTTCGTGACCAGGTCCTCGATCAGTCTGGTCGCGATGCGCACCTTCCAGTCCGCGGTGCGGGCCTGGCCCTCCTCGTCGATGCACAGTGCGACCACGGCCGAGCCGTACTCCTGTGCCAGCTCCATCACCTGCTCGAAGCGTGACCCGGGTCCGGCACCGTCCTCGTAGTTCACCGAGTTCACCGCGCACCGGCCACCGAGCCGTTCCAAACCGGCCCTGATGACCTCCGGATCGGTGGAATCCAGCATGATCGGCAGCGTGGACGCCGTGGCAAGACGAGTCGCGAGTTCCGCCATGTCCGCCGCGCCGTCGCGACCCACGTAGTCGACGCACAGATCGAGCAGATGTGCCCCGTCGCGGGTCTGCGCCTTCGCGATCTCGACACAGTCGTCGTAACGCCCCTCGAGCATCGCCTCCCGGAACGCCTTCGAGCCGTTGGCGTTGGTGCGCTCCCCGATCATCAGCACGCTCGCGTCCTGGGCGAACGGCACGGGTTGGTAGAGCGAGGACACCCCGGGCTGTGGCTCAGGGGCCCGGGGCGCGGCAGGCAGGTCCCGCACGGCCGCGTGGACCTGGCGAATGTGTTCGCCCGTGGTGCCACAGCAGCCACCCACCAGCCGTGCGCCGTACCTGGTGACGAAATCACTCAGCGCTTCGGCCAGCTCTTCCGGCTGCAACGGGTATTCCGCACCATCCGCGCCGAGCTGGGGCAGGCCGGCGTTGGGCATCACCGACAGCGGGATGCGTGCCCGCTGGGAGAGTGTGCGCAGGTGCTCGCTCATCTCGGCGGGCCCGGTCGCGCAGTTCATACCGATGAGATCGATGCCCAGCGGCTCGAGCGCGGTGAGCGCGGCACCGATCTCGGTACCGAGCAGCATGGTGCCCGTGGTCTCGACGGTCACCTGCGCGATGATCGGGATCTGCCTGCCTTCGGCCGCCATGGCCCGCTTGGCCGCCAGTACCGCGGCCTTGGTCTGCAGGATGTCCTGACAGGTCTCCACCAGCACCGCGTCCGCACCGCCGACCAGCAGGCCACGCACGTTCTCCTGATAGGCATCGCGCAGCTTCTCGAAGGCGACGTGACCGAGGGTCGGCAGTTTCGTGCCGGGTCCGACGGCACCCAGCACGAATCGGGGGCGTCCCTGCTCCGCGTACTCGTCCGCTGTCTCCCTCGCCAGCCTGGTACCCGCCTCGGCCAGCTCGAAGATCCGATCCTCGATGTCGTACTCGGCGAGGTTCGCGAAGTTGGTGCCGAACGTGTTGGTCTCGATCGCGTCGGCTCCCGCGTCGAGATACCCCCGGTGCACGCCACGCACGACGTCTGGGCGCG
The DNA here is from genome assembly GCF_003385185.1 of Amycolatopsis palatopharyngis. Classification (GTDB taxonomy): domain Bacteria; phylum Actinomycetota; class Actinomycetes; order Mycobacteriales; family Pseudonocardiaceae; genus Amycolatopsis; species Amycolatopsis palatopharyngis. Next base: position 6,122 of record NZ_PQHZ01000094.1, on the reverse strand, counting down.
TGACGTTGAGGATTTCGTTGCATCCCTCCAAGCCGGCGAAGTCGTCGAGCGAGAGCGGGAACGACTGCAGCATCGTCCCCATCGCGCCGTCGGCGACGAGCACCCTTTTTCCGAGTTCGTCCAGAAAGGAACTATTCATACTCACACCCGTAGCTTGGACTCGATCTCGGCCGCCGCATCGTTCCCGTAGGCGCGCGCGACCCGGTCGGAGAAGTCGGCACGGTCCAGCTGGTACTCCTGGGTTCCCACCGTCTCGAGCACGATCGCGGCCAGCGTGCACCCGGCCTGCGCCGCCCTCTCCGGGCTGAGCTTCCAGTGCAGGCCCCACAGGAATCCGGCCCGGAACGCGTCCCCGATACCGGTCGGGTCGACCTCCGATCGCACCGGGACAGCTGGCACCTCGATCGTCTCCCGGCCTTTCGCGGAGATTCGGACGCCGTCCGCACCGTGGGTCTTGACCCAGCAGCCGACGCGGTCCATCACCTCGTCCTCGGTCCACCCCGTGCTGCGCAACAGCAGCGACGTCTCGTACTCGTTGGTGAACAGGTACGCGGCGCCGTCGACGAGCAGGCGGACGTCCGCACCGCCCATCCTGGCGAGCTGTTGCGAGGGGTCGGCGGCGAAGGCGAATCCACGCTGGCGGCACTCCTCGGTGTGCCGCACCATCGCGTCCGGGTCGTTCGGCGCGACCACGACCAGGTCAAGCCCACCGGTGCGGTCGGCCACGGCCTGCAGTTCGATGTCGCGTGCCTCGGTCATCGCCCCGGCGTAGAACGACGCGATCTGGTTCTGCGCATCATCCGTCGTGCACAGGAACCTGGCGGTATGCCGCGTACCGGAGACATGGACCGACTTTGTGTCCACACCATGGCGATCCAGCCAGGACCGGTAGTCGTCGAAGTCATCGCCGACCGCTCCGACCAGGATCGGCGACATGCCGAGGGCACCGAGTCCGAACGCGATGTTGGCCGCGACGCCTCCCCTGCGGATGTCGAGCTGGTCGACCAGGAACGACAGCGAAACCTTGTCCAGCTGGCCCTCGACGAGTTGTTCCGAGAACTTGCCGGGAAAGACCATCAGATGATCCGTCGCGATCGAGCCGGTCACCGCGATACGCATCGCGCACTCTCCTTCTGTTCTACGCAAATTCGGCCTGTTCGTCCGTACTCATCGGACAGTGATGGCACTCGCCTACGAGGTCGCGGCATCCTTCAGTGCGGCGGCCCGGTCGGTGCGCTCCCACGGCAGGTCGAGATCGACCCTGCCGAAGTGCCCGTAGGAGGCCGTTTGGGCGTAGATCGGGTGTAGCAGGTCGAGGTCGGCGATGATCGCCGCGGGCCGCAGGTCGAACACCTCGTCGATCGCGGCGCGGATCTTCTCCGGCGCGACCTTCTCGGTCCCGAAGGTCTCAACGAAGAGCCCCACCGGCGCGGCCTTGCCAATGGCGTAGGCGACCTGGATCTCGACCCGTTCGGCGAGGTCGGCGGCGACCACGTTCTTCGCCACCCAGCGAGTGGCGTACGCGGCAGAACGGTCCACCTTGGACGGGTCCTTACCGGAGAAGGCACCGCCACCGTGCCGGGCCATTCCGCCGTACGTGTCGACGATGATCTTGCGGCCGGTGAGACCCGCGTCTCCCATCGGCCCGCCGAGCACGAATCGGCCGGTCGGGTTGAGCAGTACCCTGGGGTCTTCCGACTGCAGCCCGAGCTTCTCGATTTCCGGCTTGATCACCTGCTCGGTGAGGTCCACCGCGAGCATCTTGTCCAGGTCGATGCCCTCGGCGTGCTGCGAGGAGATCACCACGGTGTCCAGACGCACGGGCCGGTCGCCCGCGTACTCGATGGTGACCTGGGTCTTGCCGTCCGGGCGCAGGTACGGCACCTCCCCGCTCTTGCGGACCTCGGTGAGCCTGCGAGCCAGCCGGTGCGAGAGCGCGATCGGCAACGGCATCAGTTCAGGTGTGTCGGTGCAGGCGTAGCCGAACATCAGCCCCTGGTCACCGGCACCCTGCTTGTCCAGGTCGTCCAGCGCCTCCTCCAGCCGCGTCTCGTACGCGGTGTCCACACCCTGTGCGATATCCGGGGACTGTGAGCCGATCGCGACGTTCACGCCACAGGAGTTGCCGTCGAAGCCCTTGCTCGACGAGTCGTAGCCGATCTCCAGGATCTTCTCCCGCACCAGTGTCGGCACATCGACGTAGGCGTCAGTGGTGACCTCGCCCGCCACGTGCACCTGGCCGGTGGTGATCATGGACTCCACCGCGACCCTGCTGCGCGGGTCGAGCGCGAGCATCGCGTCCAGGATGGTGTCGCTGATGGCGTCACACATCTTGTCCGGATGGCCTTCGGTCACGGACTCGCTGGTGAACAGTCTGCGGTTGCCGGTACTCACTGAGGTCACCTTTCAGTGTCGGAGGTCTCGAGCCTTCGGATTGTGTTGATGATTCGGAGCTGCGTCAGGCACGGATGTGAAAGATGCCCCAGGCCAGATCGCCCGCCTTGCCACCGTCGATCCAGTGCCTCAGACCCACCTTCATCGGAGCCAGGTAGTCCGAACTGACGCGCTGTGAGATCTCCGCCTCCCTGCGCTCGGTCTCGGTGAGCACTCGCCCGTAATGGGTGGCCAGCTGCTCGGTGTGGTCGTCGAACTCGATCGACCGCATGCCGAGCCGGTTCAGTTCCCTTCGGTAGAACTCCGGCGAACCCATCGATTCAAGATGCAGCCGATCGAGAATGGGTCGAAGCGCGGTCTTGTCACAGGTGTCCGATGCCATCGGATCGGTGAAGACGAACTCCCCCTTCGGCTTGAGCACCCTGCTGACCTCCTGCAGCACGCGGATGCGATCCCCGCTGTGCAGCATGGCGTCCTGCGACCACACGACATCGAAGTGGTTGTCCTCGAAGGGCAGGTCCTCGAAGGAACCGTCGACCACCTCGATCAGGTCGGTGAGGCCCTGCTCGGCGGTCAACGCCCGGTTGCGCTCGTTCTCCACCTCACTCAGGTTCAGGCAGGACACCCGGCAGCCATACACCTTCGCCAGATGCCTGGCAGCTCCGCCGTATCCCGAACCGATGTCGAGCACGCGGGTCTCGGGTCCCAGTGCGAGTTTTCCCGCCATCCGTTCGACCGTTCGCCTGCTGGCGGTGGCGATGTCCTCTTCGGCGTGGTCGTACAGACCGACGTGGATGTCCTCACCACCCCAGATCGAGAAGTAGAAGCTGTCCGCGTCCTGCGAGTTGTAGTAGTCCCGTGCGGTGTTCACCGTGGTCGAGTACGTGAGCCGTTCGTCCTTGGCCTCCACGTAGCTCTTCTCCGCGAGGTGAATGAGGAAGTCAGGTTCCTCCGCGGAGAAGGAGTCCTGGAAGTCGCCGTAGGTCTCGACCCGCTGAAATCCGACCTCGCGCACCAGCCGGCGGACGTAGTCCTTGCGAAGCGGGTACATGTTCAGGTGGTACTGGGACTTGTCCGGGAAGCTGTAGCGGAACCTCGCCAGGCCCTCGTCGACGTACTCGGGTTCGGCCTTGACCTCTTCCCCGCAGTAGTAGTACGTGTGCTTGCTGCTGAACCCGGAGTCCAGGATGGCGTCGTAGTTGCGCTGGTCCAGGATCAGGATCCCGTCGTGCTTCAGCACGGCGTAGAACTCGGCCAGCGCCTTGCGCCGATCCCGTTCGGAGAACAGGTGGGTGAAGGAGTTGCCCAGACAGATGACGGCGTCGAACTCACCGTGCACGTCACGATTGAGCCAGCGCCAGTCGGCGTGCACCACCCGCAGGATGTGACCGCCGTAGTTCTTGCCGTTCTCGAACGCCTTGACCAGCATCTCCGGGCTGCCGTCGACGCTGACCGTGTCGAAGCCCTCCTCGAGCAACCGTACGGAATGGAAACCCGTTCCCGTCGCCACGTCCAGGACCGACTGCACGCCATGGGACTTGAGCAGGTCCACGAAGAACCTGCCCTCGCTCTCGTACCGCTTCTTCCAGTCGATGAGCTCGTCCCACTTCTCCACGAACCCGGTCACGTACTCGTCGGTGTAGTGGTCGGTATCCCGGACGAGCAGCGGGTCGTCGCCGAAGGCCTGGGCGGGATGGGCTTCGATGACCGCGTCGGTGCGGAGATCTCCGGCGGCGGAACCGCTGACCGGTCTCGAATCCGTCACCCCAGGAGTCGATTTGTTCATGTGCGTTTCCCTCCAGATTCGGCCGGATACACAACAACTGGCGCGCAGCACGCCGCTCTTGACGAAAGAATGCAGGTGGCGCGACTTGTCTCGCGCCTCGGACCGGTCGATACGGTTCGCACGACGGCGCCCACTTCCAACAGTGGAGTCCATAATAGACGTTGCCGTCCGGCCCAGGCTGTCCTCGCGGCAAATCGGCACTGACCGCCGCGAACTGCCTGCACACAATGTATTGAACCGGAGCGCACTTAATCAATGCGTCGAAGGCGTGATCTCCGATTTCACCCGTTGTGCAAGTTCGCCGGGCGGGATCCGCACCTTCGGGCACGACGTGAACATGCTGCGTACAGGGCCATACCGGGTGGTCGTAGCGCTACAACGGCGTCCGGCGGGCGGGCGGTCAGCGCGGACTTTCACCTGATTGCCGATAAACCACACTCTTCACTCGTTCAGAGCAGTGACAGCAACGGAGTGTAGCCCTGGGTCGATGTTGTGATCGTTTCTTAACCCGCGTGTCTGATCCGGACAGGGTAGTCAAGTTCGCTGTGTGTTCACTTACCGGCTCGCACCGTCGGGCACGAACCAGCACCCCTCGGTAACCAGTGGCTCATCCGCCGACCGGACTCGAACACGCCGTCGCCGCGCGAACAAGGCACCAAATCGAACCGCGAAGCCAGTCGTAGTCAGATTTCGAACGTACTTTCGGCCTTATGTTTTCTTTTTCTGTACACGTAACTATTCCAGTATTCCGATTTCGCGTTCCATCTTGACGAAGAGGATTCGACACGAATCGGCACAGCCTTGCCGGGAAATCAGTTTTCGTGCTCATCGGTGATCATTGTGCGCAGTTTTGCCAGCGCGCGATGCTGCGCCACTCGAACGGCGCCCGGTGTGGAATCGACAGCGGCCGCTGTCTCCTCTGCGGACAGTCCCACTACGACCCGGAGCAGGAGGATCTCCCGCTGCCGTTCGGGCAGGACACCGAGCAACCGCGCGAGCCTGCCAGTCAGTTCCCCGCGCAACGCCGCCCGTTCCGGCCCCGGCGCCGAATCGAGACCGTCCGGCGCATCGGCCGTAGGAAACGACAGATCACGCGCCGCCGCCCGGTGTGCGTCAGCCACCTTGTGCCGTGCGATGCCGTAGACGAAGGCAAGGAAGGAATCGCCCTGCTCGCGATAGGACGGCAGTGCGCGGAACACCGCGATACACACTTCCTGCGCCACGTCGTCGGCCGAGGTGAATCCCCGTACCTGCCTGCCCACCTTCGCCCGGCAGTACCTGACCATCAACGGGCCGATCAGGGACAACAACCGCTCCACCGCGTGCTGCTCCCCCTGCTGCGCGGCGGCGACGACCTCCGAGAGGTCCTCCCCGGTGACCCGATGGTCCCGCTTCGGCTCGTCCATTGTCCGGGTCAGCGCCCTCCAGCGCACCTTGACCAGGGCGCGGTCGACGTCTACCGAATCACCAACCGACTTCGTGAAGGCGTTGTCCGCCTCGTCGAGCCAACGTGTGAAAGCCACCTCGTCACGGCTCATCGCCGGCACCCCCATGCTCCTCGCCGTCCCGCGAACCGTCCCGAAACTCATCCTCGTAGATCCGTTTCCTGGCGTGGCGCACGTTCGACCGTACCGTCGGCTCGGGGATGCCGAGGTCGTCCGCGACCTCTTTGTTGCTTCGCTCCTCGAACACCAGCGCCATCACGTCGCGCTGCCGATCGGGCAGGCCGGCGAGCAGCGACACAATCCGCTCGTCACGAAGCACGGTCGCCTCCGGGCCGTCGTGCTGATCGTGGCCGCCGTTGCCCGCCCACCCACAGGACCGCGCCCGCCCCAGTCCGGCCTCCAGTCGCCGGCACTGCTGGTACGCGTATCCGCGCGCGGTCGTCCGCACCCACGCTCCCGAGTGCTCGCCGGCCTCCCATGCCTCCCACACCTTCGCC
>NZ_PQHZ01000093.1 GCF_003385185.1 Amycolatopsis palatopharyngis | reverse complement strand
TCGCCGATCGCCGTCTCGATTCGGCGCGCCACTTCAGCACGGTCTAGCGTGCGCGCCTCCTGAGCAAATTCGAGCCCGCCGATCAAAGGAATCGACGCCGTCTTGGCCTTCCAACTCACGCGCCGTTTGAGGGCGATGCCGTTTGCTGACGCGATGTCCCGGATACGGCGATCCGACCAGTAGGCGTAACTCCGGATCACACCCAGCTCGCCCATGAGTAGGCCCCTCCAAGCGCCAAGTTCGTCGAAGCGGTCCCGTCGGGGCCAGCACGTTCGAAGCCTACCTATCACCCTCGCCCTCAACCGACGACTGCAACCGCACCGAACGGCGGACGATCAGCGTGACGCCGTGCGGCAGAGGGCCAAGGGGACAGCATCAGCGCCCGATCTATCACGGTGATCCGCGGACTGGTCTCCTCGGCTTCACGGGCGACCACGCCAAGGTTCTCCAGGAACAGCAGGGCCTTCCGCAGACGGTGCGAGGCGTAGCTGCCGACCTGGCGGTCCGCCGTGACCTTCGCTGCAGCGGTGTCGATCAGGTCTGGAGTTCGTTGCTTCCACAATTCGACTAGCTTCGGCCGCGAGATCGAGGGATCGAAGTGATCGGTGGACATCAGGTCGGCGACGTCCACGGTCTCGCCGAACACGCGCAGTCCCTCGAACTCGATGAACCCCTCGCTGTTGACGCGCGAAAGTCCCCGCCGGGCTCGCTCGGCCGCCACAGCGTCGGCGAGAGTACGAAACTCGCCACCCGCCGAGACCGGCCACGGCAGCGTGCTCAACCTCGCCCACAGCGCGGTCGGCCAGCGACTCCTCCCCGGCGTGAGCGTCCACAGCCATCGCCAGAATCAGCAACGTGCTCCGCAGGCATTCTACGACCGGATCCCTGCGCAGGTCGCGCACTCGGTCCACGACCATGTCCCGGTACTGCCGCAGAATTCCATCGAACACGGAAGCACGCTGTCGCCAGCTCGCGAAGGCTCCATACTCCTCGGCGAACTCTTGGTTGCTGATCAGGCCCGCATCCCGTTCGATCTCAACCTGCCTGGTCGCCTCGCGGTGACGGATGTGGGCTTAGGGCGCGCCCGCCTCGATGCGACACAGCGCACGGTACGTCAGCATCACGTGGTCTTCGGCTATCAAAGCCTTCCAGTTGCCCCGCTGCGATCTACGCAGCGCCTCGCGCACGTACTGCTCTGCAGCATCGTCCTCATCAACATCGTATGGGAGTAGTTTCAGCGTGATATTTCTCGATACTGCGTCATTCACGCCGCGAGTTGGAATGCTGACATCGAGAATGGTGGTGTCAAGAAACGCCCTGGCGCCCTCGACGGGATTTGAACCCGTGGCCCTGAGCTTACTAGAAGGCTCCTGCTCTATCCGCTGAGCTACGTGGGCATGGATCTGCGTGGCTGTTCTCGTCATTCGGCGTTTTCCAGGGGCGACCGCGTCCAGTTCGCACAACCTCTGGGGTCGATGGCTATCGCCGGGTTGAGGCGTGCTCGTGGTGGCCAGCTGGCGACAGATCGGGGCTGGACGGTGAGTCCAGTGCGCCAGAGTTGTGGATCGTGTGGGCGCAGGTCTGGACGCAGGCGAACTCGCAGGTATCCAGGCAGTCCAGAGGTTTGACGGGAGATCGGACTACCGGACGGCGACGGAGCGACTTCCTGGTGGAAGAAATAGCTGTTGCGGCGACGGCAGGAACTCGTCACGTGGACGGCGCCGCAGACCGATCGAAACGCACCATTGCGAGCAAGCACAGGCCCATGATGCTGGCTGCGATCACGAACACCCACCGGGCTCCCAACAGGTCCAGCAACGGTCCACCAACCAGTGAGCCGAGGGCGTCAGCCAGGCAGGTCGCGCTAACCAAGACGCCCATCACGACACCGACTCTCTCGGCGGGCGCCCGCCGCTTGTCCCCAACCACGGCGAGATCCCGATGACGAAATCGCCCGCAGCCTGCATACCGATACCACCTAAGAAGTTCGCTTGGGTTGGATTCAAGCGCGTCCGACCCACAAGCATCGCTCCCGCTAACGCTCGGGTGCCCACCAACCCCAGCGTGATGCCGTAACTCAGCGGACCTCCCGACAGATCCTGCTGAGTCAGCTCTACGAGTGCGGGACGGTCCAACGCCGCGCCGAACATGACGACTAACGACTCCGACGAGGGGTAGTAGCAGTTGCCGATCGGCCAGGCCAGATACCTGGGGAAGGGATGGTGGTGCTCGCCGCCGATGACCTTGATGCGTCGATCTCCAGAGTGCGACCGCTCTGCGTTCCGCGATCGGGCGGGACTGGTTGGCAGCAGCCGGCACTGGGGAGAGACGCCTACGCCGCCTACTCCGAGCGCAGATGCTCCATCTCGCGATAGCCGCTGAGCGGAACGCCCAGAACCCGGATCACAGGGTTTGTCAGATGGGAGTGTCGGAGCGGACCTGGTTTGCTGAGGTTGTGTGGGCGTCAGCCTCGGCGTCGCATAGCTGGTGCAGTTCCGAGTTCCTCGCTGATGGTACTCAGCGTGTCGACCATGACCTCGGCAGCTGGGAGGCGGTGTCCCGTCACTGGGAGTGCGGCCAAGACTGTCCGGATCAGTGTTGGTTCGTCCAAGGGGCGAGCGATCACTCCAGAGGGCAGCATGGAAAGGGCTAGCCAGGGCGCGAGGGCGACGCCGATGCCAGCGGCGACGAGTCCCCGGACTGTCACCTGATCGTCGGTGCGGAACAGGATGTCGGGCTCGAACCCTGCCATGTGGCAGGCCTGGGGGAGGACGTTCATCGTGGATCCGTGGTGGACTCCCTGGATCCAGCGCTGATCGGCCAGGTCGGTCAGCGAGAGCGTACCTCGGCTCGCTAGCGGGTGATCGCGCGCGAGCATGATGTGCAATGGATCGACGAGTAGGGGAACCGTCTCGACCCCTTCGGCTACGGTGATCGGGACGACGGGGAACTCGTAGACGAGTGCGAGATCCAGGTCGTGGCTGCCGACCGCAGCGAGTCCCTCGTCCCGGTCCAGTTCGGCCAGTTCTAGTGAGACGTGGGGATGGGATGCCTGGAAGGCGGCGACCGCCTGCGGCATCAGGACTGCGTTGGCCGTGGGGAACGATCCGAAACGGAGCCGTCCTGCCTGTCCCCGGTTCACGGCGGTCAATGCCGCTTCCGCTGCGCGTAGATCGGCGAGGACCGTACCGGCGTGGCCGGCTAGTACTCGGCCGGATTCGGTGAGTTTCACTCCTCGCGGGTGCCGCTCGAGCAGGCGTGATTCGGTCTCTCGCTCGAGTAGGGAGATCTGCTGCGATACCGACGAGGTCGTGTAGTTCAGCTCTGACGCCGCGGCTGTCAGCGACCCAAGCTTGGCGACGACGTGCAGTACCTGCAACCGACCTACGTTCAGCATCAGGTAATTCTAAACTCTAACTTAAGCAAGTATCAATTGTGCTAAACGCGGAGTCCTGAAACATTGTGGCTTAACCGAAACGGCGGTGGTAGCGCGACCACGTCGTCGTCGAATCGAGGAGGTCACCGTGAAGCCTGAGCATCCCCCGGTCGCTAGTTCGGGCGGGTTTGCCGCTCCCTGCGACTGGGTGTACGTCGACGGCGAGATCGTGCCGGCTGAGGAGGCTGGGGTGAGCGTGCATGCGCATGCGCTGGCATATGGCACGGGCACCTTCGAGGGCATTCGCGCGTGGTGGAATGTCGATCATGAGCAGCTGTATCTGCTCGAGGTGCACGCCCATTACGAGCGACTAGCCCGCTCGGCCAAGATTCTCGGCCTGCGCGTGCCCATGTCCCCCGAGCGCCTGGTGCAGGCGACCACTGAACTGCTGCGTTACAACGAGGTCCGCACCGATGCGTACGTCAGGCCCCTGCTCGTGCAGTCGGGTATGGCCTTGCCCGTCCGGATGCATGACATTCAAACGCGACTGTCCATCGCGGTCACACCCATGCCCGGCGACTACATCAATCCCGACGGTGTGCGTTGCCTGGTGAGCACCTGGCGACGTGCGCCGGATGTCAGCACCCCCAACCGCGCCAAGGTCACCGGTAGCTACACGGGTCCGGCGCTGGCCAAGACCGAAGCGGTTGGCCATGGCTTCGACGAGGCGATCATGCTCACCGTGGATGGGTATGTCGCTGAGGCCACGACCTCGAACGTCGTCCTGCGGATCGGCGACCAGTGGATCACTCCACCTGGCACGGACGACATCCTCGAGGGCATCACCCGAGACCAGGTGATGCGCCTGCTCTACGACGACACCGGCCGGCCGGTGATGCAGCGCCGAGTGCACCGCTCGGAGCTATATACGAGCGACGAGATCCTGTTGTGCGGTACCGCCGCCGTGGCGGTCCCCGTGGTCGAAGTGGACGGGCGCGTGATCGGCGACGGCAAGCCCGGTGAGGTCACGCTGACCCTCAACCGTGTGATCCGTGCGATCGGGCGCAGGGATGACCCTCGGCACCAGGAATGGACCACACCTGTCTACGAGCGAAAGGAGCAGTCATGAGTGACACCTTCAGCGAATTGCCCACGATGCCTGTCAAGGAGATCTGGGACAGCGTGGTCGCCCGCGTCGTCCAGAGTGAACTGGTCACGATGGCGATTGTCGAACTTGCGCCGAACAGCGTGGTGCCCGCTCATCACCACGTCAACGAGCAGCTCGGTTTCGTCATCACGGGATCGCTTCGGTTCACCGTGGACGGGGAGACCCGGGAACGCGGCCCTGGTGAGACGTGGAGGATCCTCGCCGACGTCCCACACGAAGTCGAGGTCGGTTCCGAAGGCGCCGTGGTCGCCGAGGTGTACTCCCCGGTCCGCGAGGACTGGGCCGCGCTCGCCGACACGGCCGCTCGGACACCAGTGTGGCCCGCCCGCTGATGAAGGCGGTCGTCGCTGTCGCAGGCAACGGACTCACCCGGTTGATCGAGGTGGATTCACCGGTTCCCGATGACGATGAAGTGCTCATCGACGTCTCGGCGATCTCGGTCAACCGCGGAGAGCTCCATCGGCTCCGGGGAGCTCAACCTGGGTGGCGCCCCGGCTGGGACTTCGCCGGTACCGTCGCGGCTTCCCGCTGCCACGACCGCACGAGCTTTATACCAGGGCAGCGCGTATTCGGGATCGCCGGCGGCGGTGGAGCCTGGGCGGAGCAGGTCGTGGTGCCGGCAGACCACCTCGCGCCGCTGCCCGCCGACCTCGACGACGAGATCGCGACGGCTCTGCCAGTCGCCGGCCTGACGGCACAGCGCGTCCTGCGGCTCGCCGGCAAACTTCCCGGTCGCCACCTCCTCGTCACCGGTGCCGCGGGTGGGGTCGGCCGGTTCGCTGTGCAACTGGCCGCTGAGGCCGGTGCCGAGGTCACCGCCGTTGTCCGGGACGAGGCCCGCGCAGCCGGGCTCACGGAACTCGGGTCGCACCGCGTCGTCACGGACTTGCGTTTGCTGACACGCGACTACGACGTAGTCCTCGAATCCGTCGGCGGTGCCTCGATGGAGAGCGCACTGGACCTCGTCGCCCGAGAAGGGCTCGTCGTCTCCTTCGGGAACTCCGCGCGAATTCCGGCCACCCTGCCCGTGGCGCGGTTCTACCCCAAACAGGCGGTCCTGCGCGGCTATTACCTCCTTGACGACATTGTCACGCACCCACCCGCCCGAGACCTCGCCACACTCGCGCATCTCGCCGCACGCGGAAGCCTCCGGGTCGACATCGACATGGTGCTGGGCATCGAAGCGCTACCCCAAGTGCTGTGCGCACTCTCCGATCGCCTCATAGCGGGAAAAGCGGTGCTCAGAATGAGGTAACTCACCCATGTATCGAAGACGGTGAAGACATGACAAACACGACGCCCACTACGACCGTTCAGACGCGGGAAAACCGCAAAGCCATCGTCGGCGCGACAACCGGGAATTTCGTCGAATGGTATAACTTCAGCGTTTACGCCGAGACCCCCATCAGCCCCTGCGGCACACCGAGGAGGGGTAGATGACAACCGCTTATCGAGCCGCCCGCGTTTTCGACGGCAGGGAACTGCTCACCTCGTCGAATGGTATGGCCGTCGTCGTGCGGAACGGCCGCATCGACGCCGTGCTCGACGCTTCGGCGGTCCGCACGGACTGCGTGCTGGTCGATCTCGGCGACGTCACGATCCTGCCGGGCCTGCTCGACGCGCACGTTCACTTGGCCTGGGACGGCTCGCCCGATCCTATTGAGCAGGTTCGCCAGGAACCGAAAGCGCTCACGATCTTGAGAGCGGCGAACCATGCCGCGGCGAACCTGCGAACGGGGGTTACAGTAGTGCGTGATCTTGGCTCCCCGCAGGGGCTCGCGATTGACGTAGCGAGCGCGATTGGCAGCGGCATCATCACGGGGCCGCGAGTTCTCGCTGCCGGCTGTGCCATCACCATGACAGGTGGCCACGCCCACTGCATCGGGCGCGAAGCGGACGGCCCTGACGCCGTTCGTCGCGCTGTGCGGCAGGAGCTGAAATCTGGCGCCCACTGCATCAAGATCATGGCGTCCGGTGGCGCGCTCGACGGCGAGGACGGTGACCTCGGGGCGCCTCAGCTGAGTGTGCCGGAGCTTCGCGCCGCCGTCGAGGAAGCTCATCGGGCGGGGCGTGCAGTCGCGGCGCACGCACATTCGCTCGAATCGATCAACAACGTCCTCGACGCGGGTGTGCAATCCGTCGAGCACGGCACCGGTCTCGACGCCACCGCGGCCCATCGGATGCGCCGAGAGCAGGTATATCTCGTTCCAACGTTGTCCGCCGTGGAGTCCGTTCTTGGTCAAGCGAGGGCGGGTACGATCCGCCCGGACATCGGTCGCAGGATCGCGCTACTTGCGGAGCACAATGGAATCGCATTCCGCACGGCATTGCGGCACAAGGTGCCGCTCGTCGCAGGCAGCGACGCAGGAGTGCCGGGACAGCGGCACGGAGCTCTGCCCGACGAGTTGATCGCCATGGTCCGTGCCGGAGCAACACCTCGGCAAGCGCTCCAGGCGGCCACCGTGAACGCCGCGGCCCTGCTCGGCGTCATCACCGATCACGGCACCCTCGATCCGGGGAAACGAGCCGACCTGCTGGCGGTGGGAGGTGATCCGGACACAGACATCACGACTCTCCACGACGTGAGGCTGGTGATGTTTGAAGGCCGGGTTCTCGTGCGCGCTATGGCGTCCTCGGGGTCCGACGCAGCACACTCGACTAATCCTGCGGGCTGGCGCGTGAATCGAACACCTGATCTGCGTATCTGCTTAAGTGAAGTCGGTTTTGTCTGGTTCGTGGGTGGTGAGTTCGTGGAGTGGGTGGGGGTCGGTGGCGATGGCTTGTTGGAGTAGTCGGTAGAACAGCATTCCTGGTCGTCGGGATTTTCGTCGGTTAAATCGGAAGGTGAATTCGTCGAGGTAGTACGGGAGATGGGCGGGGCTGTAGCCGAGGTGATAGGTGCCGAGGAGCCAGCGTTTGAGCAGGGACGCGATTCGGTGTACTCCGGGTAGTTCGGTGGCTGCGGAGGCGGGGTTGCGGCCGGTGAGGGCGACGATGCGGTGGTCGTAGCCCAGGGCCGGGAGGCGGAGGTAGGCGCCGTGGCCGTCGGTGCGCAGGAGGCTTCCTGGTTCGACGCAGCGTTCGACGAACTCGACGATGTCGTTGTAGCCGGCCCGTTCCAGCATCTGAAGCCGGATTCTGCCGAGGGTGTTGCCGGAGAGGCGTTCCACCGCGATCGAGACGGGGACCTTGTCGCCGTAGCCGCCGAAGACGTCGTGGTTGACGCCACCGAGGAAGGCCTCGTCGACCTCCACGATGCCGCTGAGACGGTCCCGGTCCGGGCGTACCATCGCACGCCGGATTTTATGCAGCCATGCCCATGCGGTCTCGTAGCTGGCGAATCCCAGAATCTGCTGCAAATTGCGGGCGGAGACCCCGTTGCGTTGCGTGGTGACGAACCAGATCGCGGCGAACCAGGTCGACAGCGGGGTGCGTGTCCGATCGAAGATCGTGCCCGCCGTGACCGACGTCTTTCTGTTGCAGGAGCGGCACATCCACAACCCAGCCCGGGTCCGCCAGCACTCCGAGCCGCCACACGCCGGGCACGAAAACCCTTGTGGCCAGCGCAAAGACGCCAGGTAGTCGATACAGGCCTGGTTATCCGGAAACCACGAAAGCAATTCCTGATACGTCCCCGGATAGTCCACCCCAGCCACCGGCCCAGCCCCTCGATCACCCACCTGACCAGCATAGCTGCAGCCAAGCAGATACGCAGAACATGTGTTCGATATAGGAGGCTAGATAGATAGCTGCGGTGCCCATTGCTTCGCAAGGCTGCCAAACACACCCGTGCGCCAAGCACGTGTGATCAGCTCCCGCCAACCCGTGATCGAGCTGATGATGAGCTTGTTGAGCTCTGCACGCGCAGCTTGCGATTGGTCGACCGATGCTAGTTGCATCAGCAAGTTGGGATGAAGTCTGAGCAGTCCCTGGTGCAGGGCCTCCCACAACTGCTTCGGGGAGTCATCCGGCTGCGGAGCGTCGGCCAGGTGGTCGAGGTTGTAGAACCGACCCTTGATCGCGTAGGTGCCGAGCGTCTCCAGCACCTTGCCGATGTGCGGGTCGTTGTCCACCTTGTCGAGTAGCTCGGCGATGTAGCCGGGAACGGTGCTGCCGGTGGGCGCACCCCGGACGATGAGAAGTCGCACGTGGTCGTGCAGCTTGACGATGTCGTGGCCGATGCCCGTCATCGTGGCCTTCGACGGCCAGCTCCCCGAGGTGTCCAACGCGTGCAGGCCCGTACTGAGCTTGAGCAGCTTCTCTGCGCCGCCCGCCAGGCAGACGAACACGGCATCAGCGTCGCGGGACGCGAAGGTGTAGGACGCCAGCAACGAGAGCCCGTGCCGCAGGAGCGACGCGGCGGCTTCCACCTCGTCGCCGAGCGCGATCACCTTGTCCATGGGCATCGAGACGCTGGTCACGAGCATCATCGTGCGCGCCGGCTGCCGGGTTGGCGAGCCGATTATCCGTTGGCCACGGCGTCCCGAAGAAGCTGCGGTCACGATGTTGTGACTGACCGCGCTGCCTGACGACGGACCAACTCGCGGGCTGTTTCATGGTGACGAGCGACTGCCCTGGTAACAGTCAGCAGGAAGGCGCCACGACCTGAATTGCCGCGACGTCGAGCAAGAACCCTTCTAGCATCGTGAGCTTCAGGGTGACCAGGATCGAACGGACCAGCGTCGCGCGCCGGCTGTCGAGTTGATCGCCGCCTCCTACGTTCCGCCGAGAGAAGCAGATGAACGCCAGTAATCAGGGTGCAGCGTGGCTCAGGTTTGACGATCTCCGTCGCTACGCCGAGCACCAGCTGGGCACCGAGGATTGGGTGACGCTGTACTCGTTCAAGGACGAGGCCGAGGACAGCCGGAAAACGATCTTCTGCGCGCTGGTGAGCCCTGACCACCTGGACAAGTCGTTGTCGGACACTGACTGGGACCTCTTGCCCGGTGACGGTGGTCCGCACCTTGAGGGTCGCGGGGACGACTCATACCGCTTCGTTCGAGTCGGAGATGAGCCAGTTGAGCCGTTCGTGCTTCGGCGACACTTCCAAGGCCCCAAGCCTTCGTACTGCGAGATTTCAGAGGAATTCCGCCTCTTTCACGCACTGTACGAGGATAAGAAGACCGGCGAGTTCTTCCAGTACGACGAGGCTGGCGACGAGATTCCTGTCGCGCGCATCAAGGCGGACACAGTAGAGGTACGGTTGAAGTACCTCAGGGAGTACTTGACCGTCCGCGACATGTACTTGGTTATTTTGTTCGAATACGCAAGGTTCTCGACGGACAGCTTGGATGATCTCGGGCTGTCAGGCGACATGCGCTGGAACAAGCGGACGGACAACCTTGCTTACCAGGGCCTGGTTGAAAAATGGGAAACGGCCGCATTGCGCAATGCTGCGAGTTCCTGCGGTCTACTGCGTGGCAAGAAGGTGATCCGAGGCAACCCTGGCATGGGAAGTCAGCTTCGGCGTCGACGCAAGTACGAGGAGTTCATCTACGGGATGGACCCGGACGGCGACGAAGTAAGCTTCACCTGTGACAAGGGAAAGTTGTCCAATAGCTTTGGCGCTAACCCAGGTGCGCCCGATTACCTGACGCCCGTCTTCTTCCAGAGGGATGTTCTGGCGAAGTACTACGCTTCACCTGATCGCTACGAGGTCACGGATAGTGGCGTGTCTTGTGGCGGTGCCTGGAGTGTGCGGATTGACAATAATCATTTCAAGTATGTGACTGTTTTCCTCGGCGATCTGGGCGATTTGCCGAACAAGGAACAGCTGTACTGGAGGAGCTTCAACATTCCGCCAGAGGGAACGATCAGTCAGACGAACTTTGAGCGTAGTTTTCTTGGCTTCTGGGTAGAGCCCAGCGCGCCTGATCTTTTCTTCCGTTCGCGCTACGTAACGTTCGCGCGTGATTGGTACGAGAAATTTGGCTGGCACCTGTTCCGTCCTTTGAGTGCGGCTGAGGGGCACCATCTCACTACGCTGCACATTCCTCGCGACGGCAACGAAGCGGCGTTCGACAATCTGGTTATCTCGCTGACTAAGGTTCTGATCGAGTCCCTCAATGGCAAGGAGCTAGATAAGCACCTGGATAAGGTGTCAGGCGAGGGAAGCATCGCCAAGTTCGAGCGCTACTTGGCGAGCCAAAAGTTTCACCCCGAGGGGACCAAGCTCGACCTATACCGCAACCTACAGGGGTTGCGCAGCGGCGCGGCTCACATCAAGGGGGGCAACTACGACAGGTTCGCCACGTTCTTCGGACTGAATGAGAAGGGGCACGCCGAGACATTCGCCGAGATCTTGGGCATGGCGACGGACTTCCTCTGTAAGCTTGCCGAGCACTACGACCTTGGATGGGAAGACCCAGATGAACAGCAGGAGCTGTTGAACAAGCTGCGGTAGTGCGTGCCGTTCGACAGCATGCGCCAGCTCCGTGCATCGGCTTATTTGGCACGCGCCCGGACGCGGCTGGCCCGGCTCGACATCGCTTATCCCTCGGCGTCGGGTGGTCGGTTCGAGTCCGGGCGCCCGGAGAGCTGATCGACAACCAGCGTGATCAGCTCTTCCAGACTCTGAGGGCCGGTCGCGGCGATACTGGCCCCGGCGGTGACCGGTTCGTCCGGACGCTCGGTGGGCGCGAACAAGGACGGCAGCGGCGGCCACCTCAACGTGGCCAGCAGCATGACGACGTCGGGGGCACTTGTTGATCCGGGCTCGATGGTTTCGCACCGGCGCAAAACCGCGTTCAACTCCGTGACGATAGGCGTCAGT
>NZ_PQHZ01000092.1 GCF_003385185.1 Amycolatopsis palatopharyngis | reverse complement strand
GGTGGTGCGGGTGTGGGAGCCGGGCCAGGCGGCTTCGACTGCCCGTTCTACTAAGGACGGGGGGATGGGGCCTGGGACCCAGAACTGCACGGTGACGCCGTGCTCGCCGAACACGTACTCCATCGCCAGGTGGGGTTGCCCGGCCCACCACCGTCGCCAGGCCGGGCGCAGGAGCCCGACGAGGTTGGACCAGACCGCGGCTGCGCCGGCGGGATCGACGGTGGGCGGGGCGAGCACGGTGATCCTGCGAGCATCGACCTGCAACACGGCGTGGCGACGCGCGCGCCACCAGCGGCGCGCCACGACGACGCCCGCCAGCGTCACAGCCAGGACCGGAACGACGACCGGCGCCCACACCAGTGCCCACTCACGCAAGGCGGCGAGCAGGTCGAGCGTGGTGCCGCCGGGATCGCGCAGGTAGTCGCCCACCCAGTTCTGCCTCACCGGCGATGCCGCAGCGCGCGTAGCCATAGCGGGACTCCCTTCAAGAAAAGTCGTGCGCGACAAGGAAAGGTCGACAGCTGCGCCGGGGTCCGGTCACGTCGGATCGAGGTCGACCTGGCCTGCGTCGTCGAACTCGTCACCGTCGAGCTCCGCATCGGTGCCTGTGGCGACGGTGTCGGCTGTGTCGGCGGGGCCGAGGTCGATGTAGGCGTCGGCGAGACCGTTGTCGGTGGCGTCGGGGTCCTCCTCGGCGAACCGGGCGAGTTCGGCGGGGTCTGTGGTGATCAGGAAGTTCTCTGTGGGGGAGGCCAGCGATTCCAACGCCACCCGCTGCGTCCCCGAGCTGAGAAGACCCTGGCCCCGCTCGGCCGAGAGCAGGAACTGCCGCTCTCCGGCGGAGAGGTCGAAGGTCTCGGCGATCTCGTCGATGGCCTGCGGCGCCTGGCGCAACAAAACCTGGGTGGCCGCGTTGCTCACGATGGCTTTGCCGAGGTCGCTGCTGAGCACGTCGGCGGTGTCCTGCGTCGCCACGGTCAGGCCCGCCCAGTGTTTGCGGGCGGCTTTGGCCATGCGGAACAGGAACTTCGCGCCTTCGGGCTGCTGCATCAGCAGCCACGCCTCGTCGACCACCACCAGCCGGGGCCGCCGGGAGGCCGGGTTCGAGACGCGGCGCCAGACGGCGTCGAGCACGAGCAGAGTGCCGATCGCGCGCACCTCGTCGGGCAGATCCCGCAGGGAGAACACCACGAGGTGCCCGTCCGGGGTGGCGGTGGTGGGCCCGTCGAAGAGGTCGGCGAACGACCCGTCGACGAACGGGTGCAACCGGGCGGCCAGATCGGCGGCCACCCGATCACCGCTGTCGCCGGAGGCGGCGAGCACGTCACGCAGATTCCGCAGCAGCGGCGCCGGGCGCGTCCACGTCCGGGCGTCGTCGGTGATGCCCGCACGGTGGTAGGTGGCGGTGATCGCGGTGTCGAGCACCGCGCGTTCGGCGGCGGTGACCTCGGCACCGAAGAGCACGGCCAGGACGGTGTGCAGGAACAGGCTTCGCCGCTTGAGCGCGTCCTGGGGCGCGGTGCGCCGCCCGCGCGCGTCGGTGTGCACGGGCAGATCGAAAGGGTTCAGCCGCACCCCGCCCGCGCCGAGGTGCACATAGGTCCCGCCGACCTGAGAAGCGAGGCGGGCGTACTCGTCCTCGGGGTCGACGACGAACGCCTGCACCCCGTCGGCTGCCCATCCGTCCTCGTCGTCGCCGAGGGCGCGGTAGAGGCTGCGCAGCGTCTCGAGCTTCACGAAATATGACTTACCCGCGCCACTGCGTCCGAGGACGACGGAGTTGTAGTTGTCGCAGGCGAACCGGTCCCAGTGCACGAGCCCGGACGAGCCGATGTTGTAGCCGTAGAGCACCCCGGACGGCGCCGAGGTCGTCGGGTCGGTCGGCGGCAGATCCGGCGAGGTGAACGGATACGCGGCCGACACGGCCGCGGTGTCGAATGTCCTCTTCAACCCCAACGGGTCCAGCCCGATTGGCAGGGTGCTCACCCAGCCCTGCAACGCCCGGTAGGTCGCGGGTTTGGCGTCGAGCAGCAGCGACGCGCACAGCGACCGCAGCGCCGAGACTTCCTCGGCGAGCGCGGTCTCGTCGGGTGCGTGCACGGTGAGGTACAGCCCGAATCGGAACAGGCGCCCGTCGCCGCGGGCGATGCGCCGGGACAGGTCGGCGGCGTCCTCGGCTGCGGCGTCGAGCTCGGGGTCGTCGAGCCGGTCATGGCGCGCGCTGTGGCGGCGGGACGATTCCAGCTTGGCGCGCTGCTTGCGCAGTCCGCTGGCGGCGGTGGTCGGATCGACCGGCTGCACATGCACCGATACGTCCAACCGCGCCGGGTAGGTCAGCAGCGGCGCGAGCCAGCCGGGATAGACCTCCTGCGGATACCCGGTGACCCCGAAGCTCGCGACGAACTCGTTGCCGACCTCCAAGTGCCGCGCGGACACCGACAACGAGTCGGGGGTAAATGCTTCCGCTCCGGGACAGGCGGCCGGGGCGTGGTGTCTGGTGCGGGCCATGGGTGTCTACCTGCTTTCGATCTCGTCGTCGTAGTCCCAGTCCTCGTCCACCGGCAGCCACGGCCCCGCCGCCTGCGAGCGGCCGGAGCGCGACGGCCCGGGGCGGACCGGGCGAGACACCGCCGCGAGGTCGGCATCGTCGGGGCCGTAGAGGTCGGTGAAGGTGGTGGTGGCGGTGACGACCTCGTCGGCTCCGGCCAGCTGCGCCGAGGGCGGCAGGAACGTGTCGGGGTTGCAGGCCGCCGCCAGCACGCCGGTCGCGGCGGCGGCATTGAGCGGGGTGGCCACGATCCCGGCGGGGGAGAGCAGGTCGATGGCTTCGCCGAGACGCCGCACCAGCCGTTGCTCGGCCGCTTGCCGCACCCCGTCGTCCATCCGCTTCTCGTCGTCGTTGCGGTGGCGTCGCCACGGCAGCACGCTCGACGCGGAGGCGGGCACCGGGCCGGTACGCAACGGTTCGCGCAACACGAGCAGCACCTGACGGCGCAGCAGATCGGCGTGCGCGGTGAGCTCGGCGAGGTAGTCCGCGTGATCCCGCGCGGCGGCCTCCAAAGCCGGGTGCGGCAGCCCGCCGGCACGGGCACGTAACTCGGCGATCTGGGGGGCGAGGTCGAGCCGTTCGGCCCGCACCAGGATCTGCACCGGCGCGGTCAGGGAGTGCAGGTAGCGCGCGAAGGACGCGACGAGCGCCTCCTGCTCCCCGGGCGTGCGCAGGCTGAAGTTCACTGTCGAGCAGACGGCGATGACCGCGAGCCCGTCGGTGCCGAGGTCGACGACCCCGGCCTGTGCGCCGGTGTCGGTCACGCCGCTGGCGGGGAGTTCCAGCGGTGCCGGGGACACCGGTTCGGCGCCCGCTGAGGTCGCCGGGTGTCGTGCACGGCGACCTCGCGTGCGGGTGTCGGGTTGCTGGGCGCTCAGCCAGGCGGGGGCCGCGCGCACGCCTTCGGGCGCGGCGACCCGGTGCCGCGGGGACAGGTGCTGGCGCACGGCGGCGAGGGCGAGCTTGTCCAGGGACAGCCCGTCACACTGCCCGAGGGCCAGCACGGTGACCATGATCCCGACGGGCAGGGCGACGATGAGGAACACCGGCAGCGGCACCACGGTGCGGGTGAGCGAGTAGAAACCGTAGAGCAGGAGGCCGGCGACGCCGAGGATCGCGAGTTGCCGGGCGGTCAGGGGCCCGAGCACCCGGTCCGGGCGGTCGACGTCGGCGGGCACACGCACGGGAGAAGTCATGGCTCACGGTCCTCACTTCTTCTGGGGCCCCGGCGACCGGGCAGGTCCAAGGGCAGGGGCAGTTGCGTTCCGGCGCGCCGCTTCGGCGGCGGCGCTGAGGCGCCCGCGTCCTTGGCCGGTGGCGGTGGCGTGGGTTTGGGCTGGCGTCGGACTCCGAGCGGCAGCGGGTACTGGCCCGAGGCCAGTGGCCGGTTGCCGGTGTAGGCATCGCGCGTCGGGCGACGCGGGGCGCGGGCGGCGCCGTTGATCTGCCCGGACGGGGTGATCAGCCCTGGGCCGGTCTGCCGGGGCGGGCTGGCCGGTGCGTGCTCGGCGAGGTCGTCGGCCAACGCCCGGCGCCCGACGCGATCCGGCTCTCGCCGCGTGGTGATCGGCAACCCGAGCTGATCGCGAGGAAGCGCGCCGGGGAGATCGTCGGGCGGCAGTGCTCGCGGGTTCGCCGACACCGTCTGCTCGTCCCCGGAGCCGCGCGTGGTGAACAGCGACATCTGCCCCGGACCTGCCCGGCGGTCCGTTCCCGGGCCGGTGTCCGCCAGCTCGCCGAGGCGCGGTGACCGGCGCGGCCCGGGGCGTGTGCGGCGGACTCGCATCGGCAGCATGAACTGGCCCGAGCGGGTGACCGGCGGGTCCGCCGGAGCACCACCACCGCCGCCGCGCACTCGGGGCCCGCCGCCTTTGCCGCCGAACAGGGAGCTGGCGCCGCCGAGCAGGCCCATGGTCTTGTAGGCGATCGCGCCGCGCACCAGCGAGCCCAGCATCGAGCGTCCTCCGCCGCTCACCGGGCGCAGGCACCAGAACGGAATCTTGATCAGCACCCACATCAGCGCCAAGCACATCAGCAGGTTGACTAGCCCGTTCAGGGTCGGGCCGAACACGGTGAACCCGCCCGGCGCGAAGAAGACCCGCAACGCGACCACCAGCGCCAGCGACTGGCCGACCTGGATGGCCAGCACCCCGCCGAAGGCTTTCCACCACGCGTGCGCGATGCCCTCGGTGTGGGGCAGGGCGTGCCACATCAGCGCGATCGGGGCGGCGGCGATCAGCAGGATCGTCACCATCACCCGCACGATGAACGTGACCAGCAAAACGATGATCATCACCGCGAGGGCCAAGCCGATGAAGATCAGCCACAGTCCGCCGCCGTTGAGGGCATTGAGCACCATGTCGGTCAGCGCCTTGCCCGCCGCCTCCGGGCTGACACCGGAACCCATCACCGCGTGGGCGAGGGCGTTGGCGATCTGGATCGTCTTGGTCGCGAGAAACAAGCTCAGAGTTCCGGCGAGAAACCCGATGACAACCCGGGGCCCGATCTCCTTGATGGTGTAGCGGGTCTGCAGGGTCTCGTAGCCCATGACGACCATCCCGGCGATGAGCACGATGATCACGTAGGCCGTCAGCAGGATCTGCCACGACTCGGTCCACAGCTGTCCGACACTGGGCAGTGAGCTCGGCTCGGGCGTGGTCAGCAGCGTCTGGCCCAGCAACTCCAGCAGCGGGTTGAGTGCGTCGGTGACCACACTGCGGAAGAAGCTGTCGATGCCCTCGGTGACGCAGGCGATCGGGTCGGTGAGCCCGCACTCATCGGGCCGGTCTCCGCTGCCCGTGCCCGGCGTCGGGAGGTTGCCCGGCGCGTGCGGGTCGATCGGGGTCGGCTGCGGAATGCAGTTCGGCCCTTCACACGGCGCGGGCACGGATGTTGTCGGCGGCGGAGTGCCGCCGAGCGGGCCGCACTCGGGCATCAAGGCACCCGGGAAACACGACACCGGCGGCTGTGACGGCGGCGGCACCAGGGGAGTGCTCGGCAGCCCCGAGGGTGTCGGCTCCTGGGGGCCGGTGGGCAGCATGCACGCGGGGTCGCCCGAGCCCGGGCCGCAGTCAGGTTGCGGTACCGGAGGCAACGGCAGTACCGGCGGTTGCGCGGGCACCAGCGGTGCCGCCGCTGCCCTGGGCGTGAGTGCACCGCCGGGCGCGGCCGAGGCGGTCAGCGCGATTCCGGCGAGGGTCGCCAGCAGCGACACCAGCACCGCGAGGGCGCCGGCCCAGCGACGTGGGGGCAGCCACTGTGCCCCACCGCCGTGTCCGCGACGGCTCCTCGCGCGACCCGTCGGCGCCCCGACCATGAGCCGCTCGTCGCGGCCGGGCCCGATGCTCGCGGTGCTGGTGTCGCTGCCCGAATCGGTGGCTCGGGCAGGACGCACGCCTGACGTCATCGCGTGGCGCCGGGCGAGGGCGCGTGGCCGGGCTGACGGGGGGTGGCGCTGTGCGGTCATGGGTCACACCCCGCCCACGATGCCTTTGAGGATCTCGACCACGAGCGGGGCGAGTGCGGCGAGGCCGAAGCCGATCCCGGCGGCCTTGAACGCGCCCTTGGCTTTCTCGATCTCGCCCGGGTCGCCGGAGGCCATCAGGTAGCGCAGCCCGCCGATGGTCAAAAACACCACGGCGACCCCGGCGAGGATCCCCATGATCCAGCTGCGGATGTTGTTGAGGACCTCGTCAACGGTTTGCGCGAGTGCGACGATCTGGACCGTCTCCGCTCGCGCGACTGAGGACGTCAGCAGCAGCCCGGCGGCGACCAGCCACCCGAGGAGCAGGACGACACGGGGGTGGCGCGTACCTGGCCGTGGCCGCCCGGGCGCGGGGGCGGTGTCGGCCGAGCCCGCGCAGCGACTCCCGATGTGGTGGGTGGTTGCGGTCGCGGACTGGGGAGGTGCCGGACGCGGTCGCTGCGTGGGAGTCGAGGAGCCGGGACGGCGCGGTGCCGTACGGCGTGCGGGCGGGCGGAGATGGCGGTGGCGATGTGGTGTCAGTCGCATGAGCGGGCCTCCTGAGTGAGCGCCGAGCGGCGGGGCGGGTGTGCGGGCAGTTGGGTCCCGCGTGCGCTAACTCCGGATTTCGGGGCGTTTGGAGACACCGGGCGCACGAATTTCTTCGCCAGTTCCGGACTCAGGCGTGTCACGGTGCGTAGCCGTTGCCGATGGGTGTGGGAGAGACGCAGGGCTGGGTGCCGGGGCCCGCTGGGGTGGCCGCGATAGCTGGTGTCCGGGGCCGGTGGGGAGGTGTCGTCGGCGGGCTCGTCGACTGGCTCGGTGAGGTAGCGGGTCAGTCGCTGCTCGGCGCGATGACGTGTTTTCTGAACTGCCTTGTACGGCTCGCCGCGCGCGTGCGCGGCCTCGGTCAATGACAGTTCCCCGAAGCGAGTGGCCGAGATCAGCGCGGCTTCGTCGGTCGTGATGACGCCCGCGCGCACGGCGGTCACGAGCACGAGGTCGGGGTGTCCGCCCGGGCGGTGTGGTGGAGTGGAGCGGAAGCCGATGTCCTCCATCGGCGGCGCGGCGTCGAGGGCTTCGCGCAGCGCGGTGTATCCGGCGCGGTAAGCCGCCCACCGCAGTCGCACGAGGATCGCCGGGCGATCCAGAGCGACCTCGCCGAGCCCGTCGAGGAACCCGGTCAGAACGGCGGCGTGGATGTCGTGCTTGTCACCGCGGAACCGGTTGGTCAGCTGCGCGGCGACCGGCAGCAGCACCGGCATCGCCAGGCCGACGCACGCCATGGTCCAGGTCCCGCCTTCCGCGCGCGCCCGGGCGATCAGATAGGTCCACGTCGCGTCGCGGGTCGCCTGGGTGCAGTCCTCTGTCAACAGCAGCGCCCCGAGTTCGTCCAGCGGTATCGGACGGGAGGGAAGCCCGAGGATCGAAGCGCCGTCCACGCACACCGGATGCGGGCCGGTCACCAGCCACTCTAAGGTCGAGGCGGCGACGTCGAACACCCCGTCTTCCCGTGCGTATTCGTCACTGCGGCGAAGAGAGAAAACGCCCGATTCGTGATCGGTTTCCGGTAACGACGAATCCATGTTGGCTACTCCCTGGTAAAGGCGGAATCGGTGCCCCACCAGAGAGCCATCCAGGGCGCCTCGAAACCGCCTCAAAAGCGCCTCCCGGCCGCCTCACAAGCGCATCAAAGGGCGCCTCAAGCGCAGCTGCGCGTGCATTGCCGAAGATCGACGAACGTGACCTTCGGACGGGGTTGCAGCGCTTGAGGCGCCCACAGTTATGGCCTTGAGCTGCGCTGACACGCGTTAGCAGGGGTAACCGAGCGTGTCGCTTCAAGCGCTTTGCGTTACAGGCGGAGGTGTGGATGCGCGCAGCAGGGTGCGACGGGAAAGTTCTTGCAACCCTTCGCGAAGCCTCGGCGAATAGGGGGACAGATCATCACCTGAGTGGCGAAGTCGCGATTCTTTGTCCCGACCAGGCGGAATGACGTTCGCTGTCCTGAATCTCGGAAGTTTTGTGAACTTTTCCGGGAGCGAGTGTCTCCAAATGGCCTTTTTTCCGGAGTTAGCCGGTGACCGCATCCACCGTCGGGAACGCACCGGCGGCACTCACTTTCAGGAGGCTTCTCATGACCCAGCGCGCGCAGTCCCCGGACGGCCGTCCTGGTCGCCGGACAGACTCGACTCGCCCGCCGCGCACCCGGCGCGGTGGCGATCGCGCCCCCTACCCCGGAGCCCGCACGCGCACCGCCGCGGCGGGCGCCGGCGGGACCCGCGCGACCTCGCGTCCCGAAGGCGCGCCGTCGCCGTCGCGCCGTCGCCGGGTGCCCTCGTCGACGGCGCCAACTCCGGCCACCGTGTGGACATGCGGGCCCGAGCCGATCGACGCCCACGCGGCGTGGCCGGTGCCCATCGTGAAGACCCTCACGGCGGCATTCACCGACCCCGGCGCACATGTCGTTCTGGTCGACATCGACACCGCGCCGACCATGGTCACGACCCCTGCCACCGACGGCGTCACGACGGCTGGGGCGGAGTCGGTGGCCACGGCGCGGGAGGCGGTGCGCGCGCTCGACCGAACCCCCGAGACGCTCACTCTCGACCCACGCACGCACGTGCCCGCCGCGTCGTCGCGGCCGTTCTGGGCCGACCTCGTCACCGACTCCGCCGACCCGTCCGCGGCGCTTGCCGGAACACCGTCGCTCCCGGCGAGCACCGGAGCCCTCGACAACGCGGACGCGTCCGCTCCGGCGCGCGGCGCGCGTGCGGATCTGGTGCTCGTGTCAGTGCCCGCCCGTGCCGCCGAGACGGTGTCACTGGACCGGCTCGCGCTGCTGGCAGCGGACCGGCTGCGCTCGGGCGGCATCTTCGCGGTGTATACGCACAGTGACTGGACGCGGGGGCGTTTGGTCGACCCGACCGGCGCGATCGTGGCCGCCTGCCAGCACGCCGATCTGCTCTACCTACAGCACATCGTCGCCCTGCACACCCCCGTCGAGAAAGGGCGCCTGCGCGCCGCGCCGACTGCGACCGTGGCCGCCGAATATGACCGCACCCGGCACCGCGCGGCGGTGCGCGGACTGCCCGCACCGCACCTTCGCGCGCACGGCGATGTCCTCGCGTTCGCACAACCCGCGAGCCCCGTGAGTTCATGCGAAGTGAGGGGTTTTCAGGACGAACCCACGGGTGGGTTGACCGGATCTTTCGGTGCGGACCGGTCGGTTCGCACGCAACTGGACGAGGCGTCTTCGTGAGGCCGTTTGAGGAGTTGGCGGGCGGATGTTGCGTAGCGGACCGCGGTCTTGGCGTCGAGGTCGAACACCTCGGACAGGTGCAGCGGGTCAGCGCCGCTGACGAGGGCCTCGTCGAGTTGTCGGTCGATGCGCAGCCGCTCCAGGGACGCGGGCAACCCGGTCAGGGTCCGGTTCGCCCAGACGTGACTGACCTGTCCTGTGCCGATCGCGGTCATGGCGTTGACCATCAGGTGCGGGTTGGCAGTGTTCGGCCAATTTTGCCGACGGTGGTCCAGCCATGCGAGCAACGTCTGGTGGCTCAGCTCGCTCAGAGGCTGGCTCCTCCCGGCAATAGTGACGCGCCGATTCCCCAGGTCGACATCGGACAGGTGCAGCGCGCGGATCGCGCCTGGTCGGGCGGCGTGCACGGCGGCGAGGACGACGAAGACGCGTGCCTGGAGTGTCGTCGCGGCGCGAACCGTGCGGGCGATCTCGACGGTCGTGAGCGGCTGCAGGACTCCGCGATCGACGTCGCCGACATGAAAGCGGCTGGTGGGATTGGCGAACACGACGCCCCGGCGTTTAGCCCAGGAAAACAGCGACCGCAACGCCACGAGTGTGATCTGGCGTCGGATGCCGTGCAAGGGCTTGAGCGCGGTCATGACCTCGTCCCGGCTGATCTCGCGCAGATGGTCGTGGCGGGCCGACCAGTCCAGCAGGACCGGCCGCAGCAGGTCGATGTATCCGCGCAGGGTCCGATGACTACGGGCGCGGGTGCGTGGGCCACCGATGTGCATCAGCTGAACCCACCGACGGGTGTCGTCACGGATTCCCGGGGCGATGTCCGCGAGCTTCGCCTCGAGCCAGCGGGCAAAGGCAAGGTGGCGATCGTCGAGCAGGATGCCCATCGACTGCAGGACCTCGGTGGTCTGGGCGAGGCTGGAGCAGCGGCCGGTCAGCACCGGGTGATAGCTCGAGTAGCGGATCAGTTCGCCCTCGACATAGCGCGTCAGCAGCATCGTGAGGTTGCGGGTCAAGGTCCGCGTCAGCTGGGGGTTGAACCCACGGGCCTCGGCCATCGTCGCGGCGATGTGCAGCGCCCAGCACAGCCACGGGTTGGCCGGGGTCTGCCGGTCCCGCCGGTCGACCATGCCGTAGCGGTAGGCGCGGCGCAGATCGGGAAACAGCAGCAACTGCACCCCCCGAGGCGCGGGCCGCGTCGCGATCACCGGCATGGCCTCGGAAGCTTCTGTGCGCGGACGGGCGGTGCGCTGCAGCGGCATCCCGGCGAAACACAGCTGGTGGTGCCGTACCTGCCGGACGTAGGGCAGCAGCATCGTGTTGGGACCGGTCGGCCGATCCAGCTGAGCCTGCGCCCAGCACGGTCGGCAATGGCCCTTCATCAGCGGCAGTCGGCGTCCGCAGGCACCGCAGTCGGCGACCTCCAGGTGGCGGGCGGCGAAATCCGAGCATGGCCTGCACGTTGCCTCGTGCCAGAGCACGCCCCAGGCGAAGCAGGTGCCGCAACTGCGCGCGTCGCGATGTTCATGCACCAGCGATCACGCCGGGGGCAGCGAGCGGCCGTCCCGCCGCCGGGGCACCACGGGAGCGGCACCCGACACCGCCGCAGCCGGTGCGCTTTCCGCGTCGCCCGGCTGCGCGACCTTCTCCGGTTCGGGCAGCAGCAGTTCGCCGACCTGACAGCCCAGGACCGCGCAGATGACATCGAGGTCGTCGAGTTTGATCGAGGCCGGCTGGCCCGACCACAAGCCGGACATCTTCCCGGCCGAGATCACCAAGCCACGCTCGGCGAGGCTGCGCTGCAGCTCCGAGGCCTTCCAGATGCCGCGGTTTGCCGCCGCGAGCCGCAGATTCCAGCGCACTCAGATCAGCCCTTCCAGCCGTCGCGCCGCCCGCAACTGCCCAGCAGCCCAGGCATCTTCGATCCGGGTCCGGTGGACATGGACGTAGCGCATCGTCGTGGCGATCCAAGAATGCCCCAACAGCTCCTGGATCGCGATGAGATCCATGCCCTCGTGGTAGAGCTGAGAGGCGCAGTAGTGCCGCAGCACGTGCGGGGTGAGTTTGCCCGGCCAGTTCGGCAGGTGGTTCGTCGCTGCGGCGCCGAGTCCGCGTCGCAGCGTGTCGTCACCGACCCGAGAGCACGAGCCGTCGCCGTTGCATCGCTCGGAGGGAAACAGCGGTGCGCCCGGGCGGGTGTGGTCGTCGTCGAAGTGTCCCCACACGTCCTCGATATACCAGCGCAGCGTCCGATCGGCGC
>NZ_PQHZ01000091.1 GCF_003385185.1 Amycolatopsis palatopharyngis | reverse complement strand
CGCACCACCCCCGCCAAGCCCCCCTTCCCCGGCCTGCAGACCGGGCGGCGGCGGATCACCGTCGGCGGTCAACTCCGCCTCGCCCGCTCGGAAGCACTGCCGATCCGCACGGCGTTCGACGCCGACCCGATCCGCGGGCTGCTCGGCGCCCCGGTGGGCCTGGGCCGCGACGAGCGCGCCTGCGTGCAGATCCTCGCCCGCCCGGTCACCGGCCGCCGCGTGGCCCGAGCCCGCCGAGTGCATCAGGGTTCCTCGGGTCGCCTCGGTGGCCGGATTCTCGACACGATCAGCCCGGGCGCGAACGCCACCCGCGGCGCCCGGAGCACCGACTCGCGGCGGATCAGCACCGATCCGCAGCTGTCGCTGGAATACTCCGCCCAGAACAAGGCCATCGTGGGCAAACAGCGCGGCTCGCAGTACGAGACCGTGATTCGCTACGCCGTTGCCACCGACCTGCCCGGCGACACCTCTGACGAGCTGGCCCGCCAGGCCCGCGACACCGCCCGGGGCCGGGCGCACGCCCTGGCCGCCGCGTTCGCTGCCTACACCGATCACAACCACTACACCCGCACCCGCCTGCGCCACCCCGCCCATGCGATGGCCGAGCGGCGCCTCGATCGCGGGGACCTGCTGTCGGTGCCGGAATTGGCGGTGATCGCGCACCTGCCCACCGACGCCGAGATCCCCGGAGTCGAACGCGCGGGCGCCAAAGCGGTCGCCCCGCCGCCCGGGGTGGCAACGCCGGGACCGGAGGTCAAACCGCTCGGGCAGTCCGATTCCGGGCACGCCCGGCCCGTCGGCCTGCGCGTCGCCGACGCCCGCCACCACCTCCACGTGCTCGGCGCCACCGGCAGCGGAAAGTCGACGCTGCTGGGCAGCATGATCCTCGACGACGCCGACAACCACCGCGGGATCGTCGTGATCGACCCCAAAGGCGACCTGGTCACCGACGTCCTCAACCGGCTGCCGCGCTCGGCCGCGCAGCGGGTGGTGCTCTTCGACGCCGACTCCCGACACCGCCCACCCATCCTCAACCCCCTGGAGGGCGGCGAAACCGACCGTGAGGTCGACAACCTGGTGTCGGTGTTCCGGCGGGTGTATTCCGCGTTCTGGGGCCCGCGCACCGACGACCTCATGCGCGCCGCGTGCCTGACACTGCGTGCTCAGGAAGGCGTGCCCACGTTGGCTGACTTGCCGAAACTTCTGGCCAGTGAGGCGTTTCGGTCCCGGATCACCGCCGGGCTCACCGACCCGGCCCTGACGGGGTTCTGGCAGTGGTATGACGATCTCACCGACAGTTCCCGTTCCCAGGTGATCTCGCCGTTGATGAACAAGCTGAGGGCGTTTCTGTTGCGGCCTTTCGTGAAAGAAGCTATCGCCGGTGGGCGCTCCACTGTGGACATGGCGCAGGTTCTCGACGAGGGCGGCATCTGCCTGGTGCGCATCCCGAAAGGCTCGCTCGGGGAGGAAACCACCCGGCTGGTCGGGTCGCTGGTGGTAGCGCGCACCTGGCAGGCCACGACCGCGCGTGCCCGCGTTCCGCAGCGTCTGCGTCCCGACGCCAGCCTCGTGGTCGACGAATGCCACAACTTTCTGAATTTGCCGTACCCGCTGGAGGACATGCTCGCCGAAGCCCGTGGCTTCCGGGTCTCGATGACGCTGGCGCACCAGCACCTCGGGCAGCTGACCCGGGAACTGAAGGAAGGCATCTCCACCAACGCCCGCTCGAAGATCTTCTTCTCCGCCAGCCCCGAGGACGCCCGCGAACTCGCCCGCCACACCGCGCCCCGGCTGTCCGATCACGACCTGTCCCACCTCGGCGTCTACCACACCGCCACCCGCCTCGTCGTGCACGGCGAGGAAACCGAGCCCTTCACCATGACCACCACACCCCTGCCCGACCCCATACCCGGGCGGGCACGGGAAATCCGGTCTGTCCTGCGGGCACAGCGCCGCGCACACGCCACCCCGAACGCTGACACGACACCCCACGTCAGCGCGCCCACCACCTCGACACGGTCCGCGCCAACCGGACGGCGGGTTCCGCCGACCCGGCCACCCAAGACCGATCCACGCCGCACTCGCCCCTAACCACCGAGCCACACAACGAACTTGCCGCAGCCGCCGGTCCCGTCCGGGGCCGAGTTCGGACTGCCCACAGCACTTATCCACACCTAATGACCACTTGTCCACACCCTGTGGGCACCACTGGCGAGGAGAACGCCCGTGATCACCACCACGACCCGCCAGCACATACTGCGCGGTCACCTGCCCGGCCGTCGCACCGGCCGGGCCGCCAGTTCGGTCGAGCACCAGGCCATGCTCGCCTCCCGCCTCACCGCCCGCGACAAGTGGCTTCTTGCTTTGCTGCACGAGCACCGCGTCCTGACCACCGCCCAGATCCAGGACGCCGCGTTCCCCTCGGGCCGCTCGGCGCGCCAGCGGCTGCGCGATCTCTACCTCTGGCGCGCGGTGTCTCGGTTCCAGCCGTTCCGGCAACTCGGATCCGCGCCGATGCACTACGTTCTCGGCCCCGCCGGGGCGGCAGTCCTCGCCGCCGAACACGGCCTGGAGGTCAAGGAACTCGGCTACCGGCACGACCGCGTCATGGGCATCGCCCACAACCAGCGCCTCGCACACACCGTTGGTGTCAACGACTTCTTCACCTCGCTGATCGCCCGCACCCGCCACACCCTGGCGGCGAGCCGGACCGAGGCGCCGGTGGCGTGGTGGTCGGAATCCCGCTGCGCCCGCCACTTCGGCGACCTCGTCATCCCCGACGGCTACGGCCGCTGGCGCACCGACGGCGGCACCGCGGAGGAGGTGGAGTGGTTCCTCGAGTTCGACACCGGCACCGAATCCCTGACCAAAGTCGGCCGCAAACTCACCGGATACGCGCGGCTGGCCGAGTCCACCGGCATCGCGACACCGGTGCTGGTGTGGCTGCCCACCACCCGCCGCGAAGCCGGGGCCCGCACCGCGCTGGCCCGCGTCCACGCCGACCTCGACAACCCCCGCGCGGTGCCGGTGGCCACCGCGGCAGCCAACCTGCTCGACCCCACCTCGCCACACCCGAGCCCGGCCGAGGCGGTGTGGCTGCCGCTGACCTCAGCCCGCGCCGACCGCGCCGGCCCGCGCTACCGCCTCGCCGACCTCGCCGACGCCTGGCCCAGCCTGCCACCGCCGGCCGACACCGCCACCACGGACGACCAGGGCGAGACCGGTGACAGTGCGGCGGCCTCGCCGTACCGGCTGCCACCACCGAACCCGACCCCGCCTCCGGCCACACCGAACCGCGTCCCCCGCAACAACAACTAGAGAACCCCCACGGCAGCACCCGCCCAGGCGCTCTAACGCACCACGGAAGGGAGAGCGACCCACCGATGGGAACCAAACTCGGAGCCGGCCTCGCCGCCCTCATCCTCACCATCCCCCTCCTCATCGGCGCCGGGATCGCCGGAATGGTCAGCGCGTTCACCGGCGGTTCGTCAGGTTCGCTGATCTGCACACCCGACGGTGCGCCCACCGGCACGGTGGCGGGCCTGACCGCCGAACAGATGCGCCACGCCGCCACCATCGTCGCGGTCGGCAAACAGATGGCCGTGCCCGAGCCTGGCTGGGTAGTCGCGATCGCCGCCGCGATGCAGGAATCCCGACTGCGCAACCTGCACCACGGCGACCGCGACAGCCTGGGACTTTTCCAGCAACGTCCCTCGATGGGCTGGGGCACCCCACAACAGGTCACCACACCCACCTACGCGGCAACCAAGTTCTTCGAACGCCTCACGGCCACACCGAACTGGCAGAAGATGAGCGTCAACGACGCCGCGGAAGCCGTCCAGGCCTCGGGATACCCGAACGCCTACGCACAGCACGAAAAAACGGCGCGCACCATCGTCGCCGCCGTATCCGGAGTGCACTGCACACCGGCAACAGCGATTCCCGGAACCGGTGACTGCAACAACATCCAAGCGCCCACCGCCGCCGCCATGACCGCGATCAACTACGCGTGCGGGCAAAGAGGGCTGCCGTATGTTTGGGGAGGTAACGGCCCCGACAACGGACACAGCGGCTTCGACTGCTCCGGCCTCACCAAAGCTGCCTACGACGCCGCCGGGATCGATCTGCCGCGCACCGCACACACACAATACCAAGCAGGGCCCCATGTCCCCGACGGACAACCACTACTACCCGGCGACCTCGTCTACTACGGCACCGCAACCAACATCCACCACGTCGGCCTGTACATCGGAGCAGGCAAGATGGTGCACGCTCCGACATTCGACCAACCTGTGCAGATCGGCAACTACCGCTATCCCGGAGACGATTACGCGGGCGCTACTCGACCCACACAATTAAACTAATTAAAATTGATCAACGTTCTCCGCTGAAACGGAGGCGTGCCGCCGTGGTGCGGCCGTATGTCTACACGAGACACGTGTCTTGTTTGACGAATCGCTTGACATGGAGGCGGTGACGAAGCGTCCATAGTCGTGTAGCCCGAACGACCGGATGCGCACCGGCGGGCCGCGCCCCGGCCGGGGCATGACCATCCCATTTCGCACCAACACACATGGAGTTCGTCATGTCCCGAAAGAACCGCACCGTCAACGCCGCCACCGTCACCGATGACAGCGACCGCCACCTGCACGCCGTGGTCGACGACCCCCGCCAGCAGAAGGAACTGTCCACGGAGGACAAAGTACGAGAGGCGCTGGTCGACAGTCCCGGTTCCACCACCGCCACGCTGGCGATGGCAGCCGGGGTGGGCCGTTCGACCGCAGCGAAAATCCTGGCCCGCTGGGACCGCGAAGGCACCGCGACCCGCACCGCAGGTGACGGCCCGCGCAACCCCGACACCTGGACGACCGCACCATCGAACCGCGATACCGCCGCACCCGATACCGACGACGCGCGGCCGAACACGACGGCCGCGACGCCCAGCACCGAACAGCCGACTGATCACTCCCGCGACACCGACAAGGACACCACGGCCGAACAGACGGGGTCGACCGAGGAGACAGCCATCGATATCGATGACTCCACCCCCGAGGACTGCACGGTGAAGGAAGGGTCAGGGACCACATCGGAGGCCGACGACGACAACGCCGCCACGAACACCACCAACCACTCGCCCACCCCATCCACCGACACCGATACCGACGCCGACGCCGACGCCGACGCCGACGCCGACGCCGAGAGCGAGGGCACCACACCACCGTCCAACACAGCACCGCAGGGTCCGGTGGACAGCGCGATCGCGGCCGAGCCGTCTCCGGCAGAAACTCCGGCGGTCGCCGAAAGCACCGACACCGCCCCTACGGACAAGGATCGGCTGCGTAAGGGCGGGCTGCGGGCGTTGGTGGAGGAGTACCTGACCACACACCCGGGCGAGAGTTTCGGGCCCGCGAAGATCGGCAAGGACCTGGTCCGTTCGGGCGGCGCGGTCAACAACGCCCTGGAGAAGCTCGTCGCCGACGGGTATGCGATCAAAACCTGCGAGGCGCCGAAACGTTTCGCCATCCACCCGGCCAAGACCGATATCCCGGAGACGGCGGACCACAGCGCGTAGCCACCCCTGGGCCACCGACACCAACTTGCTACCCGTGCGTAGGAGCGCCGCCAACACTCTGGGGCGGCGCCCCTGCGCGCTGGTTCGTCCGGCACACACATTTGCCGCAACCTTCGAAGGAAGGCCCTGTCATGCACATCCCGCCCTATTCGTTGCCGCTGCTGCGGGCAGTGCTGCGCGGAACCGTCGGCGACGACGAGCTCATCGTGTCGGCCGTGATCCCCGATGCCCACCTGCACCCCGGCGTACCCCGTCGCGTATCCGGTGCCGTGATCGGACTGGGGTCGTTGATCAGCGTGCGCGACCGGGACACCGGTGCGCTGATCGAGGACATCCGCACCGCGTGGATCACCCACGCCACGGTCCAGCGGCGGTGGCAACAATGACCCGCCGTACCTATCGGCGCGGCGAGGCCACCACCGAACCCGCCGTCATCCGGCACCGCGCCGGAACCCGGTACACCGTGCTCACGTCCCCCTGCTGCGGTGCCTGCACGTGGGTCGACGTCGCGCTGCTGGCTTACCACTGGCTGGTTCCCGAACGCCCGCTGGTCATGCGTTGCGGGCGGCGCTACGACCGCCGCAAACTACCCGGGCACAGGGGATGCGACTGGGCCTGGACGATCACCATCGTCCCGGACGACGACGGCACCACGCCCGCCACCATCATCTGGACCGCTTAACCCCGCACGCGCCCCGTGCCTCGGCCGCTGCCGACGGCCCCCGGGGGGCACGTCGGCGCGCCAGTCGCCGATCACGATGTCGCCGACCAACGGATTTTCCGGAGTCGCCTCGCTTCACGGGCAGCAGTTCCCGGCCGTCATCCGCGCACTCGCCCCCAACTCGGCTGTGGCGCACAGCATCTGCTCCCGCCCCCGGGGCTGTCGGCCACCCGGCAACTCGAACCTTTCCTTCTCCCCGTTCCACGAGGCCGGAGGCAACGGCCCGTCGTCGAGGCCGAGCAGGCGACGGACCCAGGCGTCATAGCGCGGGCTTCAGGCGCGGTGGTGCCGTACGCGTGCGCGGCTGTCTCGAGGTACTCGCGGGTGCCGATTTGCCCGTGGCGGACCGCCTGCTCCTCGTCGAGGCAGAACACCACGACCCGGGCGGCGTCGAGCAGCAGCTCCGCGGCTTGGGCGCGGTCACCTGGCGGCGCGAGGCCGAGGTGTAGCGGGT
The DNA here is from genome assembly GCF_003385185.1 of Amycolatopsis palatopharyngis. Classification (GTDB taxonomy): domain Bacteria; phylum Actinomycetota; class Actinomycetes; order Mycobacteriales; family Pseudonocardiaceae; genus Amycolatopsis; species Amycolatopsis palatopharyngis. Next base: position 4,943 of record NZ_PQHZ01000091.1, on the reverse strand, counting down.
ATTAATCGAGGACGGCCTGTTGGTCCTGCCGACAGCGTGAACACCTCGGCGTCGGCCAGCGAGTGTGCCGCGGAGTGCGGTGGTGACCTGCGGTTGGCCATAGCGAGTACGTTCCCGGCAGGACCACATGGGTCGGGCCCAGGGTTTCAGGACTCGATGATGGGTCGTGCCCGGTCGTTCGCCCCGTGCTAGCAGAGCCGGGACGAAGTGGTCGGTGAGGACGTGCACGTGCTGGTCCTCGACGTTGTGTTCCCGGCATTCGGCGGGTTCGCTCAGGCCATAGAGGTTCAGCTGGATTTCCCGGGACGCGGGTCGGGCGAAGGTCGCGCACCGCACGACCCGTCACCTCGGGTACGGGTGGGCCCACAGCAGGCTGGTGACCTCGGCGGGCTGGCAGACCGCCAGCTGCGGTAGCTCGAGCCAGGCGGTGTCGTCATAGCGCTCGCCGAACACCGTGGCCGAGACGGGCTCGCGCAGCGCCTGCTCCAGCACCGTGACCGCGACCTGCCCACCACGCCCGATTGGTGGCGATCCGCTCGTCGACCAGGCGGGGCGCGCTCACGCTGGGCTCCCCGGCCGAGTCCGATGCCCATCGTCTGACGTCGTCGCGGTCGTGTGGGAGTCACGGTTTCCCTCGGATTTCACGGGCACCGTGTGGAAGGTCCACTCGTCGCCGTCGATGCGGTAGTTCCCGTCCGTGTCGGGCTCGATGCGCCAGGGCAGGTACCCGTCCAGCGCCCGTAGGTGCTGGTGCACGTGGACGAGGGTGTCGCCGTCGAAGTAGACCTGCGGGTGGTCGTCAGGGAACTTGTCGTGGTTGATGGTGCAGTACACGACCACGGCCTCGGCGATCTCCGGCCGGAATACCGGCACCCATGACGCGGCGGGTCGAGTGTCGATGCGGGCGGGGAACCCGCTCGCGGGCAGGTTGTCGGGGTCGCAGGTGACCAGCGTTTCGCCCGAGCGCGGGGCGTGGCGTTCGGTGTCGCGCAGCACATCGAGCTGGCGGTAGAAGCGGGCGCGGGTGCGGGGCGGGGCGGACAGGAACCAGCGGCCCAGTTCCCCGAGCGGGTAGCGGCCGTCCTCGCCGAGGGCGATCTCGTGCTGGTGGGCGGCTTTCCCGGTGAAGACCACCAGCAGGTCGTCTTCAAACCGGGCCAACGGGTACCAGTCCGGGTCGAGTGGGTAAACCAGGTTCAGCCACTCGCACACGGCCTCGGCGACCTCGCGACGCAGCCGGGGTCGCACCCACAGCCCGTGGTGGCGGCACGGTTCGATCACGGCGGGGAAGCTGACCTGGTGCGGTTGGGCGTAGGCGGCGGGCACGAGTTCGATCCAGTTCTCGCCGGCGGCGAGGTCGATGCCCTCCGACGAGTCCGTGGCGGTGGTGGGCGTGCTCATCGTTGTTCTCCTTCGATGGTCGTGGTGTGGGTTGCCGGGGCGGGTCCAGCGGTAGGTGACCGGATCCCAGGTGGCGGTGGTCATCAGGCGGTTGAGGTCGGGCAGGCCGGGGCCGAGCATCCACCCGAACTCCGCGCACTCGACCTCCCCGGGCCACCATCCGGCCCAGACGTCCTGCGGGCAGCGGCACGACTCGGCGTGGCCGAGGCGCTGCAGCCCGGTGGCCAGACAGCGGGCCACGTCGCAGCCCTCACGGTGGGCATGGCCGGTCCCGACGGAACAGTCCGGGCAATACGGCTGCAGCGGCGTCACATCGGTGGCGACGGGGCGAGTGGTCATGCTGGCCTCCTGGTCGTGTCGTCATGGTCGTGGAGGAACTCGGTCCACTCCTGGACCTCGGAGCTGACATAGGTTGCGCGGCAGCCGCACGTCGGCTGCGAGGAGTTGGCGGTGACCGAGGACCAGCCCGGCTCCGGCGGTGATGGCCTCCGCGCTGCGCAGGTGCATACCCGCCCAGGTCGACGTCGGGCGTTGTCGAGCGGCTCATCGGATCTCATCGCCGAAGGTCGGCACGGTGACGGGTTTCGGGCGCATCAGCGGCATCGGCACCGAGGGCGGTGCGGCCGGATCACGAAGCCACGCGTAGATATCGTCCGGGCCGAGTGGGTCGTCGCCCTCGGGAAAACGCGGATCGTGCGGGTCGATGCGGTGCCAGCTGATCCCGCCACCCACGGTGACGAACACCGCCTGCGGTTCCGGATCGAACACCATGATCCAGCTGCTGTTGTGGCTGGTGTACCACGGCCACGGCCAGCCGAGTTCGCGCCGGTACGCGTGGCCGAGGCGTTCGTCTTCCCACACGTCGAGGGTGTCGGCGACTGCCGCGCGGAAGGCGTGTTCGTCGGTCGCGGTCAGCGCCAGCCGCGATGGTGGGACGGCGAGAAAGTTCTCTGGGTAGCATTCCCCGCGCAGGGAGCCGATCCAGTCGGCGTTCTCTCCACGTCCAAAGTAGAAGTCGGTGTAGCTCGACATGGGTTGTCACTCCTTACCTTGGTGGCGCGTACGGGTCCTGGGACAGCGGGGCCGGTAGGCAGGTGTAGGGGTCGGGCGGTGGGTACGGGTACGGGGACATCGGAAGGTCGTGGGGTGCGGTGTCCTCGTCGCGTTCGCTGGCGCGGCCAAGGATGTAGGCGAGCACGATGACGGGGGTCCACGGTCCGGGCAGCAGCACGGCCAGCACGGCCCATATGAGTCGTTTCTTCCTGTCGTGCATGGATTTTGATCCCCTTCCCCATTCGTCGATGAGATGACTGGTCGGGTCACGGTCGAAATGCCCCGGCCCGGAATTCCTACTCGGGCGCCAGTGGCGGTCACGGCTACTGGCGGTCAGGCGGAGCGCCATTTGGGCGAAAATTTGAATCCTCAGTGGAGGGTCGCCGTGCTTGGGTGGCGGCCATCTGTTGAAACGACCCGAATAGCGGTGGCCAGCCGGGGGTCGGGTTGAGTGTTTCGGGGGCGAGGCGGCCGATCGCGACGGCGAGGCGAACTCCGAGGTGATGGACGCCAGCTACCGCGAGCCATCCGGCGCAGGCTTGTTCCTGACCGTCCGCTGTCTTGTGGCAGGCGAACATCGGCGCGTCGAGACGCGCCTCGGCACCGGACGCGCCGGAGGTATGGGCCAGTGCGGCATACCGGTCGGCGGGGAACTGACCGGGCGGTGTGTCACGCCGCCACGGGCACTCGACACAGGGACGACGCCGATGCGGCAGGGCTCCCGTTGCACCGATGCCGCAGGTCCCGGTTCCCGGTGTTGCTGGCGGTACACGTGGGTGTGCCGTGTCCGCCTCGCGCGGGACGGTGTCGGCGCGATCGTCGGCGATCATGGTGCAGCACTCCCGGCTCGACATAGCTCAGGGAGCAGGGTGGCGCGGTAGTAGGTGGCACCGTCGCCCCAGCAGCGGCCATGGCCCACGCTCGCGACAGTGCGCCCGGTCAGGGAGTGCACCGCTGTGACGACGGCGCGAGAATGGGTCATCCCGGCCAGGGGGCTGATCGTGTACTCGGCCCAGCGGTCCGGTCCGGTCAGGACGTGGACCTGGAAACGGGTGTCGACGAGTTCGCTGATCGCGTACCAGGTGTCGGTGTCCACGTGGGGCACGAGATGCCGGGTGAGGCTGTCGGGATAGTCGGGCGGGACGGCGTGGGTGTTCATCACAACCCTCCGCTGCTCTCGTGGAGGTGGCTCTCGCGCGCACCACAGTTGGGTGCGTAGAAGCAATACTGGTGGTGGCCGGGATCGCCGTGGAAGGGGTCGGGAGCGGTGTCGTTGCTGTCGTGATCGGAGTCCGGGTCGAGGTGGGCGCCGAGGTCCGCGAGGCTGGTGACGCGCGCTATCGGGACTGCGGTGGCTCCGCAGAACGGGCACGGGCCCAGCAGCAGCCAGCCCCACAACGGGTCGAACCCGGTCAGGTCCTGGATGAAGTACCAGCAGCGGCCGTCCTCCCTGGTGACTTCGATGAGGTCACCCGGGGTGGTGCCTGTCGCGATGCCGTGGTGGCGGTCGGGGTCGTCGCGCACCAGCACCGCGTCGACACCGACGTCGAGGGCGGTGGCGATGTTGGCGGCGGTGATCGCACGACGGTCCCACCGCAGGCGGAAGGTGTGGCGGTCGGCGAATTCGTGTGGGGCGGTGTCGCGGTGGCGGCGGGCGACGGTGATCGCGCGGGCGGTCAACGAGGCGGGGGCGTCGGTCGGCGTGGTGGTCATGGTGAACGGTTCCTCCTGTGCTGCTCAGGTCCAGAACGGGGTGGGGTCGGTGACGACGGTGACGGTTCCCGGTCCCCGTCCGTGGGCGCGCAGGTCCGGGCCGTCGTACTCGCTGACGATGTGGGGCAGCAGGCGGAAGCGGTGGTCCCGGTCGTCGTGCGGGTTGGTCCAGTTGTGGTGGGTGGTCACGGTGGTGACGTGGTCGAGCGTGGCGCGGACGCGTGTGGCGCGGTCGTCGCCGTCCCCGGGGGTGTCGTCGAGGCCGTAGAGGTAGAGCTTGATCTCGGCGCGGGCGGGGTTCACGGCGGCGGCGTAGCGGATGCCTACCGTGGCTGAACTGGTCAGGGTTCCCATGATCCAGGCTGCGAGGTTCGCCAGGTCGAGTCCGGCGGTGTCGCGGTAGGAGGCGCCGTAGCGGCGACTGGCCGGGGTGAGCTCGACCGCGCTTGCTCCCGAATCGGTGAGGGTGAGGGTGAGGGTGTGCCATTGCCCGCCCCGGCGGCGGTCCGGGTGCGGGCGGTAGTAGAGAACCTGACCGTAGTCGAAGGTGTAGGCGGTGCCCGCCCAGTGGTCGGTGTTGTCGCCGTCGGCGGGTGGGCACGTGCCGGGGTCGGGTGGCGGGTCGGTGTGGTCGCAGTGGGTGTCGCCGAACCCGCCCGCGCGCCACGCGGCGGCGAACGCGACGAGCGCGGCGCGGTAGTCGCGTTCGGTGGTCGCGGTCAGCAACTGCCGTCCGATGGGCAGCGTGGCGACGGTGACGGGGTCCGGGGGTGGTG
>NZ_PQHZ01000090.1 GCF_003385185.1 Amycolatopsis palatopharyngis | reverse complement strand
CACCATCGCCGCCGCGGCAGCCTGCTCGGCCGACCGCTCCCGCTCCGACTTCCTCATCTTCCTCTGATCCGCGCTCACAGCATCGGATGCCATCACTGTCCGTACCCATCCCGCCGGATTTCACCCCGGCGTGTCGGGCCAGAAACACCGCTCACGACACAGTCCCGGTGCCGTTGCGCGCAAACCGGTGTCGAGCTGAGCGAAGCGGGCGGCCGGACGGCGGTTTAGCGTTTGCACTTCATGGATCGACCCGATCTTGGTGACGTGGCTCGATGTCTCCGTACGCGGACGGCGCCCTCGCGTCGGTAACGCGCCACGAGTCCCATTAGTTGCCTTGCTACTGCGAAACCGCAGCAGCAATGTCGTTGCGCTGCTCTCTGAGTGGAGTGTCCGACAACCGCTCTCACCGTGACCAAACGTCGCCAGGAAATGCTTCTCGCGATCATTGCAAATGAGGGTGCATGTGGAATGACGGTCTATAGTCGTGGAGTGATCGACGGCGAAGGGTTCGGGCTGGCGGTGTTGGCGATCGTGACACCGGCGTCGCTCATGGTGCTGTTCGTGGGTTGGCGCGAGGGGCTGTTCGTTGCGGCGGGGATGGGAGTGCTGGTGCTGGTGGGGTGGATATCGGCCGCCAGGTGGCGACGCAGATCCGGTGTTCGGCAATTGCCACCCAGCATAGGCCTGTCGCACGATCGGCTCGATTCGTAGCGGCTGTTTCCTGGCCCCTGCATGGGTGTAGAGCCGAGGGGCTGTCACATTGGCGGAATCTAACGGAGACGTGCTCCGGGAGGGGGCATGTCTCATGCACGGGTCGATGTGTCGTGGGTGGAATCAGGTGTAGTCCTGGGAATCCAGGTCCACGGTCGGCCACTCGGGCTCGGGTTCAGGCATCTGCGCGGCGATCCAGTCGTGCAGCTTGCGAGGGCGTGGGGTGGAGAACAGAACCAGGTCCGTCGTCTGCTCCGCTCGGGGTTCACCTGGGATGGCAGGGAACTGTACGGTCCGCTCGGACGACGTCTCCGGCGGTGGGACGGGGTGGAACCGCACGGTCTCTTCCGATGGAAGGAACCAGTCGCTCATCGCCACTGGCTCCTTCCGGTCGAGGACGGGACTCTGCCGGTAGACCTGACGGGTCGCTACGGGCGTGTGAAGCCACCGGAGAGCACTCGGGCACCACACCAGGTCGGCCCCTTTGGAGAGCGCTAGATGCGGGACGCGCATGGCACCGACGTTTGTCGACGCAGGACCGGCTAGTTGCGCGGGACATCTACGCGGCGCCCAGGATTTCCAAGAGTTGACGCCGCTCGAATTTGCACAGCGCGGCGAGCGCGTCCTGGGCCTGCCGGGGAAGGGGCAACATTCCCCTGGCGGACGCGGGAAGGGAACGCAGCCGGATTTCGGCCCAGGCGGCAAGGTTCGGGTACTCGGACCTGGCGAGCTTGTCCAGGTCCGCTATGACTATCGCGTTCTCGCGTGTGTCGACCACGTCGTGGTACACCCGATCGACCATCGGTCCTGGCCGCACGTCCAGCACATGGCAGTACTCGATGAACTGGCACATCGACATCGCCCGCGTTCCGAGCTCGTGCGTTGCCATGGTCTGTAGTGAGCGGTCTGTCCCCATCTCGCGTCGCATCTCTTTGCGGGTCCACCCCCGACGATTGCGCTCGAACCGCATTGCCTCGCCAATGCCTGTGGCGAACAGCCCCAGGGTTTCCTCTGACAGCTGTGCCGTAGTCACCTCTTCCGCTGAAGATTCCTCTCGTGCGGTAAGGGGGTCAGGCGAGCCCTGATCGGAACACGAGTCCAGGTCGGCGCTACTGGGCGGCGGGGTAGTGGTTGGCTCGGGTTGCGGACGGGTTGCCGCACCGCCACGGCGCAAGACTCGGCGGATCCCGCTGAGGGGAAAGCCGAACCGGTCGGCGAGGGCGTGTTGCGACATCCTGGCGCGAAAACGCTTCACGAGGAGTTGTTCGAGCAGCGGACCGTAGGTCGGGTGGTGCTCGATATCGCGGAACTCCAGGTTCTCCAGTGCCCAATCGAAATCGGGAACCGACTTACCCACGGGGCCACTCCACGCCTTCGCCGAAGACATCGATGCTGTTGCCTGGCCTGGGTTGTTGGAGCGGCGGAGCCGGGGACTCGCAGGGGGCACCTCGCCGTCGGCGACACGGCCCGGGCACGGCAAGTCGGGCGGTCACCGCGGCGGCCACGACCCCCAGTGCCTTGTGGAGTCCTTGGTCGAGGTCGTAGAGCGCGGTGCCTGGCCCGGAGGTGTCCGGCGGGGTGTCGGGTTTGCGCATCACGGTGGCGTACGCGATGAAGGTGTCCTTGTGGTTGACTCGCTGTGCCAGCCACAGCAGGAAGTGGCGGCGGTCGATGATCCAGTGCGTCCCGAAATTGATCGCGGTGCCGACAAGCCGGGCACGCCACGGCAACCGCATGCCGAGAGCGCGTGCCACGGCCTCGGTGACGACCAGCTGCCCGGCGGTATAAGTCAGCACGTGACTAGTGGCCGCGCGGCGGCCGACGACACAGGCCGGCACCGGAACCTCACCCTCACGCGGGCCCTCGACTTCGCAGACCAGGGCGCCGTCGCTGGGATACACGAGCTCGTCGCCGTGCAAGCCCTTGAGGACAGCGTCTTTCGGCCTCTGCAGCCAGTGATCCGCCCAGAGGTGTGCTCCGTGGAAGGCGCTGGCGAGTGCTCCGAACAGCGCGATCCGCGCGACGAGACGGTCTGGGTTGGCCTGTGTGGTCATTCGACTTGTTCCTGGATGCTGTGGGCTTCGTCGCCGGAACGTGTGTAGAACAGGTCGAGATACGTATTCGTGTCGGATTCGGCATCGCGACGACGCGGCTGGTCGAGTTCGGCGCCCCAGACTTGGAGGTCGGCCTGTGCAGGGTCGGCCAGCCATGTGCCTGCGGTGGTGAACACTTCGGCGCAGTCGCGACCGCTGACCGTTGTGCAGTCCACGGTGTCACCCGGTGCTGAATGTCGTCGTGGCATTTGAACCTTCCTCGTTGGGTACTTCGCGTCGGGAGACGTGACCGGTGAGCCCTGCGACGCTCAGCCAGTGCCGGGAAGAGGTGGGACGAGGTCCTCGCCGTAGGAATCGTCAGCGGTCTGCTCGGCCGCGATCGGTGTGCCTGTGGCCAGCAAGAACTGGCGCGCCGCCGCCACCACCGACGTGCGGGCGGGCAGGGTGTAGCCACCCGCGCTGGCGGCGAAGCGTAGCCACGGCCCGAGTCGCGCCAGGTAGGCCAGCCATAGCCCTTCCGTGAGCGCGGGGATATTGGCTCTTAATGTGCGTGCGGTGTGCCATGAGGCCAGCAACGGCTCGGGCCAGCCCGCGGCTACTCCCGCGGGCGCCGCTGCCTCGTGGCCTGCCTGGACGCACTGGGTCAGCATCGCGGTGAACACCTCCGGTGGCGGAAGCTGTCCCCGAATCAAGCCGAGATCGGCCACCCACGGCACCACCGGAGCTGGCTCGCGCGCCGTTGTGGGGATCGACGCCATCCGCAGCGCGATCCGCAGCAGGGGAGCAGCGTCGTTGCGGTCCAGCGGGTCTCGCCTCATCGACCGAGCGAACACGTCTGGGTGCGGGATGCGGGGCAGGGTCTGTCCGAGGTTCAGACCGGCTTGGCAGACGGCTGCCAAGATACCGAGGCCGTGCCCGTGCTCCCAGCTCATGCGCAGCAATCCCCAGGTAGGTGCGAGCGCGGCGGGTATGGCCGTGCCGGACAGCACCAGAGTGCGGGCCTGTGGATCGAGCAGCGTCACTCCCAGTGTGGGTGCGCACATCGGCCGCAGCACGTGGATGGCCAGCAGACGCTGCCACCACGGAGCGGCCAACGGGCTGCACACCACTCCTGGCCGTTCCTGGGCACGCAGTTGCGTCAATGCCGACGCGATCTGGGTGTGTCCGGCCGGTGCATCAAGATCCGCAGGTACCGCTGAATCGGCCAGGACTACCTCCCTGGCGCCGATTTGCGCGGCGTGTCGCAATCCCCGTGCTACTGCGGCACCCCACTCGGCGCCGGGAACTCCTAGTTCTAGACGCGAACCCCACAACCGTGCGGCCTGGAACGACGACCGCGTACTGCGATCGTCGGCAGCGCTGGTGTCCACCAGCACGGTGCTGACCGAGCGGGCAGGTGTCGTCGCCAGGACCGCGCGCTCGGTGTACTCGGCCACGGCCGCCACGGTGTCCGCCCGGGTCTGCGCAGGCAACACGATCACCAGCGGCGTTGGCTCTAGCCCGCGTGCAGGGATTGGGGCGGCACGGCCATCGGCAGGAGGGGGAGTCGTCGAAGCGCCGAATGGTCGTGCCGCCCCGTGCCTCACCTCGCTACCAGGCCCCGAGGGATGAGCCTGGGCTGATAGAGGTGAGGACGCCTTGGGTCTGTTGTTCAAACCAGTCACTGGTCTTCATGATTCTGGTCAGGGAGCATAGTTCTAGGGTTTCGCGGAGCATCGGTTCCAGATTTTGACATCTCAGTAAAGGTCATCCGGGAATATCCTGCACACAGGTGGAAGAATCTGCCGAGCCTGTACATCGGAATACATCGAGGACTTCCGCGTGTCAGTCCATTATGCAAGCGCGGAAGCAGCGCTTTGCGGACTGGAAAACGTGACGACTCGAATTGGCGTAGACGAACAGTCATTTTCTCACCCCCGCGTGATCTGGTCATAATGAGCGAGGTTAGGTAAGGCTGCAGCTCTGAAGTGCCACAAGATTGCTACCGCAGTTTCCTGTTCGCTGACGATGTCACCTGCGTGCTGTCAACTCCTCGCTGGGCTTCGGTTCACGCATTCAACATGCCCGCGTGCGCGGGTAGTAGCCGCCATGTCACTGCCAGCAGGCAGCCATGCTATGGCCTGGCGCGGAGCGCAGCTGCCCGTCGGGCAGAATGTAGAGTGAAGCGACGAGAAGGGTGCTGAGAACACATGGTGATCAAGGCTGCGTTCTTCGACGTGGGCGAAGTTCTGGTCAACGAAACTCGGGAGTACGGCACGTGGGCGGACTGGTTGGGTGTCTCTAGGCACGAGTTCTCTGCTGTCTTCGGTTCGGTTATCGCGATGGGTCATGACTATCGCGAAGTGTTCCAGATTTTCCGTCCCGGCTTTGATCTCACTGCGGAACGTCAGCGTCGAGCAGAAGCCGGGAAGCCAGAGACCTTTGACGAACAAGACCTCTACCCCGACGTCCGGGCCTGCCTTAGCGAACTTCAGCAGCAACGGATTCTCGTTGGTGTTTCAGGAAATCAGACAGCTCGAGCCGAAGCGATTCTGCGCGACCTGAAGCTGCCGTTGGACGTATTAGGGACGTCGAGCAGCTGGGGTGCAGACAAACCATCCGACAAGTTCTTTCACCGACTGCTGGAGGAAGCGGACGCGCCACCGGAGAACGTCCTGTATGTAGGCGACCGGCTCGACTGGGACGTGCGTCCCGCGCAGGCGCTCGGTTTGAAGACGGCCCTGGTGCGTCGAGGCCCATGGGGGAGGATTCTCGCGGACACCGATGCCGAGCAAGGACTCCTTTTTGACATCCCAGATCTGCGCGGGCTGGCGAACTTAGTCAAGCAGTACAACGTGATCGGCGAGGCAAGTCGGTAGAGGAACCCCCTAGCCGAGCGCAGGTACAGACGGTAGCAACCCGTGCGTTCGATCCGCGATTTCGCGTTCGTAGGGCGTGCCAGTCAGTGCTGTTGTCACAGCTGGGATGCGGAGTGCTGCTGCTGCGTATGGGTTTCGTTCAAGTTCTTCGCACGCGGAGTGGACAAGGCTTGCGCCTTTGTCCGGGTCGTTCGGGATTGCCGCTAGGGCCAGGTCGAAGAGCAGGACTGTGCGCTGCTTGCTCTCACTCTGGGGTAGGTTTTCTATGGCCTGTTGCAACCATCGACTGGCTGACTTGTGGCGGCCAGCGAGCAGTTCGGCGTTCCCGGCGAATCCCGCGAGACGGCTTTCGTCGAAGAAATCGAGCCATTCTGGATCGGCGCCCTCGGTGTGGAGGGCTTCCTGAGCCTGGCGGATTCGGTCCCGGCTGGCGTCCGTGTCGCCAGTGCGTGCCTGGACTTCCGCTGCCACGCAATGCAGCCATGAGCGCAAGCGTGGGCCGCCAGCGTATCGCGCATGTGCGGAAGCTACTTCAAGCAGTGCACGTGCGGCAGCTGCATCCCCCACTGCGGCGCGAAAGCCCGGGACAAAAGATCGGTGGGCCGCCACGGCGGCAGCCAGCGCGGAATCGCGAGCCAGGTCTACTGCCTGTTGTGCGATCAAGAAGGGCCAGGCGGCGAGTTCTGGCTGGCCGATATCAAAGAATGCCAGCCGTGCGGCTTGCAGGGCTGATTCAGTAACGGAGGAGGCCAGCTCACGGGCCGAGGACGACGCCGGTCGGGCACGAAGGAGAGAGACGCCGAGCTGAGTGTGCGCGACGGTAGCTTCGAGCAGGGCCCCTGGTGGCGAAGTCCAGTAGAGCTGCCGGTGTCGAGCGGTGATGTCCGAATAGCCGGCGAGGACCTTGGGGTCTCGGGCCGCGGCATTCGGGCTCGTCACTGTGTCGGCGGCTTCGGCGAGGTCTGGAGGCAGCAACGGTACGGTGCTGGCAACGGCGAGCAGTATCCGCAGGAAGGTCTGGCGGCTGATCCCACGGCCATTGCCCTTCCCCATGTCCCACATACTCGTCATTACCTGGCAGGCAAGGCCGTCCAGCTGGCGGTCTTCGGGCGACAGCACTTCGTTTTGGGCTTCGGTCGGTGCTAGCGCCAATTCGTCATCGGTGAGCAGTCCCAGCTCAGTGGCTGGCTTGCCTAAGACGAGCACCAAGTGCTTACGAAACTGAGGCTCTGGCCACCGCTCACCAGACTCCCAACGGCGAGCCGTGTCTGCGGTGAGGCCGCAGCCGCCGTCACCTGCGAGCTCCATGCTCCGTTTGATCTGGTTGACCAGTTCTTGACGACTCCAGCCGTGTTGAAGTCGTTCCCAGGCCAGTTTGGTATTGGGTGGGTAGCGTCGAGTGCTGCTCATCAGTCAACGACTCCTCCTCTCCCTGCGCGAACGGTGTGTTTCGTTGAATTGGGGATATGCCGCGCACGGTGGCTGCTTAGGAACTGGCGGCGACATGGCTGTGTCGTGGCTGTCTAGTGGCAGTATGTTCTCGATGATTTGAGGCATAGACTGGCCAAGTCGCAGCCGGGTGTTACTGGCGCCGGAAGAAACCAGACTCGACTGCAGCGACGAAGGCGTTCCACTCGGCATGGTCGAAGACGAGCACTGCGCCGTCAGGTTTGCGGCTGTCCCGCATGCCGACGGCGTTGTCGGTGAAGGCAATCTCGACGCACTCGTTACCGTTGGGATGGCTGACGGGAGACTTCGCCCAGCCGGTGAAGTCGGTGTTGAGGTGTGACTTGTGGCTGTTCTGAATGTGCATCGCGGGTGACACCCCTTCGTGAAAGTCGTTCGATCTACAGGCTAGCGGCGAACTCAAGCAACAGGCGCCTCGTGTGCTCCTGTCCAGCAGCGGCTGCCTTCTGCTGATCGAAGAGTTCCAGGTATCCCTTGGTCTCCTTAGACTCGGCGTACTCGCCCTTGTTGTATCGCTCCAGGTAGACCACGCTCACCGGAGGCTTCGTCTCATACCGGAACACGCTGTAGTCATGGCCCTGTCCCATGTAATACCCGACGCTGAACGGTACGAGCTGGATCTCGATGTTGGGCCGGTCGATCGCGTCGATCAAATGCGTGACCTGAGCCTTCATCTCTTTCGCTGGCAGCGGCGTGCGACGCAGGACAGCCTCGTCAAGGATGAACCAGAAGTACTGGTGCTCGTGGTCGAGAACGTACTGACGACCGAGCCGGTTGGCCGTGTCGCGGTCGATCTCTTCCGACGTGAGCGACGGACGCCAAGAACGTGCCTGGGCGCGCATGTACGCTTCGGTCTGCAATAGGCCTGGAATGACCGTCGATCTGTGACTAAGCAGTCTGTTGCACGTGGGCTCGACGTCTACCAAGAGCCGTAGCTGCTGCTTGAAGCGCGTGCTGAACGCGCCACGCTTGGCGCGCTTGTTGCTCTCCGCCTGCAGCGACCGCGCATAGGCGACATCGGCTTCGTCTGCCTGGTAGAGCTCCAGAAGCACGTTCAGTTCTGCCAACTTGATCCCGCCGCCGCCCTCGATGTACGCGATCTTCGACTGCCCGCAGCCGAGGCTCTGCGCGGCCCGTTCTTGCGTTACTCCAGCTTCGTTGCGTCGGCGCTCCAGGAGGCTGCCGAGAACGATCTTCATAACGGCAACCGGCAGATGCTGAGGCTGCTCCACTCCCTGCGTCACCCTGGTCTCCTGTTTCCTCATCGCCCCGGTCGCCGATCATTCACCCAAATGGCGGACTATCTAATATAGATATCTAAATTATGGTCAGTAGGTAACCCGTTTGTGCTCCCAGCCTAGCGAGGTGCCTAGATGTTCGATATCTACGTTACCAGCCGACCGACCGTGGACGTCGCCTCCTCGGTCTTCCACACCCCGCCCGTCAACCCGCTGCTTCTGCTGGCATTCGCAGCCTTGTTCGTGGGGTGCCTGGTTGGTGTCACCGCAAGCTGGTGGCATGCCGCCGAACGGCGCAGAGTCCGTCGTTGCCGGGGCGAGGGCTTTACCGGGCCACGTAGCAAGGCGCCCCGGGTATCGGTCGTCCAGCCGACGAACCGCCGACGTGCTAACAGAGCCACTTCGGAACTTCGCTCTTCACCAACGCAGACACACCGCAGTCGGCGTGCGCTGCCGCACTCCGTGACGGCTACGGGAGGCGCAGAATGAAACGCCGTAGGTGCTCAACGATCCTCGCATTGCTGGTCAGAGTGGGCTGGAAGCCCCGGCGTAGCGCATGGATGGTGCCGTGTCGTGATTGCGATAGCCACCGCAGGTATGCGCAGGTTTCGATCGCTGAACACGGGCCTCAGCTCACGATCGACGGCTCCAGCGTCGCGGTGTTCGATCCTCTGGCGGCGGGCCGGTTGCGTGCCGCGCTGAAGGAGGCCATCGAGCTGTATGCACGGCTCGATGGGGCTGCGCGAGATGGAGTGCCCGCCCCTCGCAGCCATCCCGGTGCTGCGCCGACGCCACATTGCGAGCATCCGGCTGGTTCGCACGTGGAGGCGGCGGCCGGACGGGTTCGAGTGGATTTCGGTGACGATGGTGATGGCGAGCCCAGTGGCCGTCATGCGCTGCGCTCAACTGCTGTCCTGTCGGAGGCTGCGTGATGACTGGAGCCTGCGAAATGATCAGTCGTCAGCACCACCGAGGGTCGTTGCACGGCGCAGGGGGCCGTGCAACGACCCTGATGAGGCAGGCCGTCGATGCCATCGACGTACCGGTGGAATTGGCGCGGCCAGTGGTCGCTGAACTCTGGGCGGGTTGCCTGCGTGGTCCTGTCCTGCGGCACGCGCCCCGGCGGTGGACGGTGTTGACCGCGACGCGCCGTCGAGCCGGTTTCGCATTGCCGGAATCCTTGATACAGGCCGGGGTGCGCCTGTACCCGGAGGGGACGTCGTTCGCGCTGCCCTCCAATCCCGGAGGAGCGACAACGGGCTCGGGGGACTGCGGCTGGGTGCTGCCTCCTGAGCGAAACCCGCTGCTGCCGCCCTTCAGCGTGGTGATTGCGTTGCTGGAGCGGGTCGCGCAGGCAAGGCCGACATCGTGAATCGGCGCGCCCTCGACGAAACCTACGTACCCGAGCCCCTGCCCAGTCCGGTCTCGTCGACCGCACCCACTCCCGCGCCTTCGAACGATGCGGTTTCGGAGCGCGCTGTGTTGTACGAGCAGGTGCTCGACGGGCTGTATCGGCTGAACACGGACCAACCGCGCCGCACGGTGGCGGAATTCCATGACTGGTTCACCCCCACGGTGCCGAGCGACCAAGGTGCGTCCGCGGACGAGGTGCTCCGGCCAGAGCCAGAGGCGGGTGATGCTCAGTGTTGAGCACACATCCGTATCCGGCGGGCGAGCTGACGGAGATGCGCTGCGCCGCGACCGGTTACGCCGCACATGGCTGGCCGATCTGCCCTGGTATCCCGGCTGCACATCCTGGCGCGGGAACCCTCGACCCCGAGTCGCGGCCCGAGGAGGCCGACCTGGTGTGCCGTGGCGGGCCCCTGTCTCAGGACGAGGCGTTTCAGGCGTGGACGGACCAGCCCTGGCCTATTCTCCTGTGCCCTGGCGCGGTCGGGTCGATCGATCTCGGTGCCGGTGATCGCCGGACCGAAGCGGTCCTGCGGGACGCAGGGTGTCTCGGGCCGATCCTGGTCGGGCCAGGCCCGCGCTGGCATCTCATCGTCGAACACGCCCCTCACCACGCGGCGAGCCACCTTCCGCGATCGACGCGACAGGGGTGCCTGCTGCTGCCGCCGAGCCAGGCGCCATGGCGGATCTCCCGCTGGCGAGTCGCACCGGAAGCGACCGACTGGCGATTGCCCGATCACGCCACCGCGTGGGCCGCGTTGCACGCCGACAGGCGAAGGGACTGAGGGGAATGTCTGTCCAGGTCGTTGCACCCCCGGCCGCCGCCGGAGACTCCGCATGGCTGCGGTGCGAGTACTACGGGGTGGTGTGCGGGTTGCCCGCCCAGCTGGTAGACGGCAACCGGATCGTGCTGCGTCTCGGAGGTCTGCTCGGCGGGGTCACGATGCCCGCCGCGCTGGGCCGCAAGGTCGCTCCCAGCTTGCGGGTGCGTGCGATGCCAGCCCCGGCGATCGTGCACCCGGGCGGAGAGCGGTGGACGTTCCTCAGCGGTCCTGGCAGCGCGACCCTGGAACACGTGGCCGCGCTGGTGCTGATGGGTATCAGCGTGATCGGCGACAACGCGCTGGTGGTCCTGCCCTCGCCAGAGACCGAGACGCTCAATCTTTGGCGCTGGATCGACTGGCCCACCCGGGCCGATCTGCCCGCGCAAGCCCCACTGCTGGCCACCACCTGCGCACTGGCCGCCTCGGTGCCGCACACCCGACAGGAGAAGCCATGACGCCCTCGATCGCCTTCGCGCTGCGCGACGAACTGATCGATCGTGCCGCTAGCGATCAGCGCGCCCGCGCACAGCTCGACCCGGTCGCTCCCACACCACAACAGTGGCAACACGTTCATCAAGTCGACAAGGACAACGTGCGCTGGCTCGCGCCCATCGTGGCGGTGCACGGCTGGCCCGGTCACCGCGCCGTCGGAGTGGATGGAGCCCACGCCGCCTGGCTGCTGGCCCAGCACGCACCCGCCCCGTACCGAGCGTGGTGGCTACCCCAGTTGCGCGCCGCCGTAGCCAACCAGGACGCCGCATCGCGCGACCTCGCCTACCTGGCCGATCGGGTCGCCACCGACCAGAGACGACCACAGCACTACTGCACCCAGTGGCTGCAGATCGGCAGCGCGCCCGGCCGCCTCTACCCGCTGCACCGCCCGGCCGAAGTCAATCTCGCACGCGCCGACATAGGCCTCGACCCGATCCCCGATTCCGACATCGAGACCGCCTACCTCAACTACGACGAGATCACTACCGCAACCCCCGGAGGGTCCCGATGACCACACTGCACTGGGGCATCAGCCCCTACCACCGCGAGCGCGCCCACACAGCTCTACCCGGCACCGACGTCTCCGTCTGCACCCGCCACCTGCACGACGGCCAACTCGTGCTCGACTCCCTGAGCCCGCGCCGACCCGTGAACCAACGAATTTGCCCGGAATGCGCCGTGGAGAGCCTCGCGCTGTTGTACCCAATCCCGACACCCCGACCGCGTACTCACGTCGCTGATTGGCCTCCGAGTCATGCTGCCGGCATCAGGTCGGGCCTGATGCGTACTGAAGATGACTGTGACATTGAGCGACATCTTCAATGACCGCTGCGAACCCGTCGGCACCGAGCCCCAACGCCGCGGGCCGGCGACCACCGGAACACCGGCCAGATATTGATCTTCTCCGACGAGTCGAGACGGCTTGGAGAACTTGTAGTCCTCCTGTCTTTGGGCATCCTCGTCGGAGTCCGGCGCCCCCTGCTTTCCCGCATGCGGTAGGGGGCGCACCCAACTTCTAGGCTCAACCGCAACTGCGAGAAAGTCAGGTTCTTGAGTTCCTAATCAGTTCTGGGAGTGAGCTATCCGGCACACTCCTGCTGGTAGCCGGCCGGCAGGTGAGCACTCTCGGTTCCTGGATTTCGAGTCCTGGTGAAAGACAGTGCCCCTGCCGGTAGGCCGGGAG
>NZ_PQHZ01000009.1 GCF_003385185.1 Amycolatopsis palatopharyngis | reverse complement strand
ACCGACCTCGACAACCTCGCCCTGCTCTGCGAATCCCACCACCGACTCGTCCACCACGCCGGCTGGACCATCACCATGACCACCGGCACCCCCCGATACATCGCACCCGGATGGCTCGACCCCACCCACACACCCCAACGAAACACCGCCCACGACCCACCCCGACGACCAAGGGGCGACCACACCCACCCCAGCTTCAACCCTTGGACACGAAATTGCCATCCCCGCACACGAGATCCCGTTCCCAGCACCTGAGGGGCCGCGCCCCTTCCCTAACGTGTCCGAGTCGTTTCCTAAGGGACGGTAAAGAACCCGCACGACCGCTTTTCGCGCCTACCCGGTTGGCCAGCTCAAATCAAGGGCGACGTTCCCGCGCACGTCACGATCAAAACAGCATTCTTCCCACGACCAGGCGTCGCGTCTCTTGGCCTTCAGCCAGTTCGCGTTATCCTTATGACTCTGGGTGAACCATCGCCCTATTGCCACCCCGCCGACCTTGCGAGCTCCGGCTTGCTTTAGTGCCGCGCTCGCAGACTGCATTTTTGCACCTGTGGTCCAGGTGTCATCAATAACAAGTACGTTGTGGCCACAGACTTCTCGGCTTGCACTGAATCGGTCCTTGGCCTGAGTACGCTGCCCCAAGTCCGTTCGAGCAAGTTCAAGTACGTCAACGACCCTACCTCCGGAGCCAACGACAATCTTTCCCACCAGCGTGTCAAGCGGATGTTCATCGGTCCGGCCACTGGTACTGGGAACAGTTGTGATCAGTTCGAAGCTGTCGACACCGGCGGCGGAAGCAACGCACTTCTCGTGCACCGCCAGCCACCGCCAGAGGGTTGCCGATAGCCCGACAGTACGAGATTGTCTCAGGTACTGCGGTACATTTGATCTTTTATAGGTGTACAGGTCTCTCGCCATCTGGTCGCCGACAGGAGCAAGACTGACAAACGCAGTCGAATCTAATCGAAGATTACGTAAGACCGATCGCGCTTGGTTACATGGATAACACAGGTCGTATCCGTCGTAGACCGCACCACGGCATACTTTGCAAACATCGACTCCGACAGGTGGAACAGAGATCAGATAATGCTCCAGGGGAGCGGAAGCCTCAACTACCGAACGGGGACGGCGATCGGATGTCATTTCCAGATTAATTCCTGCGCCGGCGCGAGTACTTCTGATAGTTGATCCAGTACATCTTCGGGACCGGCCACCACATAGGTCCCAGGCTTTTCTGCGTATTCTCGAGCCCAATCATGCTGAAGTAAACTCTTCAACAAGAAAACCGGTCGTCCGTGCTGAAGGGCTAACCGCGCCTGCATACGAGCGCCGCTTCTCCACGCAGCTTCAACCACCACCGTAGCAGCGGCATATCCGCTCATCACAGCGTTTCTCATCGGAAAACCTGTCTTGCTAGGACTAGCGCTAGGCCAGAACTGTGAAACTACCAAATGCGATTCACTGAGCTTCGCCTGAAGACTCGCATTTTCAGGTGGATATGCATGATTAAGTCCGGTTCCGATTACTGCGACGGTTCGACCACCAGCGCCCAGGGCGCCCTTGTGAGCTGCTGTGTCGATACCCGCAGCGAGCCCACTGATGATGGGAACGTCTCTGCGCGCTAACCCAGTCGCTATTTCTCCAGCACTCCGTACACCCTCCTCCGAAGGCTGTCGGGTGCCGACCACTGCAACCCCGCGCGCGTCGCCCACCTGGAGACTGCCTCGATATAGGAGAAAGGGGGGCCTCTGATGGATGGTAAGTAGCTGTCCCGGGTACTCATCGTCAAGAAGCGTCACCAGGTGAATCCCCTGAGCTTCCCACTCGAGTATCTCATCACGGGCTGCTTCCAGACTCTCCGCGTGATCCGCCTGGAAGAGGTCACCCTGCGTACCCGGAGCGCCCTTCACTAGAACCTCGTACGCGCTTCCGCATGCCTCCACGGCGTCTGCCACGGCTCCCCAGCCGCTCCGGCGATCCCTGAGCAGCGTCAGCAGTGCCGCCTGTTCGGTCATGCGCTCCATGCCCCTACCCTAGGCCCGATCCAGCATCTTTTGCGCTTCTGGGTACTACTACACGTTTAGTCATGCTACCTCGTCCGACCTGCGACGAAGATGCATGATCGAACATACTTTCGATACAGTCGGACGTCCAGCCGTATCGGCGACCGCTCGCGCACCTGGTGCAGCCCCCGTGTCCGAGTCGTTTCCTAAGACGAGGTAAAGAACCCGCACGACCGCTTTCGCTCGCGTTGTGAGCGGGGTTACTTTGCGTCCCATGTCGAACGAAGTGGGTCACGACGCGGTGGCCACACCCCCTGTCGGATGGCGTGCCCGGTTACGCCAGGTCGGTCCCGGAATCATGGCCGCGGCCACTGGTGTCGGCGCGGGCGACCTGGTGGCGACCATGGTCGCCGGATCAAAGTACGGCTACACGCTGCTCTGGGCGGTCCTGGTCGGAACCGTGTTCAAACTGGCGCTGGCCGAGGCCGTCGGCCGGTTCCACCTGACGTCCGGACGCACCATCCTCTCCGGCTGGCGCACCATCGGCCGCTGGGCCTTGGTGTACTTCGGTGTTTACGCGGTCATCTGGGGTTTCGTCTACGGCGCCACCGCGATGTCGAGCTCCGGCCTGCCACTCAACGCGCTCTTCCCAGCCGTCTCGGTGCGGTACTGGGCGATTCTCTGCGGTCTGATCGGCCTCGCGCTGGTCTGGTTCGGTCGTTACGCGGTGATCGAGAAGATCATGACCGTGCTGGTCGGTGTCATGTTCGTGACCGTGGTCGGCACGGCGATAATGGTGGCCCCCAACCTGGCCGATCTCGGCTCTGGCATCGTGCCCCGCCTGCCGGACGGTTCCCTGGTCTACGTGCTCGGGCTCGTCGGCGGCGTCGGCGGAACGATCACGATGGCCGCCTACGGCTACTGGACGCTGGCGAAGGGCTGGCGGTCCTCCGGCTGGTTGTCGATGATGCGTATGGACAACGCGGTCGGCTACATCACCACTGGCATCTTCGTCATCGCGATGCTGGTCGTCGGCGCTGAACTCCTGGCGGGCCAGCAGGTCGTCTCCGGCGACACGGGTCTGCTGTTCCTCGGTGACAAGCTCGCGGCCGACCACGGCCAGTGGGCCAGGATTCCGTTCCTGATCGGGTTCTTCGCGGTCTCCTTCACCTCCCTGATCGGTGTGTGGAACGGCGTCAGCCTGCTCTTCGGTGACTGGTGGCGGACCTGGCGGCTGCCCGCCTCGGCCGCGGAGCAGACCACTGAGGACTACGAGCGGACCGCGGGCGAACGCAGCCCGGCCTTCCGCAGCTACCTGCTGTGGCTGACGTTCCCGCCGATGGCCCTGCTGTTCCTGGACAAGCCCTTCCAGCTCACGGTGATCTACGGCGCGCTGGGTGCACTGTTCATGCCGTTCCTGGCGGGCACCCTGCTGTATCTGCTGAACTCGCGGCGGATGCCGGCCGAGGGCCGGTCGCACTGGGTGTCCAACTTCCTGCTCGGACTGTGCCTCGCGCTGTTCGCCTACCTGGCGGTGAACGAGTTCGTCGGCCTGTTCGACTGACGCCCGACGGCCTGGTGGCTGGTCGATCTCACCGCAGCAGTTCGATCACCGGGGCGAAGGCCTCCAGTTTGTCCTCCAGCACCGTGACATAGCTGAAGCCGAACCGCTCCCGCCGTTCACGGAGCTGCTCGGCCAGCTGGGCAGGGGTGCCCGCCAGAATGGTCGGCACCTCGCCCAGCTGTTCAGCGCTCAGATCCGGGGTCATCGACGCGAACTCCTCCAGCGCGGCACGGCGGTCGCCGGTGACGGCCACCCGCTGAACCAGGATGTTCAGCTCGACGTCATCGGCCCGCGTACCGAGCTGCTTCCTGGCGAAGGCGACCCGTTCGTCCACGCCCTCCGCTGTGTCCAGCCGGGGAAACCTGCCGTCGCCGGCCGCGGCGCCGGTGAATCCGATGATCGCGGCGTGCCGCGCGGCCAGGGTGAGCAGCCGGTCGCCACGTCCAGCCAGCAGCAGCGGCGGCCCGGACGGCTGCGCGGGCCGGGGCTGGTGTCCCGGGTCGGCGAACAGGCGCTCCAGCTCCGTGACCGTGCGGGTCAGGTGGTCGATCCGTTTGCCTGCCCGCTCCCACGGAATGCCGGCCGCCTCGAACTCCTGCTGGACATAGCCCGCGCCGAGCCCGAGTTCGAGACGGCCCTCGGTGAACTGGTCGGTGGCCGCGACCTCCCGGGCCAGCAGCACCGGGTTGTAGAAGGCGGCGTTGAGCACGAAGGTGTTCAGCCGCACCCGCTCGGTGGCCTCGGCAGCCAGCACCAGCGCGGGAAACGGCGCTGGCATGCCCAGATGGTCGGCGATGCCGACGACGTCGTAGCCGAGTTCCTCGGCCCTGCGGCATTTCTGTACCCACCCCGCACGGTCGGTGGGAACGAGCATGTTGACGCCGAAACGGAACGGGTGCGCGGAAGTCATGGTCCACAACTACACCCGCCGCCACCGGGCACGCAGCCGAACACGAACACCCGTCGACGCACGAAGGCCGTCCTGCCCACGAGACGCGGGCAGGACGGCCTTCGGTAACCGTCGGGTCAGCCGAGGCGGTTCCTGAGCGCCTCCAGCTCGTCCCGCATGGTCGAGGGAACCTTGTCGCCGATCTTGGCGAACCACTCCTCGATCAGCGGGATCTCCTGGCGCCACTCGTCGACGTTCACCTCGAGGGCGGCGTCGACGTCCTCGCGCGGCTCCTTGATGCCCTCGATGTCGAGGTCATCGGCGGTGGGAACCAGACCGACCGGGGTGGCGGTGGCGTTCGCCTTGCCCTCGATCCGCTCGATGACCCACTTGAGCACGCGGGAGTTCTCACCGAATCCCGGCCACAGGAAGCGCTTGTCGTCGCCCCTGCGGAACCAGTTGACGTAGAAGATCTTCGGCAGCTTGCTGTCGTCGGCGTTCTTGCCGACCTCGACCCAGTGGTTCAGGTAGTCGCCGACGTGGTAACCCATGAACGGCAGCATCGCCATCGGGTCGCGGCGCACCTCGCCGACCTTGCCCGCGGCCGCAGCGGTCTTCTCCGAGGACATCGTGGCCCCCATGAAGACACCGTGCTGCCAGTCCCGCGCCTCGTTGACCAGCGGGATCGTGGTGGCACGACGGCCACCGAACAGGATCGCCGAGATCGGCACACCCTGCGGGTCGTCCCACTCCGGCGCGAGGATCGGGCACTGCGACATCGGCGTGCAGTACCGCGAGTTCGGGTGCGCGGCCGGCTCCTCGGAGTCCGGGGTCCAGTCCTGCTTCTTCCAGGAGGTGGCGTGCTCCGGCTTGCCCTCCATGCCTTCCCACCACACGTCGCCGTCATCGGTGAGGGCGACGTTGGTGAACACCGAGTTGCCCTGCTCGATTGTCCGCATGGCGTTCGGGTTCGTGTGCCAGTTGGTACCCGGCGCGACCCCGAAGAAGCCGAACTCGGGGTTGACGGCGTAGAGCCTGCCGTCCTTGCCGAACCGCATCCACGCGATGTCGTCGCCGAGGGTCTCGACGCGCCAGCCGGGGATGGTCGGCTCCAGCATCGCGAGGTTGGTCTTGCCGCACGCGCTGGGGAAGGCCGCGGCCATGTAGTAGACCTTGTCCTCCGGCGAGATCAGCTTGAGGATCAGCATGTGCTCGGCGAGCCAGCCCTCGTCGCGCGCCATCACCGAAGCGATACGCAGCGAGTAGCACTTCTTGCCGAGCAGCGAGTTGCCGCCGTAGCCGGAGCCGTAGCTCCAGATCATCCGCTCCTCGGGGAAGTGGGTGATGTACTTCGTCTCGCTGCAGGGCCAGGCCACATCGGCCTGACCGGGCTCGAGCGGCGCGCCGACCGAGTGCAGTGCGGGCACGAACTCGCGCTCGCTGCCGTCCGCGGTGACGAACTTCTCCAGCGCCTTGCTCCCCATCCGGGTCATCACCCGCATCGAGGCGACGACGTAGGCGAAGTCGGTGATCTCGATGCCGAGCTTGGGGTTGTCGTCCCCGAGTGGTCCCATGCAGAACGGGATGACGTACATCGTCCGGCCTCGCATGCAGCCCCGGTAGAGCTCCTGCATGGTGGCCTTCATCTCGTCCGGCTGCATCCAGTTGTTCGTCGGACCCGCGTCGGACTCGTTCTGCGAACAGATGAAGGTGCGCTCCTCCACGCGCGCGACGTCCTCGGGGTCGGAGGCTGCCCAGTACGAGTTGGGCTTCGACTTCAGCGGCACGAACGTGCCGGCTTCGACGAGTTCGGCGTTGATCCGAGCGGCTTCTTCGTCGGAGCCGTCCACCCACACCACTCGGTCCGGGTTGGTCAGCTCAGCGACCTCCCGCACCCATGACAGCACTCGACTGTGTGAGGTCGGCGCGCTGTCCAGCCCGGGGATGGCAACTGCAGTCATCTCTTCTCCTGACTCCCGACGACAGAAGCCCACACCGAACGACAAGTCCGGGGCGGGCTCCCTTGCCGGCGACCGAATGGCTATCGCACACCGGGCCGGCCGGCGTGCTGGATTTTTGGGGATTTCTCGAGAGTAGCCGGGTGACCGGCAGGTAACCGATACCTAGCCTGTCGGTTCTCTCACAAGAACGATCAGGGAATCGATTCAGTTGTCGCTGAATGGGGGCAAGGCCTCAGATCTTTCGGCGGCCGAGTGGGACGATTCGCCCCAACAGGAAAAGCCCGGCGCGAGCGATCGCGCCGGACTCTGTCGTTCTTCTGTTCGCGACGTGCAGCTAACTGCTCCATCGCTGCCGAAGGCTGCGTGAAGGTGAGGTGTGGCGCGCCCACTCGCGAACGCGGCCGCGGGTCGCCTGCGGTGTCGATCGCGCGCTGCAATGAACGCTGCTCAGTTCTGGCTGATCCACTGCCCGGTCGTCGAGTCGATCCGGGCCACGCCCTCGACGTGTTCGGTGTTCCCCTGCACCACACCCCAGGCCGCGTCGCTCGCGCCCGCGGCGATACCGCTGTCCCCGACGGCGTTGTTCGTCGCGCCGGTCTCGGTCCACTCGCCGTCGCCGGTGTGCTCGTACGTGGTCGACTCACCGTTCTGGTCGATGATCACCGCGACATCGGCCTCGCCGTCGGCGTCGACGTCGGTGAAGGCGGTGGTGACGCCGTTCTCGTCCTGCACGACCGCGGTGTCGTTGACGCCGTCTTCGTTGGTGTCGACTGTGGCGGGTCCGACCTCGACCTGACCGTCGGGCAGGTCCGCGGTCATCGGGCCCGCGGACCCGGTCTGGGGGTCACTCGAATCGCCCGCTCCCGGGTCGATCGCGACCCAGTCCCCGGTGGCCTCGTCGAACTCCGCGTGGGTGACGACCTCGCCCTGCGCGTCGAGTTGGATGTACTCATCGGCCTGGTCGTCACCGTCGGAGTCGATGAACGCCTGACCACTGCCGTCCGCGTGCTCGATGATCGCGGTGTCCTCGACACCGTCTTCGTCGATGTCGAAGTTGATCTCGGCGACGTACTCCTCGCCCTCGACGCTGACGGTGATCTCGTCCGAGCTACCGGTGGTGCCGGTGGTGTCCGTCGCGCCACTCTCGTCGACCCACACTGGGAACTCCCCCTCGGGTTACCGGCTGTCGCCGGAGTATTCAGGACCTGCGTCTTCGCTTATCCGCGGATATGACTCACCGTATGCCGCTTCGGTTCCACCGCACAACAGCCCGACCCGGCAGTGGTCACGACCCGTCACGCAGGCTGCGGATCCTGGTCAGGAAGCTCTCCGCACGATCACGTGCCTCACTGACCTCCTTGATCCGCCTGGTCACGACGGACAGGTTCTTCGAACGCTCCTGCGCATCCATCTTGATCGTCCTGTCGACGTCCTTCAGTTCGGCCTCGATGCCCTCGATCCGCCTCCCGAGTGCCTCGTCCAGCGCGAGCGAGAGCTGCTGCTCCGCCTCGATCAGCTGCTCCGCGACCAGTTGATCCAGCGTCGAGCGGGCGTCGGCGATGGACTCCACCAGCCACTGCTTCATGTGCTGCTTGTCGGCTGCGTGCCTGCGGGTGCGGGCCATCCACCAGCCCGCGCCGAGCCCGATCACGATGGTCGCGGGCAGGATCACCGGGTTCAGCAGTGCCACCCCGGCCAGCGGCGCGGCGGCCAGCTTGCCCGCGCCGACACCGCCGGACACACCCATGAAGACCAGCAGTTTGTCCTCTGCGCTCGGCGGCCGCCGATCCGGTGGGCGCAGCACGACCGGTGGCCCGCCCGCCCTGGCGAACTGCGCCCGGATGACGTCGAGCTCCTCGGCGGAGAACAGCTCGGCCAGCGCGATGTCGGTGACCCGGTTGAGCCGATGCGCCAGCATCGTGGAGACACGCTGCGAGATCGACTGCAGCGCCGCGTCCACCTGCTGCGGCATCGCGGCCAGCTGCTCGCGTTTCGCCGCGTCGATCCGCTGCCGGAACCAGGACTGGGCGTCGCGCATCTGCCTGCTGCCCTCGTGCCCGATCTCCACGCGGGTGCGCTGCACCTCGCCGCGCAACCGCAGCTGCCAGCCCCGGGTGGAGGAACGCCGTTCGGCGGCCAGCTGATCCCTGCGCTCGCGCAGCGCCGCGGCCTCCTCCTCGCCCGCGGACAGCGCCCTGCGCTCGGTTTGCAACCTCGAGTGCTGCTCGCCGAGTGCGCTGGACAACGCCCGGAGCGTGTTCGCCTCGCCGAGCATCGCCGACCGCCCGACCAGCAGTTCCTGCACCGCGGTCTGCAACTCGGCCACCCCGGACTTCTCCCGCAGCATGGCCGCGGCCTGCTCGTTCGGCGCCTTGTCCGCCATCTCGAACATCCGTGCCGACACGGCGTGAATCGGGGAGTTCGCGAACCTGGGCGCGTGCTCAGTCAACAGCTCGCGGTCGGCGTCGAGTACCTGTCGCCAGCCCCGGAACTGGTCGGTCTTGGACAGCGCGAAGATCACCGTCTCCACCCGGTCGCCCATGTTGCGCAGGAACTGCAGCTCACTGGAGGTGAACGGCGAGGACGCGTCCACCACGAACAGCAGTGCGGTGGCATTGGCCGCCGCTTCCATGGCAAGTTCGGCGTGCGCCGCCTCCAGCCCGCCGACGCCCGGGGTGTCGACGACGGTCACCCGCTCCAGCAGCGGAACCGGCCCGGCCACCTCGACGTAGCGCGGCGGGATCTGCCCCTCGGGTAACTCGTGGTTCACCGACACCCAGCGGACCAGGTCGGCGGGCTCGATCGCCACCGGAGCGAGCTGACCCGGGTAGCAGGCCTGCGCCGTCCACTGCTCGTCGTGGTCGAACACCAGGTAGGTGGAGGTGGCCACCTCGGCGTCCACAGGAGACAACCCCGGCCTGGCCAGCAGGGCATTGACCAGCGAACTCTTCCCTCGGTTCGTCTCACCGACGACAACGACCGAGGGCTTCTTCGGGCGGGCGCGGCGCAGATCGTCAACCCATTTCGCGGCCTGCGGGTCGAGGTCCCGCAGCAGCGAAAGCAGGGCTTCCCGCGCTTGCTTGACCTGCGCGGGCAGCGCGGGCTTGCCGAGCGACGGCGCCGTCATCGACTCACCGCCTGGTGTAGACGATGACGATTGGCGCCCGCAACAGCCGGCCGCGGTCGGCGAATCCGACGACCTCGGTCTCGGCGACGGTGCCCTCGAGCCCGGCGTCACCGGTCGGCACCGCACCACCCGCCTCGTGCAGCGCCGGGTCGAACCGCTGGCCGTCCGGGCGCATCGCGGTCACTCCGATCGCGGCGAGGCCCTGCTCCAGCCGCTCCGCGACTCCGCCGCTGCGCGCCCTGTCCATCGCGTACAAGCAGAGCTGGATCAGCGCCTTACGATCGGCGAGCGCCTGGTCCAGGTCGTCGGCGACGCCGGGGCCGGCCAGTCCTACGGGCTCCACATCCGGTTCCGACGCTTCGGTACGCGGCCCGGTTCCGTCCGCCTCCTCGATGATCCTGGAAAGGTCGGCGCCGGGAATCTGGCCTGTCGGCGCGTCGAGAGCCTCCTCGGATACGTCGCCGGTCGCCTCGGAATCAGCGCCGGTCCTGCGGAACCATGCAGCCATCATCGGCCTCCTGCCGGGTCGCGAAGCTGCTGCCAGATGAGGAAGTACGCCCGGTGCACCACGTGCGCGACCCGGCTCTGCGCCGGAGTGGCACCGAAAGAGGCGAACGAACGCCACCAGCCCGCCCGTTCCAGTGCGTGCGCGGCCAGTTCGGGCCTGCCTGCTCCAGGCATTCCGAGCTGGGCGCCGAGATCGGCGTTGCTGCCCACCCGCAGCACCTCCTCGGCCAGGTCCTCGGGCATGTCAACCGCGCCTGCGGCCACCAGCGTCAACGCCTCCAGCAGCCGCAGCTGGTGGGCTTCGGGCTTGGCCAGCAGGACCTCGATCGCGTCGTGCACCCGTTGGCGTTCGGCGGGGTCGCCCGATGCCTGCGCGAGCGCGGTCACCGAGGCCAGCGCGGCAGCGGCCTTGATGCCGTCGGCACGCGCGGCGAACACGACGCCGAGCCGTGCGCGGACCTCGGCGAGCCCGGAGGCGTCGAGCAGCGTGCGTCGCAGCGCACCCGCCGTGATCTCCGGATCGGCGCGGATCGCCTCGGTCGCTCGGCGGATGCCGTAGAGGTCGAGTTTTTCCAGCAGGCGCAGCCGGGTTCCGGAGGGCACGTCGCATTCCCAGCTCGTGAAGATGTCCGCGGAGATCAGCATGGTCTCCAGCACGTCGTCCTCGAGCGCGGCCACCTGACGCAGGGCTTCGGCATCGGCGGAGGTGAAGGCGCCGGACTCCGCCGACTCGGCGAGCAGCCCGATCACCGGCAGCACGTCGGCCACCCTCGGTTTGAGCATCGCTGCCTGCTTCTCGGCGAGCGTCGTCGCCGCGGCCCAGACCGGGTCCGCCGCCTTGTCGGCCCCGGCGACCGACTCGGGTGCGATCGTGTCGGCCTTGTTCAGCACGGCGATGGCGTTCACCGGCCCTGCCTCCCGGCTGGCGGTGGCCGCGGTGAAGGACGCGAGGGCCTGCTCGTCGTCGGCGCGAATGCCCTGGGTCACCACGTAGAGCACGGCTTCGGCACCTGCGACCGCGCTGCGGGAGGTGTCGTCGAGCTCGTCGGAACCCTCCTCTTCGCTGTCTTCGCCGTTCTTGCGGGCACCAAGGAGCTGCTCGGTCCTCGATACGGAGGCGGCGTCGAGGGAACCGAGGCCGGGAGTGTCGATCACGGTCATGTTCTGCAGCACAGCGCTGGTCAGGTAGGCCTCGACGTGCGAGACGGTGCCGATGTCCACACCCAGTTCGGCGGGGATCATTCCGTCAGCGGCGAAGGGCAGTACCTGCTTGCGGCCGTCGGTGAGGACCACCTCGATCCGGTCCACCGTGCCGTACTGGAAGCGGGTGACCAGCCTGGTGCACTCGCCCACGTCGGTGGGCGCGACCCTGCGCCCGATCAACGCGTTGACCAGGGTGGACTTCCCGGACTTGATCCGGCCCGCGACGGCGACCTGCAGTGGCCCTCCGAGCCTGCGCAGTACCTCGGCGAATCCCGCCGCCGTACGTGCGGACACCTGGGGCTGCAACCTGCGGCAAAGATTGGCCACCGAGGTCGAGAGCGGACCGGCGAGCCGACCCTGCTCCGTTCCCACTGCCGTCACGCCGTCCTCCCCATCACGTCGTCCGCGAGCAGAATCGTGCCACGCTCATCCTCCGGTCGCACCGACGGTGCTACCGCCGGCTGACGCGCGGATACCAGGGGACAACCTAGTGTGATGGCGTGCGGCGGCTGAGTATGTGGATGCGGACGCACCCCATGGTCGGCGACAGCCTGATCGCGGGGCTGCTCCTGCTCATCGATGCGGCCATTCTCGTGTTGGCGCGCTTCGAGCCGGGCAGCTCGCCAGGCCCGTGGTACGTCGCCCTGCCGATCGACCTGCTGCTGGTGCTGCCGCTGGTCTTCCGGCGAAGGCACCCGGTGGTCGTCGCCTATCTGGTGCTGCTGATCGGAATCCCGCACGCGGCACTCGAACTCGGCCTCGCCTCGCTGATCGCGGGCGCGATCAGCGTGTACAGCGTGGTGGTCTACAGCGGACGCAAGCAGGGTGCCATCTACCTGCTCGCCAGCCTTCTGTCGTCCGGAGTGCAGACATACGTCCAGTTCCACGACCAGTGGATGATCAACTCGATCATCCTCGTGCTGGTGTACGCGTTCTGCTGGGCGCTCGGTGAGTTCGCCGGCGCCCGCCGCGCCTACCAGGCCGAACTCGAGGCACGGTTGCATCTACTGGAAACCGAACGGGACCAGGCGAGCCGGATCGCCGTGGCCGAGGAGCGCAGCCGGATCGCTCGCGAGCTGCACGACGTGGTGGCGCACGCGGTGAGCGTGATGGTGGTGCAGGCCGACGGCGCCTCGTACGCGATCAGGACCGACCCCACTTTGGCGGAACGGGCGGCGCGGACGATCTCGGACACCGGACGCGGGGCGCTCGCGGAACTGCGGAGGCTGCTCGACGTGTTGCGCAACGAGGACGCGAACGGTGAACCGAGGGTGCCGCAGCCTGGCACGGAAGCCCTTGGCGAGCTGGCCGAGCGGATCCGCGCCGCCGGAGTACCCGTACGGCTTGAACTGGGTGACGGGCTCGCGGAGCTGCCGACGGGGGTGGCCCTTGGGGTGTACCGGATCGTGCAGGAGTCGTTGACGAACACGCTGAAACACGCCGGTCCCGGTGCGGCGGCCGAGGTGCGCGTATCGCGTCGCGGGGACGAGGTGCGGGTCGAGGTGTCCGACGACGGGGCGGGAAAGGCGCGCGCCCTGGTACCCGGCACGGACGCGTCCTCGGTCTCGGGCGGCAACGGGCTGATCGGTATGCGCGAGCGGGCGAACGTGTTCGGTGGCACGCTCGACGTCGGGCCGAATCCCGGCGGTGGGTGGCGGGTACGAGCGACACTGCCGACACCGTGATCCCCGCCGACGCACTTACTACCGCGGAGGCGGCAATGATCTCTGTAGTTGTGGTCGACGACCAGGAGCTGATGCGGGCGGGTTTCCGCATGGTCCTCGGCGCACACCCCGACCTGGAGATCGTGGGGGAGGCAGGCGACGGTGCGCAGGCGGTCGAGCTGGCCGAACGACTGCGACCCGACGTAGTGCTGATGGATGTCCGGATGCCGGTGCTCGACGGCGTCGAGGCGACGAAACGCATCGTTGAAGCGGGATCCTCGCGGGTGCTGGTGATGACGACGTTCGATCTGGACGAGTACGTCTACTCGGCGCTACAGGGCGGTGCCAGCGGTTTCCTGCTCAAGGACACGCCGCCCGATCACCTGGTGTCAGCCCTGCGGGCGGTGGCGAGCGGCGACGCGGTGGTCTCGCCCAGCGTCACGCGCAGATTGCTGGACCGGTTCATCGGCAAGGGTGGCGGCCCGATCCGGGACAGCGCGGTGCTGGACCTGCTGACCGACCGCGAGCGGGAGGTGCTGTTGCTGATCGCGAAGGGACTGTCGAACACCGAGATCGCGGCGACGCTCTTCCTCTCGGAGGCCACGGTCAAGACGCACGTCGGCCGCATCCTGTCCAAACTAGACCTCCGCGACCGGGTGCAGGCTGTCGTCCTCGCCTACGAAACCGGCCTGACCCGCCCCGGCCTCGCCTGATCGGGTCCCCCACCTCGCACTTTCCCGGGAAAGCGCGGTAGTTGCGCGCACACGTATCGCGCTTTCCCGGGAAAGTGCGAGGACGGGTTGGGGACGTGGCTAGGGTGGGATTCGGGGATACTGGTGGGCAGGCGATAGTCGGGGGACTGGGGGTTGGGGATTCAGGGTGGAGTCAGGGTCATCACTGATCGCGTTCGGTGTCTGGACCCGGCAAGCTACCTCTGCAGGCGGGGAGGAAGTTCGGCCCACAGGATGACGCGGCCGGACCGGCTCGTCCGAGAAGATGCTGTTGTCGCGACAAAGCCGATGCGTGTGGTGCAGCCCGCCGCGGCGAATGAGGCGAGAACACAGAGTTTTGTACAGCGAGCGTAACTGCGGGGGCAGGCGCATCCGAGGAGGAAAGATGATCGAGGCACGAGGCCTCACCAAACGGTACGGCAAGACACTGGCGGTGGACGACCTGTCTTTCAGTGTCGAAACCGGCCGTGTCACCGGATTCCTCGGGCCGAACGGCGCGGGAAAGTCGACCACGATGCGGATGATCCTGGGGTTGGACAACCCGACGGCGGGGGATGTCACGATCGGCGGGAAGAAGTACCACGATCTGCACCATCCACTCCGGACTGTCGGCGCCCTGCTCGACGCGAAGTGGGTACACCCGAACCGCTCCGCCCGGGCTCATCTCGCCTGGATGGCCAAGTCGAACAAGCTGCCGGCCCGCAGGGTGGACGAGGTGCTCGACCTCGTCGGTCTCAGCTCCGTCGCCGGCAAGAGGGCGGGTGGCTTCTCGCTCGGTATGTCTCAGCGACTCGGTATCGCGGCGGCCCTGCTCGGTGACCCCGAGGTGCTGTTGTTCGATGAGCCGGTGAACGGCCTCGACCCCGAGGGCATCCTCTGGATTCGCAAGTTCATGCATCGCCTGGCGGACGAGGGTCGCACCGTTTTCGTGTCCAGTCACCTGCTCTCGGAAATGGCGCTCACCGCGAGCGAGCTCGTGGTGATCGGCAAGGGGAAGCTGATCTCGCAGAGCAGCACGAAGGAATTCGTCGCACGGGCTTCCGAGAACACCGTCAAGGTGCGCAGCCCGCAGCTGACGCAACTGCGCGACGCACTGCGGCAGGCGAGTGCCGAGCTCAACGACACCGATGACGGCATCCTCGTGTCCGGAATGGACAGCGAGAAGATCGGTGAAATGGCCGCGACCAGTGGCATCGTGCTGCACGAGCTGAGCCCACAGCAGGGCTCGCTGGAACAGGCCTTCATGCAGATCACCGGCGACTCCGTCGAGTACCACACCGGACTGGAAGCCGAAGTGCAGCAGGTCGTCGGCGCCACTCCCGCCGCCAACTGACTGTCAGTACAGCAACTTTCGAGGATTAGAGAAGACTCATGACTCTGCTCGCAGTGGAACGCATCAAGTTGTTCACCACGCGATCTCCGTGGTGGTGTGCGCTGATCACCCTGGTGATCACCGTCGGCTTCACCGCGCTGGTGGTGGGCAACGCCGACGCGCAGTTCCCCGCCACCGTCGCGACGACCCAGTTCGCCTACAGCTTCGGCCTCGCCGTGATCATGGTGCTCGCCGCACTCGCGGTCACCACCGAGTACCGCTTCGGCACCATCCGCACCACTTTCCAGGCGGTCCCGCACCGCAGTTCCGCCCTGCTCGCGAAAACCGGCGTAGTCGCACTGCTCGCATTCGTCATCGGCGAGGTGTCGGCGTTCGGTTCCTGGGGACTCTCGCTGATCATGCAGCCGGACTTCGACCTCAAGCTGAACAGCGCGGCGGACTGGATCAACGTCGCCGGTGTCGGCCCGGTCTACGCGTTCGCCGCCGTGATCGCGATCGCGGTCGGCATCCTGATCCGGCACAGCGCGGGCGCCATCTCGCTCCTGCTGATCTACACCCTTGCGGTGGAAAGCCTGGTGCAGCTGATTCCGAGCATCGTTGACGACATCTACAAGTGGATGCCCTTCAACGCCGCCAACAAGTTCCTCACCGGCGACGGGGCGTCCAACGCGGGCCGCGACGTGGCCGCGGGGGCGCCGCTGTCGAGCACACCGCTGAGCCCCGGTTGGGCGCTGGCCTACTTCGCCGGTATCGCACTGGTCATGCTGGCCATCGCACTGACCGCGGCGAACAAACGGGACGCCTGACAGGACAAGCCACACAGGAAACTCCGGCAGTCGTCGCGGATATTCGGGGCGCGACAGCTTGCGGGGTAAGGGGTTGCGCGGATAGGGACTGCCGTCGCGCAGCAGGCATTCGCCCTATCCGCGCAACCGGTAAGGGGAAATGAGGTCCGGGTCGCCTTCGGGGGGCGACCCGGACCTCGCTCTGTCACCCGGTTCACGACAGAGCTCGACTGCTGGCAGGATCTCTGAGTACGCCACACTTACCGGCGCACCGGGGGTAAATCGATGATCGAAGCCAGGGGACTGACCAAACGGTACGGCTCGACACTCGCCGTGGACGATCTGTCCTTCACCGTCAACGCCGGCCGGGTCACCGGCTTCCTCGGCCCGAACGGGGCCGGCAAATCGACCACCATGCGGATGATGCTCGGCCTGGACAACCCGACCTCGGGACAGGTCCGGTTCGACGGCAAGCACTACCGCGACCTCGAACAGCCGTTGCACACCGTCGGCGCACTTCTCGAGGCAGGCTGGCGCCACCCGGGCCGCTCGGCCCGCAACCACCTGCTGTGGATCGCCGCCTCGAACGGTATTCCGGACAGCAGGGTGGACGAGGTGCTCGACGTCGTCGGGCTGACGTCGGTCGCCAGGAAACGCGCTGGTGGCTTCTCCCTCGGCATGCTGCAGCGGCTCGGCATCGCCTGCGCACTGCTCGGTGACCCCCAGGTGCTGCTGTTCGACGAACCGGTGAACGGCCTCGATCCCGAGGGCATCCACTGGATTCGCCAGCTCATGCACACCCTCGCCGACCAGGGCCGCACAGTGTTCGTCTCCAGCCACCTGCTCTCGGAGATGGCGCAGACCGCGCAGGACCTGGTGGTGATCGGCAAGGGCAAGCTGATCTACCAGGGGACCACCGAGGACTTCGTCGAGCGGGCGACCGAGGACAGGGTGCGGGTGCGCAGCCCGCATCTGCCGGTACTGCGGGAGGCCCTCGAACGCAAGGGGGCCGCCTTCACGGCCACCGACGACGACGCACTCGACGTCTCCGGGATGAGCAGTGACGAACTGGGCGAGCTCGCCTTCACCGCCCACGCGACCCTGCACGAACTGAGCCCGCACCGCGGGTCGCTGGAGCAGGCCTTCATTCAGCTCACCGGGGACTCGGTGGAGTACGCGGCACACGAACCGGCGATCGACGCCGGCGAGACGCGGGTGAAGTCATGACACTGCTCAGGGTTGAGCGGATCAAGCTGTTCAGCACGCGCGCACCGTGGTGGTGCACCGGGATCGCGGTGGCCGCCTCGCTCGGGTTCGCCGCGTTGTTCGTGGGTCTCGCGGGCGACCAGATCGACCTGACGGTGTCCAGCTCACAGATCGGTTCGTCCTTCGGGCGGGTGGTGATCCTCGTGCTCGCGGTGATCGCCGCGGCCGGCGAGTACAACTGGGGCACCATTCGCACCACGTTCCAGGCCGTACCGAAGCGTTTCCCGGCCCTGCTGGCCAAGGCCGTGGTGGTGAGCGTCTGGTGCGCCCTGCTCGGCCTGGTCATCGGTTTCGCCTCATGGGGCCTCGCGCTGCTGCTGCGACCCGGGGCCGACCTCGCGCTGAACTCGGCCGCGGACTGGCGTGCGGTCGCGGGGCAGGGCGTGGTCTACCTGATGAGCGCATCCGCGGGTGTCGGCCTCGGCCTGCTGCTGCGGAGCACGGCGATGGCACTGGGTGTCGCACTGGTGTGGACGCAGCTGGTGGAGGGGCTGGTCGTGCTGATCCCCGGTATCGGGACCGATCTGTACCAATGGATGCCGTTCTTCGCGGCCGACCAGTTCATCGGCGCCGAGTTCGCCCGCAGCACGCTTGGCCTCGGCGACATGCCGATGAGTCCGCTGGCGTACGGCGGTTACTTCGCCGCGATCTGCCTCGCTCTGCTCGCAGCCGGAATCCTGGCCGCGACCAGGAAAGACGCCTGAGCGAACCCCAGCAGCCGGGGCGGTCCCCGGAGTCGATGCCTGTACTCGTTGTGTCACCTCGGCATTGCAGCAGGTAACAAATTGGCGTCGGGCAACGATGTGGAAGGTGTACTACCTCACCCGGGGCGTTAAGACCACGTAAAGCGGTTGTGGTCTGCCCCACTCGGAGCAGACGGGGTGCCGTTGACCAGGTGTTATTGACACAAGGTGACATGGCAGCAGACCCGTCACGGACTCTACGGAGGTGACCCTTGACGGTGGTTGATCTCGGAGCACGTGCCAAACGTCCAGTACCAGCCGAAGCCGTTCGCCCACCGCGGCTGGAACCCATGCTCGGCCTCGAATGGTCCCAAGCGATCGAACTTCCGCGCGTCGCCGCCTCGGCCACCCGTCCCGCGGAGATCCGCAAGGCCTGGATACATCGCGCACCGCAGGAGCACGTGCTGTCGCTGTTCCGGGCTGCCTGCGCGGGCGGGAAACCGGTGCCCGCACCCTGGTGGCTGCGCGCGCTCGCCGTGGGAGATCTGGCGAGCCGTAGTGACGGATTCCGGATCGAGGACCGCATCGCACAACTTCTCAGCAGGCGGCCGGGCTGGGAATACGTGCCATGGGCATCCGACGGCGAGTCCGGGTACTGGGAGTTCATGCCTTCCGAACGCGGCGCCGCGGGTCACGCCAATCCCACGACGGTACTGAACACCGATCGCCACTCCGGCTGGATCGACGTTCTGCCCGCGCACAGCGGGCAGGCTCCCGAACCGATCGCCGTCGCGGGGCTGGCCGGCCTGCGTGCCCGGCTGGGGGAGTTCGAAGCGGTGCGCTGAGGCCCCGTTATCGTCGCCGAGTGGATAACGACGAAGTCCCGCTATCGAGACGACAGGGCGTCAAGCAGCAGAAGGGGACTGTCCCCGGAAGTCAGAGCCCTGGCGACGCGATCGCGGACCTGAGTTCGCGGCAGGGCAGGCCGGAGTCCACGCTGCCGCGGATGCGCAGCGTGGTCAGTTACGTACAGCGTGGCGGCCGGATGACTGTCGGCCAGGAGCGTGCCTGGGAAGAGCTGTGGCCGACGATGGGCCGTGCGGTTTCCGAACTGGGCGACATCGACGACGAACCGACCGACTTCGACGCCTGGTTCGGCCGGTCCGCGCCACTGCTGCTGGAGATCGGCTCCGGTATGGGCGAGACGACCTCGCAACTCGCAGCGGCGGCGCCCGAGCTCAACTACCTCGCCGTCGAGGTCTACCAGGCCGGGCTCGGTCAGCTGATGCTGCGCGCCGGCAAACTCGGCGTTGGCAACCTGCGGCTGCTGCACGGCGACGCCGTCATCCTGCTCACCAGGCACATCCAGCCGGGCACCCTCTCCGGCGTGCGGATCTTCTTTCCGGACCCATGGCCGAAGAAGCGCCACCACAAGCGCAGGCTCGTACAACCGGATTTCGTGGCGCTGATCGCGTCCCGGCTCGCTCCCGGCGGGACACTGCACCTGGCCACCGACTGGGAGCACTACGCGGAGCAGATGCTCGAGGTGTGCTCCGCAGAGCCTGCCCTGCGCAACACGAGCACCACCGAGCCGGGCTGGGCGCCGCGGCCGGACTGGCGGCCGGTGACGAAGTTCGAGCAGCGGGCACGTGAGGAGGGCCGCGTGAGCCGCGACCTGATCTTCGAGAAGGTCACCGGGACCGAGGCCTGAACGAGTGCCGCGCCTGCCGTCCTCCCCCCGACGGAAGGCGGCAGACGCGGCTCGCGCGGGCCGAGGCCTACTCGTCGGCCAGCGGCTCGGCCCTGACCCGCTTCAGCGCGGGTGTACAGACCGACGCGGCCAGCGCCGCGACACCGGCGCCGAGCACGATCGGCGCGAGGATCCACGGCGTGAGCACCGGTGCTCCCTCCTCGATGAGGATCAGCATTCCCGTCCCGACGAACACGCCGACCACTCCGGCCCCGACCGTGGCCACCATCGCGGGCAGCGCGGCCTCCATCCGCAGCGCCCGCGCGATGGTGCGCACCGGCGTTCCGGCCGCGATGAGCGCCCCGAACGTGCGCCTGCGGTCCATCACCGAACCGGCGGTCGCGATCGCCGCGCTGCACCCCGCGAGCATCGCGGCCGCGATCAGTCCGATGACTGTGACCCTGCGCAGGTCGGCGAGCTGCGTCTGCTCCCGGTCCAGCATCAGTTCCCGGCTCATCACCGGGCTCCCGCCCGCGGCCCCCACCAAAGCGGTCCGCACCACTTCCCGGTTCTCCGGCGTGGTTTGCACCGCGACCGTGGCCATCCCGGGAGTGAGACCGTCCGGCACCACAGC
Organism: Amycolatopsis palatopharyngis; assembly: GCF_003385185.1. Taxonomy (GTDB): domain Bacteria; phylum Actinomycetota; class Actinomycetes; order Mycobacteriales; family Pseudonocardiaceae; genus Amycolatopsis; species Amycolatopsis palatopharyngis. The sequence continues at coordinate 174,911 of NZ_PQHZ01000009.1, read as the reverse complement.
GGGATCGACCACCACCACGCCGAACATGTCGGCGTCCTTGCTCGTCACCGGCCGCCACGGGGTGTCCGCCGCCAGGGGGACTCCGGCAGTGTCGTAGTCCGGCCGCACCTCGAGGCCGTCGGTCTCGATCCGGTATTCGCTGTAGATGCCGGGAACACCTGCGCACGCTCCCCGCATGTCGAGCCGGATGAGCTTCTCGGCATCCGCGCAACTGAGCAGGAGTGCGGACTCTCCCGACCCCTCCCTGTTGACCAGCGTCACCATGTCTATGGCGCTCGCTCGTTGCGGCTGGCCGTAGCGCTCGAGTTCGGCGTTCGCGTCGTCCGCGATCTGCTGGACCTGCTCGCTGCCGGCGTTCAGGTAGAGCACCGAGTCCTGGAACTCGCGACCGCCGCCTGCCTTTGCCTCGAAGGTCGGCATCAGGGTCAGCGCCATCGAACCCGCGAACACCGCGAGCACGACCCCGGCCGAGGCTCGATACGCACCTCTCGGGTCGTCGCGCAGTCTGCGCCCCGCGAGCAGACCTGCGGGTTTGCGCCAGAGGCGCACGAAGATCCCGCCGATGACCGAGGTCACCCATGGCCCGACCACCGCGGCGGAGCCCACGAGACAGCCCAGTGCCAGGAACACCAGCATCAGGTCAGCGTTGCTGTCCGCCGTGGTGACGGTGACGAAGAAGAACAACCCGGCGGCAGGCACCGCGAGCAGGCGCCACCAGTGCAACGGCTTGGGCGAGTGCGCCGCCGCCGCCCCGAGCGGGGTCGCCATCACCCTTCGCAGCGCGAATACGGCCGCGGCGAGGACCAGCAACGGCATGACCACGACGATCAACGCGGTCACCGGGAGCGGCAGGATGAAGTCACCGGCCTGCCATTTGCCGCCGTCCCACGACACATTGGTGGCGAGCATGCTGAACACCGGGCTCAGCGTGAGACCGAGCAGCGCTCCACCCGTCGCCGCGATGGCGGTCTCGGCGGTGACCATGGACGTCACCTGGCCTGGAGTCGCACCGGCCAGACGCAACGCGGCGAGCCGGCGTTCCCTGCGCGCGGCGGTCAGCCGGGCAGCGGAACCGACCAGCACCAGGCTCGGGACCACCAGCACGACCACACCGACCCCCGCGAGCACGGTCAGCAGCGGATCCGGATCGCCGTCGTGGATCGCGAAGCCGGGCAGCGGAACCGCGTACTCCGACATCGAGCCGGCGGAATGCCCGACCAGTGCGACCAGCTGCCCCGGGGAGCTGATCGCGTCCTCGCCGAGCGTGCCGACGACGTTGTCACCGAACCGGTCGGACAGCTGCGAAGCTGGCAGGGCGGCCGCCTTCTCCGCCAGCGCGGGGGAGAGCAGTGCCTCACCAGGCGCGGGGAACTTCGGTACGCCCGGCGGTAGTTCGGGCACGGTCTCACCGGTCAGTGCGACATCGACCCGCTCGATCCGCTCGGAGCCGATGAAGTCGGTGCTGTTGTCGGCCCGCATCACCGGCGGGCCCTCGTTCTGGGCGGAGGTCATCCCGAAGTACGGGTTCTGCCAGGATGCGCGGTCGGCCCTGGCCTCGGTCGCGAACGGCAGCGCCACGAGCAGCAACACCAGCGCCGTGGCCACGGCGACCCCGGCAGCGGTGAGGATCGCGGAGGTGCGCGTCCGGCGATCGACCCGCAGGACGCGCAGCGCGAGACGGAAACTGTTCATCGAACGACACCATCCGGTCGCGTGATCTTTCCGTCCCGGATCGTCACGGTTCGCGGCACCGACTCCGCCAGCTCGCGGTCGTGGGTCACGATGACCACCGCGGCCTCGGTCTCCGCGGCGGCACCGAGCAGAGCGTCCATCGTGTCGCGCCCTGTGCGGGTGTCCAATGCGCCGGTCGGCTCGTCGGCGAAGATCACCTTCGGCCGGTGGGCCAGTGCCCTGGCGATCGCGACCCGTTGTGCCTCACCGCCGGAGAGCTCTCCCGGTCTGCGCTGCGCCTTGCCGGAGAGCCCGAGCCGCGACAGCCACTCGCGCGCGGCGGGCAGCGCGGCACCCCGGCTCCTGCCCCCGAGCAGCAGCGGGAGCGCGGCGTTCTCCTCCGCGGTCAGTTCGGCGACGAGCATCCCGGACTGGAAAACGAAACCGAACTCGGTCCGGCGCAACTCGCTGCGTTTCGTCTCGCTGAACTGGTCGATGCGGGTACCGGCCAGGTGGATCTCACCGGAGTCGGCACGCAGGATGCCGGCCAGCACGTGCAACAGCGACGTCTTGCCCGACCCGGAAGGTCCGACGATCGCCACCGCCTCACCCACCTCGATGTCGATATCGACCCCGGCTAGCGCGTGCTGGTTTCCGTAGCGCTTGACCAGCCCACGCCCGGCGAGCGCGGGAGCGGTTGCGACCGTCCCTGGTGGACGGTGGTCGGTGGTCTGCGGGTGCACGAGTGTTCTCCCTCACGGATTCACGGCGTCCGGGAACGCCCGGTTTCTTCCTCGCCGAGAACACTGGTCCACGAGCGGGGCCGGCCACTTCGGACAGAAGGCCAGCACTCGGGCTCGGCGTATCGGCCGTTCGGCCGAGGCGGCGATGGCTACCTGGCCAAGGTGCGCGGGCGCCGGGATCCTCTACCGTCGCTGTGTGTCCCCCGAAACTCCCGTGCGCACGGCCGGCGAATGGCTGCAGCGGCTCGGTCTGCCCGGAGTCGTGCTGCTCGCCGCGCTGCTGTGCGATCTCGCCATCATCGGGATGGCGAGTTTCGACAGCATCGGCCCCGCGGGTAGTGACCTGGCGCTGCTGCCCGGCGTGCTCGCGATGGCCGCTTGCGCTCGGTGGGCGTCGCGCCGGCCCGCGATGGCGGCCTTCGCCGGTGCGGGCGTGCTCGTCGCGGCTTCCGTGCTGATCCGGAGCAGTACCGCGACGCCGTACTCGGCGATCCTGTCGAACGTCTCGTTCACCGAGACGGTGGCCGGATTCGAGCTGGTGTTCTTCGCCGTTCGCGGGCTGCACGCCGGGGTCGCCGTCGTCACCAGCAGCTCCCTCGTGGTGGGTGGCCTGATCGCGGTCGGCACGAGGACCGGGTACATCGACCCCGGCGGCTCGGACTTCTTCCAGTCGATGTTGTTCGGTTCCCTGCTCCTGCTCGCCGCGGTACTCAGCGGTCTGCAGGGCAGAAATCCGAAGCAGCGGCGTTCGGAGGGGCTGCTCGGCGAGCTGATGCGGACGCAGTGGCCGGTGATCGGCGTGTTGACGCTGGCGCTGTTCCTCGAACTCGCCTCCGCGGCAGGGCCCGGCCTGCGCGCGGGTCCGACGGTGGTCTGCTCGATGGCGGCCGCACTGATCGCGGTTCTCGCCGCCCGGTACCCGGTGCCCGCCGCGCTCGCCCTCGTGGCGGTCATGTTCACCTCCGGCCTGTTCACCAACCTGTTCCTGCGCTCCGGCAACAGCTACCTGATGGTCGGCGCGGTTCCGCTGACCCAGATCACGGCGGGGCTGGCCGTGGTGGTGTTCCTGATCCGGTTCGCCGAGAACAGACGGGCGTGGCCGCTGATCGGACTACTCTCCGCTGTGGTCGCGATGACCGCGATCGCCGCCGACGGCAGCTGGGGAACCCCCTTCAGCGGCGCCTCGCTGCGGCAGCTGTTCGTCTCCGCGGCATTGCTGCTGGGTATCGCGGTCGCCTTCGGCCTGTTCCTCCGGTCCAGGGATGCCCAGCGGACCCAGGCCGTGCAGACGGCGGTGAGCGACGCACAAACCGCGGAGCGGATGGCACTGGCGAGAGAACTGCACGACGTCGTGGCACACCACGTCACCGGCATCGTGGTGCAGGCACAGGCGGCCAAGATGCTGGCCGAGCGGGATCCGCGGATCGCCGCCGAGGCGATGGATCGGATCGAGACCGCGGGTGCGGAGGCGTTGACCGCCATGCGCAGGCTGGTGCGGAGCATGCGCGGGGACGCTCCGGCCGGCGCGGGCGAATTCAATGAACAGGCCACCACCGACCTCAGGGCGGACCTGCGGAAACTGGTCGACTCGGCGAACCACGGTGTACCCACCGAGGTGGATCTCGAGCTGCCCCCAGGACTTCCGCAAGAGGTGGCCAGGTCGACGCTGCGACTCGTGCAGGAGTCGCTGACCAACGTCGGCAAGCACGCCACCGGCGCCACGAAGGCGACCGTTTCGGTGCGCGTGACCGAAGGGGAACTGCACGTCCGGGTGCGCGACGACGGCAACCACGACGCCACCCGCCCGGACCGCGCGGCCGCGCTCGGCTCGGGAGGCTACGGTTTGATCGGCATGCGTGAGCGGGTCGAACTGCTGCACGGCAGACTTTCCGCGGGGCCGGGTCCGGACGGGGGCTGGCTGGTCGAGGCATGGCTGCCGGTGGAGGGCGGAGAAGAGTGACGATCCGGGCATTGATCGCCGACGACCAGGACATGGTCAGGATCGGGTTCAGGATGATCCTGGACGCGCAGGAGGACATGGAGGTCGTCGCCGACGTGGGCAACGGCGTGGACGCCGTACGCAAGGCCCGCGAGCTGCGACCGGACGTGTGCCTGCTCGACATCCGGATGCCGGGCCTCGACGGACTCGAGGTGACCAGGCAGCTCGCCGGTCCCGACGTCACCGATCCGATCAAGGTCGTCGTGGTGACCACCTTCGACCTTGACGAGTACGTACACACCGCGCTGCGCAACGGCGCCAGTGGTTTTCTGCTGAAGGACGCGGGCCCACCGCTGCTGCTGGAGGCCGTACGCGCCGCGGTTCGCGGTGACGCGCTGGTGTCACCGCAGATCACCGTGCGACTGCTGCAGCACTTCAACGGCAGCGCCGTGAAACGGGAGTTCGAACAGCCCGACGAGCCGCTGACCGCCCGCGAGACCGACGTCGTGAAGGCCACCGCGCGCGGGCTGACGAACACGGAGATCGGCGCGGAGCTGTTCCTTTCGCTGTCCACGGTGAAGACCCACCTGGCGTCGGTTCAGGGCAAGATCGGTGCGCGCAACCGGGTCGAGATCGCGGCGTGGGCGTGGCGCAGCGGGCTGCTGTCCTGAGCTCACGCCTCCGTAGGATCGCGCCATGACGTCCCGTCGGCTTCGTGCCCCACTCGTCCTGCCAGCCGATCCAGCCTGCTCCGTGCTGCGCGACGCGGTGGTCGACATCGACTCGAACGGCCGGATCTCCTACTGCGGGCCAGCAGCTGGCGCCCCCGCCCCGGACGGCGCGCTGGTCACCGACCTGCCGGGCATGTTGCTGCCCGGACTGGTCAACACGCATGCGCACAGCCCGATGGTGCTGCTGCGCGGGATGGGCGGGGAGCTGCCGCTGCTGCGGTGGCTACGCGAGATCATCTGGCCCGCCGAGGCGCGACTGCGCCCGGAGGACATCCGCACCGGAATGCTGCTGGCATCGGTGGAGATGCTCCGGCACGGGGTGACCACGAGCGCGGAGATGTACTTCCACGGCGAGCAGGTGGCGGATGCGGTGCTGGCGGCGGGGGCGCGGGCGGTGATCGGATCGCCGATCATCGACCTGCCGGGGATGGACTGGCGCGCGATGACCGATGCGACCGACCGGTGGATCGACGCCGACGGGCTGCGATTCGGGCCGGGCGAACGGATCGAGCTGAGCTACGGGCCGCACTCGGCGTACATGCTGCCGCCCGAGGCGCTGGAGAACGTGGCCGAGCAGGCCGCGGCCCGCAGGGCACTCGTGCAGATCCACGTCGCGGAGGCGGCTGACGAGGACGAGCGGCAGCGGGCCGAGTACGGCTCTGTTCCGCGATTGCTGGACAAGGTGGGCCTGCTGGACGGCAGGCTCATCGCGGCACACGCCGTGCATCTGTCCGATGAGGACATCACTCTGCTGGCCGCACGGGGCGCGGCGGTCGCGCACTGCCCGGGGTCGAACGCCAAACTCGCGTCCGGCATCGCCAGGTTGAGCGATCTCCGCGCGGCGTCGGTCCCGGTTGGGCTCGGCACGGACGGACCGGCCAGCAACGACGACCTCGACCTGTGGGAGGAGGTCCAGCTCTCCGCGATGCTCAGCCGTCTGTCCACAGGGGATTCGACTGCGCTGGGCGCGAGGCAGGCCTTGCTACTGGCGACCCGTGAGGGCGCCCGCGCACTCGGACGCGACGACATCGGAGCGCTGGAGACCGGACGCTGGGCCGACGTCGTGCACATCGATCTGGACGACCCGGCATTCGCCACGGGCCAGGACGTGCCGGACGAGCAGCTGCTGTCGAACCTGGTGTGGGCGGCGGGCTCGCGGCGGGTGCGCGATGTCTGGGTCGCGGGCGAGCAGGTGGTGGGCGGCGGCGAGTCCACCCGCGTGGACCGCGGCGCCGCCCAGGCGTCCGTCGCGACGGCCGCCGCCCGCATCCGCGCCTGACCCCACCAGCCTGCCTCGCACTTTCCCGGGAAAGTGCGCTCCCCTATGGGGCCTGGCCTGGGCAAAGCCTCGCCGGGCCCCGCGCTTTCCCGGGAAAGTGCGACTTGGTGTGTGGGCGCGTCAGCGGGTGGGGCGGGGGCGGATGACGAGGTCGGTGAGATGAGCGTCGGGGCTGGCGGACACGGCCGCGAGCACCGCTGTCGCCACCGAATCCGGGCGGAGGAAACGCTCGGGGAGGTACTCGCCGCCCTCCTCGGCGACCAGCGCCTGTTGCATCTCGGTGTCGGTGCGGCCGGGGTGCACCGAGGTCACCCTGATCCCGTTGGCCTCCTCCTCGGCGCGCAACACCTCGGTGAAGGCGCGGGCCGCGAACTTGCTCGCCGCGTAGGGGCCCCAGCCTGCCCGCGCGTTCAGCCCGGCACCGGAGTTGAGCACCACCACGTGTCCCTTCGCGGCCCGCAGAGCGGGCAGCAGGAGCCGGGTCAACTCGGCCACCGCGACGACGTTCACCTCGAAGTTCTGCCGCCAGTCGTCCGGCGCGGCCCGCTCGACGGTCCCCAGGGTGGCTACCCCCGCCGAATGGACGAGCACGTCCAGGTGACCGATGTCGCCGGCGGCCGCGCTCAACGCCTCCGGCTCGGTGAGGTCCACCGGCCACGGGGTCGAGCCGGGGATCTCGGCGGCCCGTTCGGCGAGCGCGTCGCCGTCCCGGCCGCCGAGCAGGACCCGATGGGTGGGTGAGAGGGCATGGGCGACGGCCGCGCCGATGCCCCTCGACGCGCCGGTGACCAGTGCGAGCGGTTGCTGAGCCATGGCTCCACCGTAAGAGCCGGGCCTGCCGCCCGCGCGGGCACCCGGGTACGGCTGAAGCGCCGTACCCGGGCGTGCCGCGTCAGCGGTTCACCCGGTCAGCGGGAACCGATCTCACCCGGCCTGCCGAACCTGCCCTTCTTCCACACCGACACGATGGCGGGACGCGGGATGGACCTGCCCCCGTCCGGCCAGTGCGACGTGGGGGCGCCGGAGTTCGGCGCGTCCTCGCCGGGGTGCTGCACGGCGACCAGCACCAGGTTGTCCGTCACCACAGGGCCGCTGGCCTCGGCGGCGTAGGGCACCGTGAGGAACTGCTTGACGTAGCCGCGCTCCGGGCCCTCCACCGGCACCGAGAAGAGGCCGTCGTTCGAGCCGAGCGCGTTGCCGTCCGTGGAGATCCACAGGTTGCCGTGCCGGTCGAACGCGACGTTGTCCGGGCAGGAGATCGGCGAGACCTTGCTCTTGTCGAACCCACCGAAGTAGGTGTCGGCGGTCTCCGGGTCACCGCAGACCAGCAACAACCGCCAGGAGAACCTGGTGGCGGCGCCGTCGCCACCCTGCTCCTCCCACTCCAGCACGTGACCGTTGCGGTTGCCGACGCGCGGGTTTGCCTCGTCGGCCCCCGCCTTGCCCGCCTTGCCGCGGTCGGAGTTGTTGGTGAGCGCGGCGTAGATCCGGCCGTTGACCGGGTTCGGCTCGATGTCCTCGGGACGGTCCATCTTGGTCGCACCGGCCCTGTCGGCCGCGAGGCGCGTGAAGACGTACACCTCTTCGGCGGTGAAACCGTCCACGAAGGACTTGTCGCCGCTGGCCAGCTTGATCCACTCGCCGACGCCGTCGAACTCGCCGTCGGCAGGCAGGCTGCCGGACCCGTCGAACTCGTCCGCCGGGCTGTCACCGGTGAACTTGGCGACGTACAGCGTGCCGTCGTCGAGCAGGCCCATGTTGTGCCTGCGCGCGTGCGCACTCGTGCCCCGCTTGTACCTGCCGTTGGAGACGAACTTGTAGATGTAGTCGAACCGCTCGTCGTCACCGGAGTACACCGCGACGCGGTTGTCCTTGGTGATCTTCACCGCGGCACCCTCGTGCTTGAACCGGCCGAGCGCGGTGTGCTTCACCGGCGTGGAGTTCGGATCGTGCGGGTCGATCTCCACGACCCAGCCGAACCGGTTCACCTCGTTCGGCTCCTTGGCGACGTCCCAGCGCTTGTCGTAGCGCTCCCACTTGCGCCTGCTCTCGCCACCGCGCAGGCCATAGCGGTCCAGCCGCTCCCGCTCGACGGGGTCGGTGACCGTGCCCGCGTTGGCGAAGTACTGGTTGAAGTTCTCCTCGCCCGACAGCACCGTGCCCCACGGCGTGACACTGCCCGCACAGTTGTTCTGCGTGCCGAAGACCTTCCTGCCGGTGCTGTCCGCGGAGGTCTTCAGGTACTTCGACCCAGCGGCGGGGCCGCGCAGCTCGAACTCGGTGTTGATTGTGATCCGCCGGTTGCGACGGCTCGGCTGCACCCGCAGTCCACCTTGGGCCGGGTCGCGGTAGGCCTGCACCACGCTCAGCCCGTGCGCCGCCCAGGCGATCCGGACCTGCTCCTCGGTCGGGTTCGCCGGGTCGTACTGGTCGACCGGGAACATATGCGTCTCGGTCGTGTACTCGTGGTTGACCACGAGCAGGTTGCGGTGGCCCAGCGGGTCCTGCGGGATCAGCCCGACGAAGTCGTTGTTGTAGCCGAACTGCTGCTCCTGCGCGGCCGCCGTCTGGTTCTCGAAGTCGAACTTCGGCGCACCGGGCAGCACCGGGTCACCCCAGCCGATGACCACGTTCTGGTCGTAGCCGCGCGGGATGACGACGGCGTCGTCGATGTTCGGTTCGACGGCGTCGAACTCGGTGCCGGGCACCGGCCGCTCCGGCCTGCCGGGCTTGCCCTGGCCTCGGCCGGGAGCCCCGTGGCTGGGAGCCGCGGCGGCCGTACCGGACAGTGCGGCGAACCCGCCCGCTGCCGCGGCCATCACGGCGCTCGCCTTCAGTGCACCGCGCCGCGACACGACCTCGGACACGACGTCGCCGAAGTACTCGTTGCCGGAGGTGTTGGGCGCGGGGTGGGCACAGGCGTTGCCGCACCGGTACTCGCAGGTGACCGCGGATCGGCCACCTGGGTGGGAGGTCGACAGCGGAAGCAGTCGGGGTTCGAAGGACACAAGGCCTCCATGGTGGTTCACTCGGTCAGGGGAACGTGGCAAACGTTAGGTCGGCTAAGCGATGCGCTTCGAAAGTCCAAATGAACACCACGCGAACGTGAGCGGACCCAGCTCGTCCGGGGGCGAGCTGGGTCCGCGATTCAGCTGTTTCAGCGGGGGTCAGCCGATGGGGGACAGGCCGTTCCTGCCTGGTTTCCACACCGCGACCACGGAAGGCCGGGGGCGGTTGTCACCACCGTCCGGCCAGTTCGAGGCGGGGTTGTCGGCACTGGCACCGTCCACCTCGCCGGGGTGCTGCACACACACCGTGACGACCTTGTCCCCGATCACCGGGCCACAGGTCTCCCCACCCCGGGGCACCGTGAGGAACAGCCGCAGGTCGCCGCGCCTGCTGCCTTCCAGCGGCACGGCGTAGAGCCCGTCGTTGATGCCGAGCGCGCCGCCCGAGTCGGTGGAGACCCACAGGTTGCCGTGGTGGTCGAAGGCCACGTTGTCCGGACTGGAGATCGGGCTGACCTGGTCCTTCGGGAAACCGGCGAAGTAGGTGTCCGGGGAGTTCGGGTCCCCGCACACCAGTAGCAGCCGCCAGCTGAAGCTGGTGGCCAGCGCGTCGCCCCGCTCCTCTTCCAGCTCCACGACCTGACCGTGCTTGTTGCCGGTGCGCGGGTTCACCTCGTCGGCGGCGGGGAAGCCTTCCTTACCCCTTGCCGAGTTCTTGGTGAGCGCGAAGTAGACCCGGCCGGTACCCGGGTGCGGCTGGATGTCCTCGGGCCGGTCCATCTTCGTGCCCCCGACGCGGTCGGCGGCCTCCCTGGTGAAGACGTAGACCTCCTCCGCGGTCATTCCCGGCACGAACGAACGGTTGCCGCTGACCAGCGGCAACCACTCACCGGTGCCGTCGAACTCGCCGTCGGCAGGCAGAGTCCCGGAACCGTCGATCTCACCTGGGCTGTCCCCGGTGAACCGGCCGACGTAGAGGGTGCCCTCGTCCAGCAGGGTCATGTTGTGCCGGCGAGCCGACCTGCTGGCGCCCTTCTTCATCTTGCGGTCGGAGACGAACTTGTAGACGTACTCGAAGGCTTCGTCGTCGCCGGAGTAGGCGACCACCCTGCCGTCGTCCGCGACCCGGATGGTGGCGCCCTCGTGCTTGAACCGGCCGAGTGCCGTGTGTTTGATCGGTGCGCTGTGCGGGTCCCGCGGGTCGAGCTCGATGATCCAGCCGAATCGGTTCGCCTCGTTGGGCTGCTGGGTGAGATCGAAGCGGGAGTCGAAGCGCTCCCACTTGCGACCGGTCTCCGTGCCCGTCATGCCGTATCGGGCGAGGCGTGCGCGTACCGCGGGGTCGGCCACCTCGTCCGCGTTCGCGAAGTACTGGTTGAAGTTCTCCTCGCCGGACAGGATCGTGCCCCACGGGGTGACACCGCCCGCGCAGTTGTTCAACGTCCCCAGCACCCGGGTTCCGGTGGGGTCGTCCGGGGTCTTGAGCAGGTCGCTGCCCGCAGCGGGACCGGCGACGACGAACGGCGTGCGGGCGGTGATGCGGCGGTTGAACCCGGACGACCTCGAGCTGTAGGCGCCGGAGTTCCAGCTCCGCGTGACCAGGAGGACCGAGAGCCCGTGCGCGGCCCAGGCGATGCGCACCTGTTCCTCGGTCGGATTCGCCTCGTCGTAGCCACGGAACATGAACTCTTCTGTCGTGTACTCGTGGTTGGTCACCAGCAGCGCGGCCAGTCCCTGATGATCCATCGGCAGCAGGGCGGCGAAGTCGTTGTTGAAGCCGAACTGCTGCTCCTGCGCGGCCGCCGTCTGGTTCTCGAAATCGAACTCGGGTGCACCCGGCAGGATCGGATCACCCCAGCGGATGACGATGGCCTGCTCGTAGCCGTCCGGCACGACGACGGTATCGAGCGTGTTCGGCTCGACCCGCTGGAAGTCCGTCCCCGGCGCGGGGCCCGCCGGCCTGCCGCTCTCGGCTGCTGCGGCACCAGCAGGGCGGGCGAGTCCGCCCGCGCCGAGGGCGCCGGCGGCGAACGTCACCACAGCCGCGGCACGCAGTGCGCCACGGCGGCTCATCACCTGGTCGACGATCTCCCCGAAGTACGGGTTGCTCGTGGGATTCGATGGCTCGTGGAAGCAGGCATCCCCGCACCGGTACTTACAGGTGACGGCGGCTCGCCCGCCGGAATGCACGGGCTGGATGGGGAGCAGGTGCTGCGGCAGTGCTGGCAACGCGACCTCCGGGGCTCAGTTCGGGCCCCGACGTTAAGCCACTATCCATCTGGATGGAATCCGCCATTCGACAGTTCTTCACGAAGATGTTGTTGTGCTCAGAACTCCTCGCCGGCCAATGCCGCCTCGGCGGGCACCGTGTGCGGATCGGCAAGGCTAACTTATTTACTGAGCAATGCTAAGTAAATCGACTCACAGGTACGTTGGCTGTCGTGGATGCTGTGATATTCGATCTTGACGGAGTACTGGTCGACTCGGAGCGAACCTGGGACGAGGTGCGCAGAGCCGTGGTCGCCGAGCAGGGCGGGCAGTGGCGGGAGGAGGCCACTCGAGCTCTGCAGGGGATGAGCACCCCGGAGTGGGCGCGATATCTGGTGACGGAGCTGGGGCTGCCGCTGCCTCCGGAGGAGGTCGCCGAGCTGGTTGTCAACCGGATGGCACAGCGCTACGAGCAGGGCCCGCCGGTCCTGCCCGGAGCCGAACAGGCAGTCCGCGCGGTAGGCGAGCTGTGTCCGGTCGCGATCGCCAGCTCGTCACCGCCGGTACTGATCACGGCGTTTCTGGAAGCGACGGACCTGACCGGGCTCGTCCGGGTCGCGTTGTCCAGCGAGCAGGTGGCCGCTGGCAAGCCCGCGCCGGACGTCTACCTCGAAGCGGCCGCCCAGCTTGGCGTGAACGCTCGGTCGTGCATCGCCGTCGAGGACTCGACCAACGGACTCCGGTCGGCGCTGGCGGCCGGGATGACCGTGATCGGCGTGCCGAACCCGCACTTCCCACCGGACCCCGACGTGCTCGCCGAGGTTCACACCGTGCTGGACGACCTGGCCGAGCTGCCCGCCACCGTCAGCGGGTTGCTCAGCTGAAAAACACCATGGCCACCTCGGGGGCCTCTGCCGTCCCCGAGATGGCCATGGTGAATGGGCCGAACGATCAGCGGTCGAGCTCGCCCGCGATGAACTTCTCCACCGCGTCGTAGGCCTCGGAGTCGCGGTACTGCTCCGGCGGCGACTTCATGAAGTACGAGGACGCCGAGAGGATCGGGCCGCCGATGCCGCGATCGATGGCGATCTTCGCCGCGCGCACGGCGTCGATGATGATGCCCGCCGAGTTCGGCGAGTCCCACACCTCGAGCTTGTACTCCATGTTCAACGGCACGTCGCCGAAGGCGCGGCCCTCGAGCCGCACGTAGGCCCACTTGCGGTCGTCCAGCCACTGCACGTAGTCGGACGGGCCGATGTGCACGTTGCCCTTGCCGAGGTCGCGGTCGACCTGTGAGGTGACCGACTGGGTCTTGGAGACCTTCTTGGACTCCAGCCGCTCCAGCTCCTTCATGTTCAGGAAGTCCATGTTCCCGCCCACGTTGAGCTGCATCGTGCGGTCGAGCTGCACGCCACGGTCCTCGAACAGCTTCGCCAGCACCCGGTGCGTTATGGTCGCGCCGACCTGGGACTTGATGTCGTCACCGACGATCGGCACCCCGGCCTCGGTGAACTTCGCCGCCCACTCCGGGTCGGAGGCGATGAACACCGGCAGCGCGTTGACGAAGCCGACCTTCGCGTCGATCGCGGCCTGCGCGTAGAACTTGTCGGCGTCCTCGGAGCCGACCGGCAGGTACGACACCAGCACGTCGGCCTTGGCCTCACGCAGCGCCGTCGCCATGTCGACCGGCTGCTCGTCGGACTCGTCGATGGTCTCGCGGTAGAACCGGCCGAGCCCGTCATAGGTGTGCCCACGCTGCACGGTGACCCCGAGCGGCGGCACGTCGGCGATCTTGATCGTGTTGTTCTCGCTGGCGACGATGGCTTCCGAGAGGTCGCGGCCGACCTTCTTGGCGTCCACGTCGAACGCGGCGACGAACTCGATGTCGCGGACGTGGTACTCACCGAACTGCACGTGCATCAGCCCTGGCACGCGCGCTGTGGGGTCGGCGTCCTGGTAGTACTGGACGCCTTGCACCAGCGACGCCGCGCAGTTGCCAACGCCCACGATGGCCACCCGCACCTTGCGGCGGTTCTCGCCCATGCCGGTTTCTCCTTTAACTCGTGTTCTCTGTCGTAGGTCTTTTCCGAGCCGTCCGGTCAGGTCTGCTGCCCGCGTTGCTCGGCCTGTTCATGCGCGATCAGCTCGTTGAGCCAACGCACCTCCCGTTCACTGGTCTCCAGCCCAAGCCGGTGCAGTTCCCGGGTGTAGCGGTCGATCTTCTCCTCGGCCCTGGCCATGGCGGCGCGCAAACCTTCGCGGCGTTCCTCGACGCGTCGGCGCCTGCCCTCCAAAATCCGCATCCTGACGTCGGCCGGTGTCCTCGAGAAGAACGTCAGATGGACACCGAAACCTTCGTCGTCCCAGGTCTGCGGCCCGGCGTCGCCGAGCAGTTCGGCGAACCGCTCCTTGCCTTCCGCCGTGAGCTTGTAGACCCGCTTGGCGCGGCGGCCCCAGCCACTTCTGTTCTGCTGACGGCCAGCCGCCTTTGCCTGACCTGGTGTCGCCGGTGTGGCTGTCGCGGACTCGGTGGTCCCAGCCGCACCGACCTCGGCCGGCTCCTCCACGATCAACCCGGCTCGTTGCAACCGACGTAGGGTCGGATAAAGCGAGCCGTAGGAGAACGTGCGGAACGGTCCGAGCGTTTCGTGTAGCCGTTTGCGCAGCACATAGCCGTGCATGGGCGCCTCGTGCAGCAGACCCAGTACGGCGAACTCCAGCACAGTGCACCCCCTTCGGGAACAAACGGCGCCACCAACGGATTTCAGGTAGTACCCGGCGATGACGAACCGAAACCTACCGCGCCACTATATCGCACCGATACATCGAAGTGGTGTAGCTAACGGCCCTGATCCACCCATAGGCCAGGCTATGTTTACCGAAAAGTTATTCAGTTTTGGGCGTGTCGCCTCGGTTGCGACCGTCACTCCGCGGATCGGCTCATGGCGTTCCAACCGGCAGCACGTACTCTGTTGAGGTGCGAAACCAGCGGCAGGTCGTCGACTACGCGTTACAGCGCAAAGCGCTGCTCGCCGAGGTCTACTCCGGTCGAGTCGGCACCATGGACGTGTGTGACGCCAGCCCGTATCTGCTGCGGGCGGCGAAGTTCCACGGCCGGTCCACCGACTCGAGTTGCCCTGTCTGTCGCAAAGAGGCATTGACGCAGGTCAGCTGGGTGTACGGAGACGAGCTCAAGCACGTCGCCGGATCGGCGCGGGCACCTGACGAACTGGACCGGATGGCCGGCCTGTTCGGCGAGTTCACCGTCTACGTGGTCGAGGTGTGCCGGTCGTGTAGCTGGAACCATTTGGTGCAGTCATACGTCCTGGGAACCGGAGAGACACAAACCCGCTCTCGGAGGACTGCGGGGCAGTGATCACTCCGACCGTTCCGACCACTCTGACCATGCAGAACACCCTGAACACCACAGCTCATGAACACAGGGCGGCGAGCAAGTTCGCGCCGGTCTGGGAGGCTCATTCGTGAACGACGACCACAACCGCCGCTGGCCGGAGCAGGAACCAGGCCGCGGCAGGCACGAGCAGTGGCCGGCAGGCGAAGGCGGCGCACCACAGTGGCCCTCCGGTGACGAGCCACCCCCACCTCCGCCACCTCGGGCGCAGCGTCCGGTTCCGCCGCGGCGCCCGCCACAGTCACCGCAACAGCCACCGCAGCAGCCACCTCGGCAGCCGCAGCAGCCTCCCCAGCAGCCGCAGTGGCCAGGCGCGGAGGACGCCGCTCCCCGCTGGCCCGGTGGCGGTGGCGTGCCGGATGTTCCCCAGCGCCCCGCGCAGCCCCGCCGCCCCGGCCCCCAGTATCCGGGGCCCGCTCAGGGTCGGCAGCAGCCACCGACTCCACCCGGTGGAATGCCGGGCAGGCACCAGGGGCCGCCTCCTCCCGGCGCTCGCCCACCTGGTGGTCCCGGTGGTCCCGCAGGGCCACCCCCACGTGGCGGGCAGCGCCCTGGCGGGATGGCGCCACCACCGCCACCCCCACCGCGTCGCCCGCAGGTGGAGCAGCCGACCGGCATGGTCGGCCAGCGCATCGGTCCCGAGGACCGGGAGCCTGAGCTGCTGACCCATCACACCCACAACGGCACGGGTGTCGACGAGGACGGCTACGACGCCCACTGGACCAATGACGAAGAGCACAGCCTGCACGAACCAGGCCTCGACGACTACTACGACGAGGACGAGCAGGACTACGACGAGGACGGCAAGCCGATCCTGACGCCGGAGCAGCGCAAGAAGCGCCGGTGGCGGCGGGTCCGCCGCTCGCTCTACGTGATGACCGGGCTGTTCCTCGTGCTGCCCGCATTGGCGTTCACGATCGCCTACTTCCTGGTGGACGTGCCGTCGCCGGACGAGGTCGCGGCCAGCCAGGACAAGGTCGTCACCTACTTCTACGCCAACGGCGACGTCCTGGGTAAGGACATCCAGGGCAACGGCAACCGGCAACTGCTCAAGGCGGAGGAGATCCCCGACGTCGTCAAGCACGCGGTCTACGCCGCCGAGGACGCGACCTTCGAGACCAACCCCGGGTTCGACGTCACCGGCATCATGCGGGCGGCCTGGAACCAGGTGACCGGCGGCGTCGGTGGCGGTTCCACGATCAGCCAGCAGTACATCAAGAAGGCCACCGAGAACGACGACGCGACCTACACCAGGAAGTTCCTCGAGCTCGTCAAGTCGTTCAAGATGAACAACGAGCAGGAAAAAAGCGAGATCATCACCGCGTACCTGAACACGATCTACTTCGGTCGCGGTGCGCACGGGATCTCGACGGCCTCTCAGGCGTACTTCAACAAACCGGTCGACAAGCTGTCGGCATCCGAGGCGGCGGTGCTGGCCGGAGTCATCCAGGCGCCGAGCCGATCGGACGATCCGGAGTACCTGGACCGCCGCTGGAACTTCGTGATGGACCAGATGGTGGCCAACAGGTGGTTGCCGAAGGCCGACCGGGACGCCGCGCAGCTGCCGGAACTGGTCCCCGAGGACGAGACCAAGTCCGAAAAGATCACCGGACCCAACCGGCACATCCAGAGCCGGGTGGAGCAGGAGCTCGCCGCCAGGGGCTATCCCGAGGAGAAGATCCGGGCGGGCGGCTTCAAGATCTACACCACCATCGACCCGGACGCGCAGGCCAAGGCCGTCGCGGCGGTGGACGAGGTGATGGAGGGCCAGCCCGCCGAACTGCGTAAGGCACTGGTCGCGGTGGACCCGAACACCGGCGGCGTGCTGGCCTACTACGGCGGCCCGGCGGACCCGAAGCTGGACGCGGTGGACTGGGGCAACACGCAGCGCAACCCGGGGTCGGCGTTCAAGGCGTTCGACCTGGTGGCCCTGCTGCAACGCGGCAAGGGCCTCGGGGAGACCTACGACGGCCGTTCCGGCCGGATGTTCCCGGGCAGGGAGGCGCCGGTGAACAACGCTGGCCCGAACAGCAGCTGCGGCCCCAACTGCACGGTTGCCGAGGCGATGGAGCGCTCGGCGAACACCGTGTTCTACGACATGGTGCTCAATGACACGGGCGTGCAGGGCGTGAAGGACGCCGCGCTGGCGGCCGGTATCCCGGAGAAGCACGGAAAGACCGAAACCATGCCGAAGCCGGACGGCAACATCGCGATCGGTGGTGGGGACGTCATGGTCACTCCGGAAGACATGGCGTCCGCGTACGGCACTTTTGCCGCGGATGGCGTCCACCGGGATTCGCATTTCGTCACGCGAGTGGAGGAATCGGACGGCACGCTGGTGTACGAGACTCCAGTCGAGGAGAAGGTGGCCTTCTCGGACGACAAGGCGAAGAGCAAGCAGATCGCCGGCAACGTCACGGAGTCACTGGAGCCGGTGCTGCCGTTCTCCGATCTGACCTGTGCCGATGGTCGCGACTGCGCCGGTAAGACCGGCACGCACCAGTACGTGGCCGACGGTGGCGCGGAGACCGATGAGAACGCGCAGGCCTGGATGGTGGGCTACACGCCACAGATCTCCACGGCGACCTGGGTCGGGACCGGAGTCAACGAGCCGATCCAGACCGCAAACGGGCAGAAGATCTACGGCAGTGGCCTTCCTGGTGAGATTTGGCAGAAGTTCATGAACTCCTACCTCGAGGGCAAGCCCAAGCTGAAGTTCCCCGAGGTCGACATGATCGGTAAGCAGGTCCAGCCGGAACCACCGCCGCAGACCAGGACCCAGGTGCGCACTACCGAGGCGGTCGAGACCACCGAAGCGTCGAAGACCACGGAGAAGCCGAGCAAGTCGAAGAAGCCCGAGAAGTCGTCCGAGGACAGCACGACCAGCCCCGAGGACAGCACGGGCAATCCGGACGAGGACCCCAGCGACATCGGCCTCTTCCCCAGACCGTCACGCGGCGGCGGAAACGACGACGAGTAAGGAACGCCGGGAGGTGCCGTAGATCCCGCCCTCCCACGCGGTAAACGTGGGGCGGGAATCGCAGCCATGACCAGGACGTGCTAGTCATACCGGCGATGAATCACGTCTCGTTCTGCGCGCCACCGGGAGCCGGCCGTATCGGTCCGGCTCTCGGAATCGCGGCGGAACTGGCACGGCGTGGACACCGGGTGAGCTTCGCGGCCACCCGGAAGGCCGCTCCCGCGGTGGCCGCGGCGGGAGCCATCCTGATCGAGTACGACACGAGCCTGGACGAGGACGACACCGGTATCCCCCGGTTCAGCGCGTTGCTCCGCGAAGCCAGGCTCGTGCTGCCCGCTCTGACACAGCGCTACGCGGCCTCCGTTCCGGACCTCGTGGTCTACGACGCGACGATGGCCTGGTGGGGACGGCTGCTGGCCGCTCGCTGGGGTGTGCCGGCGGTGCCGGTGTGGCCGGGCTTCGTTCCGCGTGAACACCCAGCGACACGTACGGGTCCGCTGGCCCGGAAACGCGGTATCGCGAAACTGGCAGCAGACCTGCGGCTGACCCCGGAGGACGTGCTGCTCGGTACCGGATCGCCAGCGCACCTGGTCCTGCTGCCGAGGGCGTTTCAGGACGATAATGACGCTTTCGACCAGAGCTACCAGTTCGTCGGTCCGATCCCGCCGCCATCATCCCGAACTCCACCCAACGGTCGCGTACCCGCGCTTGGGGTGCCCTCCACCGGACTGCCACTGGTGATGGCCGCGCCGGAGCTGCAACGGCGGTGCGCCGACGCGTTCGCCGGACGGAACTCGCACGCGGTGGCACCGATCGGGAACCGAATGTCTCAGGAGGCGCTGCAACGGGCCGTCGCTTTCGTGAGCGACGGCGACCTGGACCAGACCCTCTCGGCCCTGCGCGCCGGGGTTCCGCTCGTGGTCGTTCCACGCTCCGCCGAGCAGCAACACGTGGCCACCCGAGTCGTGGACCTGGGGCTCGGCGCGCGCCTCGACCCACGGGAGGCCTCGGGCGACCGGCTGCGGGACGCGGTCCTCGGCGTGTGCGCGGACGAGGACATCGCGATCAGCCTGCGCTCGATGCGCCACCGCATCGAGCGTTCGGGCGGGGTGACGGCAGCCGTGACCGTGCTGGAAGGTGTCCTCGCCGCACAATCGGCGAACCGGGGCCGCCCGGCCAACTGGCTCGGCTCCGCGGGCAGGCCGGGCTGACCGTCGTAAGTCCGGCTACAGCGATCCCGCCCCCAGTTGGCGGGCTTTCCTCACAGTCTCGTGTACTTGGAACACGCACACCACGCCGCTGCGGTTAGGCTGCCGCCCGTGTCCAGCTCGCCCGACGAAGCATCGCCCACGGTGCCGGAGACCGTGTCTCTCACGGCCGACGAGCGGGTTCTCCCGACCAGAAACGAGCCGCTGGCAACGGCTGCGAGCAGACCCGTCGGCGGGCCGATCGGCGAGCACGCGACCGTCGGACGGCACTGGTTCTGGTCGCCGCTGCGCGTCGGGCTGCTGCTCGCGGTGCTGGCGCTCACGGTCAGCTGGTTCGGCAAGGCCGCCTGCATCCAGCAGTTCACCAACGACAACGGTGACGCCGAGCTCGACTGGCGCTCCGGCAGGCCGTACGTGGCGATGTGCTACTCCGACATCGTGCCGCTCTACGGCGCCGAGCGGTTGAACGACCCGAGCACGTTCCCGTACGCGACGCAGTGGATCGAGAACGAGGGCGAGCCGAACGAGCAGGTTCGCTACATGGAGTACCCGGTGCTCACCGGGCTGTTCCAATGGGTCAACGCCAAGCTCACCCACGCCTGGGCCGACGTCGCGGCGACCGGCTGGCTACCCGGCGCGCTACCGGTGGTCATCTACTTCAACATCACCGCGCTGTTCCTCGCGCTCGCCTGGCTCACCACCGTGTGGGCCGTGGCGAGATCCGCTCGGCACAGACCGTGGGACGCGGTGCTGGTGGCGATATCACCGCTTGTGCTGGTGCACGCCTTCACCAACTTCGACACCCTCGCCACCATGCTGGCCGCGACCGGCCTGCTGGCCTGGTCCCGGCGCAGACCGGCGCTCGCGGGGCTGCTGCTCGGCCTCGGTGCGGCGGTGAAGATGTACCCGCTTTTCCTGCTGGGCCCCCTGCTGATCCTGTGCCTGCGCGCGGGCAAGCTGCGCACGTGGACCGTCACCGCGGTGACGACCGGGGTCGCGTGGGCGGTGGTCAACCTGCCGATCGCGCTGTTCATGCGCGAGGGCTGGGAGGAGTTCTTCCGGCTGAACACCGAGCGGGGGATGGATCCCGACTCGCTCTACAACGTGGTCTCCTACTTCACCGGCTGGGCCGGATTCGACGGCGAACTGATTCGCGGCGAGGCGCCGACCGTGCTGAACGCCGTGAGCGGCGGCTTGTTCCTCGCCTGCTGCGCGGGTATCGCCTACATCGGACTGTCCGCGCCGGTCCGGCCGCGAGTCGCTCAGCTCTGTTTCCTCGTGGTGGCGGCATTCCTGCTGACCAACAAGGTGTGGAGTCCCCAGTACTCGCTGTGGCTGGTGCCACTGGCGGTCCTGGCGATACCGCGCTGGCGGCTGCTGCTGGGCTGGATGCTCATCGACGCACTCGTCTGGGCGCCACGGATGTTCTACTACCTCGGCGTCGACAACCGGGGCCTGCCCGAGGGCTGGTTCCTCGGCACGGTCGTTGTGCGCGACCTGGCGGTTATCGCCGTCTGCGCGGTGATCATCCGAGAGATCTACCGGCCTGCGGCCGACCTCGTTCGTACTCCGGGGGTGGACGATCCGCTCGGCGGGGTGCTGGACAAGGCCCGAGACGTGCGCAAGCTGCCCGGCCTTCCCTCGCGCACGAAGCGGATTCCACGGCACGCGAGAGACGGACAGCTGGAACCGTCCGGCAAACGATGATTCACGTGGAACCACGCACTTTCCCGGGAAAGCGCGGTACGTGCGGGCGCAAGTACCGCGCTTTCCCGGGAAAGTGCGGTACTCAGGCTCGGTGCGGGGGTGGGCTTGTACTCGTTTGCGGTTCAACCGATTTTCGCCGGTCGTGGGTTCGCCGGTCGTGGGAGGGCCGGGCGTGGGAGGGCCGGGCGGTGTCGGCGGTGTCCGCGTTGAGGAAGGCGACGAAGAGGCCGGCCAGCAGGGCCGCCCTGCCCCAGACCCCGATCATCACCGCCTGCGCGGCGAAGCCCTCGTAGATCGCGCCGCCGTCACCGAGTTCGCCGTACCAGCGGAAGATCCCGATGCCCATCGCCAGGTCCGCCACGAAGTAGGCGAGGATCCAGCCCCACCGCACACGCAGCAGTACGAACATGGGCAGCAGCCAGAGCGTGTACTGCGGCGAGTGCACCTTGTGCAGCAGCAGAAATCCGCACAACATGGCTGCCGACACCGCGAGCATCGGGTACGTGCCCGTCAGCCGGTAGCGCCGCCAGCCGAACCAGGCCGCCACCGCGAACGAGGCCAGCACCAGCAACGGGGACAGCACGCCTACCAGCGACTGGAAGCCTTCGGTGTCCGACTCCGGCCGGAATCCCCAGTACCAGATCGAGTTCGTGGTGGCGTCGACGTCCCGATCCGCCTGGAAGAGGTAGGAGGCCAGCCAGCCGTCCCAGCCCGCAAGCATGAACGGCAGGTTCACCGCGAGCGCCGTGCCGATCGCGACGCCGCACACCCGCAGCGCCCCACGCGGATCACGACCGTGCCTGCCTTCGTCACCACCGGTGAGGACGTAGAGGGCGAGCGGGAGCACGAAGATCGCCGGATAGATCTTCAGTGCGAACCCGAGGCCGAGCAGCACCGCGGCCCACTGCGCCCTGCGGCGCAACGTCCCCCTGCCGAGGTGGAGGACCGCGAACGCGGCGACCGTGGCCGCCACGACGGGAAGCTCCCAGTTGTGGAAGGCGTAGAGCACCAGCGGCGGTCCAAGCGCCCACAGCAGTGCCCGCCATCCGGCCATCCGCCCCAGCAACCAGGCGGTGAGCAGGCCGAACGGGGCCAGCAGGAGCGCCGAACCGAGCAGGAAGCCCGCGTCGGTGTCGGCGAAGTAGGCGCCGGCCCAGACGAGGACACCGGTGAGCACCGGGTACTCCAACGCGCCACCGACCAGCTGCCCTTCTTCGAGACCGCCGTCCACGTAGGGGAACGCGTGCTGGTCTATGTCCCTGCCGAGCCAGAGGAACTGGATGTCGGAGTAGCAGGCGTCGGAGTAGTTCCGCTCCGCGTACCCGGGGGTGCTGCGCCCCTGCTCATCGAACTCGGGCCCGCTGCAGCGGTGTTTGTTGGCGAAGCCGAGCACCAGCGTCAGCCCGCACAACACCACCAGCCCGGCCAGGACCGCGCCACCCCGTGGCTTACTCAATGCCCGGTTGATACAAGGTCGCAGGTTCGACCACCGTCCGCTGCTCACCCCGCGGTTGCCTCCCGCAGGAACGCGATGTCGTCCGCCTGCCCTTCGGCCGCGGTCTCCACCACGACCGGTGCTCCAGCGCGGGCGGCCACCTCGGCGAGCACCTCGGGGTCGATGGTGCCGCCCGCGTGCACCACATTGGCGTGCCGGTCGCGCGCCGAGCCGAACTCGTCGCGTGAGTTGTTGAGGTGCAACAGGTCGATCCGGCCGGTGATGGCCTTGACCTTGTCCACCACGCTGTCGAGCTCCCAGCCCGCGGCGAACGCGTGGCAGGTGTCCAGGCAGAACCCGGCACCGAAGTCACCGACCTCGTCCCACAGCCGGGCGATCACGTCGAGGTCCCTGGCCATCGCGTTGTCACCACTCGCGGTGTTCTCGATCAGTACCGGCACCTCGAAGCCGCCCTGGGCCGCCTGCCGTTCGAACATCTTGCGCCAGTTGGCCAGCCCCTCGGCCACGTCCTCGCCCTGGCGCACGTGCCCGCCGTGCACGACCACGCCCTTCGCGCCGATCGCGGCGGCACCGCTGACCTGTTGCGCCACGGCCTTTCGCGAGGGGATGCGGACGCGGTTGTTCAGCGAGGCCACGTTGATCATGTAAGGCGAGTGGACGAACACCTCGAGAGCGGATTCACGCAGCTCGTCCGCCCACTGATAAGGCGGCGGGACCTTCCAGCTCTGCGGGTCTCCGAGGAAGATCTGCACCACCTCCGCACCGGTCTCTCGTGCGGCGGCGAGCGGGTCTTCGTGGCGGACGTGAGCGCCGATCAGCATTCGGCGAGGGTACCCGCGTCCAGTGACGATCATCGAGTACGGTGACCACGTTCCGTGCACTTAACCGGGGTCACACAGGCAGTCACGCAGGACAAGGGGAGCTCATGGGAACGGCACTGCGAAACCGCATCCGACGGCCCGGCGTCCGCCGGACGGGCACGACCGGATTCGTGCTCGCACTGTCTGCCGCACTCGTCTTCCCCGGAATGGCCACTGCCGCACCCGGGCCCGATCCGCTGATCGTGAACGACTGTGACGCCACCCTGAAAGATGAGCCGGGCAAGCCAGCCACCCTGGACGTCGGCGCCATCCTCGAGGCGCCCGGAATTCTCACCGTGGGTCTTGGCAACGAGTCCGAGGGAACCAACGGCAACGAGAAGCCCCTGGTCGTGGTACCGGTGAAGGAGGGGGTCGACGGCCTCGGCCTCAGTGATACGCCGGTCGTCCGCGACGTCACCGGCGAGACCTGCGGGGTCGTCAAGGACGCAGGCAACTCCACCGCGATGGCGGTCCAGGAAGTCCTGCCTGGCGATGACCTGCTCGATTCCGAACCCGCCGAGCCGACCGAGCCCGACCCCACAGAACCTGCGCCCGAACCCGGACCCGAACCCACTCCGCCCGCGCCCGGTGACCCCGAGGACCCGGCACCCGGTGAGAAAGACGGCTTCCCCGGCCTGACCGGCCCCGGCTCGATCGGCGGGGGCCTCGGTGGCAACGACGCGAACCCGTTCATCCCGGCGGGCCAGTTCCAGGCCCTTGGGCCGATCACCGTGCCGCCGCTGGCCGGACTCCCGCAGGTGCAGCCTCCGGTTCAGGGCCCGGACCTGAACGCACCGAACGCGGAGAAGCAGCCCGACGTGCTCGCCGAGAACTCCGGGACCGCCGAGGCGATACCCGCCTCCAGCCCGCCGGAGCGCCTGCCGCTGCTGCTCGCCGTGCTGGCCGTGGTGATCGTCGCCGCAATCCTGGCCAGGACCTGGATCAGGGCCCGCAAAACAGCCTGATCGCGCCGGAGTGACGCTCCGTCAGCACAAGACCACCCGATCGCGAGAGCAATCGGGCGCGCAGCGCGTCACTGTCCTCCGTTAGCGTCGTTGTTCCCGGTGAGTAACCCAGGTTTTTCGGGAGCTAGCCGGAGCACAAGCGCTGGAGGGCGAGTGATGCAAGGGCGAACACAGCGGGCGGCAGCAGTCGGCGCCGCAGCACTCGTACTGGCCGGATCGGCGGCACTGACGCTGCCCGGCACGGCCGCCGCCGAGACCAAGAGCGTGCCCTGTGGCGGCTCGGTCTCCGCGAAGCCAGGGGACAAGATCCTCGGCACCACCCCACTGCTCGGTCTCCCGCTCGACCTCGGCATCGTCACCGAGGGCACCAAGGTCCTCACCGGCACGATCAACGCCGTGCTCGGCACCGTCTGCAAGGTCACGGTCACCGTGGTGGACACGGCGGTCTCGCCAGTGCCGGTGGTGGGCGAGTCGGCGGCAGGCGCGATCAACAACGGTGTCGCGGGCACCACCAACGGGCTGAGTGAAGCGACCGGCAACGCGGCGAACGCCCTCACCGGAGGCGGGGGCGACCCGGAACCGAAGAACCCTCCAGGGCAGGACGGCCAGCCCGCTCCGCAGCAACCAGGCGCGAGTGGCAAGCCCAGTCAGAGCGGTGGCCCGGCCGCGCGCGGCATGACCGTCCCCGCACCGAACAGTCCGGTCCTCGGCGGGGCGGGTGGCCTGCCCGGCTTCGCCGGACTGCCCACGACCTACGGCACCGGGTACGCGGCCATGCGTGACTACAGCGGTATCCCAATGGCGACCGCCGGTCTGTTCGCACCGTCCCCCGGCGTCCGGTACGGCGGGCAGATCCCCGGCTACTCACCGGAGTTCGGCATTCTGGGCCAGGGCGAGTCGCCCGCCCCGGACGACGGCGTACGCAACGCGGGCCAGGCGCAGGCGCTACCGGGAACCCCCGGTTCGGCGGACGGCGCCACCCTGCCCCTGCTGCTCGCCGTGCTCGCGCTGTCCGGTGCCTCGGCCGCACTGGTGCGGACGTGGGTGCTGCGCAAGGCCAGGGGCTGACAGGGCGGGGCGAGAATCGCGAGTCACGGCGATCCCGGCGGAAATCTGTCTAACGTGAAAGTTCGCGTACCTTTTCCGGCAAGGGCTCGTTGATCCTGCGAGGCTCCCTTCCCCTGAGGGTTGTTCAGCACCGACCCAGCGACCGCGAGCCGCCAGGCTCGTGCGAGCGGCGACGGGCCGGAGCAGCCAGACCATCGCGAACGACACTGTCGAAGAAATGCGGAGGAAAACCCCCGTGCGGATTCACCGGACTGCCCTCGCCAGAACATCACGCAAGGTGCTCACCGCGACGGCGATCGCTGCGGCCGTGACCGGGTTCTCCTTCGCGGGCGCCGGAACCGCGAGCGCGGCGACGCTCGCCGCGCAGAGCTGCACCTCCAGCGTGACCGGGCAGACCGGCGACCAGGTAGCGGTCACCGGTCCCTCGATGCGGGGCATGGTGAAGACCGCGGCTCAGGAAGCGGTCGAGTTCTGGAACTTCCTCACCGTGCACCCGGAGCGAATCGCGGACCACGTGGAGAAGCAGGCCACCATCAACGTCGGCAAGATTCCCGACGCCTCGAGCGGGAAGATCGCGGGTACCGCGGTCGGCTCCGCCGTGGCGAAGGCGCTGAAGGACTCGCCCGGCCTCGGCGTGCTCGACTCCACCAAACAGCGCACTCTCGACCACATCAAGAACAAGGTCTCCGGGCTCTGCGGCCTGACGGTGTTCGCCGCCGACTACCAGACCCCGACCTCACAGCCGCCTGCGCAGGGCAGCCAGTCGCCCACCACCAGCGGCCCGGGCAGCAACGCGGGCGGCACCGGCGGCACCAACCGTGGCGACAGCGGTATCAACGGTGGCGCGGGCGCCCTTCCCTACACCGGCACCGGCGACGCACGTGCGCCGCAGCGGGACTACAGCGGCATTCCCAAGGCCACCGCGGGTATCGCGGTTCCGCCCGGTCTGCGCTACCCGCCGTCGAACGGCGTTCCCGGCCAGACCTCACCGGAGTTCGGCATTCTCGGCGCCGAAGGCTCGGAAGGCCTCGGTGACACTGGACAGCCCGACGTCCGTAACGCCGGGAACGCCGACGTACTGGCCGCGCCTTCGACGCCGGACAACGTCCAGCTGCCGATGCTGCTGGCCGTGGTCGCCCTCGCCGGAGTCACCGCCGCGCTGGTTCGCACCTGGGTGCTGCGCAGGGTCTAGAACGTCCCTGGTTACACTGGCTCGTTGGCAACCCTCCTGCCACGGAACGCCCGTGGCCGCGAGCCCATAGGAGGTGAGTGGTTGTGTCACGCCATTACGAGGTAATGATCATCCTCGATCCCACCCTCGACGAGCGTACGGTCGCCCCGACGCTGGACACGTTCCTCAACGTGATCCGCACGTCCGGTGGCAGTGTCGAGAAGCTCGACGTATGGGGCCGCAGGCGGCTCTCGTACGAGATCAGGAAGAACTCCGAGGGCATCTACGCCCTGCTGGACCTGAACTCCACGCCGGAAGCGGTCAAGGAGCTCGACCGGCAGCTCTCCCTGCAGGAGACCGTGCTGCGGACCAAGGTCGTGCGTCGCGAGGCGCCGCGTCCGGGCTCCCGCGTCGCCCGCACCTCCAAGCCCGCCGCGAAGGCCTGAGGCCGCAGCGATGGCTGGAGACACCATCATCACGGTGGTCGGCAACCTCACCGCGGACCCCGAACTCCGCTTCACGCCGTCCGGCGCAGCGGTCGCGAACTTCACGGTCGCGTCCACTCCGCGGATGTTCGACAAGCAGAGCGGTGAGTGGAAGGACGGCGAGGCGCTGTTCCTGCGCTGCAACGTCTGGCGTCAGGTGGCGGAGAACGTCGCCGAGTCGCTGACCAGGGGTGCCCGTGTCGTCGTGCAGGGCCGCCTGAAGCAGCGTTCGTTCGAGACCAAAGAGGGCGAGAAGCGCACGGTCGTCGAGCTCGAGGTCGACGAGATCGGGCCTTCGCTGCGCTACGCGACCGCCAAGGTGAACAAGGTCAGCCGCGGCTCCGGTGGCGGCGGCTTCGGTGGCGGTAGCGGTGGCGGCGGCGGTAGCGCCCCCGCCGACGACCCGTGGGGTTCGGCCCCGCCCGCCGGCAGCAACGCAGGCGGCGGCGGCTTCTCGGACGAGCCTCCCTTCTGATCTTTTAGCAACCACACGAATTTCCCCAGGAGTACATCGTGGCGAAGCCACCCATTCGTAAGCCCAAGAAGAAGGTCTGCGTGTTCTGCAAGGACGCGAAGAAGGGCCGCGCGGAAGTCATCGACTACAAGGACACCAACCTGCTGCGGAAGTACATTTCCGACCGCGGCAAGATCCGTGCCCGCCGAGTGACCGGCAACTGCAGCCAGCACCAGCGCGACGTCGCCATCGCGGTCAAGAACTCCCGCGAGATGGCGCTGCTGCCCTACACCTCGACAGCGCGCTAGGAGAACCGGGTCATGGCGAAGATCATTCTCACCACCGACGTGGCAAACCTTGGCGCTCCCGGCGACATCGTCGAGGTCAAGGACGGCTACGCGCGTAACTACCTGCTGCCCCGGGGCTACGCGATCCCGTCCAGCAAGGGTGCCGAGAAGAACGTGCGGACCATCCGTCGTGCCCAGGAGTCCCGGCGCATCCGGGACCTGGACCACGCCAAGGAGATCAAGACGACGCTCGAGGGCCTCGGTGCCATCACACTGCAGGCGAAGGCCGCCGAGGGCTCGAAGAAGCTGTTCGGCTCGGTCACCACGGGTGACATCGTGGACGCGATCAAGGCCTCCGGTGGCCCGCTGCTCGACAAGCGGACCATCCAGCTGAGCGACCACATCAAGAC
The DNA here is from genome assembly GCF_003385185.1 of Amycolatopsis palatopharyngis. Taxonomy (GTDB): domain Bacteria; phylum Actinomycetota; class Actinomycetes; order Mycobacteriales; family Pseudonocardiaceae; genus Amycolatopsis; species Amycolatopsis palatopharyngis. Next base: position 146,869 of record NZ_PQHZ01000009.1, on the reverse strand, counting down.
GGTCGGCAAGCACCAGGTCACCGCGCGTCTGCACCCGGACGTGCGTGCCGAGGTGCGCCTCGAGGTCACCGCGAAGTAAGTACGTAGCACCAACGGCGGGGCCGTTCCTGATCCGGATTTCCGGCAGGGACGGCCCCTTCGTCATGTTCGGCCCATCCGTCAACCGCACTTTCCCGGGAAAGTGCGGCGCTTGGGGAGCGGGAACCGTGGGGGGCACGCGCACGTCGGAGTGGTTGACTACGACTCCGGAGCGGCGGGAAGATCTGTTTACCGAGCGTGGCGACGCCGCTCGGCGACCTGGGGATTGCGAAGGGGACTTGCGAGCATGGTCGAGGCATCGATGGACGGCGGCGGAAAGCGCATGGTCAGCATGCGCGCACCGGTCGCCAAGGGCACAGGCGCGCCGGCTCCCGCCGAGGGCGGCGGCTACAAGTTCGATGCCGAGCAGTTCGACGAAGTCATCGGGAAGTGGAAGGCGCTGCGTGACGATCTGCAGAACGATCGCACCGAGGCCGAGATGATGGCCAGCGTGCAGGCGCCCGGCAAGGAGTTCGCGAGCGGTGACTTCGAGAAGACCGCGAACCCGTCGGGACAGGCGTTTCTCCAGCAGAACCTCCGCATGCAGCGGTACGTGCAGGACTACATCGAGGCCCTCGAGAACGCCAAGAAGGGCACCGAGAACACCGAGGACGACATGCGGGAACAGATCAACAAGGCAGGGGCGGACCAGGCATGAGGATCTCCCGTATCGGCGTCGCCGCACTCGCCTCCCTCGGGCTCCTGCTCGGCGCCTGCTCGGGCGTCGAACCCGGTTCCGCGGGTTCCATCCCGAGCAAGACCGTCCCCGGCGGTGACAGCCGCGCACCGACCGGCTCGGCGAGCCCGGATGCTCCGTCGACCGGATCCGCGCCGCAGGTGAGCGACCCGATCGACCCCTCGGCGATCAGCGCCGACGCCTGTGGCGCACTCACACCGGCTCAGCTCGACACGCTCGGGCTCACCGCGGGAACGCCGCGCCAGTCCGCGGTTGGCCCGAGCTGCTACTGGAAGGTCGCGGCCGAGGACGCCAACCGCATCGACTTCACGCTCGTCGAACAGAACTCCGGTGGCCTGAGCGACATCTACGACCAGCGCACCGAGTTCGCCTACTTCGAGGAGACCGAGGTAAGCGGGTATCCCGCGGTGTACGCCTCCGACGCGGATCAGCGGACCAGTGGTTTCTGCACGATGTATGTCGGCCTGAACGACAACGTCGCGATGTCAGCCGGCTCGCAGTTCTTGACCGGCTCCGACCTGAGTGACCCGTGCCCGGTCGTCGCCGAGGCGGCCGAATCGATGATCGAGACGTTGAAGGGCTGATCGCGGATGCCATTCTTCCTCATTCCCATCGTCGTCGGAGCGGCTACGTACGGTGCGGCCACACAGGACGAGGCTGGGCAGTACGCGGCTGGCGACGGCGAGCGCAGGATCGACGCGTACCAGATCTGGGAGCAGATCACCTCCGGTCCCGGCGTCGGCTCGATCAGTGACGGCCAGCAGGCCGCGGGCCGGTTGAAGGGGACCTACGAGCAACGGGTGCACACCATCGAGGACCTGTCCAGGGATATGGACGCGGCCTGGCAGGGCAAGGCCGGTGACGCGGCGAACTCGGGCGCACATCCGCTGAAGGTCTGGATGGAGGACTCCCGGGACAAGCTGAAGGACAGCGACACCTATCTCGGCGAGCAGCGCAACGCCTTCACCACCGTCCACTCGCGGGTGGAGCCGATTCCGCAGCAGCCGCCGGACAGCGGCTTCCTGAACGACATCACGCCCTGGGAGACCGATACCGACAGGGCGATCAAGGACTACAACACCAAAGCGCAGGCCAACGTCGACGCGTTCAACACGTACTTCGAGGCGAGCAACGAGAACGCCAGCGGGATGCCCACCTACAGCGAGGTGGACGGCGAGTTCGGCAGTATCGAGGTCGACGGCGACGGCAGTGGCGGCGACAAGGACGGCGCAGATCGCGACGGCGGGGGCGGCGATCGCGACGGTGGTGGCGGTGGCGGCTACACCCCCGGCCAGATCCCCGGTGGCGGCGGGGGCGGCGGTTACCAGCCGGGGAACATCCCGGGCGGCGGCGGGGGCGGTATCGGCGGTGGCGGAAGCGGGGGCTACGGCCCCGGCCAGATCCCCGGCGGCGGTGGCTACGGTGACCTGCCGGGTGGGGGTGGCTACAGGCCGGGCGACAACGCACCCGGCGGCGGCGGTTACCGGCCGGGGCAGATTCCCGAATGGGACGACGGCACCAACGCATCCGGCTACAAACCCGGCAGCATTCCCGCGGCTGATCTACCTCGGGGTGGTGGTGGCGGGGGCGGTTACACCCCTGGCTCCGCGGGTGGCATCGGCGCGGGTGGCGGCGCTGCGCGCGGCTTCGGGCCCGGCGGCGCGGGCGGCTTTGGCCCTGGCGCGGCGGGCTTCGGCCCCGGCGGAGGCACCGGGTCGGTAGCGCCGGGTGCGGGATCTGGATCCGGTGCGGGCGGGGCCGGCGGTGCCCGTGGCGGCGCTGTCGGCGGTGGCGCGGGTGGTCGCGGCATGATGGGCGGAATGGGCGGCATGATGGGCGGCGGCGCCCGTGGCGGCAAGGGTGGCGAGGACGAGGAGCACCAGTCCAAGTTCCTCGTCGAGGAGGATCCGAACTCACTGTTCGGCAGCGACGAGCTGACCGCGCCCCCGGTGATCGGCGAGTAGCCGACGCCGCAACGCCACGCCATCACTCTCACGAAACTGGAAACGGGGACAACACGGTGCTGCACCAGCAGGTGACCTTGACGACGGGCACACTGCTCACCCTCCTGCGCCGCCGCGCGGCCGAGCCGCACACCGTGCTCGCGAGCACGCCGACCTGGCTCAGCCCGCAAGCACGGCGGTCGGAGGACGCGCGAGCCGATGCCGAGCTGGCGAAGTACGGGCTCGCGGGTCCACGGGGGATCGACCCGGGGCTGCTGGCCACGGTCGACGCAGTAGCCCGCCCCTCCCTCGAGTACTACGCCTGGGTCCAGGGCGGCTACGACGGCAAGGCCGTCAACTACACACTCCTGGCCGGCAGTGCGGGCGGAGAGGCTTTCGTGCTGGCGCGCAACACCGAGTACGAGGGTGTCGTGCTGGTGAGCGTGCGACCGGACGAGGTGCTGGACAACTTTCTCGCACAGGTCCCGAAACTCGCTCCCGGCAAGGGGCAGCCATTGCTGGTGCCGAAGAGTGAGGCCACCGGTGCCCGCCGTGCGAGCGCGGAGGCCGATGGCGGGTTCGCGGTGATGCGTGGCGCACGGCCCGATCCGAACAGCCTCGCGGCCGACGAACTCCGCCGCTTGCTCGGCCTGCGCAGGCTTGGCGGCGGCAGTTTGTACGTGGCAGCTCGGAGCCGGATGGGGACGAGGCAGCGGATCGAGCGGCCGGTGAACTACATCGACACGGTCGAGGGCAGGTGGCTGACAGAGGAGCGACCGGGCAGCGGTGAACCCCTCATCGGCTTCACCCCGGCCACGCCGCAACTGCTCGCAGACCGGCTACGCAGCGCACAGACTTCGCTGGCTGCCTGAACTCTGCCTGCCGTCCTTTCAGCCTAACGAGTTGGCTCTCTACGCTCCGTAGCATCTATCCACAGGCGCTGGGGATCAGCTTGTTCTTCCCCATCCGCGACACGCCGATCGGCTTGTTTCGAACGACACGCCGGTCTGGGCAAAACAAACTTACCCACAGCTTCCACATGCGCCCTGACCTGCATTTTCTTTGTCGAGGCGGAAGTTTGTCCACAGGTAATCAACAGGGGTCCACAGGCCTGTGACTCGTTCTGGCGTTTCATCCACAGGTTGTCCACACGACGGTCCCCAGGCGGAATTGCGCTACTCCTTCCGGGCGCTCTAGCGTGCCCGCGGGCGGACACTCATTGTTGGCCTCAAGGGGGCCCATCCGGGTCAGCAACGTCACGACCGGAGCAGTGAAACGCCGGTCGGAAATGACCGCGACACGGAACGGAATCCGGTATAGTCGAACTGGTGTTCGACCTGAGTTGCCGGCCCTGTTGACTCTGATCGTCGACCCGGACCAGGTGGGCCCGGACGCCGATCGGTAACGCGTTCGATCATGGAGGTGCCAGCAGCGGTGGCGATCACCGACGACCGAGGTCCCGCTTTTGCTTCCGGGCAGGGCGAGCCACGGCAGGGCGAGTTCGACCGCCAGCCGCCTCAGGACCTCGCGGCCGAACAGTCGGTTCTCGGCGGCATGCTGCTGTCCAAGGACGCCATCGCCGATGTGGTCGAGGTGTTGCGCGCTGGTGACTTCTACCGGCCTGCGCACGAGGCCGTGTACGACTGCGTACTCGATCTGTACGGCCGGGGCGAGCCCGCGGACCCGATCACCGTCTCCGCCGAACTGGAGCGGCGCGGCGAGCTGGGTCGCGTGGGCGGCGCGCCCTATCTGCACACCCTGATCGCGACCGTGCCCACCGCGGCGAACGCCGGCTACTACGCGGAGATCGTCGCGGAGAAGGCCATCCTGCGAAGGCTGGTCGAGGCGGGCACCCGGATCGTGCAGTACGGGTACGGCGCGAACTCGAACGGTGACGGCGGCAATGTCTCCGAGGTGGTGGACCGCGCACAGGCCGCCATCTACGAGGTGACGGAGCGACGTACCAGTGAGGACTACGTCGCGCTGGAGGAGCTGCTCCAGCCGACGATGGACGAGATCGATGCGATCGCGTCGCGCGGTGGTTCGGCACAGGGCATCCCGACCGGATTCCTCGACCTGGACGAGGTGACCAACGGCCTGCATCCGGGTCAGATGGTCATCGTCGCCGCCCGGCCCGGTGTCGGTAAGGCGTTGGCACTGGACACACCGCTGCCGACGCCACAGGGCTGGACGACCATGGGGGAGGTCGCCCCAGGCGACCAGCTTCTGGGTGCCGACGGTGCGCCGACGACCGTGGTGGCCGCTACGCCGGTGATGCACGACCGCCCTTGCTACGAGGTCGAGTTCTCGGACGGTTCGGTGGTGGTGGCTGACGCCGAGCATCAGTGGGTTACCCACACCCGAGCGTCACGGCGCGCGGCGCGGGCGGACACCGCGTCTTCCGCGGTGCGCACAACACGGGAGATCGCGGCCACTCTCCGCTGCGATACGGCAGATGAGCGGATCAACCACTCCGTGGCCTGCACTCAGGCGCTACACCTGCCCGAACAATCCCTGCCGTTGCACCCCTACGCACTGGGTGCGTGGCTGGGAGACGGGCACTCCGCCGGTGCACGGTTCACAACGGCGGACCCGCAGATCGTTTGCTTCCTGGAGGCAGAGTGCGGTTTGGTCGCCGCGCCCCGAGGGAACTTGAGCTACGACCTGTCCCTGCCGCCACCCGAGCCGATCGAGTTCCACGGGACCGTACCGGGCATCCTGCGCAACATCGGGGTCCTGGGCGACAAACACATTCCGGCCCGCTATCTACGTGGGTCGATCGATCAGCGAAGGGCCCTGCTCGCGGGTCTGCTCGACACCGATGGCACGGTGACCGCATCGGGATCAGTGCAGTTCTCCGTTACGAACCGCAGGTTGGCTGAAAATACCCGCGAGCTCATCGTGAGCTTGGGCTATCGGTGCTCCATGACCGAGAAGCCGGTTCGTGGGCGCACCGAGGCCTCCTCGACCGCGTACACGCTGAACTTCACGACACAGGATCGGGTGTTCTGGCTCGAGCGTAAGCACCTGTTGCAGAAGGAGCGGTCGACCGGCAGGCGCTGCCACTCACCGATTCGCTACATCGTCGCCGCACGTCCCATTCCCAGTGTTCCCGTCCGCTGTGTCGAGGTAGCCGCGCCGGATCACCTGTACCTGGCCGGCCGGTCGATGATCCCCACGCACAACTCGACCCTCGGACTGGACTTCGCCAGGTCCTGCTCGATTCGGCACGGCATGAGCAGCGTCATCTTCTCCCTGGAGATGAGCCGCACCGAGATCGTGATGCGCATGCTCTCGGCGGAGGCGCGCATCCGGCTGCAGGACATGCGCGGTGGCCGCATGTCCGACGACGACTGGACGCGGCTGGCCAGGCGGATGAGCGAGATCAGCGAGGCGCCGCTGTTCATCGACGACTCACCGAATATGACGATGATGGAGATCCGCGCGAAGGCCCGCAGGCTCAAGCAGCGCAACGATCTGAAGCTGGTGGTCGTCGACTACATGCAGCTGATGACCTCGGGCAAGCGGGTCGAGTCGCGGCAGCAGGAGGTCTCGGAGTTCTCCCGGCAGCTCAAGCTGCTGGCCAAGGAGATCGAGGTTCCCGTGGTGGCGATCAGCCAGCTGAACCGTGGACCGGAGCAGCGCACGGACAAGCGGCCGATGCTTTCCGACCTGCGTGAGTCCGGTTCCCTGGAGCAGGACGCGGACATCGTGCTGCTGATCAACCGGCCCGACGCCTGGGAACGCGACGACCCGCGCGCGGGTGAGGCGGACCTGATCCTGGCGAAGCACCGTGCCGGGCCGACCAGCACTGTGGTCGTCGCTCACCAGTTGCACTACAGCCGTTTCGCCGACCTCGCCCACGAGTAACGGCGGCTTTGCAGGGCCTCATTGATCTCGGCCACAGAACCCGAAGGACTTGTGTCCGGTCACAACGATTGCCCGGCAAGTCTGGGATGGATCCCAAGGTCGTTACCCCCGGAGTGGGCACCATCATGGTCAGGCAGGGGGCTACCGGTCGGTAACTGGGCGAAAGGGAATCAATGCTCACGAAGAAGCGGGCAGCTGCCATTCTGGCCACCCTCGCACTCACCTGCGTCGTGGTGTCGCCCGCGCAGGCGATACCGGAGCCCCCCGGAACCCAGGAGGTGCTGTTCGTCGGCAACAACTGGGACGGCACCGTGGACGTCATATCGCCCGCCCCCGACGGCAGTCTCGACAAGCTGGGCAGGATCAACGTCATCCCGGACATCCGCGAGCGGATGCAGGAGATCTACCTCAACCCGGTCCGGCTGGCCTACTTCCTCGGCATTCGAGCGCTCATCGGCGAAGGCCACGACCAGTTCGTAGACGATATGTACAGCAGCCCGGACGCGCGGACCCTCGTGGTCTCCCGGCCGAGTCTCGCCGACGTGGTCGCTATCGACGTGAACAGTGGCCGGCTCGTGTGGCGCTTTCAGGTCGATGGTCAGCGGTCCGATCATATGGCGGTCTCACCCGACGGCAGCCAGGTCGCGGTATCCGCTTCGACCGGCAATGTCGTGCACATCCTCGACATCGAGACCGGCACCGAGGTGGGCCGCTTCCCCTCCGGTGACTCACCGCACGAGAACGTCTACTCCGGCGACGGCGAACGCATCTTCCACGCCAGCATCGGCACGGTCTACACCCCGCTCGACCGGCCGTGGCTGGACACGACAAAGGGGGAGCGGTACTTCCAGGTGGTCGATCGCGACTCGAACGAGGTGGTCCGCAGGATCGACATGGGCAAGAAGCTCGCGGAGGCGGGCTATCCGGACATGAGTTCCGCGGTCCGGCCGATGACGTTCTCCACCGACGAGCGTTTCGTCTACTTCCAGGTCTCCTTCTTCCACGGCTTCGTCGAGTACGACCTCGAAGCGGACCGGGTCACCAGGGTGGCCAACCTGCCGATCGCCGAGCACGTCCAGGACATGCCTCGCGAGCAGTACCTCCTGGACTCCGCCCACCACGGGATCGCGATGAACCCACAGGGCACCGCGCTCTGCGTGGCGGGAACGATGTCGGACTACGCGACGATCGTGTCGCCGCGGACGCTCCGGCACAAGGAACTGGTCAGCACCGGGACCAAGCCGTACTGGGCGACCCCGAGCGGCGACGGCAGGCACTGCTTCGTCTCGTGGAGCGGCGACGACAGGATCTCGGCGATCTCCTACGCGACCGGCAAGGAGGTCGCGGCCGTCGGCGTCGGCGATCACCCGCAGCGGATGCGCCTCGGTAGCCTGCCCGCGGACTGGATCGGGTAATCCTGACCCCACGGACCTGATTCGGGAATACCGGCGCGGCCCGCATCGTCGTATACTCAGTAGTTGAAATTTCAACTCAACTTGGGAGTTGACAATGCCGGCCATCGCCAACCGGATGCCAGTGCTCTACCTCAGCCACGGCGCGCCACCATTGGCCGATGATCCGCTGTGGCCGCAGCAACTCGCGGCCTGGTCCAGCGAACTCGATCGACCCACCGCGATCCTCGTGGTGTCCGCACACTGGGAAGAGGCGCCGCTGACGATCGGGGCGACCAGCACGGTCGATCTGATCTACGACTTCTGGGGTTTTCCCGAGCACTACTACCAGGTCACCTATCCCGCGCCAGGGGCTCCGGAACTGGCGGCGCGCGTACGTGCACTGCTGCGCGGCGGCGGCGCACCGGTGCACGATGCGCCGGATCGCGGACTCGATCACGGCGCCTACGTGCCGCTGGTGGAGATGTTCCCCGACGCCGATGTCCCCGTCCTGCAGATCTCGATGCCCTCACTGGACCCGCGACAACTGTTCGAGATCGGCCGTCGGCTGGCCCCGCTGCGCGACGAGGGTGTGCTGATCATGGGGAGCGGCTTTTTCACCCACAATCTCCAGGGGATGAACATGGCCAGGCCCAGCGACTCCGAACCGCCGTCCTGGTCGGCGGAATTCGACATGTGGGGCGCGGAGACCCTGCGAGCCGGAGACATCGACGCGGTCCTCGACTTCGAGCACAAGGCGCCTGCGGCGCGGCTGGCGCATCCACGTATCGAACATTTCGCCCCGTTGTTCATCTCCCTCGGCGCCGGGGAGGACACGGAACGACCCAGGTCGGTGATCGACGGTTACTGGTACGGGCTCGCGAAACGCTCGCTGCAGCTCGGCTGACCCGCGGACGAAAAGAGGCCGGGCCCGGGAGCGGTGTGCTCCCGGGCCCGGCCCGTATCAATCTCGGTTCAGTGCATCAGGTGTTCAGCCCTGGATGTTGACCGACCTGTCGGACAGCTCGGCCAGCAGTTCCTCGAACACGCTCAGCGGGCCGTTGTCCAGCTCCGCCATCGCGGGCAGATCGGCCTTCGGGGCCAGGCCGGTCACGTCCATCGAGGGCAGGTTGCCGAGGTCCGTCTGCGGCGCGAGGCCCGAGGGCAGCAGCTCGACCGGCAGCGTGTTCACCTGCGGCAGGCTCGGTGCGTCCGAACGGGCGACCGATCCACCGAGGGGCAGGCCGTCCATCGAGCGCAGGCTGTCCATGTTGGGCAGGCTGGGCAGCGAGTCGGCGGGCAGCTCTGCACCGTCGATCGGCAGGTCGAACTGCGGCTCCTCACCGGCGACCGAGATGTCGGTCAGGTTGCTGGCCTCAGTGGTCGCGCGGCCGAGCAGCTCGAGCGGCACGTCGTAGATCTGCACCAGCGCGCCGATGGGCAGCTGACCATCGATGCCCGAGAAGCTCTGGACGTCCTCCGGCCCGGTCGTGGTCTCGCCACCGACCTCACCGAAGGTGACGTTGTGCCCCTCGGCGTCCGCGACTCCGAGTGCCGCGGCCGCGTTTCCGAAGACCTGCACGACCGCAGCGGCCGGCACGTCGAGGATGTTGCCCGAGAACCCGCCTTCGACGGCCGAGGTCTCGATGTCGCCACCGGAGGTGATGTCGGTCGAGTTGGTCGCCTCGCCCGATGCCTTCGCCATCAGGGCAGCGGCGTCGCCGAAGACCTGGGCGATGGGCAGCCCCTGTGCGCTGACCACGTTGCCGGCCAGCCCGCCACCGTCACCGTTGGTCTCGGTGTCGCCACCGGCAACGGCCACGATGTCGTTGGTGCTCTCGCCACCGACGAGCCCGATCCAGCTGGCTGCCGAACCGAACACGCTGGCCGCACCCGCGACGGGCGCCTGGATGACGTTGCCGGAGACCGCGCCTTCCTGGCCGTCGGTGCTGGCGTCGCCGCCCGCGATCGAGTCGGTCAGGTTCGCGCTGGTGCCGTGCCCGGTCCCGATGAAGGAACCGCCGATGCCGTGCAGCTGCACCGGCAGGGCCACGGGGACCGTGCCGATGTTGCCGGAGGCGCCTGCCTCCTTGCCGCTGGCGTGCAGGTCACCGCCCGCCTCGGTGATCGTGTCGGACGAGGCGACACCGACGCCACGGCCGATGTGCGAGCCACCGATGCCGAAGAGCTGGACCGGCACCGACAGCGGCGTCGCGACCAGGTTGGAGCTACCCAGAGCGTCGTCGTCCTCGGTGTTGCCCGGGCCGCCTGCCTTGATCCGCTTGGTCTCGGCGGCCGTGCCCGTGCCCTGGCCGATGTAGGAGCCACCGATGCCGAAGACCTCGACCGGGATGGCGGCCGGGACCTGCACCAGGTTGCCACCGACGGTGGAGTCGTTGCCCCTGGTGCCGTTGTAGCCACCAGTGGTGACCGTCTTCTCCTCGGTCGCGGTGCCCGAGGCGTTACCGATGTGCGAGCCACCGATGCCGAAGACCTCGGGGGCCAGCGACAGCGGCGCGTGCACGCTGTTGCCACCCAGCCCGGAGCCGTCGCCGTTGGTGTAGGTGCCATCGCCAGCGGTCGCGTCGGTCACCACGTCGTGCGAGGCGTGCGAGTTACCGATGTAGGTGCCACCGACGCCGAAGACCTCGGCGGGCAGGCCGACCGGGACATCGGCGATGTTGCCCGACCCACCGGAGTTCTGGCCGGAGGTGCTGGAGAACCCGCCTGCCTCGACCTCGCTGGTGGAGGTTCCGGCGGCGCCGTCACCCAGTGCGTTGCCGGTTGTGGCGTTGCCGATCCAGGATGCCGCGTTGCCCGCGACGTTGGCCACCAGCGCACCCTGCGGCTGCGCGATGTTCCCGGCGAGGAACGACTCGTCGCCACCGGTCTGGATGTAGCTGGGGATGCCGTTGATGCCAGGCGTGCCCTCGTTGCTCGCCTCGGCCTCGGCCGAGGAGCTGGACACGGAGTCGGCGTCCGATCCCCATGCGCCCGCGGCGTTGCCGTTGAACTTCACCGGCAGGGCGATCGGGGCGCCGACGACGTTGCCGCTGGCGGAGCCACCCTCACCGTCGGTCTTGATCCAGCCACCGGACTCGGCTTCGGTCTCGGCGTCGAAGTCGCTGTAGGCGTTCGCCAGGATCCAGGACGCGGCGTTGCCGGTGACCTGAACCGGGGTCGCGAACTGGCCGGCGACCACGTTGCCGGAGGCCCCGGAGCCTGCGCCGTCGGTGGTGATGTTGCCGGTCTCGGTGACTTCCTGGGTGGCGGTACCGGAGGCGTATCCGCTGCCGCCTGCGAGGCCGCCCGCGTTACCGGCGATCTGCACGGGCAGGGCCCAGTCCAGCACGACGGCGTTGCCGGCGAGGCCGGAGTTCTCGCCGTCGGTGGTGGTGTCTTCGTGGTTCTCGTAGGTCTGAACACAGTCGGCGCCCTCGACCGATGCGTCATCGATGACGCCGAGCGCGTTGCCGCAGATCTGGATCGGGACCGTGAGGTCACCGTCGATCTTGTTGCCCTTGTAAGCGTCCTCGGTCTGCTCGAACGAGCCACCCGAAACGCCGTCCTGCGTGGTCCGCGACTCGACGGTCGAGGCGACGTTGGCCACGTCGCCTGCGGTGGAAGTCGATTCAGCGGCGTCCCGCAGCGGCTCGGTGATGGGGTCGGTGCTGATTTCGCCCTCGAACCCAGGGGTGTTGATCTGCCCCAGGGGAGTTCCGACCGCGTTGTCGTCAATCTGGACCGGAACGTTGACGTTCAGGTCCAGCGGGCCAGCAGGGCTGTCCGGGTTGACGTTCTCATCGGCAGATGCGATGCCCGTACCGAGCATCAACAAACCACCCGTGACCAGCGCGGTCTGTAGTCCACGCTTCGCCCAGGTCTGCATTAGCAGGTTCTCCTTTTCCTTGGTTTCCCTTGCGGGCTATATGGGGGTGCTCGAGCAGTGGCGCCAAGCACCCGGGGTGGGGATGAGGCGGACGCGTGGATACGCGGACCGCTGGGGAGATGCCGGGGAGCCGAAGACGCACGAGCCGGGACACGAAGGTGCCGGGCAGTGGGGTGCGTCAGCTACCCCGGGAGAGGTGAATCAGTCAGGCGTCACGCCGGGCTGAGAGCCCGGGCTGACCTGCAGGTGACGCATACCGGACCGGATCTCGCCGATCACGATGTCGTCGGAAGCGGCGTACGCGCCGGCGGGAACGCCGAACGTCGTGCCGTCCAAGTGGCCACCACCGTGCGTGCCACCGGGAACGGTGGGCGCAGTGATCGGTGCCAGCGGAATTCGCACCGGCTGAACCGGTGTCTTGCCCTCACGGTCGTCCCCGGTACCCCGCGCGTCGTCAGCGGAGTCACCGATGGAGTGCCGGACGTCAACGGCTGAGCCGATGGCGTCGAGTGCGGCCGGGGGAATCTCGACCGTGAAGATTTCGGGGGAGCCGGTTCCGGAGGAGGTGTGCTCGGGAGCAACCTGGTCCGGTGCCGGCGATGCGGGCTGGCCGGAGCCGTCACCCGGAAGCGCGGGGAGCGCGGGGAGTTGGTCGATCAGGTCGCCACCGGTCCTGGGGTGGAGCATCCCAAGCACGTTGTGGGCGAAGTCCTGAACTTCCTGAGAGGGAGTCAGCGTGCGCTCGACGACGCTCCGGGTCTCCCTGGGATCGCGAACGACCTGCTCGACCGAGTTGAGCAGCCGGTGCGCCGACTGCGCCGCGGAACGCTCGGTGAAATCGCAGATCGCGGTGCGCACCTCGCCGGCGGCTGTGGTGGTGGCCTCCGTGACCTCGCTGATGTCGCTGGCATCGCTGGTTTCGCTGGCATCGCTGGCATCGCTGGTTTCGCTGATGTCGCGCGCCTCGCGGCGGTCCTGCGAGGCGTCATCGGCTTCGCGCGGGACAACCGGGCCGTCGCAGGCCTGGGCCAGTACGTCCGCACCTGCGTCGGTGGCACCGGAGGTCAGCTCGTCAGCGCCCTCGACGACGGCGTCGGTGGCCGGGCTGGCCGAAGCAGCGGTTGCGTCCTTGTCCCGGGTGTCCGAATCCGAGTCGGTGGTGTGGCTGCGCACCTCGGCAGCGATGTTGGTGATCAGGTTGTCGTCGGGCTCAGTCGACGCGGCGGCACCAGAGGTGGTGACGGCCCATGCGGCGGCGGTGCCCGCGACCGCTCCGCCGAGAACCAGGAGAAAACGGGAGCACCAACGGCCAGCGCGTCGCCCGCGCCACCCCTCGGTCGCTGCCACCGTCTCCACTGTGCTCCTGCCGTGCGTGTCTGTGGGTGCCCGTTCGCGCTTGGACGCGCTTGACCGCAACTACCCGAGTTGATCTTCGCTGAGGATGGTCTACCGATGCGCTTTCCGTTGGCGCACCACAGACATTGGCAAACTGCCAGCCCTTCCCGCACGCTCGACGCGACTTGACTGCACGATCGTGTGAAGAACACACAGTGTGCGTTAACTTCACTAAAAGTGATCAGTGCTGCGTGCCGGTGGTTACTCGAGAGTCGGCAGACTCGGAAACCTCCCGCTCCTGTCAAGCCGCTCTTCGGGTCATTTCGGTGCTTCCAACGACAAAGCCGAGGACGTGCGGGGCCGCGGACCGATACGGTGGGTAGGTGAGCGACCGCGAGAACGCTGCCGTCGGTGCCGAGTCACCGAAACGTCCCCGAGTCCCGGTGATCTCCGAAGATCACGACGTGAGCGGCATGGTTCCGCGGGGGCTGCGAGTGGGCGCCGCCCTGTCGTGGCGCTTCCTGATGGTGATCGCGGCCTTGTACGTGATCATCTGGATGGTCGGCTACCTCGCGGTGCTCGTCATCCCGCTGTCGATCGCGCTCCTGCTCGCCGCCCTGCTGGCGCCCGCGGTACAACGGCTGGTCCGGGCCAGGGTGCCGCGCAGCCTGGCCACCGGCATCGTGCTGGTCGGCGGGCTCGGTGTGCTCGGTGGCCTGCTCACGTTCGTCATCGTGCAGTTCTCCGCGGGGCTGCCCGCGCTGACCACGCAGCTGAACGAGAGCCTGGCGCAGATCCAGGACTGGCTGATCAACGGCCCGCTGCACCTGCGTCAGGAACAGATTCAGGACGTCATCAATCAGACCATCGGATTCCTGCAGGACAACCAGTCCGCGCTCACCGACACCGCGATCACCACCGCGGGCACCATCGGCGAGGTACTGACCGGCTTCGTGCTGACGCTGTTCATCCTGATCTTCTTCCTGTCCGGCGGGACCCAGATCTGGGGCTTCCTCGTGAAGGGCGTTCCGGCCAACGTGCGCAGCCGGGTGGATGTCGCCGGAAGGCGCGGGTTCGCCTCACTGGTCAGCTACGTCAGGGCGACCGCTGCCGTCGCCGTCGTGGACGCGGTCGGCATCGGCATCGGGCTGTGGATCGTCGGGGTGCCCCTGGTGGTTCCGCTGTCCACCCTGGTCTTCCTCGCCGCGTTCGTGCCGATCATCGGTGCGGTGGTCGCCGGGGCGGTGGCCGTACTCGTCGCGCTGGTGACCAACGGTTTCATCACCTCGCTGGTGGTGCTGGCCATCGTGATCGGCGTGATGCAACTGGAGAGCCACGTGCTGCAGCCCCTGCTGCTGGGCAGGGCGGTCAAACTGCATCCGCTGGCGGTAGTGCTGGCGATCGCCGCGGGTCTCGTGGTCGCGGGTATCGCGGGCGCGCTGCTGTCCGTGCCGCTGCTGGCCGTGCTCAACGCCGGCATCAAATCGCTGCTCCACGAACGCGATCCCGCCCAGGCCGAGGTCGACATCCTCGTTCCGGAAAGTGCGACGCCGAACAGCGCGGATCGATCCGGCGACGAAGGCGAGACCGGTACCCCGGCGCCCGATTCGGACGGTGAGTCGGCCAGCAGGTCATGAGCGGCAGGCAGCAACCGCCCGGAGTGGGCATGCGGGTGCGGGACCCGGCCACACCGTTGTGGTGGGGCACGATCGCCCTCCGGATCGTCACGCTGGTCTTCGCCGTCGGCACCGTGCTGGTGCACAGCGAGCAGTACCAGCGACCGTGGCTGGCCTGGACGGTCTGCGCCGCGATGACCGCATGGACGGCCGTGACAACCGTCGTCTACGCACGCGAGCGCCTGCGCAGGCACTGGCTCGTGATCGCCGACGTCGGCCTGACGGCGGGCCTGATGCTCACCTCGCCCCTCGTGCTCTCGGACCTGCAGTACGAGGCGCTGCACCCGCTGATCACGACCGTATGGGCAGCCGTGCCACCGATCGCCGCGGGAGCACGCTTCGGCGCCACCGGTGGAGTGATCGCCGGGCTGGTGATGGCCGTCGCCACCGGATTCGCCCGGCTCGAGGTCAACCTCGACGTCGCCCGCGACGGTGTACTGCTCACCGCGAGCGGTTTGCTGATCGGGATGACCGCCACGACCGCGCGCAGATCGCAGGACGCGCTGGCCAGAGCGATGCGGACGGAGGCGGCGACCGCGGAACGCGAGCGGCTGGCCAGATCGATCCACGACAGCGTCCTGCAGGTGCTGGCCAGGGTGCGCAGAAGGGGAACCGAGTTCGGCGGGGAAGCGGCGGAACTGGCCACGCTCGCCGGCGAGCAGGAGATCGCACTGCGCTCGCTGGTGAGTACCAAGCCGGTGTCCGCGAACGATGGCGGCAGCGCCGACCTGCGGGCCGCCCTCCAGGTACAGGCGACGCCACGGTTCCAGGTTTCCGCTCCCGCGGGTGAGGTGCTGCTGCCCGCGGGTGTCGTGGCCGAACTCGCCGCCGTGGTCAAGGAGGCCCTGGCCAACGTCGAACAGCACGCGGGTGTCCAGGCCCGGGCCTGGGTGCTGCTGGAAGACCTCGCGCGCGAGGTCGCGATCACGGTCAGGGACGACGGGCCCGGAATTTCCGAAGGCCGGCTCGAGGTCGCGGCCGAACAGGGCCACCTTGGTGTCGCGGAGTCGATCAAGGGACGGGTGGCTGCCCTGGGTGGCACCATTTCCCTGGAGACCGGACCGGGCGCGGGAACCGAATGGGAGATCCGGGTTCCGAAGCCGCGGGAGACCGTGCGGCCCCGGTACCGGAAAGGGAGGGCAGTTCGATGACACACGAGGCGGAGGCCATCTCGGTGATGGTCGTCGACGACCATCCGATGTGGCGCGACGGTGTGGCTCGCGATCTCGCCGAGAACGGCTTCGACGTATGCGCCACCGCGCCCGACGGGAACGCCGCGGTACGAATCGCCCGTGCGGTGCGCCCTTCGGTGGTGCTGATGGACCTGAACCTCGGCGACACCTCCGGAGTGGACGCGACCAGGTCGATCACCAGCTCGCTGCCGGATACCCGGGTCTTGGTGCTCTCGGCCAGTGGCGAGCACAACGACGTGCTGGAGGCGGTCAAGGCTGGGGCCTCTGGCTACCTGGTCAAGTCCGCTTCGGCGAGCGAACTGGTGGAGGCCGTGCGCCGGACGTCGGCAGGCGATCCCGTGTTCACCGCGGGGCTCGCGGGGCTGGTGCTCGGTGAGTACCGGCGGATGGCGGACACACCCGCGGACGGCGAGCCGCCGCCACAGCTCACCGAGCGGGAGACCGACGTACTCCGCCTGGTCGCCAAGGGCCTGACCGCACGGCAGATCGCCGACCGCCTGGTGATCTCGCACCGCACGGTCGAGAACCACGTGCAGTCCACGCTGCGCAAGCTGCAACTGCACAACCGGGTCGAACTCGCCCGCTACGCCATCGAGCACGGGCTGGACCGGGACGCGGACTGAACGCCTAGGGTGCTGGCGCACTCCATTGTCGCGCGATTCGCCAAATAATTGAAGTCTTGGCGGGCTTGGAGAAGCTCTCCATAGTCACAACAATGCGGCGAAGTGTGGCGCATCGGGTAGAATGGCCGAATGTCGGCAACCGAGCAGGGTGTGGCGCAAGCGCATGTCACCGCCAGCCCAGATGGGCGCGTGACCATTCCGGCACCCGTGCGGCGGGCGGCCGGCATCGAGCCGGGCCAGCAACTCGTCGCCTACGTGGAGAACGGCCGCGTGGTCCTGGAGGAATGGGGGCACCTGCTACGTCGGGTCCAGCAACGGGTCGCCGCAGCCACCGCCGACCACCCCGGTCTCGCCTCCGACGAACTGCTCGCCGACCGGCGCGCCGAGACAGCTCGCGAGGACACCAGCCCCAACGCCACCGTCGACGGCGCTCCGGCGTGACGGCGGTCCTCGACGCCAGCGCGGCGATCGCGCTGTTGCGCACCGAACCCGGTCACGACCGGGTCGCCGACCGGCTGCGCGGCTCGCTGATATCGGCGGTCAACTACACCGAAGTCGTACAGAAGCTCGCCCAGCTCGGCAGCGACAGCGCCGCAGAGGACGCCGCGGTCCTGAGCGCGCTGGGCATGACCGTCGCCGCATTCGATGCCGAGGCCGCGGTCCGCACCGCGGAAATGTGGCCGGTAACCCGCCATGCGGACCTGTCCCTCGGTGATCGCGCCTGCCTGGCCTTGGCGGCCTCCCTCCCCGACGGCATCGCACTGACCACCGACCGCGCGTGGGCCGGCGTCGACGTCGGCGTGCCCGTGGAACTCATCCGCTGATCAGTAGTCAACCCAGCTGAGTTTCAGGGATTTTCCCCGATTCGGTCCGGGCTCTCGCGACCTACGCTCGTCGTTGTGGCCGAGGAACAGAGCGAAGAGCAGCCGCCGGAGACCGTGGTGGAGCCGGAACGGGCGGACCCGATGTCGCAGGAGCGGCAGCGGCAACGCAATCTGCGGGTCTCCGACAGCGAGCGTGAACATGTGGTGGGCCTGCTCCAGCGGGCGATCGGCAGGGGGATGCTGGATCTCGACGAGTTCACCGAGCGCACCGATGTGGCGCTGGCCGCACGCACCAGGGGTGAGCTGAACGCCGTGCTGGTCGACCTCCCCGGTCTGGTGCACCGCGACGCGGTGACCACCGCGGCCATGCCCGCTCCCGGCGCGGCACCGAACCCCGTCCCCGGTGTTCCCGGCGTCCCCGGGCCGCTCGGCGCCTCCGGCGAACGGCTGGAGCTGAAGGCGCACGGGTCGAACCTCAAACGCAACGGCCGCTGGCACGTGCCCGCCGAGATCTACGTGCGGAACAAGTACGGCGAGACGAAACTGGACTTCACCGAGGCGGAGGTGGCGCATCCCGTCGTACACGTGGAGCTGGACACCAAATGGGGCTCCGTCACCGTGGTCATCCCGCAAACGGCCTCGGTGGACATCAACAACATCACCGAGGTGAAGTGGGGTTCCCTCGAGGACAAGACGAACTCCAACGGCAAAGCCGGCACACCTCGCTACGTACTCACCGGCCGGGTACACGGCGGCTCACTGACCATCAAGAACCCGCGCGGGGGCCTGTTCAGCTGAGGTGGCTCCGCGCCCGTCAGGCGGGTGCCGCGACGCTGCCCGCGCCAGACCTGGCCGCCGTCGCGGTGGCAGCGGCCACCGCGGCCGCCGCCGCCGACCTGCAGTCGTCCAGACTCACCGCGGCCAGGCTCGCACCGACCGCTCGGACCGCGGCGGCGTTCATCGAGAGACTCGATATGCCGAGCCCGGCCAGCACGCGCGCGAGCAGTGGGTCGGCAGCTGCTTCGCCACAGACCCCGGCCGGCTTGCCGGTCTCCCGCGCGGCATCTCCCACGAACGAGATCAGCCGCAGCAGGGCGGGCTGCCACGGGTCGTTCAGGGCGGCGACCGCGCCGAGCTGACGATCGGCGCCGAACGCGTACTGGGCGAGATCGTTCGTGCCAACGGAAACGAACTCCACCGCGTCGAGGATCTCCCGCGCCGCGAGTGCGGCCGCCGGAATCTCGATCATCACCCCCGCTCTGGCGATACCCGCCGCGTGCACCCGCTCGGCGAACCAGGCGGCCTCCTCGGCCGTGGCCACCATGGGGGCCATGACCGAGACCTCGGCGCCGGAGTCGGCAGCGGCTCCGGCGATCGCCTCGAGCTGACGGTCGAGCAGGTCAGGGCGGTCCAGCGCCACTCGCAGTCCACGGACGCCGAGTGCGGGGTTCGGCTCCTCCTCCTGCGCGAGGAACGCCAGCGGCTTGTCCGCGCCAGCGTCCAGAGTGCGGACGACGACCGGCTTGCCGCGAAACGGTTCGAGCACGGCTGTGTAGGCACTGCGCTGCTGCTCCACCGACGGCTCAGTCGGGGCGTCGAGATAGCAGAACTCCGTGCGGAACAGGCCGACACCTTCGGCACCCGCCGCGACCGCCGCCTCGGCGTCGCCTGCCGATCCGACGTTGCCAAGCACCTTCACCCGGTGCCCGTCGGCGGTCTCGCCCTTGCCGTTCCATTCCGCGGGGCCGCCACGTTCGGCGGCGAACACCGGCTCTCCGGCGTCCGCCACCGTCACCGTCCCGGTGTCGCCGTCCACCAGCAGCGCCGCCGCGTTCAGCTCCAGCACGCCGCGCACCGCGACCACGGCCGGTATGCCCAGCGAGCGGGCGAGAATCGCGGTGTGGCTGGTCGGGCCGCCCTCCGCGGTGACGAGTGCGAGCACTTTGGCCGGGTCCAGCCCAGCGGTGTCGGCGGGGGCGAGATCGAGGGCGACGAGCACGCTCGGTGCTTCGAGGTCGGGAACACCGGGCGGAGTGATTCCCAGCAGCTCCGCCACGATGCGGTCGCGCACGTCCTGGACGTCGCGCACACGCTCGGCGAGGTAGCCGCCCGCGGCCGCGAGCTGCTCGGCGAATCCGTCCGCCGCGATATGGACGGCCCTGGCCGCGGGCAGGCGCTCGGCGCTCACCAGCTGCTCGGCGTTGCCGACCAGGGCGGGATCACCGGCCATGGCGGCCGTGGTGATCAGAATCGTCGCGGCCTCGCCGGTCGCGGTCTCGGCCATTGCCTCGAGCCTGGCGACGACGGCCTGCGCGGCCGGGGCGATGCGCTTCGCCTCGACCTGTGGGTCGGCTGGCGCTGGAGTCGCGGGTGGCGCTCCCGCCGGTTCGGCGACCCGGACGACGGGCCCCCTGGCGCGACCAGGACTGACGGCGACTCCGGACAGTTGAGAATCAGGCATGGTCTAGACCATAGCGTGTTGTTTGCCGCATCTGGACCCCTGTCGTGGTCGTCGAACTCCGATCGCGCCTTCGAGGGTATCGGCGGGATCGAGCCCGCGGCATCTGACGCAACCGATCGATGCAGCTGGTGGTGTACCGGATCCGCTCCGTATGCGTATGTGAAGAACTTTGTAACTTTGCGGGCTCTCAATGCGACAATCAGCGGAGTGCCCACCACGTGTCACTCGTTCGGGGCGGATCCAATCCGGAAACGTCACGTCGAAGGACATGGCGGGCTCTCCTGTCACACCGGTGCGTTCGCGTGCCGGTGTTGTTCGGCCAGAGGTCCGATGGACCGCCGGTCGGGCATCGGGTCGCCGGCATCGGTCACGTAGCCCCCCGAGTGATCGGTGCCGGCGGCGCCCGGCCCGTCTGGGCGCCGGAACGCGGGTTCTCCCCGAACCGGTGCACGCGCTGATCGCGCTCGCAATCGTGATCGTCTCGATGTGGACGCTCGCGCCGTTACACCGAGTGTTCCGCCGCCTCAGCTCCTAGACTTCCGGAATTCGACACGAATACGGCAGTTCGGACGGGGACCGGTCATGACCAAGCCCATACGCGACGCGAATGGCGAAACCGACCAGTCGGACGAGGCGCGACCCCAGCGGCGAGTGCGCCGGGAGGGCAGGGCGCGGGAACGGTCGGCGACCGACCACGACATCAAGCAGACGGCGCGCACGCTGCTGATGGAACGCGGCCCCGAGGCGGTGACGCTGCGAGCGATTGCCAGGGAACTCGGGATCACGGCGCCCGCCCTCTACCGCTACTACGGCTCCCGCGACGACCTCATCGAACACCTGCGGCTCGACGTGATCTCCGATCTCGCCGGAGAACTGTCCACCGAGGTCGCCGAACTGCAGGAGGACGGCGCCCTGCAGCTGTTCGCCATCTGCAAGGGCTTCCGCCGCTGGGCGCTCACCCATACCCGTGAGTTCACGCTGGTGTTCGCCTCACCGACGGGCGGGGTCGGATCTGCGGCAGGCAGCGTCGCCACGCTCAACCGCGTCGCCGAGCCGTTCGGCCGCATCTTCCTGAGCGCCGCGGGCGAGGTTCTCGCGAAACACGATCTCGCCATCCCCTCGGCCGAGCTGGTGCCCCCCGAGCTGTGGGAGGACCTGGCCACCTACCGGGACGAACTCCTGGCCGTGATCAACGAGTCCGGGCTGGACATCTCCGCGGACAAGCTCGACCTGGGCACCACATACCTGATGATCCAGTTCTGGGCTCGCCTGTACGGACACGTGACGCTGGAGGTGTTCGGCAACTACCCGATCGTGGTGTCCAATCCGGACGCCCTGTTCGACGCGATGCTGGCCGATCTCGCCAGGGAGATCGGCCTCACCCTCACGTAGCCGCAGCCAGCTACCGGACGACGTTGACCAACCGGCCGGGGACCACGATGACCTTGCGGGGCTCGGCACCGTCGAGCAGCGCGGCGACCTTCTCGTCCGCCAGTGCCGCGGCTTTCACCGCGTCGTCGTCCGCGTCCGCGGCCACGGTGATCCGCGAGCGGACCTTCCCGTTGACCTGGATCGGGTACTCGACCGTCTCCTCGACCAGGTAGCGCTCGTCCACCGCGGGGAACGGACCGTGTGCCAGTGAGTCGGGATGACCCAGCCGGTGCCACAGCTCCTCGGCCACATGCGGGCACAGCGGGGCCAGCATCAGCACGACCGGCTCGGCCAGCGACCTCGGTGTCGCGGTCGCGGAGCCGTAGGTCTTGGTCAAGTAGTTGTTCAGCTCGATCAGCTTCGCGCCCGCGGTGTTGAACCGCATCTCCGTGTAGTCCTCGCGGACACCCGCGATCGTCCGGTGCAGCTGCTTCAGGTCCTCCTCGGTCGGCTCCGCTCCGGAGTCCGGATCGGAAACCCGCAGCTCGCCGGTGTCCTCGTCGACGATCAGCCGCCACAGACGCTGCAGGAATCGCTGGGCGCCGACGACGTCCTTGGTGGCCCACGGCCTGGACACGTCCAGCGGGCCCATGGACATCTCGTAGAACCGGAAGGTGTCGGCCCCGTAGTTCTCCGACATGAAGTCGGGGGTGACGACGTTCTTCAGGCTCTTGCCCATCTTGCCGTACTCCTGCGTCACCTCCTCCTCGCCGAAGAAGAACTTCCCGTCCCGCTCCTCGACCTCGTCGGCCGGCACGTAGGTGCCCCGCGCGTCCTTGTACGCATGGGCCTGGATGTAGCCCTGGTTGTACAGCTTGCGGTAGGGCTCCTTGGACGACACGTGGCCCAGGTCGTACAGCACCTTGTGCCAGAACCGCGCGTACAGCAGGTGCAGCACGGCGTGCTCGACACCGCCGACGTACAGGTCCGTACCGCCGGGATCGTTGACACCGTGCTCGGCGGGACGGGGACCGACCCAGTACTTCTCGTTCTCCGGGTCGACGAAGGCCCTGTCGTTGGCCGGGTCGATGTAGCGCAGCTGGTACCAGCAGGACCCGGCCCACTGCGGCATCACGTTGGTGTCGCGGCGGTACTTCTTCGGCCCGTCGCCGAGGTCCAGGGTCACCTCGACCCATTCGGTGGCCTTCGACAGCGGCGGTGAGGGCTCCGAGTCGGCGTCATCCGGATCGAAGGTCTGCGGCGAGTAGTCCTCCACCTCGGGCAGTTCCACCGGCAGCTGGCTGTCCGGCAGCGCGATGGGCAGGCCGTCGGAGTCGTACACGATGGGGAAGGGCTCACCCCAGTACCGCTGGCGCGCGAACAGCCAGTCGCGCAGCTTGTACTGCACGGTGCCTTCTCCGTGGTCGTGCCGCTCCAGCCAGGCGATCATCGCCTTCTTGGCGTCCTCGATGCCCATGCCGTTGAGGATCAGGTCCTCGTTGGCCGAGTTGATCGCCGGACCTTCGCCGGTGAACGCCTGGCCGCCGGACTCCTCGAACCCCTCGCCGGGGTCGACCGTGCGGACGATCTCCAGGCCGAACTCGGTGGCGAAGTCCCAGTCACGCTGGTCCTGCGCGGGCACGGCCATGATCGCGCCGGTGCCGTAGCCCATCAGCACGTAGTCGGCCACGAAGACCGGGATCTCGGTGCCGGTGGCCGGGTTGATCGCGAAGGAACCGGTGAAGACACCGGTTTTGTCCTTGTTCTCCTGCCGGTCCAGGTCCGACTTCCGGGAGGCGGCCCTGCGGTACGCCTTGATCGCCTCCACGGGCGTCTCGGCTCCTCCGGTCCAGCGCTCGTCGACACCGTCCGGCCACTCGACCGCGGTCAGCTCCGCCACCAGCGGGTGTTCCGGGGCCAGCACCATGTACGTCGCGCCGAACAGCGTGTCCGGGCGGGTGGTGAAGACCTCGATCGCATGCTCACCCGCGCGGAACGAAACCTGCGCGCCGTGCGAGCGGCCGATCCAGTTCCGCTGCATGGCCTTGACCTTCTCCGGCCAGTCCAGCAGGTCCAGGTCGTCGACAAGACGATCGGCGTATGCGGTGATCCGCATCATCCACTGGCTCAGGTTCTTCCGGAAGACCGGGAAGTTCCCCCGGTCACTGCGCCCGTCGGCGGTGACCTCCTCGTTCGCCACCACGGTGCCCAGGCCTGGTGCCCAGTTCACCGGTGCGTCGGAGATGTACACCAGCCGGTGCGCGTCGATGATCTCGCGCTGCTCCACGCGGGTCAGCTCACACCAGTTGCGCCCGTCCGGCGTACGCCGCTTGTCCTGCGCGTACTCCTTCTCCAGCTCCACGATCGGCCGGGCCTTGCCCTGCTTCTCGTCATAGTACGAGTTGAAGATCTGCAGGAAGATCCACTGAGTCCAGCGGTAGTACTCGGGGTCCGTGGTGGCGATGGACCGGCGCTCGTCGTGGCCCAGCCCCAGCCTGCGCAGCTGCCTGCGCATATTCGCGATGTTGGCCTCGGTGGTCGTGCGCGGGTGGGTGCCCGTCTGCACGGCGTACTGCTCGGCGGGCAGCCCGAAGGCGTCGTAGCCCAGCGCGTGCAGCACGTTGCGCCCGATCATCCGGTTGTACCGGGCGTAGACGTCGGTGCCGATGTAGCCAAGGGGGTGGCCGACGTGCAGTCCCGATCCGGAGGGGTAGGGGAACATGTCCTGCACGAACAGCTTGTCCGAGGGGACCTGGCCCGCGCCGTCGGTTATCGAGAGCGGGCCTGTCGGGTTCGGCGCGTGGTAGGTGCCGTGGTCGGCCCAGTAGTCCTGCCAGCGCAGCTCGATCTGCCCCGCCAGCTCCGCCGTGTAGCGGTGCCGCGGCTGCTCCGCGACGCTCGGGGCGTCCTCGCTGTTCCGAGGTGCGCCTTCGGTCGTCTCGCTCATCGCCGATCCTCCGTAGAAATGACGCGACCCCCCAGCCATGAGGCGTGAGGGGTCGCCGCGCTGAGCCGGTCGGGCCGGTCAGCGCGGCCAGGTAAGCAGACTGGCCGACTTCATGGGCCTCATGGTAACGGGCTCGACCACCGGGTTTCCGTCAGCCCGGTCAGCGCACCGCGAGCGCGACGAACTGGGTCACCTGGCTTGGGGAGAAGTTGTCATCGCTGACCAGCAGCAGGGTCCGCTCACCGGTGTCCAGCCGAGGGCCCCAGGTCATGCCCTCGACGTTGTCGACCCGGTCGAGTCCCAGGTCCGCGAGATCGAGCAGCAAACGCTTGCGCACTGGTCGGAGGTGGTCTTCTTCGGCCAAGGAATCGCTGTATGCCACGTTTGTCGCGCCGCTGGTGTCGACCCGGTAGATCCGAATCCGGTTGCCCACTCCTGCGACGAAGGAGCGCTCCATGACCAGGTACCGCGTCTTGTCGGTGCCTTCGGCGAGGATCGAGGAGACTCCGGTCATCGCGAAGCCGTCCGCGGGCACCGGCTCGGCGAACACCGGCTCCATCGGATAGGCGTACTGCGCGAAGACCGGCCCCCTGCGGCCCTGCACGGTGATCCGGGAGAGCGCGCCACGCGTGGTGTCGGCCTCCGGGCCGTCCTGCAGCAGCGGGCCTTCCATCGCGCTCGTGACCAGCGCGCCGGACGCGGCGAAGGTCAGGCCCTCCGGCCCGAGGTTGCGCCGCGGGCCCGCGTCCTCGGTCATTCGCGAGCTGTCCGGGATCGGCAGGTCCCGCACGTAACCGCCATCGCGACGTGCCTCCCGCACCGAAGGGTCGAGCAGGACTCCCGCGGCCCGCTCACCCTCCTGCGACCAGTAGTAGCGCCCGGTGAACGGATCCACCCGCAGTTCCTCCGGATCGACCGAGCCCTCGGCGTAGGCGGTTCCGTCCTCACCGGTGAAGGTGTGGGTACCGGTCAACCGCACCTCACCGAGCTCGCGCGCGTCCACGTCCATCCGGGCGGTGTAGAAGCGGGCAGGCTGCAGTTGCGAGCGGTCGTCGCTGATCAGCACGTACTCCCCGGTGCGCTGGTCGTAGTCGATACTCGACAGCCCGCCGACCGTCGTGCCCTGGAAGTCGAGGCGGTGCGGCAAGGTCTGTTCGCCGATCAGCCGGACGGACCGGAGTGCGCCCGCTTCCGCGGCGGGGGAGTGGACGAGCCCGAGCGCGAAGGCGCAGGCCAGGACTGCGGCAAGTGAACGTCGTGACATGACGTGCAGCACAGCGCATCAGGGTAGCGGCTGGGTTGCCATCACATGACGCTCTAGTCTGAAGGCGTGTTCGTCATCGCGCTGCTTCCGGTCCTGCTCGGCGTCCTGGTCGGCTGGGGCGGCTACCTCGGCTGGCGGGAGAAGCTGCCCAGGGATCGCGGCGCCGGGGTACGCACTGCCGCGACACTGCGCAGCGACGAGGCGTTCCGGGTGGCGAACAGGGTCGCCGGGATGCCGACGGTCGTCGCGGGTGGCATCGGCGTCGTCGCCGGTGTGGCCGGCCTGCTGATGCCGTCGACCGGCGGGCTAATCGCCGCGGCGGTGATCGGCCTGCTCGGGATGTTCGCCCTGCTCGCAGGCGGCGGAGTACTGGGGCATCGAGCCGCGACGGCGGTGCCCGCACCCGCCGCGCCGACCGGCTGCGGCGGCTGCGCCTGCGGAGGCGGCGGCTGCGGCTCAGCCACGACAACGGCGAACGCAGCCCAGTAAGGACGCCAAGGCACCTACCGTCGTGGGCCTTTGGAGCGTCTGCAAGTACCACCAAGCAAGATCAAGTACGCCTTTTTCCGCTACCAACCTGGTGGTGGCTTGGTAGCGGTTAGCGACGGTGTCGATCTTGCTTGGTGGTACTTGCAGGCACACCTTCTGCTTAGTTGCGTTGGAGGTCGCCGGGGTGGGTGGCCAGCAGGGCTGTCGGGACGCCTTGCCTGCGCAGGACCTGACCCCAGAGGTCGTGTTTCGGGGTCGCCAGCACATCGCTCGGTAGCGCGGCGACGATGAGCCAGTCACCACGGCCGATCTCCTCCGCCAGCTGCCCCGTGTCCCAGCCCGCGTAGCCGGCGAACACCCGCAGCCCGCGAACCTTCGGCACGAGCAGATCCGGATCGGCATCGAGGTCGACCAGCGCCACCGGACCACGGACCGCGATCACACCGGGGACACTCGCGGCCGTCTCGCCAGTGCGCAGCGCGGCAAGGCACAGCGCGGTCTTCTTCTCCACCGGCCCGCCGACGAACACCGACTGCGGCTCGACCACATGGCTGCCCCAGTTCGGCAGCACGTCGTCGACCGGCACCTCACTCGGCCGGTTCAGCACCACACCCAGCGTGCCTTCCTCCCGGTGGTCGATGACGAACACCACGGTTCGCCGGAAGTTCGGGTCGAACATCGTTGGGGCAGCGACCAGGAGTGATCCCGGCTCAACCTCGGCGTCCGCTCGCACGCGTACATGATCCCATCAACCGGGGAACACGAGTGCGCCGTGGGCCGTTAACCAAGTGGCCGGCGCACTCCGTGTCCCCCGGGCCCACTTGAGAAGAGCCGTTGTGGAATACCGTTCGGCAGGAGCCACACTGCGCCACGCCGCCGAGAGGCGACCAAGTGCGCCGGCCCACGACTTTCGATCAGTCTCGGCCGATTTCCGCCCCTGATCCCCGTAGGCTGGAACATCGTGACCACCAGCGCGCCTTCCGGACAGGAGACCGCGGTCGCCGACGGCGCGACCGAGCGAATCTCGCCCCGCGCGCTCTTCCGGCTGGTGGAGTTCCGGCACCTGCTCTGGACCCGATTTCCCGCGCAGTGGGGGGACGGCGTCTTCCAGGCCGGACTGGCCGGTGCCGTGCTGTTCAACCCGCAACGCGCGGCCGACGCGCTGACCATCGCGGGCGGCTTCGCGGTGCTGCTGCTGCCGTACTCGCTGATCGCGCCGTTCACCGGTGCGCTGCTCGACCGGTGGGACCGCAGACGCGTCCTGATCATCGCCAACGCCCTGCGCGCGGTCGCCATCCTGTGCTGCGCGGGCGGGGTGGCACTCGGGGTCGGCGGTACCTGGTTGTTCATGCTGGCGCTGCTGGTGATGGCCATCTCCCGGTTCGCCGGGTCCGGACTCTCCGCCGCGCTGCCACACGTGGTGCCCGAACGCTCCATCGTCACCGCGAACGCCCTGGCCACGACCCTCGGCGCGGTCACCGCGGTATTCGGCGGCGCTTGCGCCATCGGGCTGCGCGCACTCCTCGGTCAGGGCAACGTCGGTTCGGGGGCAACCACGGCGATCGCCACCGTCGGCTCGGTGGTGGCCGCCCTGGTCGCCACGCGGATTCCGCGGGGGCTGCTCGGCCCGACGCGGGTGGACGAGCCCGCCGACGCCCTCGCGGCGGTGGCCAGGGGACTGGTCGACGGAGCGCGCGCCGCACTGCGCTGCCCCGGCGTTCGCGCAGGCTTCGTCGCGCTGCTCGCACACCGGGCGGCTTTCGGTATCGCACTGCTGCTCACCGTGCTGCTCATGCGCTTCTCGTTCACCGATGCGGGTCCGTTCAAGGCCGGTCTCACCGGGCTTGGCCAGGTGGCGGTGCTCGGCGGCGCAGGCATCGTGCTCGCCGGCTACCTCACACCCCGCCTGGTCGAACGGTTCGGCAGGCGGAGGGCGATCGTCGGCTCGCTGCTGCTGGCCGCGCTCGCACAGGCCGGTCTCGGCCTGCCGTTCCTGCTGCCGACCGTGCTGATCGCCTCGTTCGCGGTCACCTCGGCTGGTCAGGTCATCAAGTTGTGTGTGGACGCCTCCGTGCAGCGCGATATCGGGGACGAATCCCGTGGCCGGGTCTTCGCGCTCTACGACACCCTGTTCAACCTCACCCAGGTCGTCGCGGTCACGGTGGCGGCGCTGCTCACGCCGCCCGACGGGCACGCTCCAGCCTTGCTCGCCGGGGCCGTCGCCCTCTACCTGCTCGGTGCCGCAGGCTTCCTCCGGGCAAGCCGACGGGCCGACCCGGCCGGGTGACGGCCGATGTTTCGCCGAGGCCGCTGCCTACTAAGTTTGGTCCGGGTCAAGTTCGATGGGGAGTTGTGCGGGTGACACGAGGGGGAACGGACTTGCGTTATCGAGTTGAGGTGGCCGACCGTCCTGACGGTCTCTACGCGGTGTGGCACGAACAGGTCTACCGGGCACAGCGATCGACAGCGGATTCGACGGTGTTGCTGGTGGCACCGGCGGGCGAGGACGCGCCGGAGGGGTTCGACACGCAGTGGCGGGACCTGCCCGCCAAGGTCGTACCCGAGGCGAAGGTCGCCGCCACGTTCACCATCCACACCCAGTGTCTGTACGACGACGAGATCTATCGGATCGCGCCGCAGTCCGGCGAAGCCGAACTGACGCTGCGCTGGACCGGGCAGGACGAGACCACCGCGACGCAACTGGGGCTGACCGACTTCACCACGACCACCTCGGACCCCGAAAGCGTGCTGGCGCTCTGGCAGGAGCGGCACGACTTCACCTCGGCGGCCGCCGTACGCCCGGCGCCGGGATCGGTCGAGCCCGGCGCGCTGTTGCGCTCGATCGGGCGCACGATGGTGCGCAGCCTGCCGGACGGCTGGCAACGCGTCGCCGCCCAGTTCCGGCAGGTCGGGGACTACTCCGAGCTCGAGGTGCGGGCGGTGGCCGAGGACGTGATCGTGTCGCTCTCCTCGCCACCCGAGCTCGGCCACCTCTTCGCCAGACTGCGCTCGGCGATGTACGAAGCCGGTTCCGGCACCTGGTTCCAGGGGACGTTCACGCTCGACTCGGCGTCGAACTTCGACTTCGACTTCGACAAGCAGACCGAGCCGAACTGGCGGCTCGGCCCCGGCGCACGCGGGCGCACGTCCGCTCGCGCGTACGAGGCCGAGCTCGAGTACCACCCCCGCGAACGCGGACAGGTGCCGCAGTGGCTGGCCGCGCGGGCTGGACTGCCACTGGATGTCGAGTTCCGGCTGGCCAAGGTGGTCGACGCGCATACCGAGGGCGAACCGCCCGTGGTGAACCGGCAGCCGGTGGCGCAGGACGAGGCACGGGCCGTGCTCGGCTACCTGTACCGCGCGCCGGTCGCACTGAGCAAACCCGGTCTGCTGCCGGACATCTTCGCTCCGCACAACCCGCCGGACGTGCCGGACGCCTTCCACACGGACGGAACCTGGATCTGGCCCGCCTCGGTGCCGCACTACCTGCGCAAGTACGGGCTGCCACCGGAACCCGACCTGCTCGCCCACATCCGGGCGGCGGGGCACCGGCCGCCGTACGTCGGCGAACGGGTGCGGGCCACCGCTGAGGCAGAGATCCTCGGCGCGCCCAGGCCCGGCCAGACCGCCGCCGACCTCGGCGACGCCGGCGCGGATGCCGAACTCACCATGGCCGCCTCGCTCGAACGCGGCGCGGAACCGGATCGGGAACTGCGCGGTTCGGAAGTACTCGCCACCCTGCGGCGGCGACTGGCCGAACAGGGGATTCCCGAGGACGCATACCGGATCGGCGAGCACATCGACGGCGCGTGGTGCCTGCTGCGCACCGCGCAGGGGTGGCAGGTGGCTCGCTTCGCCGATGGCGCCCCGGTCGAGCCGATGCTGTTCCCGCGCATCCAACCCGCCGCGCGAGCACTGCTCGGCTCCCTGCTGCTGTACCCCGGACGTCGTTTCCTGCCCGCCGAGGTCGAGGCACGGGAGCCGGCAACGCACGCCACGGACTGGCCGGTGCTACCCGTGCGCGGTGAGCCGCCGCTGACCTTCTACCGGGGGAAACGGATGATCACGCTCCCGGAGGGCACCACGATCACCCGGTTCGGCACCGAGGCGGGCAACCTCGCACATCCGGAGGGCACGCCGTTCGCCGAGACCTCGCTGACGTTCGAACGCGAACACGACCGGCACAGCTACGTGTTGCGGCGCACGCTGCGGGTTCTCGCCGGGATCGCCGTTCCGTGGAACGGTCTGCCCGGTGGCGCGATCACCTACCTGCTGCCTCGCCCGATCGGGCACCACCTGGAGACCGGCGCACTGGACCGCCTCGGCTGAGGCCATTCAGTGCTTGTCGCTCAGAAGGGCACCCAGAGGGTCACCCGGGTGCCCGCGCCGGGGGCCGAGTCGATCCGCGCGCTGCCGCCGACCTCGGCGAGCCTGGCTTTGATCGACTCACTGATGCCGAAGCCCGCGGTGCGGCTCTCCTGGCTGAACCCGGCGCCATGATCCCGGACTGTCGTGACGATCCCGCCTTCGTGCTGCTCGACCCGGACCAGCACGTTGTCGGTCCGGGCGTGCTTGCGGGTGTTGCGCAGTGCCTCCCGGACGGCATCTCGCAACGCCAGCTGGCGGACCTCGGACAGCGTTTCGTCGTCGAGTTCGGCGATCACCAACTGGGCCCGCAGACCGTCCCTGGCCACCTCGGCGGCCAGCGCCCCCAGCTTCTCCCCGAGGGGCCTACCGGGCCCGCCCTCCGCCGACTCCAGCTCCGTGCGCAGCTCCGCCGCCTGAGCGCGGGCCATCCGCCGCAACTGCTCCGGATCGTCGTGCAACGCCATCGCCTCGAGGGTCTGCAGCACCGTGTCGTGCAGCCTGCGGTGCTGCACTGCCCGTTCGGCCCGCCGCCCGGTGCGGAGGCCATGTGCCAGCGCCAGCCGGGTGCTCATCCCCAGCAGGATCAGCGCTCCAGTGGCGGTGAGCAGCACTCCGGCGACACGACCGAGCCCACCAAGGGTGCCCACCGGATCGAACCGGCCCGCGTTCAGCCAGACACTCGCCAGGTGCAGGGGAACGACCATGAGTGCGAGCGCGGCACCACGGGGCACCCCGAGCACCAGGGTGAACAGCGCGATACCCCCGAGCAGGTGTTTACCCGGCACGGCCAGTGCGGCGTCGAAGGCCGCCGCCGGCGCGATCGCCGCGACGAGCAGTGTCGCCACGATCGTGAACAGCACGTCGAGGCCCAGCAGCCGGGCCGAGAGGCGCGGTGCCCACGAAAGCAGCCGGACCACCCCGAACACGTTCAACCCGACCGAGCACACGGCCACCAGCAGCACCGGGAGCAGGACCTGCCACCCGCCGTCGGCCGGAGCCGCGAACGCGACGAAGGCGGCGGGCACCGCGAGGGTCCGGTAGGCCAGCGGCACGAGCGCGACATATCGGGCCGCGTGCAGCAGCGGTCCCTCCCGCTCGACCCGGCCCACCGGGCCGTTCAGGCGACGGAGCCGGTGTAGCCGCGGTGCGGGTCCCGCCGGTTCGTCGGCAAGGTCGTCCGGGGTGGCGGCCAGCACGGGCGCGCCACGACGAAGAAGTGTTGCCAGGAAGTTGGCGCGGCGATCCCCGCCCTGATCGGACATGTCCGGATTATCCGCCGATGCTCGGGTTGTCGCGGCGTGGCGCAATTCCGCTTCGGCCTTTCCCGGCGGACTATTGCTCGCACCGAGTAACGGGAGGTAACCGGTGAGTGCGCAGGAGTCGCCGACGTTCCGCCGCAGGTACCTCGGCCGCCTGCTGCGCGGACTGCGGGACGAGGCCCGCATGTCCACCGACGAGGTGTGCCGGCGACTGGAGTTCTCCCCGGCGCGGCTGAGCCGGATCGAGAACGGCCGCACCGCGACGGACGTGCTCGTGGTGAAGGCGATGCTCGACCTCTACGGCCTGCCGGTGAACGACTGGGCGCCCTACGAACAGCTCGCCAGGGAGGCCAAGAAGAAGGGCTGGTGGCAGGAGTTCGGCGTGGAGGCGCGGGGCTACGTCTCGCTGGAGGCGGCGGCGTCCACCCTGTGCCACTACGAACTCGGTGACATACCAGGACTGCTACAGACCGAGGCCCACGCGCGGACGCTGTTCGAGAAACTGTCGAAGCGGCGCGGCAAGCACTGGATCGACGACCAGATCGCCGTGCGGCTGATCCGCCAGCAACGACTGCGCAGCGACATCGATCCGCTGGAATTCGCCGCGATCATGGACGAGACGGTGCTCTGGCGGCCGGTCGGCGGGCCGGAGGTGCAGCGGGAGCAGATGCGGCACCTGCTGGAGCTCGCCGAACTGCCCACGGTGACCCTGCAGGTGCTGCCGCTGTCCGCGTCCCCGCACGTCGGCCTGGACGGTTCCTTCCACGTACTGGGTTTCGCCGAGAAGGACGAGCCGGACCTCGCCTACGTGGAGCACGTGTTCGGCTCCCTGCAAATCGAGAAGGAGGCCGAGGTCCGCGCCTGTAAACTCGCCTTCGAGAGGCTGCGCACTGAGGCACTCACCCCGGACGGCTCCGCCGAGCTGGTGCGGGACGTGCTGGCGCGGCTGTGACACGGCGAGAGAGGCGAGGACGATGCCGACCCGAGACCCCTCCGGCGCCCGCTGGTTCACCAGCAGCTACACCACCGGCAACGGCGGCGACGGAAGTTGCGTCGAGGTGGCGTTCACCGGCGAGGCGGTCGCCGTCCGCGACACCAAGGACCGCGACGGCGGCACCCTAGCCGTCCCGGCCCCCGCCTGGACCCACTTCCTGACCGACCTGCGCCACTGAATCACCGCCGCCGACTTTGCACTACCGGGGCCGGAGTTGGCACTTCCGGCGGTGACGCGGTGCCGCGCCCCAGATCGGCGTCAGCGCGCGGAACTGCAAATTCAGGCCCCAGAACTGCAAAGTCGGGCGCCAAAACTGCAAAGTCGGGCGCGGCGACCAGCATCGTCAGGCGCCGTCGGGCTGCTCGATGCCCTGATCGGCGGCCCATTTCCGCAGTTCGGCGACCGCCTCGTCGTGGTCCAGCGGGCCACGGTCGAGCCGCACGTCCTTGAGATGCTTCCAGGCCTTGCCGACGAGCGGCCCCGGCGGCAGGCCGAGCAGCTTCATGATCTCGTTGCCGTCCAGGTCCGGCCGCACCCTGGCCAGGTCCTCCTCGGCGGCGATCCTGGCGATCCGCTCCTCGAGATCGTCATAGGTGCGCTGCAGGGAGGCTGCCTTGCGCTTGTTCCGCGTGGTGCAGTCCGCGCGGACGAGCTTGTGCAGCCGGGGCAGCAGGTCCCCGGCGTCGGTGACGTAGCGGCGTACGGCCGAGTCCGTCCACTCGCCCTTGCCGTAGCCGTGGAAGCGCAGGTGCAGAAACACCAGCTGCGAAACGTCGGCGATCACGTCCTTGGAGTAGCGCAGCGCGCGCAAACGCTTGCGCGCCATCTTGGCGCCCACGACCTCGTGGTGGTGGAAGCTCACTCCGCCCCCTGGCTCGAACTTGCGAGTGGCTGGCTTGCCGATGTCGTGCAGCAGCGCGGCCAGGCGCAGGACGAGGTCCGGTTCCGAGTTCGGCTCGTGCGTGCTTTCCAGGTCGATCGCCTGATCGAGCACCGTCAACGAGTGCTCGTAGACGTCCTTGTGCTGGTGATGCTCGTCGATCGCGAGGCGCATCCCCGGCACCTCCGGCAGCACGTGTTCGGCGAGCCCGGTGCGCACCATGAGCTCGATCCCGGCTCGCGGCGACACCCCGGTCATCAGCTTGGACAGCTCCGTCTGCACCCGCTCCGCGGTGATCCGGCTGATCTCGGCCGACATCGCGGTCATCGCGTCCACCACCCGCTTCGCCGGCGTGAAACCGAGCTGGGAGACGAACCGCGCGGCCCGCAGCATCCGCAGCGGGTCGTCGGCGAACGACTCCTCGGGAGTGGCCGGAGTGTCGAGCACCTTGCCGGTGATCGCCTCCAGGCCGCCGTGCGGGTCGACGAACTTCTTGGTCGACAGTTCGATCGCCATCGCGTTGGCGGTGAAGTCCCTGCGCAGCAGGTCACCGTCGATCGAATCGCCGAACGCGACCTCCGGATTGCGGCTCACGCGGTCGTAGGAATCCGCGCGGAACGTGGTGATCTCCAGCGTGACGCCCTGTTTCGTGGCACCGACCGTGCCGAACGCGATGCCCGTGTCCCACAGTCCGTCGGCCCAGCCCGCGAGGATCTGCTGCACTCGATCGGGGCGCGCGTCGGTGGTGAAGTCCAGGTCCGTGGACAACCTGCCGAGCAGGGCGTCCCGCACGCTGCCGCCGACGAGGAACAGCGAGTGACCCGCCTTGGTGAACCTGGCGGCGAGTTGGTCGGCAACCGGCGACAACCGCATCAGCTCGGCCACCGCGTTGCGCTTCGCAAGTAGTTCGTTCACTCAGATCCCACCAGGACAGCGGCTACCGTCGAAACGCACGGCGCAGCCGCGCTTACTACACGGACTGATCAACACGGACACGAGAAGCCAGCGTACCGCCGCGGGCATTTGCTCTAGCATCGCAGCATGTCTGGATCGGCCGGTCGCTCCGGTGGTGCCAAACCGGGACGCCGGTCGCGGCGCCGCCGCGGCAGGAGGCTGACCACGGTCAACGAGACATCGGCAGGCGGGCTCGTCGTAGACCCCGACCGCACCGAGGCGGTGCTCATCGGCAGGCTGGACCGGCAGGGCAGGCTGCTCTGGTCGTTGCCGAAGGGACATATCGAGGACGGCGAGACCACCGAAGAGACCGCGATGCGCGAGGTGAAGGAGGAGACCGGCATCTCCGCGCAGGTACTGCGGCCGCTGGGCACCATCGACTACTGGTTCGTGGCCGAGCGCAGACGGGTGCACAAGACCGTGCATCATTTCCTGCTCGAGGCCACCGGTGGCGAACTGTCCGACGAGGACGTGGAGGTCACCGAGGTGGCCTGGGTGCCGGTGGGCGAACTCGAGGACAAGCTCGCCTATGCCGACGAGCGCAAACTGGTACGCAAAGCCCGCCAACTGTTCGCCACTGGTGAGATGGACGCCGAGATCACCGGAGAAGCCCGCGAGTGAGGGCACGCAGGAAAGCAATGAGTGGGCGGCACGAGCCCGCATCGACCGCGAAGGGTGAGTCGTGAGCGCGCACCTGGCGAGATCCCGCCTCGCCGCCGCCGCACTGGCGCTGTTGTTCCTCGCCGCGTCGGGCCTTGTCGGGAGCTCCGGGGCCACCGCCTCCGCGCAGCCGCTGCCGGACACCCCGAACCGGTTACAACTCGACATCGACGAGTTCGCGCCGAGGATGCTCGACACGGACTCCGAAACGGTGACGGTCTCGGGCACGATCACCAACATCGGTGACCGGCGCATCAGCGACCTCACCGCCCGCCTGCAGCTGGGTGAGCGCCAGGGCACCGAGCGGGCCATCGCGGACTCGCTCAGCGAGCCACCGCCCACCGACGCCTCCATGACCACCTTCATCGACGTCACCGAGAGCCTCGACCCCGGCCGTTCGGCAGCACTGCGGATCACCGCGTCGCTCAACGCCGGCCCCGGCTCCCTGCGGGTCGACAGCACCGGGGTCTACCCACTGCTGGTCAACGTCAACGGCACCCCCGAGTACGGCGGCCCCGCCCGGCTGGCCTCGATGAACATGCTGCTCCCGGCAGTCGGCGTGCCCGGCGGGCCTGCCCCGGAACCACCTGACGGCACGACCGACGTCGCCATGCTGTGGCCGATCGCGGACACGAGGCCGAGGATCGTCGCCGCGCCCTACAACGGCCAGGTCGTGCTTTCCGACGACGAACTCGCCGTCGACCTCGCACCGGGCGGGCGGCTCGACGCCCTGGTCTCGGCGGCCGAGGCCGCCCGAAGCGATCAGCAGGTGTTCGGTTCGCTCTGTTACGCCCTGGATCCAGACCTGCTGGAAACGGTCGAGGCGATGGCGGGCGGCTACCAGGTGCGCACGCAGTCGGGTGTCGTGGCAGGCCGCGGCACCGAGGCGGCGAAACGGTGGTTGGTCTCGCTCCGGGAACTCGTGCGTGGCCAGTGCATCGTGCAACTCCCCTTCGCCGACGCCGACCTCAGCGCGTTGTCGCGGGTACGCAGGGACGGCTCGGCCGATCAGAACCTGAGCGCGGCCGCGGTCAACGGTGGTCCCACCATCCAGCGGCTGCTCGGCATGCGCCCCCTCGGCGGCGTGCTCTGGCCCTCGGGCCCGCTCGACCGCACCGCGGTGTCCTGGCTCGGAGAGGCCGGGGTCGGCGCGGTGCTGACACCTTCGAACGGACTGGAGCCGACCCGGCCGAGCGACTCGGGCGTCCGGCTGGCGGGCACCGCACTGCGCGCACAGCCGTTCGACTCGCTCGTGGCCAGATCACTGTCCGGCACCCTGGCGGCCGGGAGTGCGCTGACCCCGGCGGACGAACCGGACGTCGCGGTACAGAACGGGCTGGCGACACTGGCCTTCCGCACCGGGCTCGGGGACGAGCAGAGCAGCGGCCCGGTGCTGGTGGCTCCCCCGCACGGGTGGACCGCCCCCGAGGACGAGCTGCGGACACTGCTGGACACGGTCGGCGAGCTGATGGCGGACGGGCAGGCGGCCCCGGCCTCCCTGCAGCAACTGCTCGGCGAGGAGCCGGTCGGCGAGGCGAGGATCGGCTACGCGGCCTCCGAGGTCTCGGCCGAGGTTTCCGGTGCGGTCACGGACGCGATGTCGGAGATCGACACGACGATCGGTGACCTTGTCGACGCCATGTCGGTGGACGCGACCCTGCAGATCGAACCTCAGGAATTGACCCGGCCGCTGCGCAACGGCCTGATCCGGGCCTCCTCGGCGGCCTGGCCGGACCTGCTGAGCAGGCGCAACGCCGTGGCGGACGCGCGCGCCCAGGTCGATGCCCTGCGCAAGCGGGTGACCGTGGAGACCCCTGGGCAGCCGCTGACCCTGGCCTCGGGGTCGTCGCCGCTGCCCATCTACCTGACCAACGACCTGCCGGTGGTGATGACCGTCCGGGTCGAACTCGCGAACGCATCGGGCCTGCGCCCCGCCCCGGTTGGGGACCTCACCATTCCCGCGGGCGCCAAGGTCACGCAGCGAATTCCCACCGAGGCGCTGCGCGCTGGGCGGTTCAGCGTCGTGGTCTCGCTCACCACGCCGGGCGGGACCGAGCTCGGCACACCCGCGAGATTCGAGCTGAACTCAAACGAATACGG
This sequence comes from Amycolatopsis palatopharyngis, assembly GCF_003385185.1. GTDB lineage: Bacteria > Actinomycetota > Actinomycetes > Mycobacteriales > Pseudonocardiaceae > Amycolatopsis > Amycolatopsis palatopharyngis. Next base: position 109,603 of record NZ_PQHZ01000009.1, on the reverse strand, counting down.
CGTTATCACGCTGGTCCTGACCGCGGGAGCGGCCGGTGCGCTGCTGCTGCTCTCCGGCCGCAGGATCTACCGGCGGATCCAGGAGCGGAAGGCCGCGAACCAGTGAGGGTCGTACAAGAGCGGTCGACGGAGGCTGGCCGGAGCCTGCCGCGTGCGGGTGAGACAAGAACAACAGCCGGGCCAGCGGCTGTGTATCACCCGAACATGAATGAGACACAGTGATGGCCGGCTCCGAGGAGAGATGCTGCCGCACTTCTCCCGCGCGGAGATTACGCTGGGTCGACGACTTGACCGCCGACGATGGGGCACGTGTTGGACAGAGGACCCGCTTCGCGACCTGACCGCGAGGCGCACCCTGCACGGCCCGAACGCGCGGCGCCCCCTCCGGACGCCCAGCAACCGCCGCCACCGGTGCCGCCACCGCCACCACATCCGCCGCCCGATCGCAGGCCGCAGCGAGGTGTGCCGCCGGTCGACGGCAGTCAACCGCCGCCGAATGCCCGGCAGCAACCGCCGCAGGGCCAGCCACCCCGTCCGCCGCGGCGACCGCCCCCACCAGGTGGGCAGCCCCCACCAGGTGGGCAGCCCCCGCCAGGTGGGCAGCCCCCGCCAGGTGGGCAGCAACCGCCCCGCAGGCAACAGCCCCCGCGACAGTCCCCGCCACCACCACCGCGTCAGCCACCACCGCCGCCAGGACGGCAACCGCCACCGGTGCGGCGGCCGTGGCAGCAGGAAGGCGGGGACCCGAAGGGGCCGGAGGCCACGCAGTACATCCCGAGGGATCGGGGGGTGCCCCCCGGCGTCCGCTGGCCCGCGGCCGATCCGGACGTCCTCCGGCCGTACGACGAACTGGCCACCCGGATGCTGCCGCGCATCCTCGACGGACCGCGGCCCTCCGAGCCGATCGGTGATCGGCTCCCGGCCGTCGGCTACGCCCCCGAGCGCAGGGCCAAGTCCGAGGCGGAAGCCGACACGAAGAAGCCGGCCTCGCTGGCCAAGGCCAGCGGCCGGATGGCGATCGCCACGCTGACCAGCCGGATCACCGGCTTCGCGTGGAAGGTGATGCTGGCATGGGTCGCCGGGATCAGCGTGGTCTACGACTCCTTCACCGTGGCCAACACGCTACCGCTGATCATCAACGAACTGCTGCTCGGCGGGGTGCTGACCAGTGTCGTCGTGCCACTGCTCGTCCGATCACAGGACGACGAGGACGGCGGCGAGGCCTACACCCAGCGGCTGATCACCATGGCGGTGACCGTGCTGCTGGTCGGCACGGTGGTTTCCACGGTCTGCGCGCCGCTGCTCACCTCGATACTGATGGAGGACTCCGGCGGCGCCAATATCGAACTGGCCACCGCGTTCGCCTACCTGTTGCTCCCCGGCCTGCTGTTCTACGGCCTGTTCGCGGTGCTCTCGGCCGTGCTCAACGCCAAACAGGTCTTCGGCCCCGCGCAGTGGGCGCCGGTGGTGAACAACCTGGTCATCTTCGTGACCATCGGGCTCTACGCCCTCGTACCGGGCGATCCGACGCTCAACGTCGAGTACATGAGCGAACCGAAGGTGCTCGTGCTCGGCCTCGGCGTGCTCACCGCCATGGTCGCGCAGGCACTGTTCCTGTTCCCCGCGCTACGACGGTCGGGCTTCCGGTTCAAGTGGCGCTGGGGGATCGACGACCGGCTCAAGGAGTTCGGCGGGCTGGCTGTCTGGATCCTCGGCTACGTCGTGGTGAGCCAGATCGGCATGGTCGTCAACACGCGGGTGCTCAGCGGCGGCGACGAGGGCGGCATCACCACCTACTCCAACGCCTGGCTGCTGTTCCAGTTGCCGTACGGAGTCATCGGCGTGTCACTACTCACGGCGATCATGCCGCGGATGAGCCGGGCCGCCGCGGACGGCGACACCAAACGCCTGATCGGCGACCTCTCCTACGGCTCCCGGCTGACCACGCTGACCCTGCTGCCGATCTCGGCGGTGATGGCCGTCGCGGGCACGTCCATCGGTATCGCCCTGTTCAGTTTCGGCAAGGGTGAGCTCGCCGATGCCGAGCGTCTCGGCCAGACCCTGGCCATCTCCGCGTTCGGCCTGTTGCCCTATGCGCTGGTCATGCTGCAGATGCGGGTCTTCTATTCGATGAAGGACTCGCGCACGCCGACGCTGATCATGGTCGTGATGACGGCGGTGAAGGTCCCGCTGCTCTACCTGGCCGCGGCGACGCTCGATCCGGCCAACGTCGTCCTCGGCGTGATGATGGTGAACTCGGCCGTGTTCGTCGTCGGAGCGCTCCTCGGCCAGGTCTGGCTGTGGGTGCAGCTCGGCAATCTGCGCAGCAAGCGGGTACTCGGCGTGATTCTGTTCACGGTGGTCGCGAGCGGTCTCGGCGTGCTCGCCGCGGTGCTGGTCGGCTGGCTCGTACCCGACTCGCTCAACCCCGTACTGGCCGCATGGATCAGGCTGTTCCTGCAGGGAGCGGTGGGTATCGCCGTCTCCTTCGGGGTACTCATCGCGCTGAAGGTGGACGAGTTGGCTCCGTTGACCACCAGGATCACCCGATTGGTCAAACGGGGCTGACCCCACGCACGCGGCTCGGTCACCTCGAATGGCCGCGGGTTCACGTACCCTCGTCCTACAAGCAGGTGGACAGGAAAGGAAGCGAGCAGGTGGAGGGTCGGCCCCGTTCTGGTGTCCGCACCCGTGGTGGGTCACTTGCACCCGGGGGCGTGGTTGGTGATGGCCGCTATCGCCTGCTCGCGCAGTTCGGCATCGACGAACGTGCGGGCGCGCACCTCTGGCGAGCCCGTGACGGCCAGTTGCGCCGGGACGTCGCGCTGACCATGCTGGTGGGCGACCCGGCCGACGCCGAAGCAGCCCGGCAGGCCCGCCGCACCCTCGACCGTGCCGCACACGCGGCAAAGTTCGCGCACGGTGGCGTCGCCAGGGTCCTCGACGTGCTCAGCCTCGGCAACGGCATCACCTCCAGCGAAGGCCTGCTCGGGATCGTGGTCGCCGAGTGGACCAAGGGCAGCGACCTGGTCGACCTGGTCACGACGAAACCCGCACCTCCGGCCACCGCGGCCAGGATGGTCCAGGCACTGGCCGAGGCCGTGGAGAACGCCCACCAGTCCGGTCTCGTGCTGGGCATCGACCATCCGCAGCGGCTGCGCCTGACCCCGGACGGCAAGCTCCGGCTCGCGTTTCCCGGCCCGCTGCCGGACGCGACGCTGCGCGACGACGTCAAGGCCCTCGGCGGGGTGCTCTACCTGCTGCTCACCGGGCGCTGGGCGTTGCCGGGCGGCCCGTCTGCCATTCCCGCCGCGCCCCGCTCACCGAGCGGCCGTGTCGTACCGGCCAGATCGCTGGAACCGCGCGTGCCAGCCGAGCTCTCGGCGCTGGCCGGCCGGACGATCGAGGACGGCGGCAACGGTGGAATCCGGACGGCGTCGGCGATCCTGCGAGTGCTGGACCAGGTCGCGGAGGCCGAGGAACGAACCCAGCTGATCCAGCAGGTCGGTACGGGGGAATCGGACGACCGGGTGGATTCCGACGGTGGGATCTGGACCACGAAGAAGCCGGTCAAGGACGCGGCACGGCGGCGCAAACTCGCGCTGGGCGTGACCGTGCTGGTCGTGGCCGCCGTCGGCATCCTCGCCTGGCTGGGCATGATGGCCATCAGCTTCTTCCAGGACGACCCCAGTTCGGGTGGCCCGCCGGTGAACGTCGCCGAGTCCACCACCTCGGCCCCACCTGCCGAGCCCACCGAACCGCAGTCCCAGCCGCCGCCGGAAGGCGCGGTAGGCGATCCGGTCGCCCCGGCGAGCATCGAGGTCTACAACCCCGAAGGCGTCGGCGACAACGAGGGCAGGACCGGACTCGCCGTGGACGGCGACCCCGGAACCGTCTGGCGGACCGATCAGTACCAGCAGCAGTTGCCCGCGCTGAAGCCCGGCGTCGGCCTGATCGCGGGTTTCGAGGAGTCGATCAACCTGTCGGAGGTGCGGATCGAAGCCGACAGTCCCGGCACGAAGGTCGAGATCCTGGTCACGGACAGCCCTGACGCTCCGCTCGCCGACACCCGCAAGGTGGCCGAGACCGAACTGAGCGGCGGGCAGCAGGAGATCAGCCTGGACCAGCCGGTGCAGTCGCAGTACGTGATCGTCTGGATCACCGAACTCTCCGGGCCCGAGGGCAAGTTCGTCTCGGAGATCGGTGAGCTGGAGTTTCTCCCCACGAAGTGAACCGTGATCAACACAGCTCGACTGCGTCTTGGTCCTGGGAAACTCTGACCCTGCCGGGTTAGTAGTCTCTTCCGGGTGACCGCAGCCGCACCCACGGACGCCGACCTCATCGCGGCACATGCCGCAGGCGATCCGCACGCATTCAGCGAACTGGTCCGCAGACACCGTGACCGGATGTGGGCCGTCGCCCTGCGCACCGTGCGGGATCCGGAGGAGGCGGCGGACGCCCTGCAGGACGCGTTCATCTCCGCCTACCGCGCAGCCGGGAAGTTTCGCGCCGAGTCCCAGGTCACGACCTGGCTGCATCGCATCGTGGTGAACGCGTGCCTCGACCGGATCCGCAGGCGGCAGGCCAGGCCGACGGTGCCGTTACCCGAGACCGGGCACAACGAACCCGCCGTGCCGCGCGACTCCATGGCCGAGCGGGAGACGTCCCTGGTGGTCCAAGCGGCACTGGATCAGCTCCCCGAGGACCAGCGTGCCCCGATCGTGCTGGTGGACGTCGAGGGATACTCGGTGGCCGAGACGGCGAAGATGCTGAACATCGCCGAGGGAACGGTGAAGAGCCGGTGCGCCCGAGGCCGCGCCAAACTCGCGAAGGTTCTCGGTCATCTGCGGAACCCGGACACCGACGGCGACGTCCCAACTCACGAAAGCAAACGGAGCGGGGAGGGACGATGACGGACGAGAACCGGGGGATCGGTGGCACCGTCGGTCCGCCATGGTCTGTCGACCTGCTCGCCGACCTGCACGCAGGGGTGCTGGACGAGGCAGTGGCGAACCGGCTGTGGCCGCAGGTGAACGCCGACCCGGAAGCACGGGCGATACTCGACGCCCTCGACTCGACCGTGGCAGACCTCGGTGCGCTGCCGATGGCACCCGCGGCACCGATGCCACCCGAGGTCGCGACCAGGATCGACGCGGCGCTGGCGGCGGAGGTGTCCCGGACCGCGGAACCAGGGCGGGACGAACCGCCGGTGGCGCCGGTGGTCAGCCTCGACAGCGCCCGGCGTAAGCGCAACCGGATGCTCGGCTGGGGTGCGGGGGTGCTCACCGCCGCGGCGGCCGCCGTAGTGGCGGTGGCCGTCATCGTGCCGAACGGGCAGCAGGGCGACGGGCTCCCCGCCGCCGCACCCACCCCTGCGGACACGAGCACTCCGCCGCTGTCGCTTCGCAGTGAGGGTGGTCTCGGTTCCGCCCTCGGCGAGGTCAGTGGAGTTCGCGACTTCGGACCGCTCGGCGATGAGCAGCGGCTCGACGCCTGCCTCGAAGCAGCCGGTATCGATCCGGGCGTCAAACCCGCCGGAGTGCGGCCCGCCACCCTCGACGGCAGGGAAGCGGTGCTGGTGCTGTACACCACCGGCGAGTTCGCCCAGTTCCGGCTGGTCGCCCTGTCCCCGGACTGCGGACCGGACAACCCCGGACTGCTGCTGGACAAGACCGTCGGCAAGGGCGCCGGCGGCTGACGCCGGATCCACCTACAGTCGTTCCCCCGGTCACTCCGGGAACACAACGACCTGCGATCGTGTTGACGGTGGTAGTCACGACGAGCGGAGGTCACGGGTGGCTGCAGAGGAAGTTCGGAACCTGATCATCGTGGGGTCCGGCCCCGCCGGATACACGGCGGCCGTGTACGCGGCGCGGGCACAACTCGAGCCTTTGGTGTTCGAGGGCTCGCAGTTCGGCGGCGCGCTGATGACGACGACCGAGGTGGAGAACTACCCCGGTTTCCGGGAAGGGATCCAGGGTCCCGACCTGATGGAGGAGATGCGGGTCCAGGCCAAGAACTTCGGCGCCGAGTTGCGCGCCGAGGACGTCGAGGAGCTCGACCTCACCGGCGACATCAAATACGTGTCCGTGAACGGGCAGCGCTACGCCGCCCGCTCGGTCATCCTGGCCATGGGTGCTGCCGCCCGCTACCTGAACGTGCCGGGCGAGCAGGAACACCTCGGCCGAGGCGTCTCGTCCTGCGCGACCTGCGACGGCTTCTTCTTCCGCGACCACGACATCGCGGTCGCCGGCGGCGGGGACTCGGCCATGGAGGAAGCGACCTTCCTGACCAAGTTCGCCCGCAGTGTCACCATCGTGCACCGGCGCGACGAGTTCCGGGCCTCGAAGATCATGCTGGAGCGGGCGCGGGCGAACGAGAAGATCCGCTGGCGGACGAACGCGAAGATCACCGAGGTGGTCGGCGACGGCACGGTCAAGGGCCTGAAGCTGAATGACACGAAGACCGGCGACGACTCAACGCTCGACGTCACCGGATTCTTCGTGGCGATCGGCCACGACCCGCGCAGCCAGCTGGTCCGCGGCCAGGTGGACCTCGACGACGAGGGTTACGTGCTGACCAAGGACCGCAGCACGTACACGAACTTGGACGGCGTGTTCGCCGCGGGCGACCTGGTGGACCACACCTACCGGCAGGCCATCACGGCAGCCGGTTCCGGCTGCGCCGCCGCGATCGACGCCGAGCGCTGGCTCGCCGAGCACGCCGTGACCGAACAGGCACACGAGGCTCCCGAGCTGGTCGGCGGCGGATACGCCGCCAGCCCGGCGAGCTGACCCGCCTGCCCGACCAACTTCCACAAGAATGAGGAGACAGACAATGACCGCTCCCGTTAAGGTGACCGACTCCAGCTTCGCCGATGACGTCCTGACCAGCGAAAAGCCGGTCCTGGTCGACTTCTGGGCGACCTGGTGCGGGCCTTGCAAGATGGTCGCGCCGGTTCTCGAGGAGATCGCTTCCGAGCACGGCGAGAAGCTGACCATCGCGAAGCTCGACATCGACGAGAACCCGAACACCGCCCGTGACTACCAGGTGATGTCGATCCCGACGCTGATCCTGTTCCAGGGCGGCAAGCCAGTGAAGCAGATCGTCGGCGCCAAGCCGAAGGCCGCGCTGCTCTCGGACCTCTCCGACGTCATCGGGTGATTTCTGACCAGTAGGACAACCGAAACCCGGGGGCATGCGTCTACGTACGCGGCCTCCGGGTTTCGTCCGTTGGGCCGCACCTAGCCCAACGGATGAACTCAGGGTGGCTGTCCGGGTGACGCCCCGTGTAAGGACTACCCGGCGGTGACGTGTGGTGCGGCACAGACCGGCCCTGCGCGCTCACCGAGAGTTCACAGGGCACAATAGAACCCCGGGTTCGCCCGGATCAGACAGCCGTACCGCATCGAGTACGCCATCGGTGCCCAAGGAAGAGCGAGGAGTGCATGCGGGTACTCCGCCGCGGCGACGCCGGACCGGACGTCTCCGAGATCAGGTCCATGCTCGCCGCAATGGATCTGCTCCCGCGCATGAACGGGTCCGATGGTTACGGGTCGTTCGATCTCACGGTGGAGCACGCCGTGCGCGCGTTCCAGCAGCGCAGGGGCCTGATCACTGACGGCATCGTGGGCCCGGCGACCTATCGCGCCCTGCGTGGCGCCAACTACCACCTCGGTAGCCGCCCGCTGGCCTACCTCATCTCGGCACCGGTCAACGGTGACGACGTCTTCGCGTTGCAGGACCGGCTCACCGAACTCGGTTACGACGTGGGCCGCCCGGACGGCGTGTTCGGCCCGCAGACCGAACACGGACTGCGTAACTTCCAGCGGGACTACGGCCTCGTGGTCGACGGGATCTGCGGTGCGGCCGTGGTCCGGGCGCTCAGCCAGTTGTCCCCCAGGGCCCGTGGTGGCCGACCGGTCTTCCTCCGCGAGCAGGAGCAGGTGCGCAGGGCAGGGCCGCGGCTGCGCGGCAAGCGCATCGTCATCGATCCCGGGCACGGCGGCGAGGACGCGGGCATCCAGGTCCAGGGCCTGCGTGAGGCCGATATCGCCTGGGATCTGGCACGCAGGCTCGAGGGCAGGATGAAGGCCACCGGCATGGAGGCGTTGATCTCCAGAGGGCCCGCGAACGGCCCTGCCGAGGCCGACCGTGCCGCCTTCGCCAACGAGGCCGGCGCGGATCTCTTCCTCTCCCTGCACAACGACCAGAATTCCTCGCCGGAAGCCCAGGGTGTCGCGAGTTTCCACTTCGGCAACGGCTACGGCACGACGTCCACGGTGGGGGAGTTGCTGGCAGGCTTCATCCAGCGGGAGCTGGCCGCCCGTACCGGCCTGCTGGACTGCCGCACGCATCCGAAGACGTGGGAGATCCTGCGGCTCACCCGCTGTCCCGCCGTGCGGATCGAGATCGGCTACCTGAGCAACCCCGGCGACCGGCGCAGGCTGTCCGACCCGGCGTTCCGGGACGTCGTGGCCGAGGGCATCCTGATCGCCGTCAAGCGGCTGTATCTGCTCGGTGAGGGCGACCAGCCCACCGGGACCTTCACCTTCGCCGACGTGCTCGCGCACGAACTCGCCAAGGCGGAGTAACAAGTACCAGCGGTTTCGCCCGCGGGTAGCCGCTCAGGCGCGGGCGACGCTCGGCTCCGCGGTTGTCACCGAGACCTGGCCCAGCAGCTTCTCCAGCGCTGCTTCGACGTCTTCCTTCCAGGAGATCGACGAGCGCAGCTCCAGCCGCAACCTCGGCCACCGTGGGTGCGGGCGCACCGTCTTGAAACCGACGCTCTGCAGGAACTCGGCGGGCAGCACGCACCGGTGCCCCTCGCCGCCCTCGTCCCCGTCGGCGGTATCGGCGGCGTCGGCCGTGCCGGACTCGATCGGCGCGGCCTTGGTGTCGCCGAAGGCCTCGATCGCCCGGACCCCGCGTTTGGTGAGGTCCTTCGCCACCGCCTGGACGAGCACCCGGCCGATCCCGCCGCCACGGAACTCGGGCAGCACATTGAACGAGGTCAGCAGGACGGCATCCGGGCTGGGCGGGGACGTCGGGAACGCGCTCGCCCTCGGTACCGCCGTCGGCGGCGCGTAGAGGACGAAACCGACCGGCAGGTTGTCGCTGAAGATCATCCGGCCGCAGGATCCCCACTCCAGCAGCACCGCGGAGACCCACGCCTCCTTCTCCACCTCGGTCTCGCCGAACTCCTCGGCCTGTGCCCGCAGGTGGGGCGCGAGTTCCCAGTACACGCAGCGGCGGCAGTGCCGGGGCAACTGCTCCAGGTTGTCCAGTGTGACGCCCACGACGCGTCGCGACACCCCGACCTCCCCTGGCTGCTGTGATCCACGCAAGCGCCACACCGGCGCGCAGAACTGAGGATATGCCGATGTGACGAGCGTCGAAAGACCGGGAGGCCTACAACACCCTCCGGTTACACTCGTCGGAACTACCTTCCGGTAGCCATCCGCCACCTGACCAGCTTGCGATGTGTCGATGACTGACTCCTCAGAGCTCGAGCCCGGGAGGCCCGGCCCCGTGCCGGCCCGGTCCGGCCACCACAACCTCGATCCGCACCTCGATCGCTACGCCGCACGTACGGCGGGGATGACCGCGTCGGAGATCCGAGCGTTGTTCGCGGTGGCCAGCAGGCCGGAGGTGGTTTCGCTCGCCGGTGGCATGCCGAACCTCGCCGCGCTCCCGCTGGACTCGCTGTCCACCCAGATGGCCGAACTCATCGCCGAGGAAGGGCTCGTCGCGCTGCAGTACGGCTCCGCGCACGGTGTTCCCGCACTGCGCGAGCAGATCTGCGAGATCATGGCGATGGAGGGCATCTCGGCGCATCCCGACGACGTCGTGGTGACGGTCGGTTCCCAGATGGGCCTGGACATGGTGACCAGGCTGTTCTGCGACCCGGGTGACGTGGTGATCGCCGAAGGTCCCTCCTACGTCGGCGCACTCGGCTCTTTCGCCGCCTATCAGGCCCAGGTCGTGCACGTCGCGATGGACGAGAACGGCCTCGACCCCGCCGGGCTGACCGAGGCGCTCGTGCAGGCCGAGAAGCAGGGCAAACGGGTCAAGTTCCTCTACACGATCCCGAACTTCCACAACCCCGCGGGCGTCACCCTCGCGGTACAACGCCGTGCCGAGATCCTGGAGATCTGCGCCCGCCACGGCGTGCTGGTGGTGGAGGACAACCCGTACGGCCTGCTCGGCTTCGACGGCCAGATCTACCCGGCGCTGCGGGCCAGCGATCCGGACAACGTGGTGTATCTCGGCTCGTTCTCCAAGACCTTCGCCTCCGGCCTGCGCGTTGGCTGGGTACTGGCCCCGCACGCGGTCAAGGAGAAGCTGGTCCTCGCGGCGGAGTCGGCGACGCTGTGCCCACCGACGCTGAACCAGCTGGTGGTGTCGCGCTACCTCGCCACGCACGACTGGAAGGGCCAGATCAAGACCTTCCGGGAGAACTACCGCGAGCGCAGGGACGCGATCATCGGTGCCCTGGAGCAGCACATGCCGGCCGGTTGCAGCTGGACGAAACCGGACGGCGGATTCTACGTCTGGGTCACGGTTCCGGAAGGCGTCGACACCAAGGCCATGCTGCCGAGAGCGGTGACGGCCAGGGTCGCCTATGCCTCGGGCACCGGCTTCTATGCCGATGGTTTCGGCAGCAGGCAGATGCGGCTGTCGTACTGCTATCCGACTCCCGAGCGAATCCGCGAGGGTGTCCGCAGGCTGGCCGGGGTCCTGGAGTCCGAAATGGACCTGGTGCGGACGTTCGGTAACGTGACCGCCCGTGCGGTGCAGGGACCACAGTCCCCTTCACCGGACACGGCGTGATTCCCGAGCGGACGCCACGAAAGCGCAGATCATATCTGTCCTGATCGGACAGTACGCAGCATGACCGAAGGAGATCCCCCGTGGCCGACCGTACCGTTGCCGTACTCGCAGGCGGCCTTTCCCACGAACGTGACGTCTCGCTGCGATCGGGCCGCAGGCTCTCGGCTGCGCTGCGCGGGCAGGGGCTCACCGTCGAGGAGTGGGACACCGACGCCGGACTGCTCGACCGGTTGCGGGACCACCGCCCGGACGCGGCGGTCGTCGCACTGCATGGGGGAGAGGGCGAGAACGGCTCGGTGCAGACCGTGCTGGAGATGCTGCGGGTGCCCTACGTCGGCACGAGCTCGCAGGGCTGCAGGCGTGCGTGGGACAAGCCGACCGCGAAGGCGCTCATCTCCGAGGCCGACTTCAACACGCCGGACTGGGTGGTGCTTCCGCACAGCACGTTCCGGGAACTCGGGGCGCAGGCTGTGCTCAACGCGATGGTGGAGCGCCTCGGTATCCCGATGATCCTCAAGCCGGACCAGGGCGGATCGGCACTCGGCACCCAGGTGGTGCGGGACGCGACGGAATTGCCCGCGGCGATGGTCGGCTGCTTCGCCTACGGTGACACCGTCCTCGCTGAGCGGTTCGTGGAGGGCGTTGAGGTGGCCGTGACGGTCATCGAGGGCGCCGACGGGCCTCAGGCCCTGCCCGCGGTCGAGATCGTGCCGGAGAGCGGCGTCTATGACTACACGGCCCGCTACACGGCTGGACTCACCGACTTCTTCGCCCCGGCCCGTGTCTCCGACGATTCGGCGAAGGCCGTGGCAGAACTCGCCATCGCGGCCCACCGGGTGCTGGGTCTGCGCGACATCTCCCGTACCGACGCCGTCATCGCCGCCGACGGGACGATCCAGTTCCTCGAGGTGAACCCGTCGCCGGGGCTGACCGAGACCTCCACCGTGCCGATGGCCGTCGAAGCCTCCGGGACCTCCCTCGGCGCGGTGTTCGCGGAACTCGTGTCGCGCGCCATAACCCGGGCCAGCTGACCACCCCTCGCACTTTCCCGGGAAAGTGCGAGGCTTCGCCCGCCGCCGGTTTGCTTACTCAGTGCTGCGTTGACGCCAGTCACGAAACGTGATCAACGCTCACCACTGGGCAATCATCACCGTGACGAAAAGCCCCTGGGTGATCACTCCTCGATTTCTTCTGTCCGATTTGTCTTATTCGGGTTCATGATCGCGACGATGCGCTCGAGGTCGTCCACCGAGCCGAACTCCACCACGATCCGTCCCTTCCGGCGCCCGAGGTCCACCTTCACCCGGGTGTCGAAGGTGTCGGACAACCGCTCGGCCAGATCCTGGAGACCGGGCGCCTGCATGGGCTTGCGCGCGGGCGCCTTCGGCTTGGCCTTGTTCTCGCTCTTGCTGAGGGTCACCGCCTCCTCGGTGGCTCGGACCGACAGTCCCTCCGCCACGATGCGCGCCGCCAGCTCTTCCTGGCCTCCGGCGTCCTCGAGCGAGAGCAGCGCCCTGGCGTGCCCCGCGGACAGCACACCGGCCGCGACCCGCCGCTGGACCGGGAGGGGGAGTCGGAGCAGGCGGATCGTGTTGGTGATGACCGGGCGGCTGCGGCCGATCTTGCCCGCCAGTTCCTCGTGAGTCACCTCGAACTCCTCGAGGAGCTGTTGGTAGGCCGCCGCCTCTTCGAGCGGGTTCAGTTGCACCCGGTGGATGTTCTCCAGCAGCGCGTCGCGGAGCATCGCCTCGTCGGCGGTCTGCCGGACGATGGCCGGGATGACCTCCAACTCGGCCTGCTGCGAGGCGCGCAACCGGCGCTCACCCATGACGAGCTCATACTCGTCATCGGGCAACTGACGCACCACGATCGGCTGCATGAGACCGAATTCGCGGATCGAGTGCTCGAGTTCGGCGAGCGCCTCCTCGTCGAAGACCTGCCGAGGCTGCTTCGGGTTCGGCTTGATCGCACTGACCGGGACCTCTCGGTACACCGCCCCCGCGACCTCACCGCCGGCCGCAGCGTCCATCTCCCCGTTGGCCGCGAACCAATCCTTGTCCCCTGCACGCGACGGGGTGTCGCCGTTTCGCACCTCCGCCGTGGCGGTCCCCTCGGTGCTTACCGGCCCGGTGGGGATCAAAGCTGCCAGACCCCGGCCCAGGCCGCCCCTGCGTTCGTTCATGCTCGTCCTTCCTGCGCACCACGCTCCGCGACTTCACGCGCCGCGTCCAGATAACTCATCGCACCCCGGGAACCGGGATCGTAAGCAAGGACCGTCTGCCCGTAGCCCGGTGCCTCGGAGACCTTCACACTTCGCGGAATCACGGTCTTCAGCACAACATCGCCGAAGTGTCCGCGGACCTCCTGCGTCACCTGATCGGCCAGCTTGGTCCGGCCGTCGTACATCGTGAGCAGGATGGTGGACACCGCGAGCTCCGGATTCAGGTGCCGCTGAACCAGCTCGATATTGCTCAGCAACTGCCCCAGCCCCTCCAGTGCGTAGTACTCGCACTGGATCGGGATGAGGACCTCCTGGGCGGCCACCATCGCGTTCACCGTCAGCAGGCCCAGTGAGGGCGGGCAGTCGATGAAGATGTAGTCCACCCCGAGCTGGTCCAGCGCCTCGTCCGTGAGCGCCTCTTTCAGTCGCGCTTCACGTGTAGCCATGGACACGAGCTCGATCTCGGCACCCGCGAGATCTATGGTCGCCGGCACGCAGAGCAGATTGGGGGACTGCTCACTGACCGCCGCGGCGTCCGCGATCGAGACCTCGCCCAGCAAAGCCTCGTAGACGGAGGGCGTTCCGGACCGGTGGTCCACATTGAGCGCGGTACTCGCGTTGCCCTGTGGGTCGAGGTCGATCACCAGCGTCTTGAGTCCATGTAGGGCGAGGCCGGCCGCGAGGTTCACGGCGCTGGTCGTCTTACCGACGCCGCCCTTCTGATTGGCAACGGTCAGCACGCGCCGCCGGAGCGGCCGGGGGAGCTGGTTTTCCTCGGGGTGTAGCACCCGAGCCGCGCGTACTGCTTCCTCCGCGATCGGCGTCCAGGCCAACTCGTGGCCGGCACCCGGAGCGTCCTGTGGGGTTCGGGGATTCACCGGGCGCTACGCCTCCTTCGTCGTCATGACGGTCGGTACTTCTGGGTTGAAGGGCGAGCATGTCGCTCGCCGTTTCACGTGGAACATCACGCGTCGGCTGTGGTCGTCGTGCACGGACAATCCTTTCACCCGCGGGCTCGTTCACTCAGCCCCGGAGTTGACTCCTCGGGCGTCCCTTGCTCCGGCGATCCTGTCCGGCCGCTGGCCTTGCTCGCCGGATCACCACCACGGTGCTCGCGGTTTCCAGTAAGCCGGACCCGCACTGTCGTACTTCCGAGTCGACACCACCGGCTCTGCTCACCTCCGCCCGGTCGCGTTCCAACTCCTCGCTCGCACTGGCACCTTTGAGTGCGATGAGTAGACCCCCGGGCCGGACCAGCGGCATACACCAGTCCGCCAGCCGAGCCAGGGGAGCGACGGCGCGAGCCGTCACCACATCCGCCGCAGTGAGTTGACGGCGGATCTCCCGCTCCTCTGCGCGTCCTCGCACGATAGTCAGATGGAGGTCGAGACGCTCGGCCACTTCGGTCAGCCAGTCAACCCGGCGTGCCATCGGCTCAAGGAGCACGATATCGAGGTCCGGTCGAGCGATCGCGAGCGGCACTCCCGGGAGACCCGCACCGGAGCCTACGTCCACCACCTGAGCGCCACCCGGGATCTGTTCGCTGATGACCGCGGAATTGAGTACATGGCGATCCCAAAGCCGGTCGACCTCGCGCGGCCCGATCAGCCCTCGCTCCACTCCGTGCTCCCGGAGCAGGCTCACATACTCACTCGCCATGTCCACTCGGTCGCCGAACACCGTGCCTGCCGCTTCCGGTAGCGGGGCGTCCGCGTTCTCCACGCTCACTGATCACTCCTTGTTGCTCGCCGTTTCACGTGAAACGGCTCCCTTGATTGTCCCCGATGCACTCGGCCGGGCCGGGCGACAGTCCGCGAGTTTCACGTGAAACTCAATCGGCCCGGAAACAAAAACGCGGCCCGCCGGAATCCGGCGGGCCGCGTTGCAGACGATGCTGCTGACTACGAAGCGGGGGACACGACCACTCGACGCTTCGGGTCCTCGCCTTCACTCTCGCTCTGCACGCCATCCACGGCGGCGACCGCGTCATGGACGACCTTACGCTCAAACGGGCTCATCGGCTGCAGCCGCACCCGCTCACCACTCGCGAGTACCGACTCCGCGGTCGACCGGCCGAGCTCGCGGAGCTCCTCCCTGCGGTCCGCGCGCCAACCCGCGATGTCCAACATCAGCCGGCTTCGCGAACCGGTCTCCTGCTGCACCGCCAACCGAGTCAGCTCCTGCAACGCCTCGAGTACGTTGCCGCGAGCGCCGACGAGCTTCTCCAGATCCTCGCCACCGTCGATACTCACGATGGCCCGCCCGGCTTCCACGTCCAGGTCGATGTCGCCGTCGTAGTCCAGAAGGTCCAGCAGGCGCTCCAGGTAGTCGCCCGCGATGTCGCCCTCCTGGACGAGCACGTCGTCGTCCACGCCAGAGGAACGTGAGTCCCGCGTCTCCTCAGTGGTTTCCTGTGAAACCGCCGCGTCCTTGTCAGTGTCGATCGCCTCGACCGTCTCCGCCATGTCCGTCTCCTCTCCCAGCCCCGGCCGCGTCACCGACGCTTCCGACCCGGTGCCTTCTTGCCTTGGTTGGCCGGGCGTTGCTGGGCGCCGCCGTTCTTCGCCCAGGCGCCACCCCTGGCGCTGTTCCCGCCCTTTGCTTTGGTCCCGTTCTTCGAAGCGCCACCGTTCGGGCTGCCGTTCTTCGGACTCCCGTTCCTTGGGTTCCCGTTCTTCGGCTCGCTGGCCTTCGGGCTGTCGTCCTTCTCAGTGCCCTCGGAGTCGGTGTTCGCCTGCTTCTTCTGCCCCGGCTTCTGTCCGGGCTTTGGCTTCTGCCCGACCTGTGGCTTCTGGCCCGCCTGCGGCTTCGCGCCCGGCTTCGGAGCCAGCGAGGTCCGCTTCTCCACGGCCTCGGTCTTCTTGGCTTCCTCTTCCTTGTCGATCTTGGTGTAAACCAGCCGCTGCTGCATCAGGGTCCAGCCGTTGTTCGCCAGCCAGTAGAGCAGTAGCCCGATGGGGAAGAAGGCACCGAAGATGAGCACACCAACGGGGAAGATCCACAGCGTCAGCTTGTTCATCATCGCGGTCTGCTGAGTGGCGGAAGCCGGGTTCTGCCGGGCCACCGAGTGCCGCGCGGTGAAGTGGGTCGCGATGCTGGCGACGATCATCAGTGGAATCGCGACCGGAGCGACGCTCCAGTCCCAGCCACCGCCGCCTGCGGCACTGCCGCCCATCATCGAGACGTGGTTGATGGCGTCCCCGAGGTTGACGCCGAAAAGGTCGGCCTGGACGTAGGACTCGACGCCGTCCGCGTTGAAGAAGTAGTTCTCCGACTTGCCGGGCGCGAACATCCGCAGCACGTGGTTCAGACCGATGAAGACCGGAATCTGCAGCAGCATCGGCAGACAGCTACCGAGCGGGTTCACCCCGTGCTCACGCTGGAGCTTCTGCATCTCCTGCGCCTGGCGCTGCTTGTCGTTCGCGTACTTCTTCTGCACCTTCTTAATCTCAGGTGCGAAGTCCTGCATCTTCTTCATGGACCGCACCTGGTTCACGAACGGCTTGAACATGATGCCGCGAACCGTGAACGTCAGGAAGATGATCGCCAGCACCCAGGAGACGGCGGTGGCTTCACCGAAGACGAATCCGAAGACCTTGTGCCAACACCAGAGGATGAACGACACGGGGTAGTAGATGAAGTCGAGCACTGAGCTACTCCTCGGTAGATGTATCAGGTCTCTGGGGGTGATGCCGGAAGGAGAAAGTCTCCGGAACCGGATCGCGACCGGGGTCTGTCCATGGGCCGCAGCGCAACAACCTGCGCAACGCCAGGTACGAGCCGCGCGCGGCGCCGTGCCGGGTCAGCGATTCCGCCGCGTACGCACTACAACTGGGGTAGAAGCGGCACTGGGGCGGCAAGAAGGGGGAGATGGCCTTGCGATAGAACCGGACAGGTAGCAACAGCACCCAGGCGGCTGGGCTCGGCCGGGGCGCCACGGGCGCCTCCCGGCTCTCGGCTGTGTCCCAGCCGTCAACCCGAGGTTCGTTCACACCGCTGTCCGTTCTTCTGCCTCACTCGCCGGCGGGGCTGCACCACGCTCGGTGCCGTTCCCGAGTTGGTCGCAGTGCCGGTCGCGTGTTTCTTCTGCCTCACTCGCCGGCGGGGCTGCACCACTGGGCCGCACCAAGATGAGTGCCGTCCATGAGCTGGTCATGGTGCCGGTCGCGTGTTGCCGTGCCCGGCGACGTTCCGCCGGGATTCGCCGGTTGGTCTGGCCGGCAGCAGGTCGAGCCTGCGCAAGGCCGAGTCCAGATCCGCGCCGAGTTCGGCGCTGCTTGCCTCGGCAGCGGCAGGAAGTGCCCGCACTACCAACGCACTGTCCCTCGACAAGGTTCCGAGGCGTGCCACGACGAGGTGCCGCAGTCTCCGGGTCACCCGATGCCGCACCACCGAGTTGCCCACGGCCTTGCTGACCACGAAACCGGCTTTCGACTCGTCGGCATCGATCGCATGCAGCACAAGGCGGCGACGCCCCGCTCGGGCGCCGCCGCGCATGACTGTGCGGAACTCGTCACTGCGCCGCACACGAGCACGGGCAGGGAGCACGTCGTCCCGCCGGGCGTATCAGGCGGAGAGCCGCTCGCGGCCCCTGCGGCGACGAGCGGCCACGATGGCGCGGCCGGCGCGAGTCCGCATGCGCAGCCGGAACCCGTGGGTACGCGCGCGGCGGCGGTTGTTCGGCTGGAAGGTGCGCTTGCCCTTGCTCACGGCTAAGTTCTCCTGGTCTCGACTTCGGCACCCGCTGACGGGCGTGTCGTGCGGACAGCACGTCTGTCTGTGGTGTCTCCTACCAACAATACGGTCCGAACTTGTCGGGCTCGCTGACACGGGCACGCGAAAACGGCCCGCTGTCGGCGGCAGACCTTACGAGGGTACGCACCCGGTTCGGTGACCCCGAAACCGCCCCCTCGGTCGCAGAGGGCAACCAGCTACGTTCATGATCGAGGACCACGCTGCAGCACCAACTGGCAACACGCCGTATACCGTGGAACCCTTGCACCCGCGGGCGTCTTGTGGCAGGGCGCGCAGCTTGTTAGCGTGCCCCTTCTCAGGTCGCCCGGGAGGTGCCTGCACCGCCGTCGGAAGGTGGGAGACTCCGTCTGGCGTACTTGACCTCAGGTCGAGTGACGGTGCCGAAGCGCGGGCGCCGTGCATTAGTGCACAGCTGTGGACAACTATGTGGATACCTGCTGTGCGGGTGACCATGGCCAACTGCTATGACGCTCGATCGTGTGGTCAGCGTATCCGCAGAGTGGTCGCGCGAGAGTGTTCGAGGGGAGGGGAGCAACACAGGTGTCCGAGCACCAGGTCAATCTTGGGGTCGTCTGGGAGCAGGTCGTCAGGGAGCTCTCCGACGGCACTCTGTCGCCGCAACAGCGTGCGTGGATGCGGGTGACCAGGCCAATCGGGCTGCTCGACGGCACCGCACTGCTGGCGGCCCCCAGCGACTTCGCCAAGGAGGCGATCGAGCGCGCCCTCCGGGACCCGATCACCGAGGCCCTGTCGCGCAGGCTGGGCCGGGACGTATCGCTGGCCGTGAAGGTGGACACCTCGGATGCCGCGACCCACTCGCTCGGCGCACCCAATCCAGCCGCGGTCAACCGCTACTCCGCGTCCCCCAGTCGGGTGGACAACGGAAACAACTCTCGCCCGCAGCCACCGCCAGCGGAGCAACGCCACCCCGGGCACCCCGGACCCGGGCAGCCGGGCCACTCGGGTCGTCCCGTGCATCCGAACCAGCAGGGATCGCAGGCGCACCAAGGCCCTCGGCCGCCGGCGAATCCGCAGCAAGCCAACTCGCAGTCACCTCCGCCGATGCCGTCGGCCGACGGTGGCCGCGTACCTTCCGCCAGACACGGCAGCAGGACCGAGAAACCGGAGCTGTCGGGTCCGCCGTCGAACCAGCACGCCGCCCCGCGCCGAATGGGCACCGATCCGATCGACGGTGGCGAGGAAGAAGTCGACGAAGAGGGCGAGGCCCTCGCCGCCGTACACGAAATCTGGCCGACCTTCTCCGGCAGGCCCCACGCGGGCCAGCCCTACACCGCACCTGCCCAGCCGCAGACGTCGAAGACCCGGCTCAACGAGAAGTACACCTTCGACACCTTTGTGATCGGCGCATCGAACCGGTTCGCGCACGCGGCGGCGGTCGCGGTGGCGGAAGCCCCGTCCCGCGCGTACAACCCGCTGTTCATCTGGGGCGAGTCCGGACTCGGCAAGACACACCTGCTGCATGCCGTCGGGCACTACGCCCAGCGTCTCTTCCCCGGCATGCGAGTGCGTTACGTCTCGACCGAAGAGTTCACCAACGACTTCATCAACTCCCTGCGTGACGACCGCAAGGTGGCGTTCCAGCGCCGATATCGAGATATCGACATCCTGCTGGTCGACGACATCCAGTTCCTGGAAGGCAAGGAAGGCACCCAGGAGGAGTTCTTCCACACCTTCAACACGCTGCACAACGCGAACAAGCAGATCGTCGTCTCCTCGGACCGGCCGCCCAAACGGCTGGAGACCCTGGAAGACCGGCTGCGCACCCGGTTCGAGTGGGGGCTGATCACCGACATCCAGCCGCCGGAACTCGAGACCCGCATCGCGATCCTGCGGAAGAAGGCCGCCCAGGATCGGCTCGCGGTTCCCGGGGACGTGCTGGAGTTCATCGCAGCGCGGATCGAGGCCAACATCCGCGAGCTCGAGGGCGCGCTCATCCGGGTCACCGCGTTCGCCTCGCTGAACCAGCAGCCGGTGGATGTCGGGCTCGCCGAGATCGTGCTGCGCGACCTGATCCCGGATTCGCAGGCGCCGGAAATCAGCGCTCCGACAATCATGGGCGTGACCGCGGAGTTCTTCGACGTGACGCTGGACGACCTGTGCGGGCCGGGCAAGACCAAGGCGCTCGCCACCGCGCGGCAGATCGCGATGTATCTCTGCCGGGAGCTGACGGATATGTCGCTACCGCGTATCGGTCAGACGTTCGGCGGCCGCGACCACACAACGGTCATGCATGCGGACAAGAAGATCCGCAAAGAGATGGCGGAGCGGCGCCGGATCTACGACCAGGTCCAGGAGTTGACCTCACGGATCAAGCAGCGGGCACGACAGTAGTCGCGTGCCGCGGCCGGCAGAGCGTGCCGCGCGGCGATCGGTGTCCCGCCAACAGAATTCGCGCGGCCGGACTCAGTTGCACCCGTCTGCGGTCCGGTCATGGCAAGCCGGCCCCGGATTCACGGGAAAACTGACGTAGTTGCTGCGAGACCGCCGACGGTGTCAGGTGCGACGCCTCCGCGGGAGCCGTAGCCGTTCCTCGCTCGGCCAGCCCCCGCGGATCCCGCAAGCGGCGCGGATCCATTGGGACCACACGCACTCGCCCCCACTCCGTGGGCGGCCGGTGCTGGCCCTTCCTATGGGTGTGGCGGAAAACGGCGCAATAATCCTGAATCCGGTGGTGCTCCCTACCGGGGCGCGCATAGCCGTGCTGTCCGCCGTGCTGCGGCACGAGTTCCTCGGCGCGCGGCAAGGGATCGGGGTCGGCTGCGCGGCGCTCGCGGCGGCGGCGACGGCGAGGCGACGGCGTGGCGAGCGACCAAAGAGCACGGAACATGAGCCCGCTTTTGCCGGTATGCCAACGGATTTCCCCGCGGCGGAAGGAGATCCAGGACACAACGGAGCCTGTGGATGCCCTTCCCGTCACCCGCTAGGGCGGTTCGTGGTGTGGGTAGACCGGTGCACTGCCTGGGTACAGCTCGACCCACAGTTGGGGATGGCTGTGTGGACAACTGTGGATCAGTGTGGACGGTTTGGGGCCGGCCCGAAGTTCTCCACCGAAGGCCGAAACTGTCCACCGGATGACCACCCCCTGTGTCCACAGGCCGCCGCGCCTACAGAGCAGGGCGGGAAGCGGCTATCCACACAATCCACAGCCCTTATTACTGTCACTGAAAAAGCTTCTCTCTAGAAGAACTAAAGAAAAACAAGCGGCGAACGAAGTTGGGGACAGGTCGCGATCCGTGTCGATGTGTCGACAAAGTTCAGGCCGGGGTCAGATGACGGCCACCGCCGTCACGCTCTACCGTGGAAGTCCACACCAGGGCCGCCAGGCGTCGGTGCCGTCGCAAGCCGGGCTGCAACGCTCGGATGCTCACCGGCTGTCCCCGCCATCGGGGCGACCTCGGCGGTGTAGGTCGATCTTTCGAGCCGAACCGGCTCGGCTGTCGAAAGGATGGGCGCATGAAGATCCGCGTCGAGCGGGACGGGCTTGCCGACGCCGTGGCCTGGGTGGCACGCAGCCTGCCGTCCCGACCACCCGTGCCCGTCCTGGGCGGGGTTCTGCTCGATGCCGGTTCAGATCCGGATTCCGCAGGTGGCGATGCACTGACCGTGTCGGGCTTCGACTACGAGGTCTCCGCCACCGTCGGCGTTCCAGCCACGATCGCGGACGGTGGCCGAACTCTCGTCTCGGGCAGGCTGCTCGCCGACATCACCAAGGCGCTGCCGGCTCAGCCGGTCGAGATCTCGGTCGACGGCGCCCGCGCTTCCATCACCTGCGGCAGCGCCCGCTTCAGCCTGCCGACCATGCCGGTCGAGGACTATCCCCAACTGCCAGCTCAGCCCGCACTGGCCGGCGAACTCGCCGGCGAGGCGTTCGGCCAGGCCGTCACCCAGGTCGCCGTCGCGGCGGGCAAGGACGACACCCTGCCGATGCTGACCGGTATGCGCGTGGAGATCGCGGGGGACACCCTCACCCTCGTCGCGACCGACCGGTTCCGGCTCGCCATGCGCGAGGTCAACTGGCAGCCTGCCGAAGGGCTGGCCGACGCCGCGGTGCTGGTGCCAGCCAGGACGCTCGCCGAGGCAGCCAAATCGCTCGGCGCGAGCGGTGCCACCGTGCAGATCGCGCTCGCCAGCGGCGAAGGTTTGCTCGGGCTTTCCGGCTCCGGCCGGTACGCGACCACCCGCCTGCTCGACGCGGAATTCCCGCCATACCGCCAGTTGTTGCCCGCGCAGCACACGTCGAGGGCGGTGCTCGAGGTGTCCGCGCTCGCGGAGTCGATCAAGCGGGTTTCGCTGGTCGCCGAACGTGGCACCCAGGTGAGGCTGGAGTTCGCCGAAGGGTCGCTGCGGCTTTCCGCGGGCGGCGACGACGAAGGCAGTGCCGAAGAAGAGTTGCCGGTCGAGTACGAGGGTGAGCCGGTCACCATTGCCTTCAACCCCGGCTACCTCGTCGACGGACTCGGCGCGCTGCACACCGATCGTGCGGAACTGACATTCACGACTCCGAACCGCCCCGCGTTGATCAAGCCGGCGGATGAGCAGGGACAGGTGGTTCCCGGCTACCTGTACCTGCTGATGCCTGTTCGCTTGCCCGGCTGAGTACCGGGGATCTTCGAGCGCTTCGGAAAGCACCTTCGCCAACAGAGGGGATCTTCATGGTTCAGCTCGGACTCGTCGGCCTCGGCAAGATGGGGTTCAACATGCGCGAGCGGCTGCGCGCCGCCGGGCACGAGGTCGTCGGCTACGACCGCAATCCCGATGTGAGTGACACCGGGTCGCTCGAGGAGCTCGTGTCCGCTTTGGACGCTCCGCGAATCGTTTGGGTCATGGTGCCCTCCGGTGCGCCGACCCGGGAGACGGTTGCCGAGTTCAGCAACCTCCTCAGCGAGGGCGATCTGCTCATCGACGGCGGCAACTCCCGGTTCACCGACGACAAGATCAACGCCGAGTTGTTGGCCAGTAAGGGAATCGGCTACCTCGACGTCGGCGTCTCCGGCGGGGTATGGGGCAAGGACAACGGCTACGGCCTGATGGCAGGTGGATCCGACGCGGATATCGCCAAGGCGATGCCGATCTTCGACGCGCTGCGACCGGAGGGCTCACGGGAAGAGGGCTTCTCGCACGCGGGCTCGGTCGGGGCGGGCCACTACGCGAAGATGGTGCACAACGGCATCGAGTACGGCCTGATGCAGGCCTACGCCGAGGGCTTCGAACTGCTCGAGGCGTCGAACATCGTGGACAACGTGCCCGAGGTGATCAAGGGCTGGCAGCGCGGCACCGTCGTGCGTTCCTGGCTGCTGGAGCTGTTGGTCCACGCGTTGGACGAGGACCCGGAGCTGGACGACCTCGAGGGTTACGTCGAGGATTCCGGCGAGGGCCGCTGGACGCTGGAAGAAGCGATCAACAACGCGGTGCCCGCACCGGTCATCTCCGCGGCACTGTTCGCCCGGTTCGCCTCCCGCCAGGAGCAGTCCTCGGCCATGCGGGCCGTCGCGGCGCTGCGACACCAGTTCGGTGGGCACTCCGTGAAGAAGGCCGGGGAGTAGCCGGCGCGTCGCAGGCACCGCCATGTATCTCCGTCATCTGCAGGTCACCGACTTCCGTTCCTGGGAGTTGCTCGACCTGCCGCTCGAACCTGGCCCGACCGTGCTGGTGGGGCCCAACGGACGCGGGAAGACCAACCTGCTCGAAGCCATCGCCTACACCGCGACCCTCAGTTCGCACCGGGTCGCCACCGACACCCCGCTGGTGCGGCACGGATGTGAACGGGCACTGGTGCGCACCGCCGTGGTCAACGAGGGCCGTGAGCTGACCGTCGAGCTCGAGATCACCCCGGGCAAGGCCAACCGCGCTCGGGTGAACCGGGGTGCGGTCGGCAGGCCGCGGGACGTGCTCGGCATTCTGCGCACCGTGCTGTTCTCCCCGGAGGACCTCGCCCTCGTGCGCGGTGATCCCGGCGAGCGCCGACGGTTCCTGGACGAGCTGCTGGTGTTGCGCGCGCCGCGTTACGCGGGTGTGCGCAGTGACTACGAGAAGGTGCTCCGGCAGCGCAACGCACTGCTGAAGACCGCGGGTAAACGACGTGGCGGCAAGGAGGACCCGTACGCGCTGTCCACCCTCGACGTCTGGGACAACCACCTGGCCGCGGCCGGCGCGCAGCTGCTGGCAGGCCGCCTCGACCTGGTGGCGGCGCTGGCCCCGCACACCAGCGCCGCGTACGCGGGGGTGGCGCCGGACTCACGGCCGGCTGAGATCGGCTACCGATCGAGCCTCGGTGAGGCGCTTCCGGCGGGTTACGGCGTCGCGGGTGGTCCGGCCGCGAGCGTGCCGGAGCTGACCGAGGTGCTGTTGCAGGCGCTCGGTGAGTCGCGCACGGCGGAACTGGAGCGCGGGGTCAGTCTGGTCGGCCCGCACCGGGATGAACTCGACCTGATTCTCGGCGAGGCCCCGGCCAAGGGGTACGCCAGCCACGGCGAGTCCTGGTCGTACGCCCTCGCGCTGCGGCTGGGCTCGTACGAACTGCTGCGCGCCGAGGCCGGTGAGCCGGTGTTGCTGCTCGACGACGTGTTCGCCGAACTCGACCGCAAGCGCAGGTCCCGGCTCGCGGAGGTCGCCGCGGGGGCAGAGCAGGTGTTGGTGACGGCCGCGGTGGACGAGGATGTGCCTTCGGAGCTGAACGGAGTCCGGTTCGCGGTGTCGGAAAGTGGGGTGACCCGTGCCTGAGCGCAGGAAGCAATGGCAAGGTCCACGAGGCAGAACACCCCGGGTGACCGGGGACACAGTTCATTCGCCCCGATCTGGGGACAAACCTGTGGATAGTGTGGATAACACTGTGAACGGGTTATCGCCCGGAGTGACTAAACGGCCGAATGGGGAGTCTGACCCCCCGTCAGTGCGGGATCGGCCGGGTGAGCTTCCCCTGCCGGACACGAAGGGTGAAAGCGCCACTGGGCCGAACGAGGGCAGCGGTCGGGACCTTGCCAGGGCGGCCCTCGAGGCGGCCAGGCAGAAGGCCAGTACCCGTGGCCACGAGCCGGGTGTCCGGCGACCGAACCCCGCCGGCCGCGGCGGTGGCGCTGGTAACGGACGCGGGCAGAACCCGCGCAGGCGCAGGTGGTCCGGGGCCGGTTCCGACCAGCGTGATCCACAGCCCTTCGGCAGAATCGTTTCGCGCCTCGCCGTCGAACGTGGCTGGAACACCCGGCTGGCCACCGGGCAGGTGTTCGGGCAATGGACACAGCTCGTCGGCGAGGAGGTCGCCGAACACGCCCAGCCGATCGCGCTGCGCGACGGCGAACTGACCGTGCAGGCCACCTCGACGGCCTGGGCGACGCAGTTGCGGTTGCTGCAGGGGCAATTGCTGGTCAAGATCGCAGGTGTGGTCGGTAACGGCGTGGTCAAACGTATGCGGATCCAGGGTCCGGCGGCCCCGAGCTGGCGTAAGGGGCCGCGGCATGTGTCGGGTCGCGGTCCGCGCGACACGTACGGATGAGGCCGGGCCGGCAGCGGTGTCCGGCCGCGGGTAGTTCGACCGGTTGAACCTCTCGGCGTGTCGGGGTTGATCGGGCCGCCGTTGTCTGGACGCCGGAGCGCTTCGAGGTGGCCGCCGGGTACCATCGGACACATCCGACTTCACGTTCGTGGCTCTGTGAGCAAATCAGGGGTGTCCTTGGCGCATGTGAGCGGACCTGGCCAAGTAGACTGTTGGGGGAGTGGGCGAACGTCCGCGTTCACGCGCGGGCGAGACGAGGAGAATGCAGCCGGTGGCAGCTAAGAGTAATGAGTACAGCGCGTCCTCCATCACCGTGCTCGAGGGCCTCGAAGCGGTCCGCAAGCGCCCTGGGATGTACATCGGCTCCACTGGAGAGCGCGGTCTGCACCACCTCGTCTGGGAGGTCGTGGACAACTCCGTCGACGAGGCGATGGCGGGGTACGCGACGCGGGTCGAAGTCACGCTGCTGGCCGACGGCGGGGTCCGGGTCGTCGACGACGGTCGTGGCATCCCGGTCGACATGCACCCGAAGGAGAAGCGGCCGACGCTGGAGATCGTGCTCACCGTGCTGCACGCCGGTGGCAAGTTCGACAGTGATTCCTACGCGGTCTCCGGTGGTCTGCACGGGGTGGGCGTCTCGGTGGTCAACGCACTGTCCGCCCAGCTCGACGTCGAGGTGCACCGGGACGGCCGGATCTGGACCCAGCGCTACGACCACTCCAAGCCGGGCGAGCTGATCGACGCCGGCCCGACGAGTAAAACCGGTACCTCGATCACGTTCTGGGCTGACCCGGAGATCTTCGAGACCACGCACTTCAGTGTGGAGACGGTTTCCAGGCGGCTGCAGGAGATGGCGTTCCTGAACAAGGGCCTGACCATCGTGCTGCGCGACGAGCGCCCGGAGGCGGAACCCACAGAGGAAGCCGTGGACGCGGCGGGCACCCCCGCCAACATCACCGAGCTCACCTACCACTACCCCGGTGGGCTCGAGGACTTCGTCAAGCACATCAACGGCAGCAAGGACCCGATCCACAAGAGCGTGATCGGCTTCGAGTCCCAGGGCGAAGGCGTCCAGGTCGAGGTCGCCATGCAGTGGAACACGCAGTACACGCCGTCGGTCTACACCTTCGCCAACACGATCAACACTCCTGAGGGCGGTACGCACGAAGAGGGCTTCCGCGCCGCGCTGACCAGGGTGGTCAACAGCTACGCGCGCGACAAGAAGCTGCTCAAGGAGAAGGACACGAACCTCACCGGTGACGACGTGCGCGAGGGTCTCGCCGCGATCATCTCGGTAAAGCTGGCCGAACCGCAGTTCGAAGGCCAGACCAAGCAGAAGCTGGGCAACAGTGAGGCCAAGTCGTTCGTGCAGACCACGACGAACGAGTGGCTGTCCGACTGGTTCGAGCGCAACCCTTCCGAGGCGCGGGCGGTCATCAACAAGGCCGTCTCCAGTGCACAGGCGCGGATGGCCGCACGTAAGGCACGGGATCTGGTGCGCCGTAAGGGTGCCCTGGACATCGGTGGCCTGCCGGGCAAGCTGAAGGACTGCCGGTCCACGAAGCCGGAGGAGTGCGAGCTCTACATCGTCGAGGGTGACTCCGCGGGCGGTTCGGCGAAGGAGGGCCGGGACTCGATGTACCAGGCGATCCTGCCGATCCGCGGAAAGATCATCAACGTGGAGAAGGCGCGGATCGACAGGGTCCTCAAGAACAACGAGGTCCAGTCACTGATCACCGCGTTGGGTACTGGCATTCACGACGAGTTCGATTTGGACAAACTCCGGTACCACAAGATCGTGTTGATGGCCGACGCCGACGTCGACGGCCAGCACATCCGTACCCTCCTGCTGACCCTGCTGTTCCGGTTCATGCGCCCGCTGGTCGAGCACGGTTACGTGTACCTCGCGCAGCCGCCGCTGTACAAGATCAAGTGGCCGAGGGCGGATCCGGAGTACGCCTACTCCGACCGGGAGCGCGACGGCCTGCTCGAGGCAGGCGCCAAGGCCGGCCGCAAGCTGCCGAAGGACGATGCGATCCAGCGGTACAAGGGTCTCGGTGAGATGAACGCCGACGAGCTGTGGGACACCACGATGGACCCGGCGCACCGCGTGCTGCAGCAGGTCACCATCGACGACGCCGCGACGGCGGACGAACTGTTCTCCGTGCTGATGGGCGAGGACGTCGAGGCCCGGCGTTCGTTCATCACCCGCAACGCCAAGGACGTGCGTTTCCTGGACGTGTGATCCAGCACGTGCCACTGCTGTCCGTATAGGACTGTCCACCTGAGAAGGACGAGATGACGGAAACCTTGCCGCCGGATCACGACCGCGTCGAACCGGTCGACATCCAGCAGGAGATGCAGCGCTCCTACATCGACTACGCGATGAGCGTGATCGTGTCCCGGGCGCTGCCGGACGTGCGCGACGGCCTCAAGCCGGTGCACCGCCGGGTGCTCTACTCGATGTTCGACAACAACTTCCGGCCGGACCGCGGGTACAACAAGTGCTCTCGCGTCGTCGGCGACGTGATGGGTAACTACCACCCGCACGGCGACTCGGCGATCTATGACGCGCTGGTACGCCTCGCGCAGCCGTGGGCGATGCGGTACCCGCTGATCGACGGGCAGGGCAACTTCGGCTCGCCGGGCAACGATCCAGCGGCCGCCATGAGGTACACGGAAGCGCGCCTCGACCCGCTGGCCATGCACATGCTGGCCGACATCGAAGAAGACACCGTCGACTTCTCGGACAACTACGACGGTCGTACGCAGGAACCGGACGTACTGCCCAGCCGGATTCCGAACCTGCTGGTCAACGGTGGGTCCGGGATCGCGGTCGGAATGGCGACCAATATCCCGCCGCACAACCTGCGTGAGGTGTCCTCCGGTGTCATCTGGGCACTGGAGAACTGGGAAGCCACCGACGACGAGCTGCTCGCCGCGCTGCTGCAACGGATCAAGGGCCCGGACTTCCCGACCAGGGGCCAGATCCTCGGCACCCAGGGCCTGGAGGACGCTTACCGCACCGGCCGCGGCTCCGTGCGTATGCGTGCGGTCGTGGAGATGGAGGAGGACGCGAAGGGCCGCGCGATCCTCGTCGTCAGCGAACTGCCGTACCAGGTGAACCCGGACAACCTGGTGGAGAACATCGCCTCGCTGGTGCGGGACGGAAAGCTCACCGGCATCTCCGACATCGCGGACGAATCCAACAGCAGGCGCGGTATGCGCATCGTCGTCACGCTGAAGCGCGACGCGGTGGCGAAGGTCGTGCTGAACAACCTCTACAAGCACACCCAGCTGCAGTACAACTTCGGCGTCAACTTCCTGGCGCTGGTGGACGGTGTGCCGCGCACGTTGCGCCTGGACCAGATGGTGCGGCACTACGTCAAGCACCAGGTCGAGGTCATCGTCCGGCGCACCCGGTACCGGCTGCGCAAGAAGGAAGAGCGCGCGCACATTCTGCGTGGTTTCGTCAAGGCGCTCGACATGCTGGACGAGGTCATCGCGCTCATCCGCCGGTCGCCGACCGTGGACCAGGCCAGGACCGGCCTGATCGAGCTGCTCGATGTCGACGAGATCCAGGCCACCGCGATCCTGGACATGCAGCTGCGCAGGCTCGCGGCTCTCGAGCAGCAGAAGATCATTGACGAACTCGCCGAGATCGAGCGCGAGATCGCTGATCTCAAGGACATTCTCGACCGGCCGGAGCGACAGCGCGCGATCATCGGCGACGAGTTGACCGCGATCGTCGACAAGCACGGCGACGACCGGCGTACGACGGTAATCCCCTACGACGGCGATGTGTCTGTCGAGGACCTGATCGCGGTCGAGGACGTCGTCGTCACCATCAGCCGCACCGGCTACGCGAAGCGCACCAAGACCGACCTGTACCGCTCGCAGAAGCGGGGCGGCAAGGGAGTGCAGGGCGCGACGCTCAAGCAGGACGACATCATCCAGCACTTCTTCGTGTGCTCCACACACGACTGGATCCTGTTCTTCACGAACAAGGGCCGGGTGTACCGGGCAAAGGCATACGACCTGCCGGAGGCCAACCGCAACGCCCGCGGGCAGCACGTGGCGAACCTGCTGGCCTTCCAGCCGGACGAGCAGATCGCCGGTGTCATCCAGATCAGGAACTACGAGGTCGCCCCGTACCTGGTGCTGGCCACGCAGAAGGGCCTGGTCAAGAAGACCAGGCTGAGTGACTTCGACTCCAACCGGTCCGGCGGGCTGATCGCGGTCAACCTCCGTGAGGGCGACGAGCTGGTCGGAGCGGTGCTGGTGTCCTCGGAGGACGACCTGCTGCTGGTGTCGTCGGAGGGACAGTCCATCCGGTTCCACGCCACGGACGAGGCGCTGCGGCCGATGGGCCGGGCGACGTCCGGTGTGCTCGGCATGCGGTTCAACGAGGGCGACGAACTGCTCGGGATCGGGGTGGTCAAGGAGGACAAGTTCCTCCTGGTCGCCACCGACGGCGGGTACGCCAAGCGCACACCGATCGAGGACTACCCGGTGCAGGGTCGCGGCGGCAAGGGCGTGCTCACCATTCAGTACGACCGGAAACGTGGCAGGCTGGTGGGTGCGCTCATCGTCGACGCCGACGACGAGCTGTACGCGATCACCTCCAGCGGCGGTGTCATTCGTACCGCGGCGGGTCAGGTCCGCAAGGCCGGCAGGCAGACGAAGGGAGTGCGCTTGATGAACCTCGGAGAGGGCACCACCTTGCTCGCCGTCGCACGCAACGCGGACGAGCCCTCGGACGTCGTGGTAAGCGACGACACCTCGTCGGAACCGTCGAACCAGTCGGAAGAGCCGGAGCAGCAGTAGCGCTCGCTGGGTAAGGAATGACACTTCGTGACACCACCTGAGAACTCCGAACAGCGCGGAAGCGGCGGCGGGGACACCCCGCCCTGGCAGCGCGTTGCCCAGGACAACGCCAGCTCGTCCGCCGCGACCGGGCAGGAGCGCGAGACCTCCGTCGACGAGTACGGCGAGCGGTGGTCCGCGGGCCAGCTGCCCGCGGGCCAGCTGCCCGCGGACGAGTCGGCCAACGGCGGGTACGGGAACGCGGGCGCCGACCAGACGGTGGTGAGCGGCTCCGCGGCCAATCGTCTGTTCGGCGGTGGGGAAGCGGGCCAGCAGGACCAGGCGACCCGTACCCGTGAGCGCGTCGGAATGGGCACCACGGGCTCACGCGGCCGTGCGACGCCGACGGCGTTGCGGCGGCCGGGGCGTGGTCCGCGGCGGGCGAGCTTGCAGATCAAGCGGTTCGACCCGTGGTCGGTGCTGAAGCTGTCGCTCGTGCTCGGACTCGCGTTGTTCTTCGTCTGGCTCGTCGCGGTGGGTGTGCTGTACACCGTGCTCGACGGCATGGGTGTGTGGGACAAGCTGAACGGCACCTACAGCTCGCTCGTGCAGGGTGATGGCGACGAGGCGGCCGGTGAGCCGCTGATCAGTGTCGGGCCGGTTTTCGGTGTCGCGGCCGTGGTCGGGGCGATCAACATCGTGCTGATCTCGGCCCTGGCCACGGTCAGTGCTTTCATCTACAACGTCTCGGCCGACCTGGCCGGCGGCCTGGAGGTCACGCTGTCCGAGCGTGAGTAACCCGGTGTCGGAGCGTGCTGCGCCATCCTGTAATCTTTCCAGGCGTTGCGGGCCCATAGCTCAGGCGGTTAGAGCGCTTCGCTGATAACGAAGAGGTCGGAGGTTCAAGTCCTCCTGGGCCCACAGAACAGTCAGGCCCCGTTTCCCACTTCAGGGAAACGGGGCCTGACTGCATTCGCGGGTGGATCACCGGCCGGGGGCCGGACGGGTCTTACTCGGTGACCTCCGCGGTGTGCTCGCTGGGAAGGGCTCCGGAGGTTCAAGACTTCCAGGGTGGACCGACGTCAGAGGCCGGTTGGCGTTGTCGCCAACCGGCCTCCGAGCGTCCTATCGGCTGCCTTAGCGCCTGTCGAACAGGTTCAGGCCAAGGTCCAGCCCGAGACCGCGGTCGGCGCCTGCGCCGGCGAGCACGGTCTGGTTCCCGCAAGCAGCGGGTGCGGTGGCTTCCAGCGGCAACGCGGGGTTCAGCTCGCTGGGGGCGTCACCGTCGTAGGTGCCGCTGTTGTTGGCGTCGATGCCGTGCAGCACGATCACGGCGTTGCCGTCCCGCAAGTTCTGCGCCGACTCGTCGCTGACGGTGATGGTGCGGTCGTAACGCACGAAACCGTTCGGCGCGGTCGGGAAGCGGTCGACGGCCAGGCCGCTGGCGGGACTGGTGTCACCACTGGTGGTGAGCGAGGTACCGATGGATCCGTAGTCAGGCTGGCCCTCGACCGTGCTGACGATGCCGTCTCCGTTGGTGTCGCGCTCGCTGGTCGGACACTGGCCAGCACCCCCGATGTGGAAGTGCTGAGCGTGTGGGTGGTCGGCGAGCAGGCCGGACGCGAAGATCCGGACATCGGCCTGGTTGCCGTTCAGTTTGACCACACCGATGCCGCGAGCGCCGCTGTCGTTCAGCTCGTCGAGCTTGAAGACGGTCACCGTACGGTTCTGGTTGCCGTGCTGACCATCGGATTGGTCGGCCGCGGCGGTGGCCGAGCCGGTCAGAATCAGTCCGGCAGCGGCTGCCAGTCCGAGCCCAGTTCGTAGTGCCTTTCTATGCATGATCGAAAATCCTCCTGGTTCGCGTTCTGCGAAGGCGCAGTAACACCGCCCCGTGTGGACGATCACTGCGCAGGCGCGCATGACGGTGGTCACACACTTCTAATTCGCTGCCGCGGCGTTTCCGGATTGGTGCGGCCGGTCGAAAATGCCGAAATCCCGCGTTCCGCACAGGAGTACTTGCGCACTGTGATCGGCATGGCGAAGCTGATAGCTCCAATTGGCCCTCAGCACGGGAGGACACGTCGTGCCCGATGTCGTCGAACTGATCCTGGCAGATCACCGCGAGTTCGAGGAGTTGATGCGTGGGCTCCGCGATGTCTCAGCCGAGCGGAGCGTGCTGCGATCCGAATTCGCCGCGCTGCTGGTGGCGCACGCAGATGCGGAGGAGCGGGAGGTGTACCCGGAGCTGCGCCGGCACGCGTCGTCGACCGATCAAGAGGTCGAGCACGGGGAGGAGGAGCACGCGGAGATCAACCAGGCGCTGCTGGCGTTCCTCGAAGTGGGCGACGTCGAGGGTGAGGCCTACGACGAGAAGCTGGAGGAGTTGGTGGAGGTGGTGAACCACCACACCAATGAAGAGGAGCAGACGCTGCTCAACGACGCACGAGTGAAACTTTCGGAGAGCGAACGGCAGTCACTCGGAGAGGGTTTCCTGGCGGCACGTAAGGCGATGCTGGATGCCGACTGCGGGCGGGTGGAGATCGTGCGGTCACTGGTGACGAAGACCGCGGATCGGATCGACTGAACGGTCCCGGTCCGCTCTGTTCCACGTGGAACCGCGAGAACGCCAGCAGGGTTCTCCCGTTGGCGCACTCGCGGCGGTCGGGGTTACTGCTGGGAGCGTTCGCGGCCTTCGGCGATGTTGGCCTCGTGCTTAGCCTGCTCCGCTTCGGCTTCCTTCTCCGCGGCGGTCTGCTGGGCGTCGGCCTTCTGTTGCTGGGCCTCGCCTTCGCGCTCCATTGAGTCGTTGCCCATGAAGGTGCCGGCTGTTTCCTTGACCCGGCCCTTGATGTCCTCGACAGCTCCCTTGATGCCTTCTTGCTGCTGATCCTTGTCAGCCACCGGCGTCTCCAATCATCGAAAGGACGTCGTCACCAGTGACGTACCCGTGACCCCCACCGGATAAACGGCGGCCAGGGAGCGTGCAGTAACATCGCAGGAGCACACTCACAAGTTGTTGAGGGAGGGGCTTCACGTGAAGAAGCTGCTGGCGCTCGCGGCCGTAGCGGGCGGCGTACTGTTCGCCATCAAGCGCAACAAGGACGCCAAGGCCGAGGCCGACCTGTGGCGTGAGGCCACCGCGCCGACCAGCACGCCGCTGGGTGGAGCTTCTACCAACGGCAGCGCACCGGCGAAGGCAAACTCTTCGGACGCCTCCAGCAACAACTGATCGTCCCGCGGGCCATCGCCCGCGTCCGGGGCTGTAGCTCAATTGGTAGAGCACCGCCTTTGCAAGGCGGGGGTCAGGGGTTCGATTCCCCTCAGCTCCACAGTGTCTGACCTGGGGTTTTACACCATTTCGGCTCCCTAACTTTCGGTTCCTGGGAGCTGTGGTGGGATCGAGTATTCCCAACGTGTGGGTAGACGAGCGAGCGGACAGGCTCGATCGCGGGGTGCGATCGAGCGCCGCGGGAGAGTCGGCCTCTGTTCTCGATACGACGCACCTCCCAGGCACGGGATCTCAGTGGCTGGGTACCAGGTCGGCGTTCGTAGACCACATGGTCCTCCGAGCTTCAGCGCAGGAGGGCGTGCAGCACGCGGGCGTTGCTGTTCGGGTCTGGGGCACCGCCGGTGATCGCCGGAGTGTGGATGAAGGATTCGGTGATGCGCACAGTGGTGTACGCCAGTTCGTGGACGTCCAGCTCAATCGTGATCCGATTCTGTTGCCGATCGTCGGCAATTAGCTGTGCCACCCTGTCGATGAGCCTGCGCTGAAACTCGCTGTGATTCAGGGTTACCAGGCGAGCGAACATCTCGCATTCTTCGGCCTGCAACTGCCGGACTCCGGGATGGCGGATGACTTCCTCGGCCCATCTGCTGAGTACTTCCGCTGCATGGCTAGTCGCTACCTGCTCGCCCACGACCTGATCGTGCAATCGGGACAGTGCCCGGTCGGTGCTGGCCCAGAGCACCTCTATCAACAGTTCTTCGCGGGTTCCCACCCAACGGTGCAACGTCACCCTGCTTACGCCGAGTTCGCCGGCCAGTCCCTGGATGTCGATGCGGCGACCGTGCTTGAACCACTCTCCCGCAATCTTCAGGGCCTCCAGAGGTGTGGCCCGCGGTGACCTGAGCCCCTGCTGAAGCTGCCGCTGCAGCGGTGTCGGCCGCAATGGAGTGTCACCGCCCGCGGGGTTGATCACCACTAGCCACCTGACTTCCGACTCGTCCACGGTCCTGTGTTGCACATCTTACATGGTTCACCTTATGCTCCGCCGTGCAACACAACGTCGTGTGTGTAACGGAGACAAACATGAACACAAAAATGTTGCCGCGCCTCGCGGTGGCGGCGATCGCATCCATCTCTGCCTGTGGCCTGGTGACTGGGTCAGCCCTGGCAGCCCCGGCAGCTCCCACGTCGCCGCCGCCCCAGTCGCTGTTCCGGATCGTCAACCCGTCCGTGCTGCCGCTGTCGCCGCCGACCATTCCCGACGAGCAGTTCGCGCCCGTCGATCAGCCGGGTCCGACACTGTCAGTCCCCCAGGCCGTGCTCGACGGAGCTCTCAAGTGCACTGCCAGCGCTCGAGACACCAGCGAAGAAGTCGTCTTATTCGTGCCGGGCACGACACTCACGCCGGAGCAGGACTACGGCTGGAACTGGTTTCCAGCCCTGGACCAAATCGGGCGGCCCTACTGCTCGGTGACCCTACCGAACAATGCCATGACGGACGCACAGATCTCGGCCGAGTACGTGGTCAACGCCATTCGGAAGGTGTATGAGACCAGCGGCAACAAGGTCGACATCGTCGGCCACAGCCAGGGCGGAACTGAACCCCGCTTCGCCCTCCGGTTCTGGCCTGATCTTCGGGACAAGGTCGACGACTACATCGGACTCGGCGCTACCAATCACGGCAGCATCGTTATCAACGCGATGTGTGTGCCTGGCTGTTCGGAGTCTATGTGGCAACAGAAGTTCAATTCGCACTATACCCAGGCGATAAACTCCTACCAGGAAACTTTCCCTGGCATCTCCTACACCCAGATCTATACGCGCACCGACGAGTTCGTCCAACCCAACCTCGACGATAGCGGTACCACCTCACTGCATGGCGGAGGCGGTGCCATCACCAACGTCGCATTGCAGGATGTGTGTCCCACCGCGCTGACGTCAGAACATCTGGCCGTGGGCACCTACGACCCAATCGCCTACGCGCTCGCCCGCGACGCACTCGATAATCCCGGACCCGCCGAACCCAAACGGATCGACGGCGCGGTTTGCGGGCAACTTCTGATGCCCGGTGTCGATGCCGTGCAGTTCCCCGGAAACTACGCCGCGCTGGTCGGCGTCATCGCCGACCAGCTCGCGCTCGCTCCGAAGGCCGCACAGGAGCCGAAGCTCAAGCCATACACACTGCGGAACTGAAACCGCAGCGCTCAACAGGCAACCGGCGCAGTGTCCGGAAAGGTACGAAGAGTCTGAGTACCGGACCAAGAATCGTCCCTTCGCCAGAGGCACGATTTCTTTGCCGGACGTCAGCTCGCAGTGCCGTAAACCGTGGCCTCTAACAACTCCACCCCGAAGCCGGCTGCGGCAGACGTACTATCCGTGCCGATCCTGGCTTCCGGTGGTTTCGCCGACGCCCGCGGCCTGGTGGCGGCACCGGGGCAAGCTCAGACGGCATCAGCATGGGAACCCGGTTTCTGTGCACGGCCGAGTCGCCGGTGCATCAGCGGGTCAAGGAACAGATCGTGGCTAACAGCGAACGGGACACCGAACTGATCTTCCGGCCGCTGCGGAACACCGCGTGAGTGGCAAGCAACACGGTCAGCCGTCGTGTGGTGGACATCCTCGATAACGGCGGGGAGTTCCCTGACGTTCGCGAACTCGTCGCCGGGGCACGTGGGCGCATTGTGTTCGACGACGGGGAGCTGGAGGGCGGCATCTGGAGCGCGGGCCTGGTACAGGCATCATCCGGGACATCCCTACGGTCGCCGAACTCGTTGACAGAATCGTGACTGAGACGAGCACAGTCATACGGCAACGCCTAACGGCGCTGATCGTCTGAAGTCGCTGCGTAACCAACCAGCCGCTGCCGTCCCTCAACGCTGAGCAGACTGAGGGGGACTCTTCCAGGAACGGTGCTCACCTGGCGAGAGCACGCCGGGCGAGATCAAGAACACGAACGCGTTGCACGAGTTGGTCACCGTCGACCATCGTTTGGTGTGGCTGTGGCGGTAGTCGGCGAACATCGCCGGCACCGGCTCGTCGAGCACGGGCAACTCGTACTCAGCCAGGTCGATGATGTCTGGGTGTCAGGGGTTCGATTCCCCTCAGCTCCACCGATGTAGTCATTGTGCGAACCACTCCTTTCGGGGCCGTTTCTGCTGGTACAGCGGTTGCGGCCTCGTTTGTTTTGCGGGGTTGGGGGATGCGGAACACGGGCTTGAGCGTGTTCGGCCCGGTGATGGTGACTTTGGCGACCAGAGCTTCAATCAGGGCTTTGGTCTGGTTGTGGCTGCCCTCGGTGATCACGTCGCCGATGTGGTCGGCGACCTCGGCGAGCGCGGCGGCGTCGGGTGCGGCGGGGCCGTCGTCAAGGTCGGCGGTGAGGTCGTTGCGGCGGGCGCGGAGTTCCTTGAGCCGCGCCCGTAGACCGGTGAGGCGGTCGGCGACGAGTTCTTCATCCATCGTGCCGTTCTCGAACGCGGTCAGGTAGCGGTCGATGGCCTGATCGGTGTTGGTGATCTGTGTGAGGATGGTGGCGAGTTCGGCGCGGCGGTCGGCGTGCGCGGCCCGGTGCTGGGCTTGCTCGGCGGTGATCGCGTCGGTGATGAGGTCGTGTCGGGTGCGGTAGAAGTCGGTCAGCGCGTCGAGGATGGCGGCGTCTACGGCGTCGGCGTTGAGCCGTTTCGCGTCACACTTGGTGGCGTCGTAGCGAGCGAGGTTCCAGCACGTGTAGTAGCGGTAGGTCTTGTTCCGCCCGGTCGCCCGTGTCCCGATCATGGCCTTATCACACTTGGGGCAGCGCAGACGCCCGGTCAGCACGTAGTCGGAGCCGGAGGCGGCGCGGTGGGCGTGGGACTCGCCGCGCGCGTCGAGGATGGTTTGTGCCTTCTCCCATGTTGCGGCGGTGATGAGTGCGGGGTGGGTGTCGGTCTTGGTGGCTTCCCGGAACGACAGTTCCCCGAGATACACGCGGTTGTTCAGGGCGCGGAGTACTTGGTGTCCGGACCAGCGCCCGCCGGTGGTGGTGCGGTGGCCCCGGTCGTTGAGCACCTTCGCGATCGAGCGGGTGCCGAGCCGGTCGCGGGTGTAGAGGTCGAAGATCAACCGGACGATGACGGCTTCGGACTCGTCGGGAACGAGGGTGTCGGTGGTCTTGTCCACCTGGTAGCCGAACGGGCGTTTCCCGCCCTTCCACTTGCCGTTGGCGTGCTTGCGCTCCATCCCGTTGATGACCCGGTCGATGATGGTGTCGCGCTCGAACTGGGCGAACATGCCGAGCATCTGCACCAGCATCCGCCCCATCGGCGTCGCGGTGTCGAACGGCTCGGTAGCCGACCGGAACACCACCCCGGCGTGGTCGAGTTCGTCTAGCAGGGTCACCATGTGGGACAGGTTCCGGGAGAACCGGTCAACCCGGTAGACCAGCAGCACGTCAATCAGTCCGGCACGCGCGGCGGCGAGTGCGCGTTGCAGTCCCGGACGGTCGGTGGTCGCGCCGGAGGCGTCATCGTGAAACCGCTTGGTGAGTCGCCACTCAGGTTGTGAGTCCACGTAGGACTCCAGGCGGTTGTCTTGGGCTTCGATGGAGTAGGGCTGGTGTTCGTCGTCGGTGGAACGCCTGACGTAGATCCCGACCCGTACCGTGTCGAGGTCATCGAGGGTGCGGGTGGTCTTGAGACCGCGCCGTTTCGTCGCCGATCGCGTCATGGTTACCGGGCTCCCTGTGTGGTGCGGGCGTGCCGGGGACTTGCCGGTGAAACCAGGTGGTGCAAGGTTTCTGCAAGCCCCCGGCACGCTACTAAAATTCACTGAAAACCGCTGGTAGCGGCCGTGATCCCCATTGCTTCCATTGTCCCAAATCCGGGCGGGAAAGTGAAGCGGAACAATGGGTTTCCTCGGCCTCTTTAGGCGGCTTTTTCGTTGTTACCGTTGGTATCGTGGCGGGTTTTCCATTGGCCGATGAGCGCGGCCAGCGCGGTCACCGCGTCGTCGTACTGCTGGGCGGTCAGGGGTTCGGTATCGATGCTCTCGACCGTCCATGTGTGGTCTCGTGTGGACGGTCGGCGGAACGGTAGCACCACGCCGCCGGGGTCGTTGTCGGCTTCGGCGTGTGCTT
Organism: Amycolatopsis palatopharyngis; assembly: GCF_003385185.1. Classification (GTDB taxonomy): domain Bacteria; phylum Actinomycetota; class Actinomycetes; order Mycobacteriales; family Pseudonocardiaceae; genus Amycolatopsis; species Amycolatopsis palatopharyngis. The sequence continues at coordinate 71,133 of NZ_PQHZ01000009.1, read as the reverse complement.
GGGCGTTGGTGTTGCGGGGTGGGCGCGGCGTGGAGGCGGGCATTGCGGGTGTCTCCTTGGCGGCGTCGGCGGGCAGGGTGTGCGTGTGGTGGGTTGGTCACCTCCGAATCAGTGGGCGAGACAGGTTGCGGGACCGGTTCCGAGACCGGCGAGACTGGCCGAGACGCGAAGTCTCGTTCCGGTGCGACGCGCGAGACCGCTTTTCCCGCCCCGTCTCGCGCGTTCGCGCGTGCCGGGATGGGGATGGACTGTGCGGCGGCGAGGTCGAACACGGCGCGCTGCCCGGCACGGCGGCCGAGGTCGAGCGCGGCGGTCAGCGTGGGCGCGACGGCGGACACGTCGAAGGTAGATGCGGCCGGTGTCGGGGTCGCGCCAGCCGCGAACACCCGCCCCGGCAACGCCAGTGTGAGCGCGGTCCGGGTGTGGGTGAGGTAGTCGGTGAGGTCATCGGCGGTGACGCGACGGCGGTAGAGGCGTTCGCACTCCGGGTGGACGGAGACGGCGTAGCCGGTGCGGGTGTCGGTGCCGGTGATGGGGTCGACGGTGAAACCGCCGTCCGGTACCGACAGGGCGGCGGCCATCGCCGCCAGCCGCGCCGCCGACAACCGGCACCCGTGCGGATCGGTGGCGTGTTGGGTGTTGTTCATGCTGCTCCCCGTCGCGGCACTCGGTGTGCGGGTGCGCCGAGCGGTGCCGGGAGCTGGGTGAGTGCGCGGCGTCGGGTCTGTCCGACAGGTAGCCATACCGCGTCCGTCGCGGGCTCGTTCGGTGCCGGGTGATCGGCGGCGAAGGTGGCGACCGGGACGGGGAGCCTGCCGGGCCATCGGCGCGTGATGGCCTCGTGCAAGTGCCGTTCGCGCGCGACGCTGGGTAGCCGGAACAGGACGGGTTTGCCGATTCCTGCTTGGGCGAGTTCGGCGTATTTGGTGATCTTGTCGGTGAGGGTGTGGAGGGTTTCGGTGCCGGTGTCGTGTTCGTAGAAGAACCCGAGGGTGCCGTTCGGGTCGGTGTATTCGCCGTAGCCGTCTGGGCGGACGATGCCGCCGCAGGCGTCGGCGGTGATGGTCTCGGGCCACCACTGCCCCAGCGCGCACCCCTCATGGAGACGGGCGTGTCCGGCGAGGTGGGTGAAGAACTCGTTGACGCCGAGTAGGTGTTCGGTGTGCGGCGAGTGCGCCAGCCGCAACACCTTTTCCGTGACCGCCGAGGGTTTCGGTAGCGGGGTGTCGGTGGCGGCGGCGTGCACGGTCGCGCCGACGTGGCCGAGGGTGTAGCGCCACGGTTGGGAGCCTGGCCAGACCTCGCGCCGGAACCGCGCCAGCACCCCACGCTGATAGAGCGCGGTGAGCCGGTGGCGGGCGTGGTGCGCCGAGCCGAACAGCAGCCGCGTGACCTGTAAGGCGGTGAGTACGCGGTGCCGGTCCAGGTAGGACAGCAGCGACATGTCCCGCTCGGTCAGGCCGCGTGAGCGGGCCAGTGCTTCGCCGTTGCTGGCGGGTTGTAGTTGCACCCTTGGGGGTTGGGGGTAGGTATTCCTAGGATGTTGGGGCACGGACATGAGTCCTCCACAGTGGTCCTACGCAGGGGTTTTAGGCGGCCTCGGGCGGCAACTCGGTAGGCAGCTCATAAGCTGCCCACGAGTTGCCTACCGAGTTGTCCACCGAATTGCTGTCACCGAAACCGTTGCTGGGGTTGGTGTTCCAGTGCTGCCGTAACGCTTGCGCGGCCGTGCTGGCGGCGGGTGTGGTGTCGAGCTTGCGCGCCGACTCACGCTCACCGCGCGCCTGTCGTGACAGCCCGGTCCGTGCGCGCGCTGCTTTCCGCAGCGCCGCGCCACGGCCACGCGGCGCGGGCGGCAACGGCAGGGTGTCCAGCGTGCACGCCGGGGTGTCCCGTCCATGCGCGACGGCGCGGGCGACGACCTGAAACGCCGGGCGGCGGCGTAGCCCGTGTTCGTCGATGTCCGGGGCGACGTGCCGCACCAGGCGGCGCGCGTCGTCCGGCGACACCGTGAAGTACACCTTAGTGCGGGCGTTCGCGTCGATCCCCTCCCGCACATCCGGCGGCAACTGCGCCTGATGCTGATGCGCCAGCACAAGCGAGACCCGGTAACCGCGGGCTTCGGCTAGCGCGTCTTCGACGCCGATGGGCAGGTGCAGGAAGTTGTGGCACTCGTCCATGACGATCGTCGCGTCCGGCCGCCGCGCGGGCGGCCGGGTCGCGCGGCGGGTGATCTCCTGCCACAACCCGGCAATCAGCAAGGACCCCACCAACCGCGAGCAGTCTTCCCCGATGCCGCCCTTCGGCAAGCGGGCGATGAGAATGCCGCCGTCGAGCACATCGGCGAGAGTGAAACTCGACCGGGGCGCACCGAGCAGCGTCCGCGCGAACGGGCGCGTCAGCACCGACCGCAGACGGGACGTGACCGGCGCGCACAACTGCCCGCGCTGGGCGGGTGTGGCCTCATCGAACGCCGTCCAGAACCCTTCCAGCCCCTCCGGTTCGCCGACCTCGGCCAGCACCTCACGGCGAAACGCCGCGTGTTGCAGCAGCGGCACGATATCGGCCAGCGTCGAACCCTCCCGGCGAATCAGGGTCAGGCAGGCCGCGCGCATGAGGTCGTCCATACGCGGCCCCCACGACGCCGCATACAGGCGGCGGAACACCGACACCACCCCATCGGCCACCAACGCCCGTAGCCCCGGATCGGCCGCGTGCAAGACGTTGAACGCCGCCGGGGCCTTCTGCTCGTCGGGGTCGAGGATCACCAACCGATCCCCGCACCCGGCGGGCAACCGGTCGAGGACGTTGGTGGCGAGGTCGCCTTGCGGATCGAGCAGCACCACGCCGCGCCCGGCGTCGGCCTCGCCGATCACGTGATGGGCCAGCCACGTGGACTTGCCCACCCCGGTCACCCCTTGCACGTGAAGGTGGTGCCGCGCGTCGGGCACGGCCAGCCCGACCAGTTCCGCGAGACCGGTCGTGGTCGCGCCCAGCAGCTTCGGCGCTTGCCGGGCAGGGTCGGTGAACGGCGACACCGCCAGCCCGCTACGGGCGTGGTCGGCATCGTGTGCGCCGTGGTGGTCGGTGTCAGGCCGCATCGCGCTCACCCCCGAACCCCTCACGGCGACCGCGCCGCGAACCAAGCCGGTCCTGTGCCTGGTTTCCTCGGCGGTGGCGGTAGTCATCCAAGCGGGGAAGGGCGCGGTCGGCCTTGCGTTGCGGCACCTCCGGATGGGACAGCCCGTGGCTACCGGGCTCGTGCGGCAGATGCCACAGTGCCGCGAGTTCGCGGGTGCTGGCGATGAACCCGCGTCCGTGCTCGTAGCGATCGACCTTCCCGACCGCGCGGCGCACCCGCAGCCGGGCGGTGACGTGTTCGTCGGTCGCCAACGCGGCCAGCACCCCCGCGAGGTCGTGACTACCCCGCCGCGCCGGACCCGCTTTGCGAGTTCCGGCGACCACCAGCCGCACGGTGGCCCGCAGATGCGGCCCCGCCTTCTGCTTGGCCTCCCGCGCCCGCCGCCGCGCCACCACCAGCGGATCAGCCTCGGCCGTGCGCGACGGCGACGACGAACCCCGCGACGACGAAGACGACGACGAGAGGAACAGGTCCACGATCGAGAGCAGGCAACGCACCAGACCGCGCGCCACCAGGCCGAGCAACCCGGCCAGACCGCGCCGGCCGACTGCGCCCCGGCCGCGCCGGCCGGTGCCGCGTGCCGGGGACACCACCACCTGCACCGACGCGAACAAACCCCCAGTCGCGATGTTGTTCAGCGAGTCCAGCACCGCGCGCAACGGTTCGTCCTCCACCGCCACCGGGCCGCGATCGGGTCGGTGCTGGTGATCGACCAGCGGTGCCCACGGCCCCTCACCCGGCACCAGCTCCGTCGCCCCCACCGCGCCCCGAGGCAACTGGGGCGGGGTGGTTTCGACCAGGCCGCAGCCGGGCCAGGCTTGCCCCACCGCGTCCGCCAGCTCCTCGGCCGCGACACCGCCGGGAACCCACAGCCCGGCGCGGATACGGCCATCGGCATTGTCGGCCCACAGCTCCAACGCGACCCGTGTCCGTGACCGCCGTTCGGCGAGTTTCGCCGCGAGCAGCCGCCACAACGGCACCGCCCCCTCAGAGGGCAACCGGTGCGGCGGGGTGATCTCGAAAAACCGCGCCCCCGCGATCTCCCGCGCCCGCCGCAACCGCACCACCCGCGCCAGCACCGCGCCCGCCACCAACGCGCACACGGCCGCGACGACCAGCAGCGGCCACCAGACTTGAATCAGCGACCACAGCGTGTACGACACCCACGACATGAACCCGTTGAACGTCTGCCACGGATCACACATCAACCCCGCCACCGGCGACCCGGTGCACGACGACGAACCCTTTACGGCCGGGACTGCACTTGCTATCCCTGGCGTGTTAAAGTTGTTGTGTAGCAACGGAAAAACCTCCCACGAAGACATGCGTCGATAACACGGGCGGGTAGCACGAACCCGTCCGCCGTATAGGCGAGACCACAGACATCTCCTGTTCAGTTGTTCTCAGCACTCGCGATGCTCACGCCTCCCGGTCAGGCCAGCGGCATCCCTCCCTTCACTGTTCTAAAGCGCGGTTACCCGCCGGTTTTTGCAGACCGGCCTCACCCCAAGAAGCCGGAAACAACGCCGTTTTTCGACACCAAGCACGCCATCTTCACCCGGACAGCGCCCCAACAGCCCGCCGCGTGAGGCAAGAGACCGTTGAGCCCGTTTGGAGACACGGCACCGCCATGGATGCGCAGCACAGGGAATAGGGGGCTTGCCGGGCGCGGCGTACGACGATCAGGCGCGCACCCAGCGGGTGCGTACACGAGGGATTGTCAGAACGCCGGACGGCGAGAAAATCAGCAGCGCGGAAGCCTTCGGTCTCGGGCACTGTCGCGGATGCTCAAGGGGTCCGGCTCTAGATAGCCGGTACATGAACCCTCATTACCATCAAGACACCCCATCAGGGGTGCCGCGTGCGCTGGACACGGCCGGGACGCTGCGCGCCACCGGGACCTCAACTCCAAACGCCCCCATCCGAGGAGGGTCGTCCGGCCGGTCAACCAGGGTGACGCCCACGCTGCGACACCACCGCCACCCGCGCTACTCTCCTTCCGGTCAGCTGGCGGGCAACTCGACGTCACAACCCAGGACTATCCAGAATGCCTGCGTTTATTCCCGATATCAATACACCAATCGGGTGAATCTCGGTGTCGCCGTTAAGAGTCCCCGGCGTGGAAGGTGTGGGGCATGCGAGGTCATGCCGTTGCGGTGTTTGTCTGGACCTCGATCCGGGGGAACAGCGGTTGCGGCTTGTCGAGCTGATCGGTCCCGGAGCCAAGCTGGGCGGCCACCCGGCGGGCGGCTTCCGGGAGGAATGGGGGCAGTTCCTCGGCGACTGCGCGGCAGGCGTGCACGAGCAGCGCCAACACGTCGCTGAGTCGTTGGCCCGCGTCGGCGTCGCCCTTCTTCTCGGCCTTCGCCAGGTTCCAGGGCTCGACTTCCACGACGTAGCGGTTGGCCTCCTCCACGATCTGCCATACCGCAGCCGTGGCCGCCCGGAAGTCGAAGCGGTCCATCGCGGCGTCCACCGCCGCCGGGGCCGCGTCGATGAGCTTGGTCAGCGGCAGCTCGGGCAGCGGGTCCGCTAGCGCCGGGACGGTGCCGCCCCGGTACTTGTGGACCATGCTGACTGCCCGGTTGACCAGGTTGCCCAGCCCGTTGGCGAGGTCTTCGTGGTAGCGGCCGATGAGTCGCTCAGTGGTGTAGTTGGCGTCGCCGACGCGCGGCACCTCGCGGACCAGCCACCAGCGCAGAGCGTCGGCCCCGTAGTCGTTGACGATGGCCACGGGATCGATCGCGTTGCCGAGGCTCTTGCCGAGTTTCTTGCCCTCGACCGTCAGATAGTCGTGCACGAAGATCGTCGTCGGGAGCGGCTGCCCGGCCGAGAGCAGCATGGCGGGCCAGTAGACCGCGTGGAAGCGGACGATGCCCTTCCCGATCACGTGCGTGCGCTCGTCGGAGTTGATCCACCAGTGGCGGTAGTTCTCGCCGTCGGTGCCGTAATCCAGGGCGGTGATGTAGTTACCCAGCGCGTCCCACCAGACGTAGATCACCTGGGACGGGTCGCCGGGGACTTCAATACCCCAGCCGCGCGCCCGCTCGGTCGAGCGCGAGATCGAGAAATCCTGGAGGCCGGTCTTGATGAAGCCGAGGACTTCGTTGCGGCGGCTCTCCGGTTCGATGCGCAGCTCGCCGGATTCGATCAGCTCCCGCAGCCGGTCCTCGTACTTGGAGAGCTTGAAGAACCAGTTCTCCTCGCTGACCAGTTCGGGCGCGGTCAGGTGCTCGGGGCAGAGCCCGTCCACCAGTTCGCTTTCGTTGTAGAACTGCTCGCAACCGACGCAGTACAGGCCCTCAAAGTCCTTGCGGTACAGATCGGCGGAGGCGTCGGTGGCCTTCCAGAGCCGATCGACGCCGACCTTGTGGCGCGGGTCGGCGCTGGTCCGGATGAAGTCATCGAAGCTGATCTGGAGCGGGTCGCGCAGCCCGTAGAACGCGGCGGCGTTGCGGTCCACCAACTCACTGGTCGGCACACCCTCGGCCTCGGCCGCGATGGCGTTCTTCAGCGAGTTGTCGTCGGTGCCGGACAGGAAGCGAACTTCGTGTCCACGGTGCCGCCAGTGACGGGCCATGACGTCCGTCTGCACCATTTCCATCGCGAAGCCGAGGTGCGGCTTGGAGTTCACGTACGGAATGGCGGTCGTGATGTAACGACGGGACATCGGGCCTCTCCAGTTACGGGGCGTTGGTCGTGATAGTGGTGAGGCCAAGGCTAACGGTTAAACGACGTGGAGCGGCGGCTACCCGTGGTGAGGTAGCCGCCGCTCCGTGTCGAGGTCAGGCCAGCGTCGTCAGGCGCTCGACCGTCGCGCTCACCGTGTCGTCGCCGGGCGGCGTCAGCGGCAGCACTCGCGTGGTGACCTTGGAGTACAGGTGGTTGCCGTCCAACTCCTGCTCCACCGACTCCACCCGCAGGAGCTGGTAGTACGGGATCTCGACCGCCTGCTCTGGCAGGTAGTGCGGGTAGTTGGTCGAGCCGTAGATGGTGCTGCCGTCCTCCAGTTCAGCACTGAATCGGGTCGTGACGACCACGAGGTTCGGTCCGGCCTGCATCATCACGCCGTCGAACGCCGGGATGTGCTTGATCCCGTTGATCCCGCGCTGCAGGTGGGAGAACCCGCCCTCGATGCGCGAGTGGTCGAACGCCTCCTCTGCGCGGAAGTCGGTCATCGAGGTGGCCTGCACGTGCGCCATCAGCTCACCGTCGGCGGTGCGCATCACGCTGTCGCGCGAGTTGCCCGGCAGATGTCCGCCGATCGACAGCACCCCGCCGGAGGCCCGGTACATGCCGACCGTTCCCATCGTCTCCTGAGCAGCCATGATCAGCGCACGGTCGCAACACATCAGCACGATCGTGCGCGGGTCCCACCCGTCGGCCATCCGCTCGAAGCGCACGTCCATCTCGCTGACGCCGGTCGATGGGTCGATCTCTCCCGAGCCGCGCCCGAGCACGTGCCGCCCGTTCACGTGACCCTCGATCCGGTAGTCGTGCTTCATCGGCTTCACTCCTCCTGATCTGCGATTTTCCCTGACCAATCGAACGTATCGGCGATGGATCACGGCGTCACTGGACTAGCCGAGTGGTCCTGCGGGGCCGATCTGCCTACTCAGCGTTGGGGGAAACATTTCGGGCAGGGTGAGCACCACGAGTAGTCGCCGCCCTTGCGCGGGCGGATGCAGACGGCACCGCAGTCAGCGATGCCGAGAACGGGCGACAGTCGTTCGGAGTTGTTGGCCTCCACGTGGTGCAGCAGCGTCCGCGTGAAGTAGCCGGGCCACTCGGAGCCGGGCCATTCGGTCGACGGCCACTGCGGCGTCACGAGTCGCCAGGTAGCCATAGGGAGCTGGACGCCCGACGGGCGAGGGTCGGCGCACCGGGGGAATCGTGCGCAGGTAGGGCGAGCAGTTCGGCGATGACCTCGGCAACCGTGCCCGCGAGCTGCCAGATCGGATCGCCGTGCGGGTAGTCCTCGACGCGGATGCGCGCGGCGATGGCCTCCGTCATCCCCTGCATGGTGATGGTCTCGACCACCCCGTCACGCGACCAGCGTTCGGCGTAGAGCGCCGCCGGTACTCCACCGTCCTCGGGCTTGAACGCGAGCGGCTTGAACTGGAACCCGAGTTCAACCGCCCGACGCAGGGCGGCGATGTGCGGGGCTTCTTCGCTGGTGGGCGGCGTGACCATGATCATTCCTTGGGGGGTGGTGCACGGCGGCCCCGTCGGAGGTCGGGGTCTCAACGGGGCCGCCGTGGTCTGGCCCTGGCCGATCCGCTCGGGGGATTGCCTCGGCGGCAACGGATCGGACAGGGGGCTTTGCGAACAGCCGCCGTAGGAAGGACGGCTTGCGGCTACGGCGGGGTGAGCTGTCCATCCACAGATCGAAGTCGCGCAGCGTCTCGCGAGCGCGGACGAACCGCACGCACGCGGGACAGCGCGGTCCAGGAGGGAAGGTCAGCGACACCGGGGTCACGACGTGCCCGCAGACGGCCTCGGCGTCCTCGCAGCGCTCGTGCGCCAGCGCGTTCGCCTCATCGGTGATGGCGTGGTCCTGGCCGTCGGTTCCGCTGCGGAACCACGTGACGAACAGGCGCTCGGCCTCGATGGTCATCGTTCACCTCGTCCTGATTGAGGGGCGGCGAGCGGCGCGCGGAGTCTGGTATTTGCGGGAACCGTCAGACTCGACGTCGCGCCGCCCGCCACATGGGCCCGGCTCGCCCCGCCTGGGGATCCGCAGGTCGGCCGGGCTGGTCTCATCGGCGTGCGAAGGGCACGACCCGCCGCCGGGTCTCGACGTCGTCGGCGTGCTCGTTCAGGTGGTCGGCAAGCTCTCGCGCGGCCTCGGGAGTCATCAGCGCCGCCTCAGCCGGGGGCGCAAGGAGGACAACGCGGTCGCCGCCGAGGTAGGTGGTGACCTTCTTCGGCCGCTTAAAGCCGTCGGTACAACCGACATCTCTCCTGGTCGGGGGCGTATTCGTGATGGCGGGGGGTGTCTGCATAGGTGCCTCTCTTATAAGCTACTGTCTCCACATCCTGAACCGGGCCATTTTCGCCTGGTAGATATGCAGTCTGATACAGCTCGGCTCTATTATCAAGCCTTGAGCACCTGTCCAATCGAGTGGCGCTAGGCGATACCCTCTGTGATGGAAGGAGGAATCGCCCTGCTCGGAATGCCGCTCATCAAGCCCACGAGAGAGGCGCATTAATGGCACCAACTGTTCGCACGGCGAAGAAGCTGCTGCTCGGGCGCGAGATCGCGCACATGATCGAGAGTGCAGGAGTCTCGCAGGCCGAGGCCGCGAAGCTCATCGAGACCAGTCAACCTCGGATCGCCAGTCTGATCAGCGGCGGTAGCAGCATCTCGCCCGGCGACCTTGTACTCCTCGCGCAAGGGCTCGGCTTCAAAGACGAGGGCTATCTGGAGTCGCTGCGAGATCTCCGGCGCGACAACCACAAGCGCGGGTTCTGGTCCACGGGCCACAACAGGGTCTACGCAGAAGACCTGCGGTTGCTGGTCGACCTGGAGAAGCACGTAGACCAGATGCGCTCGACTGAGGTCGAGGTCGTGCCCGGCCTGTTGCAGACCGAGGCATACGCCCGAGCCATGCATGCCGACCGCCCAACGGCCGATGGCGTGACCATCGAGGACTTGGTGCAGGCTCGGCTCTCGCGGCAGGACATCCTCGACAGGACCGAGCCACCCAGCGTCCTGTTCGTCTTGAGCGAATCGTGCCTGCGACGCCTGTGGGCTCCGAAGGATGTGATGCGCGAGCAGATCGAGCATCTGGTCGCGCTCTCGAACCGCCCCAACGTGATGATCCAGGTGATGCCGTACGACGTGCCACCTGGCCGCCGCTCGGCGATCGGCAACCGGTTCACCTTGCTTCGCGTCCCGTCGCCCGGCGCGGCCGGGCCACTCGAACTCGCGTACACCGAGGGCGAAGGCGAGATTCGTTACCTGGACGACAAGAAGGCGTTATCCGCCTACGAGTCAGCCTGGGCGCGTCTCACCAACGCCGCACTTCGCTTCGATGAGAGCCGCACGTTCATGAAGAAGGTCGTGCGCGAGTTCACCGAATGAAACACCCCAACCCCCAGGGAGATCGCAGTATGAAGACCACTCGACCCACCTTCGCAGAAGTCGAGTTCCGCAAGGCGACTCGCAGCGACCCCGAAAAGCAATGCGTGCGTGTTGCCCGCCGGAACGGCTGGGTCGAGCTGCGCGACGACAAGACCACCTTCGGCGCGGCCGATGACCATCGGCTCGTGTTCACCGCCGAGGAGTTCGACGCCTACCTCGTCGGCTCTCGTGCGGGCGAGACCGGTGGTCTCTGCCTGGAGATCACGCGCCGCGAGGACGGGATACACCTCTTCCGACGTAGCGGCTGGGCGGGCGTCGAGCTGGCGTTCACCGAGGCCGAGGTTGCCGCGTTTCAGGATGGCGTCGCGAAGCACGAGTTCGACGCGATCGCTTACGCCGCATAGGTTTCCAGCCGAATGCAAACCCCCGTTGCGGCGGGACCTTCGCGCCAAGGTCAGTCAGCGGGCCAGAGTCATAGGCAGGCCCGCTGACTAACCGGCCGTTGGTTACGGCGATCCGGTCCAGCTCCGCGCCGGTCGGCGTGCGGACCTTCGACCGCTCGGTTACGAACATGCCCACATCCGTTGCCGGTCCACCACGTTTGAACGTCTTGGGGCGTGTCTACGTAGGGACCGACAGTGCTGGTCCCTAAGCTGTGCCCGTGACACTTGTAGCGACCCCCGCCATCCAAAACTACGGCGAGGTGTTTACCCGTCGATGGGTGGTCGAGGTACTGCTCGATCTGACCGGGTACACCGCCGACCGTGATCTTGGTTCACTCCACCTCGTGGAACCATCGTGCGGTTCCGGGGCATTCCTTGGAACCGTCGTCGAGCGCCTCATTACAAGCGCCCGCACCTACGAACGCGACCTCGCCTCGCTTGGTGATGCGATCCGAGCGTACGACCTCCAAGCCGAGCACGTGGAGATCTCTCGTGCGCTCTGTCGTGACCTCTTGATCACAGCCGGTGCACCTGGGTCGACCGCAGCGGCGCTCGCTGCAGAGTGGATCAACCACGCCGACTTCCTGCTACCCGAGGTGGACTACAATGCCGCTGACGTGGTGATCGGTAATCCGCCATACATCCGTTATGACGATCTCTCGGATGACCTCGCAGCGCGGTACCGCAGTACGTGGCTGACGATGCGCGGCCGTGGTGACATCTTCGTCGGGTTCATCGAACGGTCACTTCGCCTGTTGAAGCCCGATGGCAAGGTCGGCTTCATCTGCGCCGACCGGTGGATGCGGAACCAGTACGGGTCTGACCTGCGCAAACTGGTGGCTCACAACTACGCCGTTGAGCACATCTGGACGATGCACGACGTCGACGCGTTCGAGCTGTCGGTCTCGGCGTACCCAGCGATTACGGTGCTCGGCAACCACGCTCAGGCCTCAGCCGTCGTTGCTGACACGACCAGTGAGTTCGGGGCTGCCAGCGCGAACGCGCTGGCGAAGGCTGCCCAGGACGACGGTTTCGAGGAATTCGTCGGCAAAGGGGTGACGGCTCATCGGCTTCCGCACTGGTTCGACGGCGATGAATCGTGGCCCACTGGCTCCCCCGCGCGGCTGGCGCTGATCGAATACCTCAATGACCATTTCGGTCCTCTACATGACCTGAACACCCAGACGAAGGTCTCCATTGGGGTCGCGACCGGAGCGGACAAGGTGTACGTCATCCAGGACCCGACTGTTGTGGAATCAGACCGTGCTCTCCCGCTCGCAATGCGCCGCGACCTCATGTCCGGCAAGTTCGAGTGGCAGGGCAACTACCTGATCAATCCGTGGGCCGAGGACGGGTCGCTCGTATCGCTCGCCGACTATCCCCAGATGGCGGCGTACTTGTCTAACCATCCGAGTCTGCGTGAGCGGTTCGTGGCAAAGAAGGACCCCCGGTCCTGGTACCGCACGATCGACAAGGTGCAGTCCAGCCTCACCGGCAAGTCGAAGCTGCTCCTCCAAGACATGAAGACGACCATCCACCCCGTGCTAGAGACGGGCGGCTACTACCCCCACCACAACTTGTACTACGTCATCTCTGATACCTGGGACATGGAGGTCCTCGGCGGCATCCTGTTATCCCAGATCGCCCAAGCATTCATCGAGGCGTACTGCGTGCGGATGCGGGGCGGCACCCTTCGATTCCAAGCCCAGTATCTCAAACGCATCCGGGTACCCAAGCCCGAAGAGATCGATGCGGACATCGAGGACGCCCTACGACGCGCGTTTCGGACCCGTGACACCAACGCCGCGACACAGGCGGCAGCTGCTGCCTACGGCATCGATCTGAAGCAATACGACCTGGCGCCTTCTGGAGGCAGGGAGAGCGCGACGTGACGGCGAGCTACGAGGACTACAACGCAGCGGTCAAGGCATTCTGGACGGGCCGTGATCTTCAGACACAGAAGCAGATCGAAACGGGGAAGGTCGACGCTGGTGCCCGCGGGTCGGTGACCGGTGGACTGCATCTCAACCCCCTGCAAGAGTTGATCGCGCGCGAGTTCGCTCCGCTTGCTGACCTCGGCGCCACCGTGCGACAGACCGGCATCATCTCGCTTCCTGGCTACTACAGGCGCGCGAAGAACTGGGACATCGTGGTGACCTACAAAGACACCTTGGTAGCAGCCATCGAGTGCAAGTCTCAGGTCGGCTCGTTCGGCAACAACTTCAACAACCGGACCGAGGAAGCGATCGGTAACGCTGTTGACCTGTGGCGTGCCTACGAGGCCGGGCTTGTGGGGGCGATCAAGCCATGGCTTGGCTTCGCCCTCGTGTTCGAACGTGCTCCCGGTTCAACGGAGCCGGTCCGCGACCGGGGCAAGTCGCTGTACCGAACTGACCCAGCCTTTGACAACTCCTCCTACACAACCCGTTATCAACTCCTCTTCCAGCGCCTCGTACGCGAACGCCTATATGACGCTGCATGCCTTATTAGCACAGTCAAGGGTGGCGGCATCTACGAGGAACCGATGACAGAGGTGTCCACACGCAACCTGACGGCCGCGATCGCGGGCCGGGTCGCGTACATCAAAGGACTCGCCTAGGTGTGGCCTCGGCGGGGACACACCCCCTGGGGTGCGGTCTCAGCCGGGTGGAAGGAGCCTGGATTGCCGCCACCGCTGCAGTACCTTTCGGCCGTAGTTGTTTGTCCCAGCGATCCGGTCCAGCTCCGCGCCGGTCGGCGTGCGTCCCTTGGAGTGCTCGGTCACGTAGTACGCCCACATCCGTTGCTCTGCCGTGGGGTCGGCCGTCGGTCGCGACTGCTCCGGGACGACCGCGAGACGCACCACCCGCCCCGTCTCGTACCCGATCTCGGGTGTCTCGCCGTTCTCGGTGATGGTGTCGTTCGCGGTCTCGGCGCGGTGCCGCTTCAGCGCGCGGTTGAGCAGTTCGACCGCAAGCAGGAGCGCCAACGGCGGGCACGCTGCCACCGCGACGGCGAACACGCTCAACTCGGGAGCCGCCGCCACGTTCGCGCAGAGCGAGAGGCAGACGCCGAACACGAAGGCCAGCCAGGCAGCCCACCGACCGCCACCAGCGGAGCGGCCGGGGTTGGTCGTCTTCCATAGCTCGACTGTGGCCGTGGTCAAGATGCCGTCCACGATCAACGGCCAGATGGCGGCCGTGGCTTCGTCCGCGCCGAATCGCATAGCGAACTCTCGTCCGTGTCGGTAGGAGGCGTAGGCCGCGCCCAGCGCGACGAGCGCGGTACAGGCGCACTGCACCCACAGCGCGCGGTCCCGCCGGACCGGGGATGTCGCGGTGCTCACCGCAGCGCACCTCCCGCCGCTGCGACCCGCCGCGTGCCGACTGGGCAAACCGTGATTTCAGGGCCTTCAACCAGCACTTCGCGGTTCGTATGCTGACACGTTAGGCCCACAGTGTTTGACCGGGGTTTCATCGCTAGATGTTGATCTAGTTCGCGCCCTCTGACGGCGAGAATGTCGTTCTAACGATCCGGGGTGACTTCCAGGCAGTCTCGAAGTCGCATCAGCCCGTCGCGGATGCGGGACTTGATCGTTGGCAGCGCGACATGCAACGCCTGTCCGATCTCCTGATACGTATGGCCCTGGTAGTAGGCCATGAGCAACGCTTGACGCTGCAGCTCTGTCAGTGCGAAGAGGGAGCGGCGGACCCGGCGGCACTCCTCGGCGGCCTCCGCGGATTCCGTGACTTCATCGAAAGGGCGGTTGAGCACGCTCTCGAACAGGGCGCTGCGCTCCCGGTTCCGCGAGGACTGGACCGAACGGACCCGATCGACCGCGCGGCGGTGCGCCAACGTCATGATCCACGACATCACCGAGGCCTTGCTCGCGTCGTATCGGGCAGCGGTTTGCCACACCTGCAGCCACACCTCTTGGGTGACTTCCTCAGCATGCGGCCTGTCGGCCAGGATCCGGCTGATCATGCCGAATACCGGGCCGGCGCCGTGGTTGTAGAGCGCAGCGAAGGCCTGCTCGTCACCGTTGGCGACACGTGTCATCAGCTCTTCTGCCGGTGGCGGCACTCCCTGCCGCGCCCTCCTGCTGGGCGGGCGCTCGGCGATTTTCTGGTGAGGTGAGTTCACCCGAGGACCAGGCGCTGCTCCACAGCGGTGACGGCGGCCGCGGGCAAGTGTCACGACCAACTCGGACGAATCGCTCATGGCAGGCCGTATTCCACTGTGCGCGCGTCCGAAACAGTGCGGCGCGATGATTAACCACTTTGGGCTTCGATCAGCAGGTCGACCTGCTGATCGGCGCTGAGTTCGGAGTCGCGGAGCAGCACCTGCGATGATTCACCCGGGGGAGGTGGTGGCCGTGCCGGACACCGGGGGACAGCGCAGGCCACTGCTGGGGATTCTGATCGGATTGCTGACGGCTGTGGTCGTGGCGTTCCCGGTGTTCGTGCTCGTGGTGGGCGCCGTCGCGTCGTTCTCCGGGTGCTTCCTCAGTTGTGCGGAACCCGAGCCGCTCGAGGGAGTGCTCTGGACCAGCGCTGCGCTGGTGTTGTTCGCCCTGCCGTTCGCGGCCGGTGCAGCTGCCGCGGGCTTTCGAAGCCGGGTGATAACGGGGGTGTGGGCCGCGGCCCTGGTGGTCGGAGCGCTGTGGATCTTTTTCAATGTCGCCGGCTCCGTCTGAACCTCGCGCCTGGCCGGGCTGAACGGTTTATATCGGACTTTCAGATGGCTTCGGCGTCCAACCGGTCGTTGTCCACCGGGCCCACTGTCGTACGTCTGGCGGACCAGGTGGTCACCAGTGTCAGCGCGACGAACAGCATCGTGATCATCAGCGACATCACCGCCACCTGCCCATAGCCGCCCGGTTCGTCCGGGTTGAGAAACGGGTACGGGTACCAGTCGGTGAACAGGCCCCGGACGAGCGTGTATGTGACATATACCAGCGGGAAAAGCAGCCACAGCGACGTCCGACGCAGCGCGAGCCTTTTGCGGGGCGGCACCAGCAACCAGTCGAGGGCGATCACCAGCGGCATGATCCGGTGCAGGACCCAGTTGCTGAACGGCACCGCTTGCACGTTCGCGTCGGCCAGCAACGCCGCGTAGACCAGGCCCGTTGTGACCATGTAGACGACTGTCGCCCCGCGCAGCACTTCGACGATCTGCGACTCGACCGGAACTCGGGCCGCCAGCAGTAATACCACCGCCGCGAACAGGTTGCTCAGCACCGTGAAGAAGCTGAAGAAGTTCGTCAGCTGGAATGCGGGTTCGTCCCATTTGACCGCGATGTTGTACACCAGCGCCGCGATGATCAACAGCGCGCCGATGACGCGGTAGCCGCCGACAAAGTGTGCTCGGTTCATGACGTGGACCGTTTCGTTCGTCGGGCCGGGACCCGGAATCAGCGCTTGTACTTGCGGCGCAGTGCCTTCGTGCCCATGGCGATCACCGTCGCGCCCGCCGCCATGCCCACCGTCAGCAGCGCCGCGCCCACGACCCACAGTCCGCTGCCGTCCTTGGTGGCCGCGTTGACCGACCACGCCCCTACGAACGCCACGGTCATGGTCACCACGACCGGCACCACCGGAAGCAGCCAGCTCGCCGCCACCGCCAGCACGACCAGGCTCAGTGCACACGCGATCACCTGCGGCGCCTCGTACGGACCACTGGTCGTCTGCGTCGCCTGATCGAACTCACGCTCGGTGTCCAGCCCCAGCCACACCCACCACACCGCGACGGTGAGCGCCCCCAGCGCCACCACCAAGGCCATCAAGCGCGCCACCGAACGCCGCTGCTGCATGCACCGACTGTGCCAGGGCTCGGACCCTTCGGCCAGATGGCAACGGCCGGGCGTGCAGGGATCGCCCGGCCGTGTCGCCACCGACGAGTCAGCCTGCCGCCCGCAACAGCGTGTCCACTGCCTCGTCGTTGCGCGCGGTCTCGCGCGGGATCACCTCGTCCGGGGGGTAGAAGCCGTCGAGTCCGATTCCGTCGCTCGGATACATCTCGAACGTGAAGCTGAGAATCTTGTGCTCGGCCCACATCCAGTCGTTCACCGAACCATCGGTGATGTACAGGTCGCTCGACTGCTGCGGCTGGTATCCGTTGGTCTGCGCCAGCTGCTTGCCGACGTCCTGAAACCGCTGCGCCTCGGCACTCGTCATGCCGGGGCCGGTGTCCGCATCGGTGTAGCCATAAGGCCACAGCACCAACTCGGAGTACGTGTGGAAGTCGATATGCGCCTTGATCTGCTGGCTCTCACCGACCACACGGGAGTCGACGAAATCGGCCAACGCCTTGGATTCAGGTGCGGAGAACGCTGACGGCCCACGATAGGTCTCGCTGCTCGGCCGATCACTCGAACCGCCGCAGCAACCCCACTGGTGTCCCCAGTTCCGGTTGAGGTCGGTGCCCTCGTTCTGCCGGTTCTTCCGCCAGCCCTGGTACTGGCCTTCGGAGATGTCGTACTCGGCTCCGTCCGGGTTGACGGTGGGGACCACCAGAATCTCCCTGGTGTCGACCAACTTCTTGATCGCCGCGTCTTCGGCATAGCCATCGGTGAACCGCTGCACGATGTGCAGACACATCTCTGTGGTGAGGTGTTCCCGCGCATGCTGGTTACAGGTGAACAGCACCTCGGGCTCGTCCTCGTCGATGTCCGGGTTGTCGCTGATCTTGATCAGGTGGAGCTCGCGGTCCTCGTGTGAACGGCCCACGCTGGACAGCGTCGCCAGGTCCGCGTGATCGCGCTCGGTGGCCTTCAACTCCTCCGTCAGTTCCGCATAGGTGTGGTAGTTCTCGTCACCGGCGGGGAACTCGTCGACGCCTTGGGCAGACCGGCCACCGCTGCGGTCGGCCAGCATCGCGTCGAAGTCGCCGACCTGTTCAAGGGAGAAGCCGCCCGCTCGGAGGCTTCGGGCTTGTGCCGGCGAGGCGACGACCGTCAGCTCACCGTCGCGGCTTCCGAGCACGTCGACCCCGGACCCGGCCACTGTGGTTCTCTCCGCCGCATCCTCCGCGTCGAGCACCGTGTAGACCCCTCGTTCCGGCACAGTCTCGGTCTGCGGTTGCGCGGTGACCGGCGACGTGGCCGCCGCCAGCAACGCGCCCCCGGCGATCGCCGCCACGGCGATCAGGGCACGACGAGTTAACATACAGCCTCCGAACCATCACTGAGCGTGTTCTCCTCAGAGTGCTCAGAATGCCGTACACCCAGCAACCGTCGTTAGTCGGAAAGGGTTCGGCAGACTTTCGCCAACAGTCGAGGGCCAGGCACACAAGGTCTGGTTGACTGTGCGCGTTATGCGACGACTGGTTCTCATCACCGTGGTCACGGCAGGCCTGCTGGCCGCCTGTGGTCAGTCCGACGACGCCGCTAAGGGCAACCCCGCGCCGTCCACACAGATCACTCCTTCGAGTGGAGCGCAGGCTCCGGCGCTACCTCCTTCGCCGGAGCCCGTGGCCGACGGCCCCTGTCCATACCTCACGGAGGAGTTCGTCGAGGAGGCGAACGGGCAGCGCGTCTCGAAGATCAGCACCTCCACTGACAAGCCGCATCCCGCCTGCTTCTTTTACCGTCCCGACGGTTCTCAGCAACTGTCCGTGCACGTCTACGTCGGCGATACCGAGGTAGCGACCGGGCTGGTGGACGAGGCCGCTCCGGTCGACACGTCCAACCCGGCAAGCCAGCCGACCGGCTGGAACGGCGGCTACCAGAAGCTGGAGGAAGGCGCCGTCTACGCGGTCGCGAAGGACGGGTCAGCGGTTATCGTCCGTACCAACCAGTTACAGAGCGTGAAGGCTCGCAGGGTCGCCGAAAAGGCCATTTCCGCACTCCAGATCTGACCGGGCGGGCTCAAGGAGTAGCTGCGTCAGGGGCAAGTTGATCTTGTACTACCCTGTGCCGCACGCGCAGGCGTCGAGGACCAGCGCGACGTTCGGTGGCCGAGAACGCAGGGCCACACGGATCAGCGCACGACCCCCGCGAACACACCGCACCGTCGATCTCTACGTAAAAAGGATACGAATCCGTGGCTGAAACCCTCAAGGAAATCCTGCTCGACTCCAGCAGGCGTCCGGCCGTCGTGACCGACCTGCAGACCCTGGTCGACGAAGAGGTCTCGGAGAAGGGCGGCGTCTCCGGCGCCGTCGTGAAGACCGGCCACGCCGCCGTGAAGAAGATCAAGCCGGGCATCATCGGCTCCGCCGTCGACAGCCTGCTCGACGACTTCACCGCCGCCCTCGAGCCGTTCTACGCCGACTTCAAGGCCTCCGGCGGCAACGACTTCGGCGCCTACCTGTCCGGCCGTTCCAGCGAGGCCGCCGACGCGCTGCTGAACGTCACCGACTCCCGCGCGGAGCAGAGCAGCAGGGACAGCATCAAGAAGGTCTACAGCAAGCTGCGCCCGCAGGGTAAGAAGAACGTCGAGGAGGCACTGCCGCGGCTGGGCAACCTGATCGACAAGCACGCCGCGACTGCCTGATTGTCGTAGCAAGACCGAGGGCCGGGGCGAACGTTCGCCCCGGCCCTCGGTGTTTTCTGGGTCAGTTCTTCTTCTCGGTGGTCGTCGGGCTCGGCGCCTGCTGACCGTTGCCCTTGCTCTGCTCGGGCTTCGGCTTCGCCACCGGCTTCGTCGGAGCGGGCTTAGCCGTACCGGCAGTGTCCAAGGACCCGGACACCTTCGATGCCGTCGGATTGCTCTGCGCAGGCGGCGTCGTACGCGGCGGCGCGGGCGCGATCGGCGGGGCCGGCTTCGGCCGGGCGGCGTAGGCCACTGCGGCGGCGAGCGCGCCGAGGCCCAGCAGCCACGGCCACTTGCGGCTCTTCTTCTCGCCCCTCGCGGCCACCTTCGCCTCGGACATCGCGGTCTTGAAGTCCTTCTTCGCGTGCTTGAAGTCCTTCTTCGCCCTGCGCTTGGAGTGTCCAGCGGACTTGGCCGCCTGAATTGCCGCCTTCTTCGCCTTACGGCCGGGCTTGCGCAGTTCCTCGCGGCGTTCGGCGGCCACCTGCTGGGCCTGCTTGGCGCTACGAGCGAGTTCCTTGCGGGTCTGCTTCGACTTCTTCGCGAGCTTCTTCCGCGTGCGCCGGCTGGACTTGCGCGCGGTATCGCTGCTCTCGGCGAGCTTGTGCTCAGCGACCTGCGCGGCGTGGGCGGTCACCTCGGCTCCCGCCTTGCCGACCTCGGCAGCGCGCTTACGCAGACCGAGCAGGCCGGACTTGGCAGGCTCGTTCACCTGCTCTGGGGCCCGAGTCATGGCCTTCACCTCGTCAATCGTTTCACTTCAGCTTGTCTGCTCGTTACCTATCCTGCCCCTTTCTGGCGGATTTCGCTGCGGATGGCACGATGAACGTGTGACTGAAAGCAATGGATCCCTCGTTGGGGCGACAGTGACGGCGACCCTGCACACGAACCAGGGCGATATCCACGTCAACCTCTTCCCCGATCACGCCCCGAAAACGGTGGCGAACTTCGTCGGTCTCGCCGAAGGCAGCAAGGACTACACCCAGCCGAATGCCAAGGGGGAGAAGTCGGGTCCGTTTTACGACGGTTCGATTTTCCACCGCGTCATCGATGGCTTCATGGTCCAGGGTGGCGACCCGACCGGCACCGGCCGCGGCGGCCCGGGCTACAAGTTCGACGACGAGTTCCATCCCGAACTGCAGTTCAACAAGCCATACCTGCTCGCCATGGCGAACGCGGGGCCGGCGACGAACGGTTCGCAGTTCTTCATCACCCTTGGACCGACCACGCACCTGAACTTCAAGCACACGATCTTCGGTGAGGTCACGGACCAGGACTCCCGCAACGTCGTCGACACGATCGGCCACACCGCGACTGGCCCGGCGGACAAGCCGCTGGACGACGTCGTCATCGAGCGGGTCTCCATCTCCCGCGAAGGCTGATTCACTTCACGGAAGCGGCGGACGGGTAAGTTGGAAAATACCGTGAACCAGCCTCCATATCCTCCGCATCAGGACCCTCCTCAGCAGCAGGCCGCGTTGCCGACCTGCTGGTGGCATCCGAACAGGCAGACCGGCCTGCGCTGCACCAGGTGCGAGCGGCCGGCCTGCCCGGACTGCCTGCGTGACGCTTCTGTCGGCTACCACTGCATCGACTGCGTGCAGGCCGGCCGGCAGCAGCAACGCGCGCAGCAGGGTCAGTACCGCCGTGCCGGGTTCGGCGCGCGCACGGCTGCCGGCGCACATCCGATCAGCAAACCGCTGGTGACCCCGGTGCTGATCGCGATCAACGTGCTCGTCTTCATCCTGACCGCCGCACAGGCGCAGGACCCGATGAACAATGGTGCCTCCGACCTGCACCAGGACGGCGTTCTCTGGCCGATCGGCATTGTCAGCGGCGACGAGTGGTGGCGGCTGATCAGCTCGGGGTTCCTGCACTTCGGGCTGCTGCACGTGGCGATGAACATGTTCGCGCTGTGGATCCTCGGCCGGGACCTGGAGATGCTGCTCGGCCGGCTCCGGTTCACCGGGCTGTACTTCGTCTCGCTGCTGGGCGGCTCCGCCGCCGTGTTCATGTTCGACGACATCGGCAAGGCCACCGCTGGCGCATCTGGTGCGATCTACGGCTTGCTCGGCGGCATCCTCGTCGCCGTGCTGAAGCTCCGTCTCAAGGCGACGCCGGTGCTCTTCGTCATCGGCCTGAACGCGGTGCTCACGTTCTCCATCCCGAACATCTCCTGGCTCGGCCACCTCGGTGGTTTCGTCATCGGTGCACTGATCATGGTCGCGATGCTCTACGCGCCGGAGAAGAACCGCGGCGTTTGGCAGGGTGGCGCGGTCGCGCTGCTTGCGGTCGCCCTGATCGGGCTGGTCCTGCTCCGCGACGCCCAGCTCGCCAACGCGACCTGCACGGTCGTCGGCAACCAGCTCGTCTGCACCAGCTGAGCAGGCTCAGTACGCCGGTCGCAACGCGTTGAGTTCGTCGAGTACGTCTCTGGGGTCGGCGCCGAGTTCGAGCGAACCGAGAATCAGCAGGTCGTCGGCCTCGATCTCGAGCACGTCTACGTCCCTGCCGAGTCGTCTCGTGGTTGTCAGGCGCACCCTGACCTCCGGCCATGCCCAGCGCAGACTCCGGCCGAGGGTCCGCACCCGGATGCCCTCATGGTCGGCCGCGAGCCGGGGCCGGACGAAGGCACCATGCGCTGCCGCCGCGACCAGGGCCACCGCTGCGACTCCGAACAGCAGCGCGCCGGTTCGGTCGGCCGAGAACGCCAGATAGGTGCTTCCCGCGGCCGCGGCGGCCGCCCCGAGCCAGCCGATGACGACCAGCGCCGGCTTCGGTGACCAACTACATATGGGGTTATCCACAGGGCTTATCCACAATGGGGATGAGTCACAGTGATGTAATTAGCTGTCAAGCGGCCGTTCGGCGCAATCATTGCTATCTGTGACCTAGCGCCAGCGCATGGTCATCAACAGACCGGAAATCATCAGGGCGAACCCGACGGCGAAGTTCCAGTTACCCAGTTCGAGCATGAACGGGATCTTGTCGCCTGCGATGTAGTTCACCACGAGCCAGAGCAGGCCGAGCAGCATGAGCCCGAACATCACGCCCTTGTAGAGCGGGTGCGACGGCCCGGCAGCGCGCACCTTGACAGGTGTGTGCCGATCGGCCGGCGGCGTGTAGGCCGTCTTCTTACGGACCTTGGACTTGGGCATCGGAGTCCTCGCGTGCTGGTCGGTCTCTTGTCAGGAACAACTTCGTTGCAACCACGTTGTCACGCATCCAGGCGCAACCACGACTATCTGAACACGTTAACGTAATCGAGGACGCGCAAGTACCGGGGAGAGCCGTCCTCGCAGCCCGAATGTGACTTCGGGTCCATCTGACGCTCGAAGGGAGCTTGCGTGGCATCTCGCGACCAGCCGAGACCGCGGAGGTTCGACGGCCCCCATTCGGCCGACGCGGACACCGTCCAGACCCGTCCTGTCGACCCCAATGCCGACACTACGGTGATGCGGCCGGTGCGCCGGGAGCGTCCGGAGCGAGCCGAACGGCCCGAACGCCGGAACGAGTCCGGCGGCACGGACCGGCCACCACCCCGGCGCAACCGCACCGCGCCACCCGCGACGGGCGGCGGAGGCAAGGGGCGTGCTGCCGTGCGCACCTTCGGCGAGCTGCTGATCACCGCGGGCCTTGTGGTGCTGCTGTTCGTGGTCTACGAGCTCTATGTCACGAACCTGATGTCCGCGCAGCTGCAACGCGAAGCCAGCGCCCAACTCGACGACGACTGGACCCAGCAGCGTCAGTTGCAGACCGACCTCCTCGAAGGCGAGGCCTTCGCGAAGATCTACATCCCGTCGTTCGGTGCCGACTACCAGTTCACCGTGCAGCAGGGGGTGGGGTCCGATTCGCTGGAAATCGGGCCGGGGCACTACCCCGACACCGCCATGCCGGGCGAGCCGGGCAACGTCGGTATCGCGGGTCACCGTGTCGGCAAGGGTGCGCCGTTCAACGACCTCGACCTGCTGAGCTCCTGCGATGCCGTGGTGGTCGAGACCGTTCAGAGCTTCTTTGTCTACCGGGTGCTGCCCATGCAGGAAGAGATCGAGGGCTGGGCCGGTGGCAAGGGGCTTGACCCGAAGTGCGCGGGCGTGCCGTCGCTGTTCGACCCTGCCGTTCCGGAGGGCGGGGACTATGGCGAGACCTACGGCCGCCGCATCGTCCTGCCCAGCCGTGGAGACGCCGTCGCGCCCGTGCCGTACAAAGCGAACATCGACCGGCCGAAGGCCGACCAGGCCGCGCTGATGACCCTGACCACCTGCCATCCGCAGTTCTCCGACAAGGAACGCCTGATCATCCACTCGGTGCTGACCAATGAGTTCCAGAAGCAGCCGGGAGCCAACTACGCCGGTCTGCTCGAGAAGATCGGGGAGGCCTGATGTACGGCTGGATCTGGCGGCACCTGCCCGGCCCGGTACCCCTGCGCATCGTGCAGGCGATGCTGCTCATCGCCGGGGTGACCGCGTTGCTGATGTTCGTGGTCTTCCCGTGGGTCGAGCCGATGCTGCCGTTCAACGACGTCGCGGTGGAGTGAACGGGAACGGTTTGCGGTTCGGGGTCTTCCTGGTCAGTGGCCGGTTTCCGGGCCAGCAGGACGCTGAGGTGCTGCGCCGGTCCGTCCGGCTCGCGCTCGCCGCAGAGCTCGCCGGGTTCGACGACGTCTGGTTCGCCGAACACCACTTCATGTCCTATGGCGTGTGTCCTTCGGCATTGACCCTGGCCGGGCACGTGCTCGGCAGGACCAGCACCATCGACGTCGGCACCGCGGTCAGCGTGCTCTCGACCACCCATCCCATCGCGCTTGCCGAACAGTGGTCGATGCTGGACGCCGTCTCCGATGGCCGCTTGCGGCTCGGGGTCGGCCGCGGCGGGCCCTGGGTTGACCTGGAGGTCTTCGGTACCGGGCTCGACCGCTATGACTCCGGGTTCGCTGAGTCGCTCGACCTGCTGCTGGCGGCGACACGCGAACCGACCGTGAGCGCGGCGGGCAGTCAGTTCGCGTTTCGTGAGGTCGGGCTGGTGCCGCGGCCTCGGCGACCCGTGGCACCCGTGGTCGCCTGTGGCTCGCCGGACTCGGACTCGGTCCGGCTGGCCGCGAGCCGGGGCCTGCCGATGCTGCTCGGGATGCACGCAAACGACGACGAGAAGGCCCGGACGGTGCGGGCCTACGAGACCGCGACCGCTGCCGCCGGTGCGGCTCCGCACGTCTCCACGGTGCTCTGCCAGGTCGGCGACGACCGGCGCGAGGCCGAGCGAGCCGTGCTGGACTCACTCCCGGGCTGGCTGGGCCCTGGGCTGTCCGCCCACCGGCCGGTCGACGGCCGCGCCCGCGCGCGCAAGGACCCAGTCGCCTACGCCGAGCGGCTGTGCGCGATCCATCCCGTCGGCGGGCCCGCCGAATGCGCGGACCGGCTGGCCGAAGGCATCCGGCGTACCGGCGTATCCCACGTGATCATGCTGGTGGAAGCCACCGGTACGCCGGAGCGCACGCTGGAGAACCTTCAGCGCATCGGCGCCGAGGTGCTGCCCGCTGTACGCGCGGGCGCTAGCAGTCCCGCAGCTCGGGGCTCTGGTTGAGCAGCTGCCCTCGTGGCGAAACGAAGGCCCGGTAGCGATCGCTGTCCACCGTGCCGTCGGCGGCCGGGCGGAACGCGCCGACCCGGTGGCAGTTCTGGAAGGCCAGCTTCACGCCGAAATGCCGTTCGAGACCGCCGCGAATCGCGTCCGAGGCCAGTGCGCGAAGCAGTTGACCGCGTTCGGCCTCGCTCGGTGGTGGCGTCTCGTGGTCGGCGAACCCGTCCGTGGTGACCTCCAGGTCGGCGATGACCGTGGTGATCACCTGCCAGGCGTAGGGCAGCGAGTCCCGCACGCAGGCGACGAACTCGGCGTCGTCGACTTCGCCGCGCTCAGCCTTGTCGAGCAGGGTTGGCGAAACATCGAGAGACATCGAACCTCCTGTAGTGGCCGGTGCGGCCGCGCTGGCGGCCGCCATTCCTGGCTACTGGACGCTCGAGGTCAACGACAAGTGGAAATGAAGATCTTTACCGACTTGGACGCAGGTGATGTCGCTGAGTGATCATCACCGTCACTCCACCAGGTCAGGCCTGGTGGTCCCGGGAGACCCGCACCATCTCCTCGCGCTCGACGACCTTGACCCGCTCGCGGCCCTGTGTCGCGCCGAGCGAGCGCTCGTGGGCGTCGAGCTTGCCCCAGCCGTCCCAGGTCGTGAACGGCACGCCGCGCTCGCTCAGGAACTCGACGATCGCGTCCGGATCAGGCTGCTTTGCCTCGGCCAGTCCGTCCACGTCGGCGAGCAGGCTGGCGATCGTCTCCGCCGCATCGCCCTTCGTGTGCCCGATCAGGCCGACCGGGCCGCGCTTGATCCAGCCGGTGACATAGACGCCGGGAACCTGCTCCTCGTCCAGGTCGAGCACGCGGCCCGCCTCGTTCGGCACGGTTCCGGTGGTGTTGTCGAACGGGATCTCGGCGAGATTGGAGGACAGGTACCCGACAGCGCGGTAGACGGACTGCACATCCCAGTCGTGGAACTCGCCCGTACCGCGTACGTTGCCGTCCCCGGTGAGCTCTGTCCGCTCGGTCCGCAGTCCGGTCACACCGCTGTCGTGGTCGCCGACGACCTCGGTCGGCGAGTGGAAGAAGTGCAGGTGCAAGCGTTTGCGGCGGTCGCCGTGATCGCGGATCGCCCACTCCTGCAGGGTCTTGACCACCATGTCGATCTGCTTTGATCCGCGGATGGCGGTCATCGAACCCTCGTCGAACTCGATGTCCTCCGGGTCGACGATCACTTCGACGTTCGGCGAGTGGTCCAGCTCGCGCAGTTCCATCGGCGTGAACTTGGCCTGCGCTGGTCCACGCCTGCCGAAGACGTGCACGTCGGTGACCGGGCTGGCCTTGAGGCCCTCGTAGACGTTCGGCGGGATCTCGGTGGTCAGCAGCTCGTCGGCGGTTTTCGCCAGAATGCGTGCGACGTCGAGTGCGACGTTGCCGACACCGAGCACGGCGACGCTCTTCGCGGTCAGTGGCCAGGTCCGCGGCACGTCGGGGTGCCCGTCGTACCAGGACACGAAGTCGGCCGCGCCGTGGCTGCCCGGCAGGTCGATGCCCGGGATCTCCAGTGGCCGGTCGGCGCTGGCACCGGTGGAGAAGATGATCGAGTCGTAGAACTCGCGCAGGTCGTCGAGCTTGATGTCGCTGCCGTAGTCGACGTTGCCGATCAGCCGGATACCCGGCCGGTCGAGCACCTTGTGCAGGGCGTTCACGATGCCCTTGATGCGTGGATGGTCAGGTGCGACGCCGTAGCGGATCAGGCCGAACGGGGCCGGCATCCGTTCGAACAGGTCGATGCTCACCTCGACGCCGGCCTTCTCGGCCTTGTCCAGGATGTCGGCGGCGTAGATGCCGGCCGGACCGGCCCCGACGATGGCCACACGCAGTCGACGGCTCATGCCCTACCTCTTCACAGTCACGGATCAGGTCCCAACTGTCCACGGTAAAGTAAGGTTCCCCTAAGTTTCATTGTGATATGACGTACGGTCCAGCATCTGGGCTGCCCATTGACCTCCACCTAGGTAGAGGTTGTATGGGCGGGGCAGGGTGGCGCCGCACGCTAAGGTGGTTCACATGCGCGTGCTCGTCGTCGACAACTACGACAGTTTTGTCTACAACCTGGTCCAGTACCTGGCCCAGCTCGGTGCCGACTGCACCGTCTGGCGCAATGACGTCGTCGACCTCGACCGCGTGCCCGAGTTCGACGGGGTGCTCGTCTCCCCGGGCCCCGGAACGCCGGAACGTGCAGGTCAGAGCACCGAGGTAATCCGCAGGTGCGCCGAGTCCCGCACCCCGATGCTGGGTGTCTGCCTCGGCCACCAGGCGCTCGGCGTGGTCTACGGCGCCACCGTGGACAGGGCGCACGAGCTGTTGCACGGCAAAACCAGCGAGGTGCACCACTCCGGTGCGGGCGTGCTCGCCGGGCTGCCCGACCCGTTCACCGCCACCCGCTACCACTCGCTGACTGTGCTCGCCGACACGATCCCCGCTGAGTTCGAGGTCACCGCTCACACCGATTCCGGGGTGGTGATGGGGATGCGGCACCGCGAGCTGCCGCTGGAAGGGGTGCAGTTCCACCCGGAGTCCGTCCTCACCCAGGGCGGGCACCGGATGCTGGCCAACTGGATGGCCTCTGCCGGGCACGCCGTCGCGCCGGCCACCGTGAACTCGCTGGAAGCCGCCACCAAGGCACTGCAGTCCGCCGCCTGACCCTGCTGGAGCCGCGGGGCGTCAGTAAGCGCTATGGCCGGGGCACGGTCGTGGGTCTGCTCGGGGGCAACGGTTCCGGGAAGCCGACGCTGCTGCGAATACTTGCCGGACCGCTTCCCCGTCGCGACGCGCATGGCCGTGTGGTGGTCCGGTGCTGCTCGGCTTGGGGGCGTCCCTGCTCGTGCTGAGCACGGTCCTGGTCGTACGTACCACCGCCGCCGTGGCTAGCTAGGGGTTGTCGGCCGAAAGAGAGTCGAGGATGGCGCGAATCTGCGGCAGCAACGCGGGGAGTTCGACAGTGACGACCGACCACAGGACTTCAAGGTCGACTTCGAAGTAGCCGTGGATGATGCGGTGACGCATGCCGATGATTGCCGACCACGGGACCTCGGGATGCGCATTCTGAACGGCCTTGCTGACGTGGTTCGATGCCTCTCCGACAATCTCGGCCAGCCGAGTGAGCGCGAGCTGGCCTTTTAGATCCGCGTCGAACTCCTCGCGTGTCGCAGGTTTCAGCTGCTCAGCGATCTCTGCCGTTTCAATAATGTCCCGCAAGCGCTCTGGGGTCGCTCGCTTCACACGGTCACCGCTTCGAAGAGGACGCGGTCACGGTAGCGCGCCTTGAGTCCGTTTGGCGTGGTGACCTGCGTGAAGACGTTCAGCAGGGCTTCCACGTCGAGTGCGAAACCAGACAGCGCGAACAGGCCCGTGCCGGGTTCGACTTCCACGAGGAGGTCGAGGTCGCTGTCATCGTCGGCTTCGCCTCGGGCGACCGAGCCGAAGACACGTACTGTGCGTACGCCGTGCTTTGCCGCGATGCGGTAGATCTCGTCACGGTGCGCCCGTACCTCGGCCAAGGTGACCCGGCGGTGTGGGGCATCGATCAACGCTCCGGTGCCGGACATGGTGCGCTCCCTCCTGTAACTCCTCCCCCATTGTCGCAGGAAAGAGCCACGTGGTCACTTGAGCCGCGTCAGCAGGGCGCGCCAAGCGGTGGGGCGGAGCGCGAG
The DNA here is from genome assembly GCF_003385185.1 of Amycolatopsis palatopharyngis. Classification (GTDB taxonomy): domain Bacteria; phylum Actinomycetota; class Actinomycetes; order Mycobacteriales; family Pseudonocardiaceae; genus Amycolatopsis; species Amycolatopsis palatopharyngis. Next base: position 42,658 of record NZ_PQHZ01000009.1, on the reverse strand, counting down.
GTGGCCTGCGGTGCGGTCCTTGGAGTCGCGGACGCCGATTACCGGCTCGGCGAACGCGACCTCGACGCAGTTGCCGCCGTTGCTGCCGCTGTAGCTGCTGGTGAACCAGGATTCGTCAATGAGGTCCGGGGCAGTCATGACGCACCCCTTCAGGTGGCGGTCTAGGTATAGGACCCTGCCATCTTATCGAGGAAGTCGCGGGACTTTTCCGGGTCCAGTGCCGCGTCCCGCAACCGCCCGAGCACCTTGCTGTACTGGGTGAACTCCTCCGGTTCCTTGAGGTAGGTGGCACCGAAGAGGTCTTCGAGGTAGACCGTGGAGAAATTCTGCTCGGCCAGCCGGAACAGTTGGAACGCCGACGCCATGGTGATGCGGTCCGGCGCGTCGAACGGCAGGATCCGGATGGTGATGTTGGGTCGTTTGGAGGCGGCGAGCAGGTGCCTTAACTGGGCGCGCATGATGGCGTTGCTGCCTTGAATCCGGCGCAGGGCCGCCTCGCTGATCACCACTTCGAGCCGCAGCGACGGCCTGCCGTTGCGCTTGAGCGCTGCCTGCCGGTTCATCCGGGTGGCCACCTGCTGCTGGATGATCCGCTCATCGGCCTCCGGTTCCCAGGCCACGATCGTCGAACGCGCGTAGTCCTCGGTCTGCAGCAGGCCGGGGATCATGTCGATTTCGTAGCTGCGGATCTCCGTGGCGTCCCATTCCAATGCCAGAAACCGGCGGAACCAGTCGGGTACCGCGTCCCGTTGCCCGGAGCGGCGCCTGCGCCGGCGCTTCGGCTGGGCCTCCGCCAGGGCGATCAGGTAGTCGCGCTGCTCCGGGCTCGCGCCGTAGAACTCGGCGAGCTTGCGGATGTCCTCCGGGTCGGCGGTCTGATTGCCGTTCTCCAGCTTGGAGAGCTTCGGCGTCTGCGCGCCGATGACCGCCACCGCCTCCAACGCGGTGTAGCCGGCCTCCTCACGCAGCCGGCGCAGCTCGATTCCGAGCTGGGTCTTCAGCAGCTCCGGGTCCGAAGGAATGTCCATTCGCAGGACTCTAGCAGTTGCTAATCGAGAAAGTTTCTCCATACTGTTCGCATGGACCTGACAGAGTTGCTGGAAGTGGCTGCCGTCGAAGGACGGCCCCGCCGGTTCGCCATCTACGGAACCCTCAAGCGCTACCCGGACGAGCCACTCCTCGGCTGGGGCATCGAGCTGCCGGACGGCGGTGGAACGTTGTTCAGCTGGGCGAGCAGCCGATCCGTCCACACCGCCGACTCCGCGGCCAGGGTGCTGGCCCTCCAGTCGATCATCGGCGACGTCCGGCTCAAGTGGCTCGACGCCGCAACCGAAACGCGGGTGGGTTAGTTGTTCCGCTGGCGGCGTTCCAGGGCCTTCGCCGCTTCGCGCCGCGCCGGGGCGGCCACTTGCACCGGGCTACCCGCACCCTGTCCCGCCAGGTCCTGCCAGCCGGAGATCCGGCGTACCAGCTGCTGCAATCGTTTGTCGCCTGGCCGCACATCGAGGTAGAAGATCAGAGAATCGCTACGAGAACTATTGATACGAAGGTGGGAAAAAGCACGATCAGGGCGCTGGACAGCCAATACCGACGTGTCCGGAGTTCATTTCGTCGCCGAGCCCACGAGTTTATGACCAGCCATAGCGCCAGCAGTACCGCAAGAAGCGGAACCAGCAGGATCAGCCATGGCAGTGGTCCGTCGTTCTCGGTCGGCTCCCGTTGGGTGAGCCCAATTTCCGCGAGCGGAAAGTTGCTGAGGAAGAACCAGAGGAACCACAACGGAATTACGGCTACGCACCCCAGGACGAGGTTTGCGACTACGGGATTACCCATTTCCAGTATGGGCCGGTTCGACTGGTCATGGCACGTCAGCTACCTCGTGCGATTTGCCCCGAAAACGAATCCGGGGCAACGCTGACCGCAGGATCGGCGCGCCCGCCCGTCCGGCCGGGAACGGGCAGCCGGACGGGCAGCGGGTTGATCAGTTGCCGCCGCCAGGGGGATCGGGGATGAGCCCGCCGTCGTTCTCCGAGGACTCGGTGGAACCGTCCTGCTCGCCGATGACGAGCGTGATGTCCTGATCCCTGTCGATCTTGCTACCGGCCGACGGGTTGGTGCTGGTCACCCGGCCGATCTGGTCGGAGTCGGAGACCTCCTCGGTCTCCACCGTGACGTTGCCGGACCAGCCCTCCTCGCGGAGCTTGGCCATCGCCTCGTCCTCGGTCATCCCGACCAGATCCGGCATGTCGATCTGCTGCAGTTTCCCGTTCGAGACATCGAGGGTGATCGTGCTGCCCACGGCCGCCTTGGCGCCGTTGGGCTGCTGGCGCACCACGATTCCCTCGGGCTGATCGGAGTCGACGTCGTTGCGCTGGACGTCGAAGCCCGCGCCCCTCAACGCGGCGCTGGCCTCCTCGAAGGGCTTGCCCTCGTAGTTGGTGACGTCCACCAGCTCCGGCGACTTGCCCACGGTGATCGTGACGGTGCTGCCCTGCTCGATCTTGGCGTCCGGAGCAGGGTTCTGCTTGATCACCTTGCCGATCAGGTTCTCGTCCTCGACCACTTCCTCGTTGATCGTGGGGTCCAGCAGCAGCTGCTGATCGTTGAGCAGCTGCTCCGCCTGCTCGCGGGTCTTGCCCTCGAGGTTCGGCACGGCCACGTCCTCCGGCTCGGCACCGACCGTCAGCGTGACCGTCGTCGACGTGGGCACCTGTGCGCCCACGGCGGGATCGACCGCGAGCACCTTGCCGATGTCGTCGGGGTCGCACGGTGGTTCCCCGTCCGGCACCGGATGACAGGCGACCTTCTTCGGCGTCCCGAAGCTGGTGAATCCCGCATCACGCAGGCTCGACTCCGCCTGTGCCTGCGGCTGGTCGATCACGTTCGGGATCGGGGCCTCCGCGGCCTCGCCCTTGAACGCACCCGTCAGCCACATCACGAACGCGATCAGGGCGATCGCGAGGACCACCAAGGCCGCGATCAGCCAGTTGCGCTTACGGCGCCTGCGCCGTTCCTCCTCTTCGTCGTAGGCCGCCGGGTCGTACTCGTCGTACGCGTCGGGCTGCCTGCGGCCGGCGTTCATCACCTGGGTGCGCTCGTCGTCGCTCATCACCATGGGTGCCGACGGCCGCTGTCCGGACAGGGTCCGCACCAGGTCGGAGCGCATTTCGGCGGACGACTGGTACCGGTTCGCCGGGCCCTTCGCCAGTGCCTTGAGCACCACCGCGTCCAGCTCGGGCGACACGGCCGGGTTCGCGACCGAAGGAGCCTGCGGGTCCTCCCGCACGTGCTGATACGCGACGGCGACCGGCGAATCGCCGGTGAACGGGGGCTCCCCGGTGACGAGTTCGTACAGCACGCAGCCGGCAGCGTAGACGTCACTGCGCGCGTCCACCGACTCGCCCCTGGCCTGCTCCGGCGAGAGGTACTGCGCGGTCCCGATCACCGCGGCGGTCTGCGTCATCGCTGACTGGCCGTCGTGGATGGCCCGGGCGATGCCGAAGTCCATCACCTTGACCGCGCCGTTCTTGGTGATCATCACGTTGGCCGGCTTCACGTCCCGGTGGACGATGCCGTGCCGGTGCGAGAAGTCCAGCGCCGCGCAGACGTCGGCCATGACCTCCATGGCGCGCTTCTGCGACATCGGACCCTCGGTCTTGACGATGTCGCGCAGGGTCCGGCCCTCGACGAACTCCATGACGATGTAGGGCAGCGGACCGTACTCGGTCTCCGTCTCGCCCGTGTCGTACACGGCGACGATCGCGGGGTGGTTCAACGCGGCCGCGTTCTGCGCCTCGCGACGGAACCGCTCCTGGAACTGGGGATCCCGCGCCAGGTCGGCGCGCAGGATCTTGATGGCCACCTCACGGCCCAACCGGACGTCGTGCCCGTGATGCACCTCGGACATGCCGCCGTAGCCGAGCGTGTCGCCCAGCTCGTAGCGATTTGAGAGCAATCGGGGTGCGCTCATCGATCCGTGCCGTCCTGTCCCGTCCACAGTGTGCCCATCATGCCGTGTGTACCGTCGTTATCCGGTGAACGCCGCCCGTGTCCCGGCCGGTTGTCCGTCACAGAAGTGGTGTCCATCGCGTCCTGAAGACCGCTAGCTCCGGTGCCCTGTTCCTGATCGCCGTTGCCCTGCTCGCGCGTTACGGAGCTGCCGCCCCCGAGCCCGTCGCGCGGTATGCCGGCGTCGTCCTGCTCCAGCAGCCGGGGCAGCACCAGCGCAAGCCCCACCAGCAACAGCACGATGACCAACGCGAGCAGCAGCCACAACGTCGTGTGGTTGCGCCGCTGGACCTGCGGTACCTGGTTCATCCCCGTGGCCAGACCCGGGTGGACGGCCGCACCAGTGGGCGGGGACACCGGACGCATCGTGGGATGGGAGCCAGGCCCGACTGGGCTCTGACCGGCCATCGGTCCCTGCGCTGCGGCCTGCGCCGCCGCGGAGTACCCGGCGTTCACCAGACTCACCGGTGCGGGCAGCGGATGCCCGGCGCGCACAGCGGCGACCGCGTGGGCGAACTCACCACCGCTGTTGTAGCGCCTGCGAGGGTCCTTGACCATCGTCGCCTCGATCACCGCCCGCGCGTGCGGTGGCACGTCCGGCGGCAGCGGCGGCGGCATGTCGCGGATGTGCATCATCGCCACCGTCACCGCGTTCTCCGACAGGAAAGGGCGGTGGCCCATCAGGCACTCGTAACCGCATACGGCAAGTGAGTACACATCGCTCGCGGGTTCGGCGTCGTGCCCGAGTGCCTGTTCCGGTGCGATGTAGTGCGCCGTGCCCATCACCATGCCGGAGCGGGTGACGGGTGCGGCATCGGCGGCTTTGGCGATACCGAAATCGGTCAGCTTCACCTGGCCTGTCGGGGTGACCAGGATGTTGCCCGGTTTCACGTCCCGGTGCACCAGCCCGCGTTCGTGTGCGGCCTGCAGCGCGTGGCCTGCCTGCTCGAGGATGTCGAGGGTGCGGTCGGCGGAGATACGCCGTTCCCTGGCCAGGATGCCGGCCAGCGGTTCGCCCTCGACCAGTTCCATCACCAGGTAGGCGATGTGCTGTGGTTCGGTCTTGCTTTCGGCGCTGTGCGTGCCGGGTTCCACGGTCTCGCCGTAGTCGTGCACCGCGGCGATGCCGTGATGGTTCAGCGAGGCCGTGGTCCTGGCCTCGGTGCGAAACCGGTGCAGGAACTCGGCGTCACCGGACAGTTCGGCCTTGAGGATCTTCACGGCCACCGTCCGGTCGAGCCGTGTGTCGTTGGACTCCCAGACCTCACCCATGCCACCGACGGCGATGCGACTGGTGAGCCGATAGCGGTCGGCAAGCAGCTGCCCGGACGCGAGCATCTGACTACCCACCCCCGAGTGCGGCGTTGATCGTGGCCCGGCCGATCGAGGCCGCGACGGAACCACCGGTAGCGGCGAGGCCGCGGTTACCACCGGACTCCACGATCACCGCGATGGCGACCTGCGGGTTGTCGGCCGGGGCGAAAGCCGTGTACCAGGCGTGCGGCGGGGTCTCCTTCGGACTGACACCGTGCTCGGCGGTACCGGTCTTCGAGGCGATCTCCAGGCCTTCGCGCTTGCCGCCACCCTTCGTGTTGTTCTCCGACGCGATCATCATGTCGCGCAGGACGGTGGCGTGCTCCTGGGACATCGCGGCCTCGCCGGTCAGCTCCTCAGGGGCGAACTCCTCGATGTCGGACAGGTCCGGGGCGATGTAGGCGTCCACGAGCTGGGGCTTCATCGGTACGCCGCCGTTGGCGACGGTCGCGGACAGCAACGCGACCTGCATCGGCGTCAACCGGACGTCCCGCTGACCGATCCCGCTCTGGTAGAGCTCCGGCCCACCGGTCAGGTCGCCGAGCGCGGAGGGAGCGACACGAAGCGGGATCCGCAGATCGGTCATCCCGATGCCGAACCTGGCGGCCGCCGCCCGCAGCTTCTCCGCGCCGAGCTCGTTCGCCAGTTCCGCGAACGCGGTGTTGCACGAGTAGGCGAGTGCGGCCGCGAGAGTGTCCCCCGGGCACGTCTGGTGGCCGAAGTTCTCCAGGTCGGCGTTGACCCCCGGAAGCTGGACCTCAGCGGCGTTGGTGACCTTCGTGTCCGCCGTCATGCCGTTCTCCAGCGCGGCCGCGGTCACCACCAGCTTGAACGTCGAACCGGGTGGATAGGTCTCCGAGATCGACCGGTTGACCATCGGGTTCGCCTCGTCCTCGGTGTAGGCGGTCCAGGCCTCCTCCTGCACGTCGGAATCGTGCGAGGCGAGCTTCGCCGGGTCGTAGGACGGCGTGGAGACCATCCCGAGGATGTCGCCGGTCTTCGGGTCAAGGGCCACCACGGCACCCTGGTAACCGTTCTCCACCATCGAGTTGTAGGCCGCTTCCTGCACCTCGGGGCGAACGGTCACGCGGACGTTCCCGCCACGCAGGTCGCGGCCGGTGATCATGTCGGACAGCCTGCGGACGAACAGCCTTGGATCGGAGCCGTTGAGGATCTCGTCGGCGGCCCGTTCGAGTCCGTACGGGCCGTAGCGGATGGAGTAGTGCCCGGTCACCGGCGCGTACATCGGCCCGTTCAGGTAGGTCCGGATGAAGTTGTACTTGTCGTCCGAGGGCTTCACGCCCGCGAGGATCTGCCCGCTGTCCGAGGACACGATCTGACCCCGCTGCCTGGAGTACTCGTCCAGCAGCACCCGCTGGTTGCGGCTGTCCGCCCGGTAGTCGTCGGCCTTGACCACCTGGATGTAGGTCGCGTTCACCAGCAACAGCGTGACCATGACCAGCATGGCGACGCCGACCTTACGCAGTGGCGTGTTCACCTGGCCCCCTCGTGTCCGCCGGCAGCACCGCCCGCTCCGTCCGGCCTCTGCACCATCACGGTGTGTGCTTCAGCCAGCGGCGCCTGCTGTTGCGGACGCGGCTTGGCCGTGGTCTGCGGGCGTCGTGCGGCATCGGAGATACGCAGCAGCAGGGCGACCAGAATGTAGTTCGCCAGCAGCGAGGAGCCGCCGTAGGACAGGAACGGGGTGGTGACACCGGTCATCGGGATGAGTTTTGTTACCCCACCGACGATGACGAAGACCTGCATGATGATCGCGAACGACAACCCGCCGCCGAGCAGTTTTCCGAAGGTGTCGCGGACCGCGAGAGCGCTACGCATCCCGCGCATCGCGAGCAACAGGTAGATCATCAGGATCGCGCTGAGCCCCATGAAGCCCAGTTCTTCACCGAGCGCGGCGGTGATGAAGTCGGTGTTGGCGGCAGGCACGATCTCCGGCCTGCCCGCGCCGAGTCCCGTGCCGCCGAGCCCGCCGGTGCCGAGCCCGAAGAGCCCCTGTGCGATCTGGTAGCCGCCGCCCGCGTCGTTGTAGGTCTCCAGCGGGTCGATCCAGTTCGCGACGCGCTGCTGCACGTGGGTGAACAGGCTGTAGGCGATGATGCAGCCCGCGAAGAACAGGCTCAGCCCGACGACCACCCAGATGATCCGCTCGGTCGCGACATAGAGCATCACCAGCACGACGCCGAAGAACAGCAGCGAGGTGCCGAGGTCCTTTTCGAAGACGAGGATGCCGAGGCAGGCGATCGCCGCGATCAGGATCGGGCCGAGGTCACGGGCGCGCGGCAGTTCGACGCCGAGTACGCGCTTGCCCGCCGCCATGAACAGATCCCGCTTCGAAACCAGGAACGAGGCGAAGAAGATCATCAGCAGGATCTTCGCGAACTCGGACGGCTGAATGGAGAAGCCGGGCAGCTTCAGCCAGACCTTGGCGCCGTTCACCTCGGACAACGAACTGGGCAGCAGTGCGGGCAGGGCGAGTGCGACGATCCCGATCAGGCCGAACGTATAGGCGTACCTGGTCAGCGTGCGGTGGTCGGAGATGACGATCAGCACCGCGAGGAACAGGGCGAGCGCGATGATCGTGAACAGCACCTGCCGCGGCGCACTGGCGGTGTAGTCGGGGTCGTTCACCGCTTCCGCAAGGTCGATCCGGTAGATCATCACCAGGCCGAGGCCGTTGAGCAGCGCAACGCAGGGCAGGATCAGCGGGTCGGCATAGGTCGCCCAGCGCCGGACGGCGAGGTGCGCGACCGCGAAGATCGCCAGGTAGGCCATCCCGTACCAGAGCAGCGACCAGGACAGCTCCTGCTCCTGGTTGGCCTGAACGAGGATGAACGCGCTGGTCACGATGAACGCGGCAAACGCGAGCAGCATCAGCTCGGTGCCCCGCCGGCTCGGCAGTTCGCGCGGGGGGTTGGTGGCGTACTGGCTGGCCTGCGGCGTCGAAATGGGTTGGCCCATCAGCGATCACCTGGTGTGGGCCTGGGGCGGCAGTCCACCCCCGGCTGCCCACCCTGCTGCGGCGCCGACGGCGCATTCGCCGAGGTCGACTCGTTCGGCTGCTCGGCCCCGCCGACGACACCGCCGGACTCGGGCTGCTCGGGCTCGCAGTAGTCCAGCACGTTGTTCCTGCGAAGCGTGTCGATGTACTGCCGGGCCTCGGCGAGACCGTCCCGCTTGACGCCGTTCGTGACGGCGGCACGGGCGTCCTGCTGCAGGTCCGTCAGGCGCAGGTCCTCGCAGAGGGCCGCCTCCGGCGGACAGGAGCCCTCCGCCTTCCGATGCAGGTCGAATCCGAGGATGCTGCCCTGCACGCCTTGGAAGATGACCACCTCGGAGTCGGGAGCCGCTCCGACGTAGTACTGCCGGAGGACGAAGTATCTGGTGGCGATCGCCGCGGCGGCCAGCAGGATGAGCGCCAGTCCCAGCGCTACCAGCAGCCGTATCCGCCTACGGCGTTTGGCTTTTGGGTCTGACTCCGGTTCTTCGGGTTCGACCCGTTGTGGTTGTGGCGGTGGTGCGGTGAGCGCACGCGCCCGCGCGGCGGGGGAATCACCCTGGTGGTTGTGCTCGTCACTGCCGTCACCCGCGGCACCGCCCACGATCGGGGCGTCCTCGCCGAAGTCGACGTCGACGACGTCCGCGATGATCACGGTCACGTTGTCCGTGCCGCCGCCCTTGAGGGCAAGCTCGATCATCCGATCGGCACAGTCCTGGGCGTCGGGGATCTGGATAGCGTCGGCCAGCGTCTCGTTGCTGACCATGCCCGAGAGTCCGTCGGAGCACAGGAGGTAGCGGTCGCCCGCCCTGGCCTCCCGCACGGTGAGGCTCGGCTCGACCTCGTGTCCGGTGAGCGCCTTGAGCAGCAGGGACCGCTGCGGGTGGGTGGCGGCCTCCTCCTCGGTGATCCGGCCCTGCTCCAGCAGCTCGTTGACGAAGCTGTCGTCGCGGGTGATCTGCGCGAGCTGGCCACCCCGATACAGGTAGGCGCGGGAGTCCCCGACATGCACCAGCCCGAGCCGGGTTCCGGAGAACAGCACCGCGGTCAGTGTCGTTCCCATCCCGTCGAGATCGGGGTCACCGGCGACCAGTTCGGAGATCGCGGCGTTGCCGTGGGACACGGCCTCGCGCAACTGGGACAGGAGGTCATCGCCCGGCTCGTCGTCGTCGAGCGGGGCGAGTGAGGCAATGACGACCTTGCTCGCCACCTCACCGGCGGCGTGGCCGCCCATGCCGTCGGCAAGGGCAAGCAGGCGTGGGCCGGCGTAGACGGAGTCCTGGTTGCTGGAACGAACCAGGCCACGGTCGCTGCGGGCCGCGTAGCGGAGGACGAGGGTCATGGGCGAAGCTCGATCACCGTCTTGCCGATCCGGATGGGGACGCCGAGCGGGACTCGGAGGGGTGCAGTGACCTTAGCCCGGTCGAGGTAAGTGCCGTTCGTCGAGCCCAGGTCTTCGACATACCAATCGTCACCGCGTAGTGACAGCCTGGCGTGCCGGGTGGAAGCGTAGTCGTCGTCGAGCACGAGTGTGGAGTCATCTGCCCGACCGATCAGGATCGGCCTTCCGTCCAGCGCGATCCGCGTTCCGGACAGCGCGCCGTGCGTGACGACGAGCTGGCGCGGGGTCTTGCCGCCGCGAGGTCTCTTGGCTTCCTTGTTCCGGCGGAACCCGGGAACCTGAACACGCAGGCCGGAGGCCGCGTAGAGGTCCGAGCGAACCACGCGTAACGCGGTCAGCACGAACAGCCAGAGCAGGATGAGAAAACCTACCCTGGTGAGTTGAACGACCAGCTCTGGCACCTGTTGTGTCAGCTCCCGCCTCGTCGCGCCCGGCTCGCGGCGCGTGTTCGCCGCGAGTCCCCCTTGAGGTCGCCATTATGCGCCGACGCCCGCACCCGAACTGTGCGGGATCGCCGGGTCTGCCTTCCTCTGGTCCGCGAACCTCGTGAATCAGCCTTCGCCGGAGGCTCAGAGCCTGCGGCGAGAACTCGGGTCCGCGATCGAGTCGCCAGGGCTCTGACTCCCAGGCACTGTCCAGTTCTACTGCTCGACGCCCTTTCAGCCCTGCGTCCGAAACACCAGGGACGAGTGCCCGACTCGGATGACATCGCCGTCCGCGAGCTGCCACGTCTGCACGGGCGTGCCGTTGACGGTGGTGCCGTTGGTCGAGCCGATGTCCGCCAATGTCGCGCTCTGGCCGTCCCAGGTGATCTCCAGATGCCTGCGGGAGACCCCGGTGTCCGGCAGGCGGAAGTCGGCGTCCTGACCGCGGCCGACGACGTTGCCGCCCTGCTTGAGCGAGTACGTGCGGTTGGAACCGTCGTCGAGCTGGAGGCTGGCCGCCAGCTGGCGGTTGCCACCCTGCACGGCGGGAGGCGCGTAACCCTGCTGGGCATACGGGTCCGGGGGTGCCTGCTGGGGGAAGCCACCACTCTGCGGCGGCGGTCCGGGTGGCATGGGTGGCTGGCCCGGCTGGCCAGGTTGGCCATAGCCCTGGTCGTAGCCGGGCTGGCCGTAACCCTGGTCATAACCCGGCTGGCCGTAGCCCTGGTCGTAACCCGGCTGGCCGTAACCCTGGTCATAACCGGGCTGAACTCCCGGCTGGTCGTAACCGGGTGGCATGGGTGGCTGTCCGGGCTGGCCAGGTTGGCCATAGCCCTGGTCGTAGCCGGGCTGGCCGTAACCCTGGTCATAACCGGGCTGGCCGTAACCCTGGTCATAACCCGGCTGGCCATAGCCCTGGTCATAACCGGGCTGGCCGGGTTGTCCGGGCTGGCCGTAGCCCTGGTCGTATCCCGGCTGGCCGGGCTGACCAGGTTGGCCAGGTTGGCCATAGCCCTGGTCGTATCCGGGCTGACCCGGCTGTCCGTAGCCGTACTGGCCTTGCTGTCCGTACGGGTCGCCCTGGTCGTACTGGCCGTAGCCGGGAGGCTGGCTCATTGGTGGGTCTCCTGCGTCGCTGGTTCGTGCTGACCGCTGTGCGCCACCGGCGTTCTGTGCCGAGACGTCGGGATCCACGGTCGAGCGGGTCTTGAACTGTCCAGTATGCAGCGCCTCGTTGCGCTCGAGCGAGACTACGACGTCACCATAGGTGTCCCAACCGTGCTCGGCGAGGTGTTCCGCCACCGCATCGGCAAGCACTTTCGTGACTCGTTGTTCATCGCCTGCCATCCGATCGTGGTCGGCGGCCCCCAGCGACACGATGTAGTGATTCGGGGCGAGTTGCCGGCCGCCCGCCAGCTCCCGAACATTGCCCTCACTCTCACGCTCCAGCGCCTGCGCCACTTCCTGTGTGACGACGTTGCCGCCGAACATCCGCGCGAAGGTATTGCCCACGAGGTCCTCAAGGCGCCGATCGAAGCGCTGTACGCGGCCCACCGGGACATCTCCTTCTGTACGTATGTGCTTACCAGGCGATCGTATCTGGATTGAGGCGGTTAGACACCGGGGCCGGTGAAACCCGATCCGGGCGCCTGATACGCTTCTCTGGCTGTCGCAGTTGCTCGGGCGAGTGGCGGAATGGCAGACGCGCACGGTTCAGGTCCGTGTGTCCGAAAGGACGTGAGGGTTCAACTCCCTCCTCGCCCACCATGTTCGAGGACCTTTGGTCCTCTTCCCTTCGGGGAAGGTCGTTCGTATCTTCTGGGGCTCCGCCCCAGACCCATGGCCTCCTCGCCCACCATGTTCGAGGACCCTTGGTCCTCTTCCCGGTGTCCCTACCCACACTGGGGGCCGAGCCCCCAGACCCCCACGGCGCGGATTGCTCGCCCTGGCGGGCGTCGAGGGTTCCCCGCGGTCATCACTGGATCGCTTTGCTGGGCTTGTGTCTTGTCTCACTGTGTTTGCGTTCTGGATTTTTGCGGTTGTGTTGGGGGCTAGCGTCGGCTCTTCCTGATGATCATCGTGGTCCGGTCACGAGCTGGGGTGCGGTGGACTTGTGGAAGGGGTGGATTTATGAGGCGATACCGAGCTGCTGTCGCGCTGGGGTTTGCTGCGCTTGGCACAGTGGCGCTGGCGCAGCCCGCGGCCGCGGACTCGAAGTCCTGGTCCTGCGTCGGGGTGTACGGGGGCGAGGCGTGCTTCCGGTCGTACGGGGACGATCTCGCCGCCAACGACACGGTGGCCGACGGCAGGCGCGCGGTGGTGCGCTGGCACGTGAACTACAGCCGCTCGACACCGGACTGTGTCGACAAGAACGGCGCGAACAACGGTAAGCGGATCTGCTACCACGACATGCGTGAGGGCAAGACGATCGCGTTCCGCGTGGTGATCATGGACGGCAGCGACCCGATCCGCGGTTCGGACTACGTCGAGATGGAGATCTGAGCCAGGGGACCGGCCGCATCCCGGCGGGAACTCGAAGTCGAATTCCCGCCGGGGTTCCGGTCTCAGCCGACGCCGACGAGATCCACGACGAAGACCAGTGTCTCGCCGGGCTTGATGACGCCGCCCGCGCCACGATCTCCATAGGCCAGGTCGGGCGGGATCACCAGCTTGCGACGTCCGCCGACCTTCATCCCCTGCACACCCTGATCCCAGCCGGGGATCACATGACCCGCTCCGAGGGTGAACTGCAGCGGTTGCCCGCGGTTGTAGGACGCGTCGAACTCCTCGCCGGTGGAGAACGACACACCGACGTAGTCAACGCTGACCGTGTGGCCCGCCTGAGCTTCGGCGCCATCGCCAACCGTGAGATCGACGGTCTGCAGCTCGGTGGGCGGAGTGCCTTCCGGGCGGTCGACCTCGGGCTTCTGCGCCATGCGTTGCTCCTTCTTCGTGTGTATGGGTCACCGTCCACCAGGCATGCGGACGGTGTCCCACGGTAACCGGGCGCCCGGTTACCTTTCCTGAAGCTGGTGCGCGTGTTCCCTGCGGATCGGCTCACCGACCTGGTGCAGGTGTCCGAGGGCCTCCCGCCAAGAATCGACGAGCCCGGTTTCGTGGTACGGCAGGCCCAGTTCGGTGCAGTAGTTACGAACGAGGTGCTGCGCCTTCGGCAGATTCACTGTCGGCAGGTGCGGGAACAGGTGATGCTCGATCTGATAGTTCAGCCCGCCCATCGCGTGATCCACGAATGGGCCACCGCGCACATTGCGCGAGGTGAGGACCTGCCTGCGGAGGAAGTCGAGCTTCTGGCCCGGTTTCAGCATCGGCATGCCCTTGTGTCCGGGAGCGAAGACCGATCCCATGTAGACACCCCAGAGTCCTTGGTGGACAACGAAGAACACGAGCGCCTTGGCCGGTGACAGGACGAGCAGAAGCGCGGAGACATAGAGCGCGGCATGGGTGAGCAGCAATGCCGCTTCCAGACCCCTTCGTTTGAGGCCGGGCCGCAGTACCGCCCTGGCGCTGGCGTAGTGCAGATTCAGCCCTTCCAGCGTCAGCAGCGGGAAGAAGAGGAAAGCCTGCCAGCGGCCGAAGAACCTGGGTATTCCCTTGGCCGCCCGTGCCTGGTCCTCGGACCAGACCAGGATGTCCGGCACCACGTCAGGATCGAGCTCCTCGTGATTGGGATTGGCGTGATGGCGGGTGTGCTTGTCCATCCACCAGCCGTAACTCATCCCGACACAGAGATTCCCCGCGAGCCGTCCGGCGGTCTCACTCGGCTTCCTGGTGCGGAACACCTGCCGGTGGGCGAGATCGTGCGAGACGAGCGCGATCTGGGCGAACATGATCGCGAAGAATCCCGCGAGCAGCAGCTGCAGCCACGAGTCGCCGAGCGCGAAGAACGCCACCCAGCCACCGACGAACAAGGTCGCGATCACGCCGATGCGCGCCGTGTAGTACCCGGGGCGCCGGTCGAACAGGCCCGCTCGCTGTACCCGGCGGGACAGTTCGGCGAAGTCGCTGCCGGTGCGTACAGCGTTGTCGATCGTCATGCAATCGACTCTCGTCGCCCTGGCGGCCAGTTGTAAGCCCGCTGCCACCCCGGCCGGGGGTAGGGCCAACCCCCGGATCGACGTAGTCCAGAAGGGGGGCGGAACGCGAAAAGTCTTCACAAAATGAAGTACTCGTGGGTAACGTGCCGCGCGTCACGACCAACGGCGCGAAAGGTGCGGTCATGCGGGCACGTCTGGCAGCGATCATCTCCACAACCGCGCTCGCCGCTGGCCTGGCGACGGCGCTTCCCGCGCAGGCGGCGCCGGAGCCCGAGGCGCCCGCCCCGGCAGTCGCGCCCGCTGGCGATTTCTGTGTCGGTCAGTGCTCCGACATCCTGCCGCCGGGTCAGAACGGCAACGCCACGCTCGCCCAGATCCTCGCCCACCAGACACTGGGTACCCGGCCCGCGCATTCCGCCGATCAGCTCGACGAGTACGCCGCGCTGGCGGACTCCTACGGCGGCCTGACCACCGATACCATCAACGACTTCTTCAACGACGCCTCGTTCGGCGTCCCCGCCGACCAGGTGGGCAGCACGATCAAACCCCGCGAGGACGTCACGATCATCCGGGACAAGGCAACCGGCGTCCCGCACATCTACGGCACCACCCGCTCCGGCACGGAGTTCGGCGCCGGATACGCGGCCGCGCAGGACCGGCTCTGGCTGATGGACGTGCTGCGCCATGTCGGCCGAGGTCAACTCACCCCGTTCGCAGGCGGGGCCGAGGGCAATCGTGCGCTGGAGCAACAGTTCTTCAGCGCGGCGCCCTACACGGAAGAGGAACTGCGGCAACAGATCTCCGACGTCGCCGGGTCCGGGCCGAGAGGTGCGCAAGGGCTCGCCGACGCACAGGCCTATGTGGACGGAATCAACGCCTACATCGAAAAGGCCCACAGTGGCCGGACCTTTCCCGGCGAGTACGTCCTGACCGGTCATGTCGACCCCATCACCAATGCCGGTGAAATCAAGCCGTTCAAGCTCACCGACCTGGTGGTGCTGGCTTCGGTGGTCGGCGCCCAGTTCGGCGCGGGTGGCGGAGGTGAGGTGCAGGCGGCCATCGCCAAGCTCGCGATCCAGGAACGCTACGGCCTCGAAGAAGGTGAGCGGATCTGGCAGAGCCTGCGCGAGGAGGACGACCCGGAAACCGTACGTACCCTGCATGATGGCCAGAGCTTTCCGTACGGCAAGGCGCCCGCCGATCCGCAGGGCACCGCGATGCCGGAACCGGATTCGGTGACCGAGCAGCAGCTGGTGTTCGATCCCAGCGGTTCCGCGGCCGACGGGCCCTCCGCTGAGGCGGATGTGCCCGTACCCGCCGAACTCGAGCCGGCTCGCGGCATGTTCGCCGAGGGAGTGCTGCCGGAGAACCTGCTCTCGGACAAGCACGGTATGTCCAATGCGCTCGTCGTCTCCGGCGCACACTCGGAGAGCGGGAATCCGGTCGCCGTATTCGGCCCGCAGACCGGCTACTTCGCTCCGCAACTGCTGATGCTGCAGGAGTTGCAGGGGCCGGGAATCAGCGCTCGCGGCGCTTCCTTCGCCGGGCTGAGCTTCTACGTACTGCTCGGCAGGGGTCAGGACTACGCGTGGAGCGCCACGACATCGGCACAGGACATCGTCGACACCTACGCACTGGAACTGTGCGAACCGGGCGGCGAGCCTGCGACGAAGGAGTCGAACCACTACCGGTACCGGGGCCGGTGCCTGCCGATGGACGTGGTCGAGCGGACGAACTCCTGGCAACCCACCATCGCCGATCCGACACCAGCGGGTTCGTACACGTTACGCAGCTTCCGGACGAAGTACGGGCCGGTCACGCATCGCGGGGTTGTCGATGGCACGCCGGTGGCCTACGCATCCCTGCGGTCCACGTACTTCCACGAGGTCGACTCGCTGATCGGTTTCCAGGAGTTCAACGACCCGGCCGCGATTCGCTCCGCCGAGGACTTTCAGCGAGCTGCGGCGAAGGTGAACTACACATTCAACTGGTTCTATGCCGACGCGGACGACACCGCGTACTACAACTCTGGCGCCAACCCCGTTCGTAAATCCACTGTGGATCCGAGCATGCCGGTCCGCGCGGACGCCGCATTCGACTGGCAGGGCTGGAAACCGGAGGGCAACCAGGTGCGGGTGACGCCGTTCGCCGAGCACCCGAACTCGATCAACCAGGACTACTACATCAGCTGGAACAACGCGCAGGCCGAGGACTACGCGGCGGCCGGGTACGAGAAGTCCGCCGTGCACCGGGGCGACCTGCTCGACACCAGGGTCCGGGATCTGATCGCCGGCGGCGGCAAGGTCACCAGGGCCGAACTGACCAGGGCGATGGCCGAGGCCGCGCTCGTGGATCTGCGCGCTGAGCAGGTGCTGCCGCATCTCCTGCGGGTCATCGATACGGCGGACTTGCGCGATCCGGCGGCAGCGGCGGCCGTCGGCAAACTCCGCGCCTGGCTGGACGCGGGTGGCCTGCGGGCGGAAACCGCTCCGGGCAGCAAGGCCTATCACCACGCCGAGGCCATCAAGATCATGGACGCCTGGTGGCCCATCCTGGTGCGGGCACAGTTCGAGCCCGGCCTCGGCGCCGAGGGCTTCGCCGAGATGACCCGGGTGCTGAAGGTGGACGAGGCGCCCTCCGATGTCATCCACCGCGGCTCGGCCTATCAGGCGGGCTGGTGGGGATATGTCGACAAGGACATCCGTCAGGTTCTCGGTGACCCGGTGCGGGAGCCGCTCGGCGATCGGTTCTGCGGGGGCGGTGATCTGGTCCAGTGCAGGCAGATCCTGGTGGATACCGTCACGGAGGCCGCGGCCACGCCGGATACCGAGGTCTACCCGGGCGATTCGGACTGCGACGCGGGCGATCAGTGGTGCGCCGACTCGATCATCCACAGCCCGCTCGGTGGGATCAACCAGGACAAGATCAGCACCCAGAACCGGCCGACCTTCCAGCAGGTGGTCGAGTTCCCCGCGCGACGAGGGGACGACGTCGCGAACCTCGCGGCCGCCAGACCGGTGAGCGCCACCAGTTTCGAACGCGGCTGGTACCACCTGCCACCTGAACGAGCGGTGGACGGCGACTACGGGACCAGGTGGGCCAGCGACTGGAACGACGACGAGTCGATCACCGTGGACCTCGGAAGTGTGCGTCCGGTGGCGCGGGCGGTACTGCACTGGGAGTCTGCCTTCGGCAGCTCCTACAAGATCCAGCTCTCCACTGACGGGACGCGGTGGCGGGACGCGACCATGGTCGCCGACGGCAACGGAGGTACCGACAACCTCGCTTTCCCCGCCGCCGACGCCAGGTTCGTCCGGATGGCCGGCGTCCAGCGCGGCACCCGATACGGCTACTCGTTGCACGAGTTCGAGATCTACGCCCACTGACGTTCCGATTCCCGCGAGTCGTACGAGTTGGAGGTACCCGGTGCACAGGACCAGGTTCGCACTGTTCACGGCGGCGACGTTGACGACGGCAGCGCTGACGGCCGCGGCGGGGCAGGCCTCCGCATCGGGGACGCACCAGGAGGCCATCGACTACGTGGCGCTCGGTGATTCCTACACCGCCGGACCGCTGATCCCGTTCCAGCGGCTCGATCCGCTCGGTTGTTTTCGCTCGACCAGTAACTACCCGGCCTGGCTCGCCGACCACCTCGACGTCCGCAGCTATACCGACGTCAGTTGCAGCAGCGCCGACACCACCGATATGACCGGCAGCCAGCCACTGCCGGTGTTCGGCGCTCAGCCGCCGCAGTTCAGCGCACTCGACTCGGGGACCGACCTCGTCACCATCGGCATCGGAGGCAACGACTTCGGCGTGTTCGGCGAGTTGATCAGCGTCTGTCCCGAGCTGGCCGAGAGTGACCCCACTGGTTCCCCGTGTCAGGACACGTACACAGTGGACGGCATCGACACGATGAAACAGCGCATCGAAGGCACGCAGGACCGGGTGGTGGAGGTCCTGCGGGGCGTACACGAACGGTCTCCCCAGGCCACGGTCGTCCTGGTCGGCTATCCCCGGATCGCCCCGGAGACCGGCTACTGCCCGGACATCCTGCCGTTCGCCGATGGTGACCTGCGCTGGCTGGACAGTGTCGAGCAGACGCTGAACACCGCACTCGACACGGCGGCGAACATCGACGGGGACACGGTCTTCGTCGACACCTACACCCCTTCGGCAGGACACGACGCTTGCGCGACCGGCGGGGCCGCCTGGATCCAGGGCAAGGACACCGACCTGTTCCGCGCCGCTTCCTATCACCCACTCAGGTCGGGAATGGTGGGTGTGGCGAGCATCATCGCGAACACGCTGGCGGGTCAGTCCGCGGACGCGGCCCCCGCCGAACGAGCTCTGCGCACAGCGGACAGCAGGCGGCCGCACAGCACCATGGGGGAGCCGGTGGCCACACCGGGACTCACCCGCGAATACCTCGGGAAGGTTCCCGGTACCGTGGCCGGGTGAGCGAACACGACTGGACACCACGGACCAAGGCCATCGCGCTGGGGCGACCGACGGCCGCGGGTGAGCCGCTGAACGTGCCGATCTTCCCCGCGAGCACCTTCGGTGCGGGGACGGACCGCGCGTACTCACGTGAGGACGGCACCCCGACGTGGGAGGCGCTCGAGGACACGATCGGCGCGCTGGAAGGCGGCTACGCCACGGCGTTCGCCTCCGGCATCGCGACGCTGGCGGCGGTTCTCGACGTGCTGCCGGTCGGCGCTCGAGTGGCGGTGCCCAGCTTCAGCTACGCGGGTACCAGGGGCTCGCTCGCGCACGCGGAGCAGAGCGGGAGGCTGCGGGTCACCCAGCTCGCCCCGACCGACACCGCGGGCTGGATCGAGGCCGCGGGCGGCCACGACCTGCTGTGGCTGGAGTCGCCGACCAACCCGACGCTCGAGTTGATCGACATCGAGGCGATCGTCGCGGCCGCGCGCAAGCAGCAACACCGGCCGCGCGTCGTCGTGGACAACACCTTCGCGACGCCGTTGGGCAGGCAACCGCTCGCGCTCGGCGTGGATCTCGTCGTGCACAGCGCCACCAAACTGATCGGCGGGCACAGCGACCTGCTGCTCGGCCTCACCGTCGCGGCGGACGAGGGGCTGGCGCGCGAGCTGCGCGACGCGCGCACCCGAGGCGGTGCCACCCCCGGCGCGCTGGAGGCGTGGCTCGCGCTGCGCGGCCTGCGCACACTGCCGGTGCGCCTGGCCGAGGCCACTCGCAGCGCCGCGGACCTGGCTGAGCGACTGGCCGGGCATCCGCGCATCACCGCGGTCCGGTACCCCGGCGAGGGGGCGATGATCGCGTTCGAACTGGACGGGGCCGATACGGCCGACGCCGTCTGCCGGGCACTCACCCTGATCCGGCACGCGACCAGTCTCGGCGGCGTGGAGAGTTGTGTGGAGCGCCGCGCCTCCCTGGCCGGCGATGCGCACGTGCCCGCCGGGCTCATCCGGTTCAGCGTCGGACTCGAACACCCCGACGACCTCTGGCGCGATCTAGCCACCGCCCTCGACAACCTGCCCTGAACTGCCCGCCCCGCACCCCCAGAGCTTGGAGCGTCTGCAAGTACCACCAAGCAAGATCGACATCTCCTTTTTCTGCAGCCAAGTGCCAAGCTTCCGCATTCCAATTCTTCGTCGCGGAGAGCAATGCGGATTTAAACGCAAAGCTACTTGAATATTAGATCATTACTCCGATTGGACTAACGAGAAAAACAATGGGGGGAGGTTGCTGGCGCAATTTCGCTTCTGTGTAGGCTTCGGCATCGTTCGACTGGGTGAATTTTCTCGAACGGTGCCCTCCTCATCTGCGACCGGCAGCGGCACCGCACGGCTCTTGATGGACGCAGTCCGGAAATCGCTAAGGAGACACATGCGCGGCAAGACAATTCTCACGCGCACCGGCGCAGCCGTTCTCGGCGCGTCGATGGCGCTGATGGCCGGGGCACTGCCCGCCGTCGCGGATCAGGCGCAGGGCAAGCTCGACAAGACCGCAGGCGTCAGTGGCTTCAAGGTCAACGTCGAGGGCATGCCGAACCTGTCGACCGCGTTGTTCGGTCTGCGCCTCGAGGGTGGTGACCTGCTCAAGACCTACTGCGTCCAGATCGAGGTCGATATCCGCGACGAGGACAAGGACCTGGTGCGCGGCGAGGTCCCGTGGGACGAGTTCCCCAACGAGCACTCGCCCTTCCACGAGAACCGCGAGAAGATCAACTGGGTGCTGCACCACGGTTACCCGGCCGTGGAGGTCGATGCGCTGGAGAAGCTGCTCACCGACGAGGAACTGACCTTCGACGAAGGCCTCAGCGTTCCCGAGGCGATCACCGCGACGCAGGCCGCCGTGTGGCGGTTCAGCGACGGGAAATCGCTGGACGAGGCGAACCCGACCCCGCAGAACCCGGCGGCCAAGAACGACGTGCTCGCGGTCTACAACTACCTGACCGGGGACAAGAACGTCGGCATCGGCCAGCAGCCCTCGCCCACCCTCGAGGTCAGCCCGGAGGAGGCTTCCGGGGAGGCTGGTGACCGCGTCGGACCGTTCACGGTCAGCACCAGCGGCGACATCACCGAGATCGTCTCCGAACTGCCGGAGGGCGTCACTCTCATCGACGCCGAGGGTGCCGAGATCAACCCCGAGGACGTGACGGATGGTACCGAGGTGTTCTTCGATGTGCCCGCCGACGCCGAGGAGGGCAGCGGCACCTTCGAACTGACCGTCAACGCCGCGGTGGACACCGGCAGGCTGTTCGTCGCGAGCGACTACCAGGAGCACCCCTCGCAGTCATTGATCGTGGCCGCCTCGGAGAAGACGTCGCTGTCCGCGGGTGCGACCGCCAACTGGACCGCGAAGCCGGTCGAGACGACGACGACCCAGCCGCCGGTCGAGACCACGACCCCGCCGGCCTCCAGTGAGGTCGCTGCGCCCCCGACCACGCAGGCCCCGGTCAACCCGCAGGCCAATGAGGACGATCTGGCGCAGACGGGCTTCTCCGCGATGACGCCGCTGCTGCTCGGCGGTGGGCTGCTGGTCGCCGGTGGCGCGACGCTGCTCCTGCTGCGTCGCCGTAACGCCGCCTGACGAATCCGGCGTAAGCACGCCTGAACAGCTGCAAAACACGGGCCTGGGGCCGGTTTCCACGGAAGCCGGCCCCAGGCCCGTCCGCGTATCCCAGGCCTCGCACTTTCCCGGGAAAGTGCGAGGCCGGTCAGCCGACGCCCGCGTGCGGGTAGGGGTACGCCATCGGGGCAGGGGCCGAGGGGGTCACCCAGCGGCGCATACCCGCATCGCAGATCGCGTATCCCCAGTTGATCAGCCGCTCCTGCAGCACGGATGGAGTCGTGTGCAACCTGGTGGGCACCCTGGCCAGCTCCAGCGTCTGCGCCAACGGGGCGGGCAGCGTGTCGGACAGGCCGTAGTTGGCGATATCGCTGTAGCTGCCCCAGTAGGCCCCGCCGAGAGTTCCGTCCCGATAGGACTCCAGCAGCGAGCTCTTGCGCAGGCTCCGCACCTGGTTGTCCACAATGTCCAATGTGCGGAGCAGTTGACGCAGCCAGTCCCGGGGAACGTGCCGAATCTCCTTCATACGCAGGCCGCCGTCACTGACCAGCACGTTCCGGCTGAACTCGAGTGCGGGATCGAGAGCGAGGTTGTCGAACACCCCGCCGTCGGAAAGCACCACGTTGCCCCGCCTGCTCCGCACGACGACAGGGGAGAGCAGCGGCGGGAAAGCCGAGGACGCGGCGACCGCCGTCGCCAGCGGCAGATCCGGATCGGCGGGTCGCTGCAGGACGGTCCCGGCTTTGGAGAACCGCCACAGCGCGCCGGTCTGCATATTGGTCGCGGTGAACACGAACCGTGGTGACTCCGGGAGGTCGCGCAGTCTGCGGTCGCCGAAGAGGTGCCGGCGAAACGAGCCGGCCAGCTCTTCGCCGACACTGCGCCAGGGTCTGACCAGTCCACGAAGGATCGCCCAGACGTCGATGCTCGTTTCCGCCACCGCACGCACCGGTTCCACCACATGAACGCCGAAGTTCACCGCGACGCCGTCCCGGAACCGGAGTTCCGGCCAGGCGTGAGCGAGTACGCCGGCAGTGATCGCTCCGCTGGACACACTGGAGATCATCGAAAGGGTCGGCAGTGTGCCCAGTTCGTTGAGCCGCCAGAGCACGCCGGTATGGAAGAGCATGGCGCGGTACCCGCCGCCGGACAGGCACAGCCCGATATCGCTACCCCCGATGCCGTGCCCGAGTTGGTCACGGGGGCGGTCGCGCATGACCTCACCCTATAGACGGCGCACGCAACAGCGGCTCCAGCATCGCCCGCTGCTCGGCGGGGACGTACTCGGCGTAGTAGTCGTAGAGCGCGCGGCGGGCGAGGCCGCAGGCCAGTGCTCCGTCCTGCGTGCGCACCGCGGCCAGGACCTCGGTGTGGTGCGCCAGCGAAGCCCGCATCAACGCACGCCGGTCGTCGGCGTGGGCCAGTTTGTCCTCGATCAGCTCCAGCACGACCCCCCTGACCACCTCACCGCACACCACGAGCAACGGGTTCTGTGTGGCGCGCGCGACGATCTCGTGGAACGTGACATCGGCCTGGCTGAACTCGGTGTAGCCGTGCTCGACGTGCCGTTCCATGTCCGCGAGTGCGGCCGCCAACTCCTCCAGTTGCTCGTCCGTGCGTAGTTGCGCCGCGAGCAGGAAGGCCGAGCCTTCCAGCACCATCCGGAACTGCAGCAGCTCGGCGAGGCCGAGGTGGCGCGCGCGGGTCAGCCGGTGCATCGACTTGTGCAGGGTCGCGGGGGAGGCGGCCAGTACCTCGGGGCCGCGGGGGTCGCCGGGCCGGGAGCGGATCACCGCGCTTGCCTGCAGAACCCGCAGCGCCTCGCGCACGGTCGAGCGACTCACGCCGAACTGCGTCATCAGCTCACGCTCACCGGGCAGGCGCGCGCCCGGAGCCAGCTCGCCGGTCAGCACCGCCTGCTCGATCTGCTCGACCACGCGCTCGTATGCGCGAACGGTTTCGACGGGTTCGAATCGCACGGTTCCACCGATTCCTCTTGACCACCGGGGGGTCAAGTGCAAACCTGGGCTACTGGTCCGACCAGCATACTACCTTGGGTGGGTATTTATGCGAGTTCGATTCGCGGCAGCGGCCTTCGTGCTGCTCCTGACCGCTTCGGCCTGCTCCGCGGGCTCCACCGCTTCGGTCGGAGACGGTGAGTCGACGCTCGCGGTCGGTTTCACCGCGGAGCCGAAGAATTTCGACTTCACCACCACTGACGGTGCCGCCATCCCGCAGGCGTTGCTCTACAACGTCTACGAGGGTCTGGTGAAGCTGGACGCGGAGGGCGAGATCGTGCCGCTGCTCGCGGAGTCGTGGACGATCAGCGACGACCGCAAGGTCTACGACTTCCAGTTGCGCGAGGGGGTGACCTTCGCCAACGGCGACGAGTTCACCGCCGAGGACGTGAAGTTCTCCCTCGAGCGGGTCAGCAGTGACTGGACGGTTTCGCTGAAGTCCAAGATGGACGTCGTCGAGCGGGTCGAGGCCGTGAGCCCGACGCATGCGCGCGTGGTGCTGAACAGGCCGAGTAACGCCTGGTTGTTCGACCTCACCGGCAGGGTCGGGGCGATGTTCAGCCCCACGGCCGTCGACGATCTGGCGAACAACCCGGTCGGCACCGGCCCGTACGAGGTCGCGCAGCGCCGCAGGGGCGATTCCATCGCGCTGCAGCGCCGCTCCGGCTACTGGGGCACTCCGCCCGCATACGAGACGGTGATCCTCAAGTACTTCCAGGATCCGACGGCGATGAACAACGCCCTGCTGAGCAACGGCATCGACGTGATCTCCTCCATCACGGCGCCGGACTCCATTCCCCAGTTCGAGGCGGACACCCGGTTCGACGTTCTGCAGGGCACCACGAACGGCGAGGTGGTGCTGTCCTACAACAACGCCCGCCCACCGCTGGACGACCCGAAGGTGCGGCGGGCGCTGACCCTCGCCATCGACCGCGAGGCGCTGCTCGCGACCGCGTGGGCGGGCAGGGGAACGTTGATCGGCAGCATGGTTCCACCCACCGATCCTTGGTACGAGGACCTTTCCGGCTACTACCCGCATGACCCCGACAAGGCGCGGCAGCTACTCGCCGAGGCTGGACAGGAGAACCTGACCCTGCGGCTGCGGGTGCCGAACCTGCCCTACGCACTGTCCTCGGCGCAGGTCGTGGCGTCCGAATTGGACAAGGTCGGCGTCGGAGTCAGCATCGAGCCGCTGGACTTCCCCGCGGTCTGGCTGCAGCAGGTGTTCACCGGCCAGGACTACGACATGTCGATCGTGCAGCATGTCGAGGCGCGCGACATCACCACGTTCGGCGATCCGGACTACTACTGGGGCTACGACAACCCACGGGTCGGGGAACTGCTCGAGGAGGCCGATGTGGGCAGCCGGGAGCAGCAGATCGAGCGGATGCGCGAGGTGGCCCGCACGATCACCGAGGACGCCGCGGCGAACTGGTTGTTCCTGTTCCCCAATGTGGTGGCGGCCAAGAAGTCGGTGACCGGCCTGCAGCGCAACCAGGTCAGTGAATCCTTCGATCTGACCGGGCTCGGGAAGGCGGAGTCATGATCTTGCCGATCCTGCGGCGGACCGCGATCTTCATCGGCAGCGTGCTGGTGGCCTCGGTGGTCGTCTTCCTGTTCATGGTCGTGCTGCCCGGCGACCCCGCGCAGGTCGCACTCGGCGTGAACGCGACGCCGGAGCTGGTAGAGCAGACCCGGCAGGAGTTCGGCCTCGACCGACCGCTGGTCACCCAGTACCTGGACTGGATGGGCGGCATTCTCAGTGGTGACTTCGGCCGTTCGTACGTGACGCGGGAGGACATCGGCCCGCAGTTGCTCGACCGGCTCGGTGTCACCCTCTGGCTGGTTGGCGGCGGGATGCTGGTGGCGCTGCTGATCTCGGTGCCGCTCGGCACGATCGCCGCGGTGCGTCACCGCAGGCCCAGCGGCGCGGTGGTGTCCGGCGTGTCCCAGATCGGTATGGCCGTTCCCGCGTTCCTCGCCGGAATCCTGCTGGTGCAGGTCTTCGCCATCCAGCTGGGCTGGTTGCCCTCCGGTGGCTGGACCCCGCCCGTTCGTGATCCGGTCGAGTGGCTGCGCGGCATGATCCTGCCGGTGCTCTCGCTCGGACTGGTGCAGGGTGCGGTCGTCACCCGCTACGTCCGCTCGTCGGTGCTCGACGTGCTCGGTGAGGACTATCTGCGTACGGCCCGCTCGAAGGGGCTGCGCCCAGGGCAGGCGCTGGTCCGGCACGGACTGCGCAATGCCGCCGTTCCCGTGGTCACCGTGCTGGGACTGCAACTGGCGACGCTGCTGGTCGGCGCCGTGGTGGTGGAGCGGGTGTTCGTGCTGCCCGGTCTCGGCAGCATGCTGCTCGATTCCGTCTCCTCCCGCGATCTGCTTGCGGTGCAGGGGATCGTGCTGGTGCTGGTCGTCGGCGTGCTGCTGGTGAACTTCCTGGTGGACGTGCTGTATGCGGTCCTCGACCCGCGGCTACGGAGGCAGACATGAGTGACACTTGCGAAGCCGGGCTCATGGTTGCCGACCGGGTGCGGGTGTCCCGCAAGTCACGGAGGCAGACATGAGTGACACTTGCGAAGCCGGGCTCATGGTTGCCGACCGGGTGCGGGTGTCCCGCAAACTACGGAGGCAGACATGACCATGATCGGTACGCGGCCGCGCAGCGCGAGTCTGGTGATCGGTGCGGTGCTCGTCGGCCTGGTGGTGCTTGCGGCGCTGGTGTCCTTCCTCTGGACACCGCACGATCCACTGCTCGTCGAGGCGAACGCCCGCCTGCTCGGGCCGACCGCCGACTACGTCCTCGGCACCGACCGGTTCGGCCGCGACGTCGTCAGCCAACTGATGGTCGGCGCCCGCACCACGCTGTACGTCGGCATCGTCGCCGTGGGGATCGCGGCGGTGATCGGCACCCCGCTGGGAGTCCTCGCCGGTATGTCCCGCAACTGGCTCGGCGAGCTGGTGATGCGGGCGAACGACCTCATGCTGGCGTTTCCCGCGCTGCTGCTGGCGATCATGCTGGGCGCGGTCTACGGTGCGAGCACGCTGACCGCGATGATCGCGATCGGCATCGCCACCATCCCGTCGTTCGCGCGTATCGCCCGGTCCGGGACGTTGCGGGTGATGAGCACCGAATACGTCCTCGCCGCCCGCGCCGCGGGGCGGTCCCGGCTGTGGATCGCCTGGCGACACGTCCTGCCGAACATCTCCGGGTTGGTACTGGTGCAGTCCTCGGTGTCGTTCGCGATCGCGGTGCTCGCCGAGGCGGCACTGTCGTTCCTCGGCTTCGGTACCCGGCCGCCGACGCCGTCCTGGGGACGCATGCTGCAGGAGTCGCAGGAACTGCTCGCCATCGCGCCGAGGCTGGCGCTCGTGCCCGGTATCGCCATCGCGATCGCGGTGCTGGGCTTCAACCTGCTCGGCGACGGCTTGCGCGACCGGTTCGATCCGAAACTGGAGGCTCGGAGATGAGCGACCGGCACCGTAAGCGATTCGGGTACGGCACTGAGCGATGTGCAGCCCGCCGGCGAGTGAGGCGAGAGACATGAGTGCGTTGCTGGAGGTACGGGAGCTCGGGGTCGGTGCCGGTGGGCAGCCGCTGGTCGAGGACGTGGATTTCGCGATCGGCCGTAAGGAGCGGGTCGGGCTGATCGGCGAGTCCGGGTCGGGCAAGTCGCTGACGGCCTCAGCGATCATGGGGCTGCTGCCCGAAGGGCTGGCGGCCTCCGGCTCCGCCACCCTCGCGGGCACCGAACTGATCGGTGCGGGCGAACGCACGTTGTCCCGATTGCGCGGACGCGAACTCGCCATGGTGTTCCAGGAGCCGATGACGGCCCTCAACCCGGCCATGCGCGTCGGCAGGCAGGTTGCCGAGGTCATGTTGCTGCACAACACCAGCCAGAACCGGCGTTCCGCGCACGCCGCGGCCGTCGAACTGCTCGACCGGGTTCGCCTGCCCGACCCCGGGCGCGCGGCGCGGGCCTATCCGCACCAGCTCTCCGGCGGTCAGCGACAGCGGGTGGTGCTGGCCATCGCACTCGCCAACGACCCCGCACTGCTGGTCTGCGACGAGCCGACCACCGCGCTCGACGTCACCGTGCAGGCGCAGATCCTCGAACTGATCCTCGAAGGCACCCGCGACCGCGACACCTCGCTGCTGTTCATCACCCACGACCTCGCGGTCGTCGCGTCGGTCTGCGACCGCGTGCTGGTGATGTACCAGGGCCGGATCGTCGAAGCGGGCGACACCAAACAGGTTCTCTCCGCGCCGGAACACGACTACACGCGTCGCCTGCTCGCGGCCTCGACCCTGGAGGTGTCGAAGTGACCGAACCGGCACTGCTGGAGGTACGGGATCTGACTCGCGCCTACCGACGCTCGCGCGCCACCCTGTTCGGTCCGAAGCCCGAGGTCGCCGCGTTGCGCGGGGTCTCGTTCGACGTCCGCGCGGGGCAACGCTTCGGCATCGTCGGCGAGTCCGGCTCCGGCAAGTCCACACTGGTCCGGCTGCTGGCCGCGCTGGACAGGCCCACCTCGGGTTCGGTTTCCTTCGAGGGGAGGCGGATCGACGACCTCGCCGAGCGCGATCTCGGTTTTCTGCGTTCCCGGATGCAGATCGTGTTCCAGGACCCGATGGGTTCCCTGGACCCACGGATGCGTGTGCGCGACATCATCAGCGAACCGCTGGGGCGAGCCCGGGACCGGTACGAGCGGGTCGCCGAACTGCTGGAGGCCGTGGATCTTCCCGCCGACTCCGGCCAGCGGTACCCGCACCAGTTCTCCGGCGGCCAGCGCCAGCGCATCTCCATCGCCCGCGCACTAGCGCCGAGGCCGGAAGTGCTCATCGCCGACGAGGCCGTCAGCGCGCTCGACGTGCTGGTCCGGGCGCAGATCCTCGAACTGCTGGCAGACCTGGTCCGGCGGTTCGACCTGACCCTGATCTTCGTCTCGCACGATCTCGCCGTGGTGCGCAACGTCTGCGACACCGTCGCGGTCATGCGCGATGGCGAGATCGTCGAGCACGGCGCGATCGACCAGGTCTACGACGAGCCCGAACACCCCTACACCCGCGAACTGATCGCGGCCGCACCGAGCCTTCGCGCTGCGCTGGCGAATCTGGAGGACAGAGCGTGATGTTCGACCCGCCCTATCCGGCAGGACTGCCGGTCGGCGCAGGCTGGGAACCGGCACCCGCGAGCACCCCGGTGGTGTTCCCGTTCGACGGGCAGACCGTGGCCGAGGCACCCGTGGGCTCCTCCGCGCAGGCCCGGCAGGCGCTGGACGCGGCCGCAGCGGTGCGCCGCGAGGTCGCCGCGCTGCCCTCGCACGTGCGCAGGGCAGTGCTCACCGACGTGCGCGACGCGATCGAGCAGCGGCGGGCGGAGTTCGAGAACCTGCTCGTGCTGGAGACGGGCAAGCCACTGGTCGACTGCAAGGTCGAGGTCACTCGCACCCTGCTCACCTGGGCGGCGTCGGCGGAGGAGGTGGCCCGGCTGCACGGGGAGACGGTGCCGCTGGATCTGCTGCCGTCCGGGGAAGGGCTGCTCGGATTCTGGACCCGCAAGCCGATCGGCGTGGTCGTCGGCATCGCCGGGTTCAACTATCCGCTGCTGCTCGCCTCGCACAAGATCGCCCCGGCCATCGCCGCCGGCTGCCCGGTCATCGCCAAGCCCGCGCCCGCGACACCGCTGGCGACGCTCTGGCTGTCGCACCTGGTCCGCGAGGCCGCGGCCAGGGCGGGTGCGCCCGCCGAACTCGCCCAGCTGGTCACCGGCGACGTCGAGGTGGGCTCCACACTGGTCACCGATCCCCGGGTGGGCGCGGTCTCGTTCACCGGGTCCGCCGCGGTCGGGCACCGCATCGCCCGCGACGCCGCACCCCGCAAGACCTTGCTGGAGCTGGGTTCCAACGCCGCACTTGTGGTGGCGGCCGACGCCGACCTCGGCGCCGCGGTGGACGCCGTGCTGCGCGGCGGCTTCTACGCCTCCGGCCAGGCCTGCATCTCGGTTCAGCGAGTGCTGCTCGATGACCAGATCGCCGGCGAATTCACCGCGCGACTGCTCGACCGCCTCGGCGAGGTCGTCACCGGTGATCCACGGGACCCGGGGACCCGGGTATCGGCGCTGATCGATCGGCGGTCCACCGAACGCGTGCTCGGCTGGATCTCCTCGGCCGAAGCCGCGGGCGCCCGGCTGCTCGCCGGCGGTGCGACCGAGGACGGTGTGCTGTCGCCGACCGTGCTGGCCGATGTCCCGGACGGCACCGACTGCTGGGACGAGGAGGTGTTCGCCCCCGTGGTCTGCCTGCGCGCGGTGACCGACGTCGAGACCGCGTTCGACATGGTCAACGACTCCCGTTACGGGCTGCACGCCAGCGTCTTCACCACCTCGCTCGCGACGGCGATGCACGCCGTGGAGCGGCTCGAGGTCGGCGGGGTCGTGGTGAACGAGGTGCCCGGGTTCCGCTCGGACACGATGCCCTACGGCGGAGTGAAGGACTCCGGAATCGGCAGGGAGGGCCCGCGATTCGCGGTGGAGGAGCTGACGGTGACCAGGATGGCGGTGATTCGGCCGTGAGCGGCTATTCGGACCTGTTCCGGCTCGACGGGCGCAGGGCGATCGTGCTCGGTGCGGGCAGCGGGATCGGCAGGGAGGCCGCGCTGGCGCTCGCCGCGCACGGTGCCGAGGTGATCTGCGCCGACCGCGACCTGAGCGCGGCAGCCGCGACATGTGAGCTGATCGGAGAAGGCGCCCGGCCCTTTGAGATCGACCTGCTGGACCCCGCCGCCGTGCACCAGGCGGCGCAGGATCTCGGGGCGCTCGACGTCGTCGTGCTGACCGCGGCGACCAACGTCCGCAAACGTTTGCTCGACTACTCCCGCGAGGAGTTCGACCGGGTGCTGGCGCTGAACCTCGGCGCCAGCTTCGAGGTCGTCCGCGCGTTCGGCTCCGGGATGGTCGAACGCGGTTCGGGCAGCATCATCGGCTTCTCCTCGATCCGGGGCACGACGGTGGAACCGGGCCAGGGCGCCTACGCCGCGACCAAGGCGGGACTCGTCCAGCTGCTGCGCACGGCGGCCGCGGAGTTCGGGCCGGCCGGGGTGCGGGTCAACGCGATCGCCCCCGGCGTGGTGGAGACCCCGCTGACCGCCCAGATCAAGGCCGATCCCGGCTGGTACCAGGCGTACGCGAGCAAGAGCGCGCTCGGCAGGTGGGCGCGCGCGGACGAACTGGCAGGAGCCGTCGTGTTCCTGGCCTCCGACGCGGCCTCGTTCGTCACGGGCGCCGTGCTGCCGGTCGACGGGGGCTGGACCGCGATCGACGGCCGTTACGAACCACCCGGGAGTTCACCAGCAGTCACCGAGGAGGGCCGATGAGCGACGCCGTGGAACTGAGCGCCACCGAACTGGCAGCGGAGTTCCGAGCAGGCAGGTTGTCGCCGGTAGAGGTGACCGAGGCCGTGCTGGCAAGGATCGAGGCCCGCGAACCGGAACTGCACGCGCTGTACGCCTCCGCACCGGAGGCCGCGCTCGCCGCCGCACGGGACGCCGAGCAGCGCTGGCTGGACGGTCGTCCGCGCGGACCGGTCGACGGGATTCCGCTGACCCTCAAGGAGAACATCGCCACCGAGGGAACCCCGGTGCCGATGGGCACGGCCGCTACCGACCTCGTCCCGGCCGCCGAGGACGCCCCCGTCGCGGGGCGTGTTCGGGAGTCAGGCGGGGTGCTGCTGGCCAAGACGACGATGCCGGACTACGGAATGCTCACCTCCGGCCTGTCGAGCTTTCACGCCTGCGCCCGTAACCCATGGGATCCAGCGCGTACGCCGGGCGGCTCCAGCGCGGGCGCGGGCGCGGCGGCCGCCGCCGGGTACGGACCACTGCACGTCGGCACCGACATCGGCGGTTCCATCCGGCTGCCGGCCGCATGGTGCGGGCTGGTCGGGTTCAAGCCCAGCTTCGGCAGGGTGCCGGTCGACCCGCCGTTCGCTGGCCGTGTCGCCGGACCGATGACCAGGACCGTCGCCGACACCGCACTGCTGATGAGCGTCATCGCCCGGCCGGACGAGCGCGATCACCTCAGCCTTCCGCCCGCCGAGCTGCCTTGGGCCGAACTCGACGGTGACGTCGCAGGCCTGCGCATCGGTCTGCAGCTGGACCCGGGCGTCGGCCTTCCGGTGGAGCCGGAGATCCGTGCGGCGGTCGCCGAGGCGGCCCGGGTGCTGGAGGCGGCGGGCGCCGTGGTCGAGGTGGTGCCGCCCTTCCTGACCAGGGAGATGCTCGACGGTCTCGACCAGTTCTGGCGCACCCGTTTCCGGGGCGAGCTCGAGGGGCTGGATCCGCGCAGGAAGGAGCGGATCCTGCCGTACATCACCGAGTGGATCTGGGGCGGCGAGGCGGTTTCGGGACTGGACGTCTACCGCGGGTTCGCGCAGATCGACGCGATCAGCGTGGCTGCCCTGCGTGCGGGCGCCCCGTTCGACGCGGTGCTGGCACCGACGTGCCCGGTCTCCGCGCCTGCCGCCGACGCGCCATCTCCGACGAACGATCCGGCGCGCCCGTTCGAGCACATCGCGTTCACCGTGCCGTACAACATGTCCGGCCAGCCCGCGGTGTCGATCAACTGTGGCTACACCAGCGAGGGGCAGCCCATCGGCCTGCAGATAGCGGGCCGCCGCTTCGACGACGTCGGCGTGCTCCGCCTCGCCGCCGCCTACGAACGCCTCCGCCCCCCGGCTCGCCCCTGGCCCACCTGAGCGGCTCGGGGCGTGCTCAGGCCTGCGCGGACGCGTTGATCGCCTCGGCCATCGCGAGAATGCGACGGGCGTTGTCGACATGCAGGTTCTCGATCATCCTGCCGTCCACCGTGACCACGCCCCTGCCCTCGGCCCCGGCCTGCTCGAACGCCTCGATGACCTTGCGCGACCACTCGATCTCGGCCTCGGACGGCGCGAACACGCGGTTGCACGGTTCGAGCTGCCCTGGGTGGATCAGCGTTTTGCCGTCGAAGCCGAACTGGCGGCCCTGCAGGCACTCCGCCTCGAACCCCTCGAGGTCCTTCACGTCGTTGTAGACGCCGTCGAGGATCACCTTGCCGGTGGCGCGCGCGGCCAGCAGGCACAGCGAAAGCCCGCCCAGCAGCGGTGCCCTGCCCGGGACGAACTCCGCGTGCAGTTCCTTGGCCAGGTCGTTGGTGCCCATCACCAGCACGGTCAGCCGGTCGCTCGCCGCCGCGATCTCCTCGGCGTGCAGCATCGCGACCGGCGTCTCGACCATCGCCCAGATCTTGGTGTGCTCCGGCGCGCCGCCGAGTTCGAGCGCACGCTCGATGTCGCGCACCTCGCGGGCCGAGTTCACCTTCGGCACCACCACGGCCGCGGGTCCGGCCTGGGCCGCCGCACGCAGGTCCGCGTCGTGCCACTCGGTGTCCAGACCGTTGACCCGGATCGTCACCTCACGCTGCCCGTAGTCGCCGGAGGCGGCGGCCGCGCACACCCGTTCCCGTGCGTCCGCCTTGGCGTCCGGGGCGACAGCGTCCTCCAGATCGAGGATCAGCGAATCCGCCTGCAGCGTCTTGGCCTTCTCCAGCGCGCGCTCGTTGGCGCCGGGCATGTAGAGCACCGAGCGGCGGGGCCGTAGCTGTGTCTCACTCACCGGCAAGTGCCTCCTCGGTCGCCTTGTCGTAGGCCTCGGCCAGTTCGGGATCGCGAGCGCTCAGCGCGTCGGCGAGTTCGGCCACCACCTGGCACTGCTTGAAGGAGGCGTCGTCCTGCATCTTGCCGTCGATCATCACCGCACCCGTGCCGTCGCCCATCGCGGCGATGACCCTGCGGGCCCACGCCACCTCGGACGGCTCCGGCGAGAACACCTTCTTCGCGATGTCGATCTGCGCGGGGTGCAGGCTCCACGCGCCGACGCAGCCGAGCAGGAAGGCGTTGCGGAACTGGTCCTCACAGGCGACCACGTCGCGGATGTCGCCGAACGGGCCGTAGTAGGGCAGGATCCCGTTCGCCGCGCAGGCGTCGACCATCCGCGCGACCGTGTAGTGCCACAGGTCCTGCTGGTAGGTGGTGCGCCCCGCGTTGAGGTCCTCACCGGTCGGATCGGTGCGGACCAGGTATCCGGGGTGCCCGCCGCCGACTCGGGTGGTCTTCATCCGCCTGCTCGCGGCGAGGTCGGCGGGCCCGAGTGAGATGCCCTGCATGC
This sequence comes from Amycolatopsis palatopharyngis, assembly GCF_003385185.1. GTDB lineage: Bacteria > Actinomycetota > Actinomycetes > Mycobacteriales > Pseudonocardiaceae > Amycolatopsis > Amycolatopsis palatopharyngis. Next base: position 9,163 of record NZ_PQHZ01000009.1, on the reverse strand, counting down.
GCGGGCTCGCCCCGGCGATCTCCTCGACGTTGGCCACCCCGCTGGCGGTTTCCAGGATCGCGTGCACGAGCAGTGGCCTGCTCAGCCCGGCCCGCGCCTCCAGCTGGGCCAGCAGCCGGTCGACGTAGTGGATGTCCTGTGCGCCCTCCACCTTCGGCACCATGATCACGTCGAGCTTGTCGCCGATCTCGGTTACCAGGGTGATCAGGTCGTCCAGTGCCCATGGCGAGTCGAGGCTGTTGATCCGCGTCCACAGCTGCGTCTGCCCGAAGTCGTTGGCCTTGGCGATCTCCACGAGACCGTTCCGCGCGGCCTCCTTGCGGTCGGCGCGGACCGCGTCCTCCAGGTTGCCGAGCAGTACGTCGACCTTCTTCGCGATGTCCGGCGCCTTCGCGGCCATCTTCTCGTTGCTCGGGTCAAAGAAGTGGATCATGCGCGACGGCAGGGCCGGAATCTGGCGCACCGGTTCGGGGGCCCCCACGGCCAGGGGTGCGAAGAAGTCCTTCGGCGAGCGCAATTGAGCCTCCATGGCTGCGGGCAAGTTACTCAGCGGTCACCTTAACGCCGGGGGCGCGGACGCGCTGCGGTCCAGCTCACCCTGTGGCGAGACGTGCCCGCCGCGTCGAACGAACTCCGGGATGAGGGTCGCGATGTCCAGCACCGCCAGCACGGCAATGCGTTCGCGGTCGGTTTAGGAACGACCGATGCAAAACGGCGGTCAGCCGTCGATCCGGTCCGCCAGTTTCGCCTGCCCCGGGCCGGACAGTTCCCCGGTAACACCGCGGCGTCCCGCGATGACCATCAGCAGGGCCTCGGCCTTGCCGCGCACCTCAGGGCCTTTCCCACTGGCCCAGTCGAGGTCGGTGGCGACCAACCGCACTCCCCGGACGCGCCAGAAGCCGCGAATGACCGGCGCGAACAGCGCGCAACGCAGGGCGGGCAGGAGTCGCTCGGCCGGAATCTCGCGCGGCATGCCCAGCGGACGCCGGATGTCCTGCTGATGGATCAGCGCGTCGACCAGGGCGATCATGCCGCCGAATGCGGCTGGCAGCCCCCGCGGCTCCGCGTGCTCGTCAAGCAGCGCCACCAGTTCTTCCGGCTGTCGGACGTTGTACTCCGGCAGCCCGGCCGCATTGGCCCGGTCCGGATTGAACCGTGCCTTTGCGAGGCGGCTGGCCAGGCCGCGGGCATCGAGTTCGTCGTAGCTGATCACGTGGGCCACGACGTCGCGTACCCGCCAGCCCGCGCACAGGGTCTGGGTGTCCCACTGCTCGGGGGAAAGCGTCGCGAGAAACGCCGCGAACTCCGTCCGCTCGTCCCGCGCCATCCGCTTCAGGCTCATGGCACAGGAGGCTAGCTTTGCTCGGCCTCGCTTCGCTCGGCGTGCGGAGGGCCGAACGGTGACTCTCGTTGTTGGCCTGACTACTGACCGTCCGACCGTTCAGCCCTGCCTCACCCGTCCGGCCGCACCGTCGGGCTGAAGTCCGATGACCGCCCACCGACCGGTCACCGACCGTTCGGCGCCGTCGATCGCAGGTGCGTTCGTGACCCGCAGACCTGCCTCTTTCTGACTGGTAGTCAAGTCATGTGCCCCTTTCGGGAGGCACGACGTTGATGGCGGCGCGACAGAAGGAGGCGGACCTCGTGGCGACAACACCCGGGCAGACCGCGGTAAACGGCGGCACCAAGGGAACGCATTCGCTGGCGAGTCGGGTTCTGCCTCCCGTCGAACTTCCCGCGGGCGTCGACGAGCTCGCGGTGGAAGCAGCCGCCCAGCTCGGCTGGGACGGTTCCGTCCTGCCGATGACCGTTCTCGGCAGGCGAGTGTTCGTGGTCGCGCGGCTGCGGATGGAGGCACACGCCGAGCGGATCGCCATGGGCGTCGAGCCGGTGACCGACCGGGCCACCGTCTCCACCTGGACCTGGCCCGAACTCGCCGCGACCGCCGCGCCGGCCGCCGCCGAGATCGTCGGTGTGCTCGCGGTCGCCCGGCACTGGCGGACGGGGATGGCGGCCACCGTGCCGTTCGCGCGTTACGGCGAGGCCGCGATGGTCCTGCCCTCCTCGGCTGTGCTGACCCAGGACTACGTCAACAACTGCCTTCCCCGTGCCCGTACCTATGGCATGGCCGTGGTCACGGCCGACGAGGATGCCGTCGTCGACCTCGACCTCAGCGGGCGCACCGAACGGCTGCTGCTGGACGAGGACGCCGTCTCCCGCTGGGTGAACGAGCTGGTGTACGACCAGCTCGTCGTCGCCACCGAGAGCTGAGTCCAAGCCATCCCGCGGCCTCGTTCGCCGTCCGGTGCACAGCGATCGACTGATCTAGGCTGGCGGCCATGCGAGTCGTTATTGCCGGAGGCCACGGAAAGATCGCGCTGCAACTGGAGAAGTTGCTCGCCGCGAACGGGGACGATGCCGTCGGGATCATCCGGAAACCGGAGCAGTCGGCGGATCTGCGCGAGGTCAGCGCCGAACCCGCCGTACTCGACCTGGAGAACGCCGATGTCTCGGCGGTCGCCGAGGTCCTCTCCGGAGCGGATGTCGCCGTATTCGCCGCGGGTGCCGGGCCGGGCAGTGGCACCGCGCGCAAGGAGACCGTGGACCGGGCTGCCGCGGTGCTGTTCGCCGAGTTCGCCGAGCAGGCGGGTGTCCGCAGGCACCTTCAGGTGAGTGCGATGGGCCTGGACCGGGCGGACCAGGAAGGGATGGACGAAACCTTCGCCATTTACCTCAAGGCGAAGGCCGCCGCCGAGGACGATCTGCGCGCACGCGACCTCGACTGGACCATCCTGCGGCCGGGACGCCTCACCGACGATCCGGGAACTGGTGTGGTGCACCTCGCCGAGGACGTTCCCGCAGGCGCGATCAGCCGACAGGACGTCGCTGCGGTACTGGCCGAGCTGGTGGTGGACGAGTCCATCTCCGTGCGCCGCACCCTGGAACTGACCGGCGGCCACACGCCCATCGAGGAAGCGCTCAGCCGGCTCTGACGCTATTCGGCTCCCAGCACCCGATCCAGATAGTCGTTGGTGAAGACCCCGTGCGGATCGACCTCGGCCCGCACCCGCCGGAAGTCCTCGAACCTCGGATAGCGCTCACGCAGCTGTTCGGCGCCGAGTTCGTGCATCTTGCCCCAGTGCGGCCTGCCACCGACCTCGCCGGCAATCGCCGCGAAGGCCGCGAAGTACTCGCGATAGGGCATCCCGGCGAACTGGTGCACGGCGATGTAGGCGGAGTCGCGGCCGTACGCGGTCGACAGCCAGATGTCATCGGCGGCAGCCACGCGCACCTCGACCGGAAACGCGACGGGACTCTCCAGTCCAGGTACCACCCGCCGGAGCTCGCCGAGCACGTGATGCAGCGATTCGCGGGGTACGGCGAACTCCGACTCGACGAACCGCACAGCGCGGTGGGTCACGAAGACCCGGTGCGACACGTCGCTGTACTGCCGCGCGGAAAGCAGTGAGGAGGACAGTCTCCCCAACGGGCGAACCAGTTTCGGCACTGTGCGGCCGAGCCCGCACAGTGCGCCGAACGCGCGGTTCTCCACGATCTCGTAGTCGAAGTAGCGGCGCACGGCGGACAGCGGCCTCGCCGCCGTCCCGGCGGGCTCCCTGTTGTTGCGTTTCACCAGCGCGTTGCGACCGTAGGGGAACCAGTAGAACTCGACGTGATCGTTGGCCTCGGCAGCCGCATCGAAACCGGCGAGCACCTCGTCCAACGGTTCCGGACGCTCCTGGGCGGCGAGTACGAACGACGGTTCACAGCGCAGTGTCACTGTGCTGATCACCCCGAGCGCACCGAGTCCGACCCTGGCCGCGGCGAACAGTTCGGGACGACGGCCGGCGGAGCACGACACGACGCTGCCGTCGGCGAGCACCAGTTCCAACGCGGCGATCTGGGTGGCCAGCCCGCCGAGGCGCGCCCCGGTGCCGTGGGTGCCGGTGGACACCGCGCCCGAGATCGTCTGCGCGTCGATGTCCCCGAGGTTGGTCATCGCGAGACCCAGCGCGTCGAGTTCGGCGTTCAACGCGCGCAGCGTGGTGCCCGAACGGACGGTGACGAGGCCGGATCCGGCGTCGGCCGAGACGATGCCGCTCCACTGAGTGAGGTCGATGGCGTCGTCGTGGGCGACGGCGATCGGGGAGAACGAGTGGCCGCTGCCGAGTGCGCGGATACGCCTGCCGTCCACGGCCGCGTCGGCGACGGCACGAGCGATCTCCGCGACGTTGCGCGGTTTGTGTACCCGCGTCGGCGAAGCTTGGGCGGTTCTAGCCCAGTTGGTCCACCCTGCCATCAGCCCACCTGTTCCGTTCGCCGCGCCCGAGTGTCCGAACGATAAGTGAATCAGATTCGCGTTTCAAGGTTGATTGTCGTACCGTCGTTATGTGTCCACTCTGAACACCAGTGTCTACGGTATGGCGACGAAGGACCTCGATCCTCCGCTTGCCGTGGTCGACCTGGCCGCGTTCGACGCGAACGCCGACGATCTGCTGCGTCGGGCCGACGGAAAGCCGATACGGGTCGTCAGCAAGTCCGTCCGGTGCCGGTTCCTGTTGGAGCGGGTGCTGCGGCGCCCGGGTTTCGCCGGGCTGATGTGCTATTCACTGCGCGAGGCACTCTGGCTGGCCGGGCTTGGTACCAGCGACGACATCGTGGTCGCCTATCCAACCGCGGATCATTCGGCGCTACGTGAACTGGTGTCGGACGACCGGGCCAGGCAGACGATCACGATCATGGTGGACTCCGTCGAGCACCTCGACCTCGTGGCCGCCGCGGTCGGGCCAGGACGCCCGGAAATCCGGGTCTGCCTCGAACTCGACGCTTCCTGGCGGCCATTGCCCGGACTGCACGTGGGCACTCGCCGCTCGCCGGTCTTCACCCCACGCCAAGCGGTCCGGCTGGCGCGGGAAGTGCGGGCGCGGCAGGGTTTCCGGCTGGTGGGCGTGATGGCTTACGAGGGTCAGATCGCCGGTGTTCCCGACGCACGCGAGCGCGGTGCGCTCATCCGCTGGATGCAGCGCCGCTCCGCCGCGGAACTCGCGCGCCGCAGAGGCGCCGTCGTGCGCGCGGTACGGGCGGTCGCGGATTTGGAGTTCGTCAACGGTGGCGGTACCGGCAGCATCGAGACCACCGGAGCGGACCCCGCGGTCACCGAGATCGCCGCGGGCTCGGGATTGATGGGGCCGACGCTGTTCGACGGCTACTCGCGGTTCCACCCGAGACCCGCGACGTTGTTCGCGTTGCCGGTCGTGCGTAAGCCCGGTAAGGGCATCGCGACCCTGTATGCGGGGGGATACATCGCCTCCGGCCCGGCGAGCACCTCCCGGTTGCCGCGCCCGTATCTGCCGGAAGGTCTCACCCTTCTCGGCGTCGAGGGTGCGGGGGAGGTGCAGACGCCGGTCACCGGCGCTGCGGCCGACTCGCTGCGGGTGGGCGACCGGGTGTGGTTGCGCCACGCGAAAGCCGGTGAGCTGGCCGAGCGGTTCGACGAGTACCACCTCGTGCGCGACCAGCACGTCGACCGATCGGTGCCGACCTACCGGGGCGAAGGCCGCAACTTCGGCTGACTCTGGCCAGCGTCTGTTCGCTGTTCCGCGCGTTCTGCCAGGACGAGGACGACGTCGAGGCACGGAGCATGATCGCTTTCTCGCTTGCGGTCAGACGGCTAATGGCCTAGCACTTCGCAGGCCTGCTTACTCGCCAAGCCGGCTGGCCAGATATCCCTTGATCAGGTATTTCGTCTCGGCGACGACAGCCTCGTCACCGTCGGGAGAGCGACGGAACGCGAGGTTGAGCAGGCCGTCCGCGGTTTCCACGGCCACGGCGATCGGCAGCGCGAGCTGGTCCTCCGGCAGGTTGAGATTGGCGGTGAGCAGCCCGGTCAGCGAATCGGCCACCACGTTGTTGTTGTCTCGCCGGTCGTCGAGCAGGCGCACGTCGACGGCGTCGCCGAAGTGGACCTTGGAGAACCCCGGCACCTCCCGGTGCATCCGCAGGTAGATGTCGAGCAGCGAGTCCACCAGGTCCCACCAGTGCTGGTGATCCACTCCGGTCAGTCGCTCGCGCACCGCGCTCATGAATTTTTCCAGGTTGCGCTGCGTCAGGGCCTGCACAACGGCGCGTTTGTCCGGAAAGAACTGGTAGAGCGACCCGACGGCGACTCCCGCCCGCTTGGCGATGAGGGTGGTGGTGAGTGCGTCGTACCCGACTTCCTCGATCAGTTCGGCGCTCGCGTCGAGCATGCGTTCGACGCGCTGCGCGCTGCGCTGCTGGACGGGTTGCCTGCGAAGCGGGGTTCCATCAGCGGATCCCGCGGACTTCGCGGCCTGAGTGTCGGACAAGGCGGGCTCTACTTTCGCTGTTGCCGGTCGCGTGATCAGCGACTTTAGCGCGTCCGTTCACTTTCCCCCGGTCGAGGGAACGACTAGCATGTGAATACTTTTCACATTAACGGGTACGTCCGGCGAGAGGTGTGCAGCCCGTGGACAGATCGACCTTCCCGCGTGAATTTCTCTGGGGCGTCTCAACGTCGGCATTCCAGATCGAAGGGGCGACCGGGGAGGGCGGTCGCGGTCCCTCGATCTGGGACACCTTCGCCGCCACTCCCGGCAGAATCGCCCGTGGCGAGCACGCGGACATCGCCGCCGACCACTATCACCGCTACCCGGAGGACGTCGCGCTGCTCGCGGAACTCGGTGTCGGCGCCTACCGGATGTCCTTCGCCTGGCCGAGAATTCAACCGGAAGGCAAGGGTGCGCCGAACGCTGAGGGCCTCGCCTTCTACGACCGGTTGCTCGACGCGATCTGCGACGCGGATATCGCTCCCGTTGCCACGCTGTACCACTGGGACACTCCACAGGCCGTCGAGGACGCCGGCGGCTGGCTCGTCCGGGACACCGCCGAGCGGTTCGCCGAGTACGCGTCGATTCTGGGCGAGCGCTTCGGTGACCGGGTGCGGATGTGGATCCCGCTCAACGAACCGATGGTGATGTCGATCTACGGCTACGCCATCGGCGAGTATGCGCTGGGGAAGACGTTGTTGCTCGACGCGATTCCCACGGCGCACCACCAGAACCTCGCGCACGGCCTCGCCGTTCGAGCGTTGCGGGCCACCGGAGCGAGCGGCATCGGTACGGCGAACAATCACAGTCCGGTGTGGACGGCCAGCGAAGGCGATGATGACAAAGCCGCCGCGATCTGGCTGGACGCATTGATCAACCGGCTCTACGCCGATCCTGTGTTGCTCGGGACATATCCGTCCGAAATGGAGCAGCACCTGCCGGATGGGTACGCCGAAGATCTACCGGTGATTCGCGAGGAACTCGACTTCTACGGCGTGAACTACTATGAGCCGCAACGGGTCGCCGCTCCGGGGCCGGGAAACCCGTTACCGTTCGAACTGCGCCCGGTCGAGGGCTACCCACTGACCACGAACGACTCGCCAGTCGTGCCGCATGCCCTGCACGAACTCCTGCTCTCGATGCACGAGCGATACGCCGGCGCCCTCCCGCCGATCTACATCACCGAGAACGGCTGCAGCGCCGACGACGAGGTCGCGGAGGACGGTCACGTGCACGACCCGGACCGTGTCGAATTCCTCTCCGGCCATCTGCGAGCGCTACGCTTCGCCATGGACGACGGCGTGGACGTGCGGGGATACTTCGTCTGGTCCCTGATGGACAACTTCGAATGGTCGAAGGGGTACGCCCCACGCTTCGGTCTGGTTCACGTCGACTACGCGACACAGCGGCGCACGCCGAAGGACTCCTTCGGGTGGTACCAGCGCCTGGTGCGCGACGATGGCTGATCCCGCGGCCCTGCCGGTCACCGATCCCCACGCCGAGCCGGTGTCCCCTGTGCGCTCCAGCTGGACCTGCCTGCTCTTCCTGGCCAACGTCGGACTGTGGTTCGCGTTGATCACGCCCATCCAGGTGCTGCTGCCAAAGCAGGCCGCGCTGCTCGACGCGGGGGACAAGGAGCTGGTGTTCGGTGCGGTCACCGGCGTCGGAGCGGTGGTGGCCGCCGTGGTGACCCCGCTCGCCGGGATGGCCTCGGATCGCACCACCTCACGGTTCGGCCGTCGTCATCCATGGACAGTCGGCGGTGCACTGGCCGGGTCCATGGGGTTCGTCGTACTGGCGAACGCGGGCGATGTCGTGGTGATGACACTGGGCTGGTGCCTGGTGCAGGCGGGACTGAACGCGACACTCGCGGCGCTCACCGCGGCACTGCCCGACCGGGTTCCGGTGCTGCAGCGCGCGCGGGTGGCCGGGATCGTCGGCATAACCCAGATTGTCGGCACCCTCGCGGGGACTGTCGTGATCACCACGCTGATCGTGGGCATCGGCGGCGGCTACCTCGCCTGCGGTGTCGCGGTGATCCTCGGCGCACTGCTGTTCGCCGCCCGTACCCCGGACACCGTCCTGCCGCCCACCGATGCCGCCGCCGAGTCGTTCGGGGCAGGCTTACGCGGGATCTGGGTCTCACCCCGGCGGCATCCCGACTTCGCCTGGGCCTGGGCAGGCCACTTCTGCGTTCAGGTCGGCAACGCGCTCGGTGTGATGTATCTGCTGTTCTTTCTGACCGACGTGGTGCGGCTGCCCGACCCGGACGCGGGCCTGCTGATCGCGATGAGTTTGTACGCGGGCGCCGTCCTGGTGGGCGCCGTGGTCACGGGTGCGCTGTCGGACCGTTCCGGCCGCCGCAAGCCGTACGTGGTCATCGCGGTCCTGCTGATGGGCGGTGCGTCGGTCCTGCTGGTGATCTGGCAGACGTGGGCGGTGACGATGCTCGCCGCGCTGACACTCGGGCTCGGCTTCGGCGTCTACGCGTCGGTCGGGCTCGCGCTGCTCACCCAGGTGCTCCCGGCCGCGACGGCCAGGGCCAAGGATCTGGGGATCGTCAACATCTCGAACTCGCTGCCGCAGGTCATCGCGCCACTCGTCGCCACACTGGTACTGGCGCACCTCGGCGGCTACCGCAGCCTCTACGCCGCCTCCGCAGTCGTCACCCTCGCCGCGGGCCTGCTGATCACCCGCGTCCGCACGGTGCGCTGAAGTTCCCCAATGTGGCTTTAGGGAACTTGAACGTCCCCAATGCCACATTGGGGAACTCCCAGTGCCGCGAGGGGGCGGGGCGACAAGTGCTGTGAACGGGG
>NZ_PQHZ01000089.1 GCF_003385185.1 Amycolatopsis palatopharyngis | reverse complement strand
GTGCCGGAGTCGGTGGGATCCGAGCCCGCTGGGGTGGGGAGGGCGTGGTCGGGTGGGGGTTCGGCAGGCCGCATGGGGCCGACCATAAGGCATTCCTTCCACTCTCGATGCCGCTGTCGGCGCGGGGTCCGGATCGGCGGCGAGCTGCTCGACCGGGTGTGATCAGACCAGCATCGCGTCGGGCAGGGTGTGCTCGTCTGCGCGGCGGATCCGCAGCCGAGGTTGAGTGAGGCCGAGCAGGTACTGGCAGGTCGCAGGCGTGAGGAGCTCGGCGCGAGGATGGGCGGGCAACACGAGCACGTCGGCGTCGTGCACTCGGCACAGTCGCAGCAGGGCGGCGGCCACGCGCCGATGCCGGCCGCCCGGCCCGCGACGGTGATGCCACGCGGTGGTGTGGATCCGCACGCCCCGCTCGGCCAGCCCGGATGACGGGAGCCGTGACAGCGCGGGAGCGAGCGCCGCGGCGGTGACCTGCTCCCGGCGGACCTGCTGCCAGGCGATCAGCCGCGCGTTGAGCGTGAGCCCCGGCGGCGGGTGCAGCACGGCGAGCACGAGGTGGCCGTGGTCGGCGATCAGTTCGACCGCCGCGGGCAGCTCGGCGGCCGGCGCGGGATCGGTGGCGTCGACGACGCAGACGAGGGTTGTGCACTGGGCGGGCATCAGCGGACCTGCTTTCCACGGCACGGATCGAGGAGGCCGCGCGCTGGCCTCATTTCCAGATTGACGAAGTACGGTTCGCCAGTCAAGCCTTGACAGGCGAACCGTATTTCGTCATTCTGGTGGTGCGGAGGGGAGTACCCACCACGTCCGGGATCGTCATTACGGCAGTTCGATGGCTGCCCGGTCCCGGCGCCACCGGACCCAGCGCACGTGCTCTGGCGGTTGGGGAGACCTCCGGTTTCACTCGACGTGACCGGAGGTGCTTGACTGTGGTTGTTCCGTTGTGGGCGTGGGCCGCGGTGCTCGGCGTGATCCTGGTGATGCTCGCGATCGACCTGTTCGCCCACCGCCGCGCACACGTGGTCGGGGTCCGCGAGGCCGCCGCCTGGTCGGCGGTGTGGGTCGCGCTCGGCCTCGGGTTCGGCGCGATCGTGTGGTGGGCGTGGGGCAGCGAGTTCGCCGCCCAGTACTTCGCGGGCTACGTGATCGAGAAGTCCCTCGCGGTGGACAACGTGTTCGTCTTCGCGATCATCTTCGGCTACTTCGCCGTTCCCCGCGAGTACCAGCACCGCGTGCTGTTCTACGGCGTGCTCGGCGCACTGGTGTTCCGGGCGGTGTTCATCGCCGCGGGCTCGGTGCTCATCGCGTCCTTCGCCTGGATCCTGTACGTGTTCGGCGCCTTCCTGGTCGCCACCGGTGTCCGGATGGCCGTGCACCGCAACGAGACCATCGACCCCGACCGCAGCGTCGTGCTGCGCCTGTTCCGCAAGGTCATCCCCACCACCGAGGAGTACCACGGGCAGAAGTTCCTGGTGCGCCAGGCCGGGCGCTGGGTGGCCACCCCTCTGTTGGCGGTGCTGGTGCTGGTCGAGGTCACCGACATCGTCTTCGCCGTCGACTCCATCCCGGCGATCTTCGCCATCACCCAGCAGCCGTTCCTGGTGTTCACCTCCAACGCCTTCGCCATCCTGGGCCTGCGCGCCATGTACTTCCTGCTCGCCGACCTGATGCACCGCTTCATCTACCTCAAGCTAGGCCTCGCCCTGGTGCTGGTGTGGGTCGGCATCAAGATGCTGCTGCTCGACCTCTACAAGATCCCCACCTGGTTCTCGCTGGCCGTGGTCGCCCTCCTGCTCGCCGTCGCCGTCACGGCCAGCTGGATCCGCACCCGCACCACCCCGGCCACCCCAGCGGCTGCCTCTGCCGATTCGCTGGCCGGTGCGGAGCCCGACACGGTCACGACCGAGCCAGCCCAAACCGGGGCGGCCGCAGCCGAGACGGCCCCGTCCTCGCCCACTGGCCTGTCGACGCGCGACTGACGCGCGTCGACCGCCCCGGTGCCGCCCACCGCTCACTCCCCCCACCAGCGGTGGGCGGCACCACCCCACAGACCCAGCCCATCCGGAAAGGAACCCGCTCATGCGCATCTCGACTCGATGGACCTCTGTGCTGCTCGGCGTGGGCGTCGTGGCGGCGATCAGCGGCTGCGGCGCTGTCCAGCAGGCCGGCGACACCGCCGGTTCGGCCGCGGACACCGTGACCGGCGCGGTCGCCGCCGCCGAGGTGTGTAGCGACGCGCTGGCACTGGTCGCCAACCCGCCCGACCTCAGCGCACCGCAGGCCGCACTGGACCAGGCGCACACCACCGCCACCGAGCTCACCGACCTGGCCGCGACCACCAGCGACACCGACATCGGCCGCGCCATCACCGACCTGGCCGCCACCCTGCAGACGGCCACCCTGGACACCCTCACCAGTGCTCCAGCCGCCTGGCTGCAGACCAGGGCCGATCAGGCCGCCGCGCTCACCACCGCCTGCGCGCCCTGACCAAGTAGGGTCACGGGCACGACAGGAAGCAGCCCGTGATGAGCACCGTCGGCGACCCCGCTGAACGTTCGTCGGTCGTCCCTCCCTTCCAGGTGAGCGGCCCACTCGCAGGCGAGGTCAGGTTGTCGAGAGCTCCACCCCAAGCTCCTGGGCGAGGGTTTCCTGGGTGAAGCCGAGAGCCTCGCGCCGTGCTGCGAGAGCATCTCGTCGTATCGCCATAATCACTCCCAGATTCGCTAGCGCACCCACGCTACCCGGCGTTGATCGGACCTGATCAGCGGCCATGTCAACGACGAAACGGCGGACGTTCACGTCCGGACGTGCGACCCAGACCGCCCATGAAAACGCCAGAGCGGGATGGTGCTTGGGACGATCTGTGCTTGTCCGCAGGGGCCGCCACCAACTAAAGCTGTCGACGGCGCGTGAAAACTGACCCCGGCGTGGCGCCTAACCCAGGTGCCGCCAGGGGGTCAAGATTCGCCCGCCGTTGACACTAAAGCCCCGCCCGACAGGATCAGCGCGCCTCGACCGCGTGCTCTGCCGCGAGCCTGCGCACATACGCGCGGATTCGGTCGCGATCCTCGGGGAACACGCTCTCCCACGATTCGTCCAGGTCGACCCACTTCGGCGGCTGTCCCTTCTCCCCGCCGAGTGGCGCGTCGCGGTTGATGACGGCTCCGTAGGACAGGCTCAGCGTTGGCGTCCAGTCGGCGCGGAAAGAGCGGACAGCGACGGCCGCCGGCACTGACAGCAGCTCGCCCAGCAGGCCGGTCTCCTCCAAGAGTTCACGGGCTGCTGCGGCTCGAGGCGTCTCGCCTGGCTCGACGGTTCCGCCGGGCGTTAGGAACAGTTGGCGGTCTCACTCTTCTGCTGTCTCAACTGGCGCGCACGTCGAGGGCTAGGGCGTGTCGTGCGTCACGAACGCGGAGGGGAGTCTGATGTAGGTAGGGCTTCTTGATGCGGTGCTGCACGGGAGATGAAGGTTGTGGCCCTTCGGGATCGCTCTGCGGAGGGAGGTCTCAAACCGCCTCATGCTGCGTTGGCTGAAGACCGTCGTGGTGAGCGATGAGGAAAAGGCGCACGTGATGTGCCAGGTGGGGGCCAGGAAGACGATCGCTGTTGAAGCGTCGAAACCTAGACAGATGGCATCGAAACCGGGGAGTGACACGGTTCCCGGGATGAGCCTGGCGGGTGTCCGCTGACTGGTCAGGCGGTGTCCGGCGTGAAGGTGACGTGAGCCTGGTCTGCGGCTTCCGTGTGGAACGTGAGAAGGCGCGCCGTGATACTGCCGGTCCCAGCCAGGGGTGGGTGAGAGGGAGTGCTCCAAGCGGCCGAAACCGTGAGGAGTCGAGTACCGATGCGCGGCGCGCTGGCGGACCCGCTCGTAGTAGCTGTGAGGCCCTTGTAATGGGGGCGGAGCCAAGGGGCGGGGTCGTCTGTGACTGGGTTCGTTCGATCAACCAGGCCATGGGTCTGGGAGGAGTCGCGTGGACGAGTTGAAGTCGTCTGGCAAGTCGTTCGAGATTTCGAAGTGGGAGGTCTGGGAGGCCTATCAGCAGGTGAAGGGCAATCAGGGCGCCGCGGGGGTGGACGGGGTGTCCATCGCGGAGTTCGAGACCAACCTGAAGAACAACCTGTATCGGGTCTGGAATCGGATGTCGTCGGGGACCTGGTTCCCGCCGGCGGTGCGTGCGGTGGAGATCCCCAAACCGCATGGCGGCGGGACGAGGATGCTGGGCATACCTTGTGTCGCTGACCGGGTGGCGCAGACGGTGGTGGCTCGGCGTCTGGAAGCGGTCGTGGAGCCGGTGTTCCACGAGGACTCTTTCGGATACCGGCCCGGTCGCTCTGCGTTGGAGGCGGTCCAGCGGTGCCGGGAACGCTGTTGGAGACGCGGCTGGGTCGTGGACTTGGATGTCGCGAAGTTCTTCGACAGCGTGCCCTGGGACCTGATCGTCAAAGCGGTGGAAGCACACACCGACGTTCCGTGGGTGGTTCTGTATGTGAAGCGGTGGCTTGCCGCGCCCGTGCGGATGCCCGACGGGACGGTTGCTGAACGGGATCGGGGAACCCCGCAGGGATCACCGATCTCGCCCGTGCTCGCGAACCTGTTCATGCACTACGCGTTCGACGTCTGGTTGGAGCGGGAGTTTCCGGCCGTGCAGTTCGAACGCTACGCGGACGACGCGGTGCTGCACTGCGTCTCCGAACGGCAGGCCCACCGGGTCTTGTCCGCGCTGCGTGAACGGATGGCCGAGGTCGGGTTGCGGCTGCATCCCGACAAGACCCGGATCGTGTACTGCAAGGACGGCGCGAGACGTGGCTCGTACGAACACACCTCGTTCACCTTCCTGGGGTTCACGTTCCGGGCGCGGGACGCGCGGGCGAAGGATGGCAGGCGCTTCCTGTCGTTCCTGCCCGCGATCAGCAAAGACGCTCTGAAGAAGATCAGTGGTGTGGTCCGCTCCTGGCGGCTGCACCGCAGGGTCAACCTCACCTTCGCCGAACTCGCCACAATGATCAACCCGATCGTGGCGGGTTGGATGCAGTACTACGGGCGTTTCCGCCGGTCAGCGCTGTATCCACTCCTAGCGCGCATCAACGCCTACCTGGTGCGATGGATCCGCAAGAAGTACCGACGACTCCAGGCACTCCGCACAGCCCAACGCAAACTCGTGGAGATCACCCACCGGTATCCCCGCATGTTCGCGCACTGGCGCTGGGTGCCCTGGACCGCCAGATGATCAAGACGACAAGAGCCGGATGAATCGAGAGGTTCACGTCCGGATCTGTGGGGGCCGGGAGGGGCAGTTCCTCCCGGCTACCCGACTGACAATGTCTTGGTCCAAGTGATGACGGCGTGGAGAACGACCGCGCAGCGATAGACGATGGCGAGTTTGTCGTAGCGAGTTGCCAGGCCACGCCATTGTTTGAGCAGGGCGATGCGCCGTTCGACAACGTTGCGGCCGCGATAATCGACCGCGTCGAGGGTGGGCGGACGGCCGCCGCGGGAACCGCGGCGGGTGCGGTGCCCGGCCTGGTCGGCCGGCTCGGGGATCACCGCCGTGATGCCGCGATCGCGCAAATGCCCCCGGATCGCTCTCGAGGAATAAGCCTTGTCGCCGCGGACACGGTCGGGCCGGGTCCGAGCTCGACCACGTCCGAGGCGAGCGACACGCAGTTGCCGCATCAGATGCGGAAACATCGGCGCGTCCCCGGCCTGGCCGGGCCCGACTAACGTCACCAGCGGGCGGCCGTTCCCGTCGACGAGATGGTGCACTTTGGTGCTCCAGCCGCCACGAGAGCGGCCGATCGCGTGATCAGGCGGCTCGTTGTGCAGATCCGTGTAGTTCGACCCAGCCCCCTGTGGGGCGGGTGATGTTGGTGGCGTGCTGATGCGCACGCGCGATCGTGGAATCCACCGACACCGACCACTCCACCAGGCCGGCCGAGTCCGCAGCAGTCAGCAGACGTTGCAACACGGTGTCCCAGGTGCCGTCACCGGCCATCCGGCGGTGCCAGGTCCAGATCGTCTGCCACGGGCCGAATACCGCAGGCACATCCCGCCACGCGATCCCGCACCGATACCGGTAAATGATCCCTTCGACCATCGACCTCGCATCCGAGAACGGTCGGCCCTGCTTGCCGGTACGCACCGGAAGCAGGTCCTCGATCAACGCCCACTGATCATCTGAAAGCAACTGGAACCGCGACACCCGAACAGCATCTCAACCACCCGCCAACACCATTGTCAGACACGCCCTAGCTGCGGCGTCGACATCATCTCTTCGGTCCGTGCAGGACGCGTTTGGTCTTGGGCAATTCGATGTGCGGGCTGACGCTGCTTCGTTCAGCGCGTGAATTTCGCTGGCGCCGTTGGTCATGAGCGGGCGCCGCTCGCGCAGGCGGCCCATCCAGACGTCGCCTTACTATGGATGCCCGAGGAAACATCCGTCGCCAGCCGCCATCGGCTTGCCGATGCATTGGCCCGGTTCGACTTCGGTCGTGGGCGCCGGACGGTCGGAGGGGGCATTATTCGCAGGGAGGGAGTGTGATGTCGATGGCCGCCGCACCAGTCCGCCGGGTGCTGGTCGCCACCGATTTGTCTGAGCAGGCGGGCTTGGCTGTGCGGAGGGCCGCGCAGCTGGCCGCCGAACGCGACGCCCGGCTGAGCGCCGTCAATGTGCAGCCGGCCGGGTTGAACGAGGAGCTGAGCGAGTTCGCCCACGCCCGCCTGCGCTCACACCTCGACCGGTTCATCACCTCCACGGTCACGGAGGCCGTCGTCCGCCACGGTCACGTGGCTTACGAGATCCTCGCTGAGGTCACTGATCGCGACGCGGACCTGCTGGTCGTCGGCGCGCATGGCGGCCACCGGCTGACCAGCCCGGTCCTGGGCAGCACTCCCGGCAACCTGGTGCGGGCGAGCCCGGTTCCGGTTCTGGTGGTCAAGAGTCCACCCGATGGGGAGTACCGCACGGTCGTGCTCGCCGTCGATAGCACAGCTGTCTCGGCAACGGCGGCGCACACGGCGGGCGCGCTCACGCCGTACGCGGACCACATCGTCGTGCACTTTGCCGTAGTTGTCGGCGAGACGTTGATGCGCATGCACGGCGCCAGCGAGCAACACTTGGCCGAGTTGCGCGAGGTGAGCACCGAGCAGGTTCGCGTCGATATCGAGCGCGTGGCCGCCGAGCTGACGCCCGCTGCGTCGCGGGTGGTGATCGCGTCCGGGCGTCCGCAGACGCGTTTGCCAGAGCTGAGCCGCCACCACGCCGCCGATCTGGTCGCCGTCGGTACCGGCGCCCGCTCGTCGCTGGGCTACACCCTGCTCGGCAGCGTTGCCCAGCACGTGTTGCGGGACGCGTCATCGGATGTGCTCGTCGTGCCGGCCCGGAAGGACTGACCTGGAGCTGTACGTGTTCCCGCGATATTGCGATCATCCTGGCCATCGCCGCCTGTGTGGGCGTTGCCTGATCGCCGCTTATTCTCCGCGGGCCCAGGTAGTGACGAGTTTGGAGGCGTCGGGTTGGCGGGGGATCGCGACGATGACGAGGTCGCCGTCTCGGAGCCGGGTGCGTGGGGTGGGGATCAGTGTTCGTTTGCCGCGCATGATGGCGGTGATGAGTCCGTGGGGTGGGGTGATGTCTTTGAGTTGTTTGCCGGCGATGTGTAGGTCGGGGGTGACGCGGACTTCGATGAGTTCGGTGTTGATGTCGCCGATGGGGACATCCTCGGCCACCGAGGTTGTTGTAGGGGACTCGCCACGCAGCCCGAGCCAGCCCGCGACGGTGCTGATGCTGACGCCCTGTACGGCCGCGGAGACCAGGACCACGAAGAAGACCATGTTGAAGATGAACTGGCCATCGGGGTGGCCGGCGACGAAGGGGAACGTGGCGAGCACGATCGGCACCGCGCCGCGGAGTCCGACCCAACTGGTGAACAGCAGTTCCTGCCATCGGTACCGCAGCCAACCCAGGGTAAGCAGGACCGCGATCGGGCGGGCCACGAACACAAGCACGAAAACCACGGCCAGTCCGGGAACCACGACCGACGGCAGTTGTGAGGGGAAGACCAGCACGCCGAGCATGAGGAACAGCCCGACTTCGGCGGTGCTGGACAGTCCTTGGTGGAAGGTGCGGATCCCGCGGCGGTGCAGCGGGACCCGGGCGCCCACCACCAGTCCCGTGACGTAGACGGCGAGGAAGCCGGAGGCGCCTACCGCCGCGGCGGCGCCGTAGGACAGTCCGGCGACGCCGAGCGCGAGGACCGGATAGGCGCCTTCGGGGCCGAGGTTGGGGCGCATGAGCATCCAGGTGCCGGCGAGGCCGGCCAGTGCGCCGACACCGAGGCCACCGCCCAGTTGCAGCAGCGCGAACGTGACCCAGTCGCCAATTCCGGGATCGGCACGCCAGGTCTCGATCAATCCGATCGTGAGCATGATCGCGATCGGGTCGTTCGCGCCGGATTCGACCTCCAGTAGCGAGGCCAGTTTGCGCGGCAGCGGGGCCCTGCGCAACATCGCGAAGACCGCAGCGGCGTCGGTCGAGGCCACCACCGCGCCGATCAGGAACGCGGTCAACGGTTCCACGTCGAGCAGGAGATACGCACCGCCGCCCACCACGCCCGCGGTGATGAGCACTCCGACGGTGGCCAGCAGTGAGCCGGGCAGAGCGGCCTGGCGTAGATCACCGGGTTTGGTGGTCAGCCCACCCTCATACAGGATCAGCAGCAGCGCTATGGTGCCCCCGATCTGGGCGACACGCGGGTCGGACAGACTGACCAACGCGAGCCCGTCGTCACCGATGACCATGCCCAGCACGAGGAACAGCAACAGACCGGGTAACCGCAGCCGGTTGGCGAATCCGGCCGCGAGAACGCCACCCACCAACAGCACCGCAACCAGCAGGATCCACCAGTCGGCAGGTAATTGAATGCTCATAGCTCCACGGTTTCCGGTTTCCACATACGGTCACGACCTTACCCAACACATCAGGTCGAATCGGGCAAATGGTGCAGGTCGGAGGCTGTGATGCCGGACGATACGCAAGCCGTCTCCCGTGTGCTGGTGCCATTGGACGGCTCCGACGAGGCACAGCGGGCACTCCTGCCCGCACTGCGGGTTGCCCAGACGCTGGATTGCCCCATAGAGCTGGTCACGGTCTACGACCCGGTCAACGGACGCTGGGCCCGTGACCTCGACGACATCGCCGAGCAGCTGCCCTACGACCAGGTCGAGGTCGCTGTCGTCGGCGCCGGATGGCCGGGCGAGGTGATCGCCGACATGGCCGGTGAAGAACCCGGAACTCTGGTCTGCATGTCGGCGCAACACCGCGACGAGGTTGACCGCCTCGTCCTCGGCAGCGTCTCGGCGCATCTGCTGCGCACCAGCCGCGCGCCGACCCTGGTGGTCGGTCCCGGCTACGAGCTTTCGCGACTGCCCCGGCGTTATGAACGTCTCGTGGTCTGTCTCGATGGCTCCGGCCGTGCCGAAACAGCCCTCGCGGTCGCCACCACGTGGGCCTGCCTCTTCGCTACCGAGGTCGAGCTCGTGCACGTCGCGTTTCCGAGAGAAACCCCGGGAAACCTGGAAGCTCTCGGAGCGGGCCTGTCCCGAGCTGCCGACGCACTGGCCGATGACGGTGTTCAGGCCAGTGCCACCCTGCTCACCGGCGACAATCCCGCCGCCAGTATCGCCGAGCTGCTCCAGTCCCGCCCGGCCACACTCGCGATCACCGCCACACACGGGAGTACCGGGCTCACCCGACTCCTGCTGGGCAGTGTCACCACAGAACTGCTCACGCGCAGTCCCACCCCCGTCCTGGTCGCTCCCGTCACCTGAACGCATCTCCCCAGGGCAGCGGTGATCAACATGTCCGATGCCCGTGTCAGTCGTACCCTGAAAGGTGGCTTCAACCGGCGATCGGGACCGGAGGAGGTCGCCCGGCATGCCCGATACCTCCATGTACCTGTTGCGGCTCGCCCGGCGTCTCCGCCCGGGGCGAAGCCCTGTGGCGCGAGGCTCCGACCGAATCGAGGCCGCTGCTCTCGTGATCGTTGTGCTGCTGTCGCTGCTGACCATCCCCGTTGTCGTTACTCACGGGCAGCGCAGCTACGCACACAACCGCCAGATCGCCGAGGAAGCGATGGCCAGCCGGTACGAAACCACGGCCACCCTGCTCGCCGACGCCCCATCGAGACCCCGAGCTGGGCGCGGGCCAGTCAGTGAGAACGGCACGCGCGCGCAGGCCCGGTGGACCACATCCGAGGGCATCGAGCTCACGGGGGCTGTCCCGGCCAGTTCCGGGATGTCCGCGGGCAGCGAGGTACCGATCTGGATTGACACTGCTGGCGAGGTGACGTCGTCACCCGCCACGCCGCAGGACGCCGCCGGTCATGCCGCAGCCACCGCCATCGCTACCTGGCTGATTGTGGTCGGCGCGTTGTCGGCCGCCTTCTGGCTCCTGCGGGCAGGACTTGACCAGCATCGCTACGCCCACTGGGCACACGAGTGGGCACGCCTGAACACCGGCCACGGCCCGCCCTGAACGCCCCAACCGCGACGACGGCGCGCGGGCCGCGTCTAACCCCAGGACAAGGTCGTGTACCAGAACGTCAGCACCGCACCCGGCCCGAGCAACACACAGAGACCAATACCGCCGTAAAACGGCTTGTCCTTCACGAGCATCGCCACCATCAGCACGGCCGCGGCCACGAGCGAAATGATCAACAGTGCCAGCACGACAACAGACATGTTTCGGTCCTCCAGGAACCAGGGGTAGAGCCGGATAACGCCGCCATCCGCCCAGCACATGGCGGGCTGAACGCACCCAGGACAGTGGTTAAGAGAATTACGGGATCACCGGCCCGCTCTCGATGGGGCCAGGCAGCACAGTCACGTCGCAGAATGCGCGCAGCAGCGACGTGAACAGCGTCAGGCTTGGATCGTTCCGTTCACGCGGACCGGGGGCGCCCGACACGATTGCCGTGTCGACGCCGCAGCCGCTATCCCTCCAGCGCCGACCTTGCCGGCCGAGCATCGCTGCAGGGAGCATCCACGGTTCGTGCCCGGGCCCACAGCCCAGCAGGTCTCCGGTAGCGCCGTGGCCAGCACATGTCGCGCCGCCTCCGACAGGTGCGGCCGGTCATGAAGACCTTTGTCCGGCGACGGCACAGGCGACGCGGATTCGCCAATCACCGACACCGGGTGCTGCCCGGCAAACCCGCCGTCGGTGCTGTGCGCTGGAGCCGCACTCATCCCGAGCAGCATCACCAGCAGAGCAAGCACGAGCCCGAATCGGCCCATCCTCGCCCGTGCCTGCACCCGACCGGCTCCTCAACAACGAAACATCCTTGGCCGACACACCCTACGGGCAACGTCAGAAAAGTCGAGGCGCACCCTCACAGGCTGGTCCAGAAACATCCGGCGGAGCCTCACAGCTCAGCCTAGCGCCGCGCCACAGACACAGACCGGCCCGCGGCCCAGCGTGCGTAGACCGACATCGTGACGGTCAGCGTCACCGCCGACAGCAACGGCACCAGAACCGGCGCCAGCGGCAGGACATCATAGAGCCCGACCACACCGCCTGAAACCACCGCCGCGGCGAGAATGGCGACAAGTGCCGCCGACCACCGGTACCGTGCGACCGCGAAGGCCACGACCCCCGCCATCGGGACAGTCAGAACAACAACCGCGGACAGCACCCACGACGCCCACACCACCCAGACCACAGTGAGCCCGCTGCTCACGAGGATCGCCACCGACACCAGAAGCAGGGCTGTGTGCGGCAGGACTGTATCGCGGGCACGTCGGAGCCGCGGCACCGTCACCAGCACAACAAGGTGCGCGACGACCCACCCCCCAATCGGCAGCAGCAACGCAACCGATGATGAAGGCCTGCAAGACCACAGGATCGACCCAGAGGTGTCGGTGCATTCAGCTGTCGCGGACGACAGAATGACCATCGTCGTCACCGCCACGGTCAGCGCCCCCATCACCGCGGCTCCGGCCACCACCGTCAGCCCACCGCGGCCATCTGGCAGCTGCGACGCGCCCTTCTCGCTCTGGCCGTCCTCCATGTCGTCATCGTCGCATCTCACCGTCATGCACGCCGCGGACAACCTCGGCACCGCCGCCACCGACAACCCGAGTTGGGCAGCGCCCGCGGCGACCAGCACGTACGGTGCGCCTCGTCTCGATGCTCGACAAGATTGAAAGGCCGCCGACCACCAGGACGAGCCGATGGTCTATCGCCCCGGGTCCGTAACGCGAACGGTGTTTCCGGCGGTGTCGATTAGTAGGTCTCGGTCACCGGCCAGCGGTCACCGAAGGTGATGGAGAACGCGTTGATCACTGGCTTCCAACGCATCATCCATCGTGCCGC
>NZ_PQHZ01000088.1 GCF_003385185.1 Amycolatopsis palatopharyngis | reverse complement strand
GTCGGGGATTGGTATCAGAGACAGCTTCGGGGGTGGCGCCAGGGTCTTCGGGAGCGGGCGCTTGGTCTTCGGGCTTGCGCCATGCGGCGATCAGGCCCAGCGGGTCAGGCCGGAGCAGTGAGGCAGCGGCGTAGAGGCTGGCGGCGACCACGATCGCGATGAACCACCAGTCGTAGAGCGCCTGCTCACCCGTCGGGTAGTAGACCAGTACGAGGACCACCGAGACCGCGACCACGATCGCGAGGTGCCTGCGCTGCCACGGGAACGTCGAGGCGATGACGAAGCCCCAGGTCAGATACCAGGGCAGGGTGGGCGGTGCGAGGATCGCCACGGCCAGCAGGGTCATCGCCATCCGCAGGATGGCCTCGTTCCCGCCGTGCCGCGCCAGCCACCACTGCCGGACCGCGAACACGGCGAGCAGCACGTACGCGATGAGCCGGGCGACGGTGACGAACGGCGAGGACGGCACTTCGACGAGCAGGTGCACGAGGTTGTAGACGATCTCGCCGATTCCGGTCGGGAAGTTCAACCAGTTCGTGATCAGCGTGGGTGCTTCCATCCCGCTGATCCAGCCGAGGTTGAACGAGCCGAGGGACAGCCAGGTGCCCGACACGAATATGGCACCGAAGATTCCCAGCGACGGGGTGACCGCACGGAAGAAGTTACGCCGCAGGTTGTCGCCGGGAAGGTGATTGGCCCAGATCCAGACCAGGAACGGCAACGCCAGCGCCGCGGTCGGTTTGATCAGCATGCCGACGGTGACCAGAACGATCGCCAGCACATGCTTGCGTTCCAGTGCGGCAAGGACACCGATCGTCAGGAAACCCAGCATCAACAGGTCGTTGTGCGGACCACCGACGAGGTGGATCACGGTCATCGGGCTGGCGATCGCGAGCCACATCGTGACCGGCAGCCTGCCGCCGAGGTGGCGGACCAGCCTGGGCAGCGCCCAGAGCATCATGCCGAGGCCGATCAGCAACACCAGGCGGGTGATGATCACGCCGAGGATCATGTTGTTGCCGGTGAACCCGACGATTCCCTTTGCCACCAGCAGGAACAAGGGACCGTACGGGGCGGGAGTGGTCTGCCACAACGAGTGGACGTTCTGCACCACGTCGGGCAGGACGTCGAGCTCCGCCGGACCGTTCGCGTACGGGTCGAGCCCGTACAGCAGCTGGGCCCCCTGGCCGAGATAGGAGAAGACGTCCCTGGTGAACAGCGGCGGCGAGATCAGCAGCGGCGCCATCCAGCAGCCGGCCGCGATCAGCACCGGCCGGGTGCCGACCCGGCGAGCGAGAACGTAACGACCCAGTCGTACCCAGGCCCACACCACCAGGGCGAAGCCGACGTACAGCATCGCCGTGGCGAGTGCCTTGCCGTGGCCGTACCGGATCCACGACAGCGGGCCGTGCCCCAGCACCGGGTCCCGGATCAGAATGCCCCCGGCACCGAGTGCGGCGAGCATGAGCAGAGTGCTGCCGACGGCGCCCATGGCGATCGTGCGATACGGGAATCGCGAGGGCTCTCCCCCACCCGCTGAGGTGTGGTCGTCGCTCGGCGTACCGGCAGCCGCGTCGGTGGAGCCGTGTGCGGCTCCAGTGGATCCGGCCCCCGGAACGGGGTCTGTGGTGGTGGCCATGTCGGGTATTGAGATTACACACCAGCCGGTGGGCCCCGTCGGGAACGGGCGCTTTGCCCGCACCGACACCCTCGCACTTTCCCGGGAAAGTGCGGCTGTTCGCGACAACTGCCCAGGACTGTTTCGCGCTTTCCCGGGAAAGTGCGAAACAGGTTCACCCGGGTGTGGGAACGTTCGTTCCGCTGGGCAGCGCCGCCAGTAACGACCTCGTGTAGTCGTGCCGCGGGGTGAGCAGCACCTCCTCAACGGTGCCGACCTCCACCAGTTCGCCGCGATACATCACCGCGACCCGATCGGCGATGTTCCAGGCCAGTCCCAGATCGTGCGTGATCACCAGCGCGGCCAGGCCCAGTTCCCGGCGCAGCCGGAGGAACAGGGCGAGAATCTCGCCGCGGACCGACGCGTCGAGCGAGGCGACGGGTTCGTCGGCGACCAGCACGCTCGGATCCAGCGCCAGTGCCCCCGCGATCACCACCCGCTGCCGCTGCCCGCCGGAGAGTTCGTGCGGCATCCTGGACATGAACCGCTCGGCCGGCCGCAGCTCGGCCGCTTCCAGTGCCCGAGCGACGAGCTGACGTTCACCCGATCCCGTGAGGCCGTGAATACGTGGCCCCTCGGCGACCGCCTCGTACACACTGTGCCGGGGGTTCAGCGCGCTGGTGGGGTCCTGCAGCACGAGCTGCACCTCACGCCGGTATGCACGCAGCGCCGACCCCCGCTTCGGCAGTGGATCACCGGCGAAACGCAGGGACCCGGACGAGGGTGGTTGCAGGCCGAGCATCGTCCGCGCGAGTGTGGTCTTGCCCGATCCCGACTGCCCGACCAATGCCACGATCTCGCCGCGGCGGATGTCCAGATCCACGCCGGCCACCGCGTTGATCGGCGCACCCGATCTGTCGCGGAAGCTCACGCGCAGATCACGAGCCGACAACAGCGGCGCGAGGGACTCTTCCGCGCGATCGCGGACCGGCTCCGGCGGTAGCGGGTTGCTGGTGGCGGGAGCGAACCTGGAGACGGGATCGCCGACAGTCGGAAACGCGGCCGCCAGCGCCTTGCTGTGTTCGTGCTGGGGACGGTGCATGACGTCCTGCCCACGCCCCAGCTCGACCACCTGCCCGTCGTACATCACGGCGATACGCGCGCAGGTCGCGGCCAGGACGGCCAGGTCGTGGCTGATCATGATCAGACCGATGTCGTGCTCGGCGACGAGCCTGCGCAGCAGCTCGAGTACCTGGGCCTGCACGATCACGTCCAGGGCCGTGGTCGGCTCGTCGGCTACGATCAGCCGCGGCCGGCAGGCGAGCGCCATGGCGATCATCACCCGCTGCTTCTGGCCGCCGGACAGTTCGTGCGGATAGGCGTTCGCGCGAGCCGTCGGCAGGTCGACCTGCTCGAGCAGCTCTCGCACCCGCGCCTGCACGGCGCTCTCGGAGATCCCGTCTTTCGGCGCGTGCAGGCGAATCGGCTCGGCGATCTGGGCGCCGACCTTGCGCACCGGGTTCAGCGCGTGCATCGCGCCCTGGAACACCACCGACGCCGCCGACCAGCGGACCGCGCGCAGCCTGCCCCAGCGCATCGTACGGACGTCCTCCCCGTCCAGGAGGATCTCGCCGGAGACCGTGGCGGATTTCGGCAGCAACCGGAGCACGCTCATCGCCACAGTGGACTTGCCGGAGCCCGACTCACCCGCTATGCCAAGCGTGTCACCGGCGTGCAGCGTCAGGTCGACGGCCCGTACTGCGTCGACATCGCCCACAGCCGTGCGATACGTGACGCCGAGGTTCCGCAGTTCCAGCAGTGGGACGGACTCCGCGGCGGTCATGCCCGCCCTCCCTGCTTGAGCCTCGGATTCAGGACCATCTCCAGCGCGCGGCCGACCAGCGTGAACGACAGTACGATCACCACGATCGCCAGCCCTGGAGGCAGGATGTACCACCAGGCGTTGGCGGTCACGGCCCCGGAACTCAGGGCCGTCTGCAGCATCGACCCCCAGGAGATCGCGTTCGGGTCGCCGAGGCCGAGGAAGGACAGCGTGGATTCGGCGATGATCGAGTTCCCGACCACGAGTGTCGTGTTGGCCAGCACGAGCGGCATGACCGCGGGCAGCACGTGCGTACCGATGATGTGCGGATGCCCCCCGCCCAGCGCCCTTGCCCGTTCGATGTAGGGCCTGCTCTCGATGGTGAGTGTCTGCGCCCGGACCAACCGCGCGGTGGTTGGCCATGAGGTCACCCCTACCGCGACGATGATCGTCATGATCCCGCGCGGCAGGACGGCGGAGAGCGCCATCGCGAGCACCAGCGAGGGCAGCACCAGGAAGAAGTCGGTGAAACGCAGCAGCAGACCGGAAACCCAGCCGCCGAAATGCGCCGCGGCGATGCCGACCAGCGTACCGATGAACACCGACAACACGGTCGCGGCGAAACCCACCAGCAGGGACACCCGCGCACCCCAGAAGGTCATCAACAGCACGGATCGGCCGTCGACGTCGGTCCCGAGCGGGTAGTCCCAGCTCGGCGCCTGCAGGGGCGTCCCCGTGGCCTTGGTGACGTCCAGCGCGGCCTCGTCGATGAACCACGGAGCCAGCACCGACAGCAAGACGATCAACGCGAGCAGGCCGAGACCGACAAGCCCACCCTTGTTTGTGGTGAACTCGTGCCAGAACGCGGCAGCCGAAGCACGCCTGCGCTGCCAGGTGATCGTCCTCGCGCTCCGCTGCGGCTCACTCACGATTCACGCACCCTCGGGTCGAGCAAGCGGTAGAGCAACTCCGCCGCCAGGTTCATCACGATGACCGACCCGGCGAGCACTACGAACACTCCTTGCAGCACGGGCAGGTCAGGCCCGCTCAGTGCGTCGTAGGTGAGCAGGCCGAGACCTGGCCAGGAGAAAACCGTCTCCACCGTTACCGTGCCCGAAACCACCATGCCGAACTGGAGGAACACGAGCGTGACGGTGGGCAGCAGTGCGTTGGGCACCGCATGCCTGCGGCGCACGAGGTCGTCGCGCAGGCCCTTGGCCCTGGCCGTGGTGAGGTAGTCCGCGTTCATCTCCTCAAGCAACGACGATCGCATCACCAGCATGTACTGGGCATAGATCACCGCGAGCAGGGTCACGCACGGCAGTACCAGGTGATGAGCGATGTCCAGCGCCTGCGCGAAGAAGGCCTCGGGGATGTCCGGAGATCGCATACCCCGGCTCGGGAACAACCCCTGAGTGGCGATCAGCAGCAACAGCCCGAGCCAGAACTGCGGAACCGACCACAGCGTGAGCGCGATACCGGTGTGTGCCCGGTCGAACCCGCTACCGTGCCGCCACGCGGCCCGCACGCCGAGCCACAGTCCGAGGACGATCGCGAGCACCGTCGCGGTACCCACCAACAGCACCGTCGGCCACAGTCGCTCCGCGATCATCGCGCCCACCGGCCTGTTGTACACATAGGACATGCCGAGATCGCCGCGGAACAGCCCGGTCGCGTAGTCGAGGAACTGCTGGAAGAGCGGCTTGTCCACGCCAAGTCGTTCGCGCAACTGGGCGATCTGTTCCGGACTGGTCGGGCGATCGCGGGTCAGGGTGTTCACCGGATCACCGGGAATCATCCGGAACAGCAGGAACCCCAGTACCACGACCAGCCCGAGACTCACCGCCGCGGCGCCGAGTTTGCCCGCGACGAACCGCGCCGTACCACTGCCGCCACGCGGTTCGTCCAGATCGTCCTGCTGCCCCGGCAGCCGGTCAGACGTGCTGACGTCGGTCAACTCGCGCCGCCTATTCCTGGTCCTCTGCGGACTTCCTGCGCCGCGCCACGAGCAGGCCCGCCCCCGCGCCGACGATCAACACGCCCGCACCGATGGCGATCCAGGTACCGCTGGCGCCGCTGCCGGCACCACCGGTCGCCTCCCCCGCTGGAACAGCCCCGTAGAACCCCCACGGACCGGTCTGCTCCATGATCGGGCCGTTGTCGACCGGCTGCTTGGTGAAGCTCTCGAACTTGTCCGAACGGTAGGCCTCGAGCACGTTGTCGTAGTCCAGCACCACGCTGGGTACCTGGTCGTAGTAGCGCGCCTGGGCCTGCCGGACGATTTCCGCCCGCGCGGCCGGATCGGTCTCCGCTCGCTGCCGCTCGTAGAGCCGGTCGTACTCCTCGTCGCAGAAGAAGGCTGCCGTGCTGCTGCTGCCCGCGGTGGCGGGCAGGCTCTCGCAGGCCTGTTTGGCGAGGATGTAGTCAGGATCCGGGTTCGTTCCCCAACCGGACAACGCCATGTCGTAGTTGCCTGCCGAGGTCTTGACGTCCACCTCGTTGTCGGAGACGAGGTCCTTCGTCACGGAGATCCCGATGGCGTCGAGCCAGCCCGCGACATAGTCGGCCACTCGCTGGTCGAAGTCCTCGCTCGCGCGCCCGGTGAGCCGGAACTTCAGTGGCTTGCCGTCCGGGCCGGTGCGGACACCGTCCGGGCCGAGCGGGTATCCGGCCTCGTCGAGCATCGCATTCGCGGCGTCCGGGTCGAACTTGTACGCCTGTTCCGGCGATGGCGCGAAATGGAAGTCCTCGTACAGCGGGGGAACGATACCGCCAGGTAGTTCGCCGTAGCCGCCGACGACCTTGTCCACAATGGTCCGCGGATCGATCGCCATCGCGATCGCCTTGCGCACCCGTACGTCGCGAAGTGCCGGATGGCCGTCGCCGATCGGTTTACGTTCCAGGGTCTGCGCCCCGGGGTTGAGCAGCAGGTCGTTGAACCGGCGTCCCGCCGCCTGATTCGTGGTGATTCCGTCCTTGCCCTTGAGGGAATCGAACTGTGTGGGCGTGAGGCGATTGATGAAGTCGACCTCACTGTTCAGCAGCGCGTTCACCGCGGCATCCGCGTTCTCGTAGCTGACGAACTGCAGTTCGTCGACCTTCGGCGCGCCGCGCCAGTAGTCCGGGTTCGCCTTGAGCTTGACGACCTCGTTCCGGCGGAATTCGGTGATCAGGAATGGGCCGTCCCCCACGCCTACGTACTCGATCGAGTCGGTTTTGGGGTCGGCCATGTCCTCGACATCGGTCCAGATGTGCTCCGGCACGATCGGCACATCCAGGGCGGTCATGCTGGCCTGCGGTTCCTTGATCTTGATGACCAGGGTCCGCTCGTCCGGCGCAGTCACGCTCTCGAAGTTCGTGACGTAGCTGCCGTTGGCCTCGGCCGCAGCGGGGTCCTCCATGATGCGGTTGAACGTGAACGCGGCATCGGCCGCCGTCACCGGTTGCCCGTCGGACCAGGTCATGCCCTCACGGATGGTGAACGTCCAAGTGAGACCGTCCGCCGAGGACTCCCACTTCTCCGCGACCCCGCCGGTCGGGGTCGCGTCCTCCGCGGAGGGCAGCGTGAGGAATTCCCAAGCCATCCGGCCGATCATGGCGCTGGAGGAGAAGCTCGCGAGGAACGGGTTGAGGTGGTCGACTTCCTGGACCAGCGCGACCCGGAGCACGGTGTTCTCCTGCGCCTGCGCCGGGGCGACAAAAGGCCCGGCCACCAGCAAGGGAGTTGCGAGCATGGCCACCGTCGCCCGGACATGTCTCCGCTTGATGCCCCACATCTTGACCACCGCGTTCCTCCCAGGGTTACTGCCGAAGACGAAAAGTAACCACATAGGGGCGTAAGTGCGCAATATCTCCCCAACACGGTAGGTGTCCGATCGTTGCCTTCACGTGCCCGATCGTCACCGTGCGGAGGTACCCGGTCACGGGGTGTACAAAGGTGGCAGGCGGCGTGCCATCAGGCGGCCATCAGGCCTGCTCGGTGTCGCCATCCTGTTCGGTTGGCTCAGCCTTCTCGGCGGCGGGAACCGTGGCAGCGGCGGCCGAGTCGCGATGAGGTGCCTGGTCTGCCGCATCCTGAACGCCGAGAGCCGCCCTCCCCTCGGCGTAACTGCGAGCGATGGCGTCGTGCGCTTCGCGTTCGCTTCGATCCAGCCAGGCGCGGAAATCCGTCGACTCCGACACAGTGCTCACCCCTCGTTGTGGCCGGTCACGCCGATCCGGCGGCGACTGGCCGCGGGCCCCCTCTGGCTCCACAGCCGGCTCGGACTCCGCACTGCTACCGACGTCCATTACCCACTGTAACTGGTACGGGCTCGTACCCTACAGTTGCTCTCCGCCCTCCGGTATCACCCGAGTGCGTGGTGGCCTACTGCCAGCCGGGAAGCGGCGGTAATGGCTCATCGGGAGCCAACGTGACGCCTTCGCGCTGCAGTACCTGGTCGAGTGTTCCCCAGATCCAGCTGGCCAGCTCGACGACGAGGTCGTCGAGAGGGAGTTCTCCCGGCTCGTCCAACCACCGGTTGGCCGTCGCCTCGACCATGCCGACCAGTCCGAACGACAACGGATCGGCGACTCTGGAGTTCGCGCCGAGAACCTCGAGGTAGGCGGCCAGCAGCCGTCCGACCTGCGCTGCGATGGCCTGCTTGATGTCGGCGACCACGCTTTCCTGGCCCGCCGCACTGGCGGTAGCGCGATGAGCGACGTAGCGGTACAGGTCGGCGTGCCGGGCCAGCCAGTTCACGAAAGTTCGCACCGCCCGGTCGATCATGTTCCGCGCCGAACCCGCGGGCTCCAGGAGTACCGGTGCCATATCGGTGAGGATCATCTCGGCCGCACGTTGCCCCACCGCACGGTAGAGGTCGTCGGCATCGTCGAAGTGCCGGTAGAGCCGGGGCCGGGCGACCCCGGCCTGCGCTGCGACCTGTTCGGTGGACACCCCGGGTCCGTGCAGTGCGATAGCCGCGACCGCGGCGTTCACGAATTCGGTACGCCGCTTCTCGCGCTGACCTGTCCACCTGGTGGTTCGACCATCGGTCGTATCGCTGGAGCGGCTGCTGTCCTCGGGCACGCGTCCAGGGTACGAAGCCCGGCTGTGGCGCGGAGAAATTACCAGTGCACCGGTCGGGTGAGTGCGGCGGGAATCTTGGTGGCCGCGTCACCTCTGGCCGCGTTGAGCTGGGACTGGGTGAGGAAAATGCTGCCGGTGAGGTCGGCCCCGCGCAGGTCGGCGTCGCGGAAATCGGCCCCGATGAGATCCGCCGAGCGCAGGTCGGCCTTGCCGAGGTCCGCGGCGATGAGCAGCGCACCGCGCAGGTTGGCTCCGCGCAGGTCCGCATTGCGGAGCTTGGCGCCGACCAGGTCCGCTCCCCTGCGGTTCTTCTTACGCCCTGCGACGCCGGCCCTCACGAGTTCACTGGTACGCAGCAGCAACGCGTTGACCTCGCCCCGATGTCCGGCCAGGTCAAGTTCGGTGAGTTCCTCCGCGCTGCCGAGGGTGTGACGTTCCGTAGCTGCCAGCGCGGCGCGTATTTCGGGGTGGATCGGTCGCGCGCTCGGCAGGGCGAGTGCCTCTTCGAGATACCAGCAGAGTTCGTGAAGCTGGCGCATGATCGGGAGCACGGCGAACATCTGCCGAGCGGTAACCGGGTGCTGCCGCCAGTCCCGTCCGCCGAATGTCGTCTGGGAGATCTTCTGCCCCGCGCCGAAGCAGTCATAGACCGTGCAGCCGGAGAATCCCTTTTCGCGCAGCCGCGAATGAATCCCGCAGCGAGAGTCGGCCAGCAGGTTCGGACAGGGCGTGCCCGCGGGCTTGTCGATGGCGAAGTCCGCCGACGCCGAGAACGGCAACGCGACGCAGCACAGCCCGAAGCAGCTTCCGCAGTCCGCACGGAGGTCCTGACGGCCTGCGCCGGAGGCGGCGGGTTCTGGCTGCTGCTGCACGTGCTGTTCTCCTGCTTCCCGGGAAACTCCGATTCTCCCCGGAACGCTACGTCTGCGGGAACCGGGTGGTGCGCACCGGTTCGCGGTCACAAAACCGCATCAGAGCGGAACTCTGACGCGTGGGATACCGGAGTATGGGCAATTCATGATCGGAGACTGGTGAGGAAGGAGCGCGCACCGATGCAGATTCGCCCGGCCGTTCGGCCCGCGCGCATGGCGATCGCGGCAGGGGCTGTCGTGCTGCTCCCCTTCACCACCGCCGCATGTGACATCGACGGAAACGCGGGATCTGGCGGCGGTTTGGCGGCAGAGCAGATCGTCGCCACCAAGCCGTACTTCGCCGGTGAGGAGTTTCTCGGCAAGACGATCACGCTCGATGACGTCACGGTGACCGACGTGCTGACCCCGAGATCGTTCGTGATCGATGCCGGTGCCTGGGGCGACGACTCGGTACTGATGTTGTTCGTCAGGGACGTCGACGAGGTCCAGGAAGGCTCCATCATCCAGATCACGGGAACGGTGAAGCGGTTCACCTACGGCGGTTACGCGGGCCAGTACGACCTCGCCGAAGCCGAGGCGTACGAGGCCTACGCCGAGGAGGAGTTCCTCGTGGCGACCACCATCGCCACGACGGGACACAGCTCTGAGACGTAGCCGGGCCGTCAACCGGAGTCGAACTCCGCGGGGAAGTCCTGATCGTCACTTGTCTGGACCATGGAAACCGATAGGTTGGCCCTCATGCGGATCATGATCTCGGCCGACATGGAAGGCGTCACCGGTGTCACCTGGACCGATGACGTCGTACCCGGAACCGAACAGTGGCAACGTTTCCGCCGGCTCTTCACCGACGACGTCAACGCGACCATCACCGGCCTGATCGACGGCGGCGCCTCCGGTGTACTCGTGAACGAGGCTCACTCCGCCCAGCGGAACCTGTTGCTGGAGGAACTCGATCCGCGCGCGGCGATGCTGACCGGCAGGCATAAGCCGCTGTCGATGATGCAGGGGATCGACTCCGGCGTCGAGGGCGTCGTCTTCCTCGGATACCACGCGGGCGCCGGTTGCGACGGCGTCCTGTCCCACACCTACCTGGAGAACCAGATCACCGGAGTCTGGCTGGACGGCGAACCCGCCAGTGAGGGGTATCTCAACGCCGCGCTCTCCGCCGAGTACGGCGTTCCGGTGCTCATGGTGACCGGCGACGACAGGACTTGTGAGGACGCGCGAGGGTACGCACCGGACGCCCAGCTGGTCAGCGTCAAGGAGTGCGTGAGCCGGTACGCCGCGGTATGCCTTCCCCCCGCGCGTACCGCGGAACTGCTGACCTCGGCGGCGCGCGAGTGCACGGCGCGGGCGGGTGGGCG
This sequence comes from Amycolatopsis palatopharyngis, assembly GCF_003385185.1. GTDB lineage: Bacteria > Actinomycetota > Actinomycetes > Mycobacteriales > Pseudonocardiaceae > Amycolatopsis > Amycolatopsis palatopharyngis. The sequence goes on along the minus strand of NZ_PQHZ01000088.1, from coordinate 1,754 downwards.
CGCACCGGCTCCGAGGGCGCATCGGATCGAGGTGGAGTTCGACGCGAGCCATTTGGCGCAAGCGGCGGCCGTGATCCCCACCGTGGAGCAGATCGACGTCCGCAAGGTCGCGTTCGACGCGCCGGACATGACGGAGGCGATGAAGGCCTTCAAGGTGGTCACGGCGATCGCGGCCGGGGCGGTACAGGGCAAGTATGGCTGAGCGAGTGGTACACGTACCCGCGAGCAGCGACGTGGTGGACATCTGTGCGCGACTGTTGCGGTTCGACACGACCAACTACGGCAACGGTGATTCCGCGGGCGAGCGAGACGCGGCGGAGTTCGTCGCGCAGGTGCTGTCGGACGCCGGTGTCGAGAGCACGATCTACGAGTCGGCGCCCGGCAGGGCCAGCGTGGTCGCCAGGCTGGCCGGGCAGGATCCGACACTGCCCGCCCTGCTCGTGCAGGGACATCTGGACGTCGTTCCCGCCACCGCCGCCGACTGGACCGTGCCACCGTTCTCCGGAGAGATCCGCGACGGCTGTCTCTGGGGTCGCGGCGCCGTCGACATGAAGGACTTCTGCGCGATGGTGCTCGCCGTGGTCAGGTCGCTGGCCACGGCGGGACGCAGGCCACGCAGGGATATCGTGCTGGCCTTCGTGGCGGACGAGGAGGACCGAGGCGAGTTCGGGGCGAACTGGCTCACCGCGAGACATCGTGACCTTTTCGACGGATGTGCCGCGGCGATCAGCGAGTCCGGGGGCTACACCTACCACGTGCGCGCCGCTGACGGGCGACCTGTGCGGCTGTACCCGGTGGCCACGGCGGAGCGGGGAACGGCGCATCTGCGGCTTTCCGCGAGCGGCAGGGCGGGGCACGGTTCGCGCCGTAACGACGAGAACGCCGTGCTGCGTCTCGTCGGCGCTTTGCATCGCCTGTCCGGCCATCAGTGGCCGGTGCGGTTGACGCCCACCGTGACGGCGTTCCTCGAGCGCACGGGCGCGGCGCTTGGGGTCGAGACAGATCTGTCCGATGTCGACGCCACCCTCGCCCGGCTCGGCGCCGCCGCAGGACTCGTCGAGTCCACGGTACGCAACAGCACGACACCGACGGTGCTCGAAGCCGGGTACAAGGTGAACGTGATCCCGAGCGTGGCGACCGCACTGGTGGACACCAGAACCCTGCCGGGCACCGAGGACGACCTGCTCCGCGATATCGACAGCCTGCTCGGTCCGCACGTGCGACGGGAGTTCCTCACCCGGCAGCCCGCGGTCGAGGCGCCGGTCGATTCGGCCTGGTTCTCCGCCATGGCAGACGCACTCCGGTCGCAGGATCCGGGCGCGGTCGTGGTCCCGTACTGCATGGGTGGCGGTACGGACGCGAAAGCCTTCAGCCGGCTGGGCATCGACTGTTACGGCTTCGCGCCGCTCTGGCTGCCGGAGGGGTTTGCGTACCGGGCGATGGCCCACGGCGTCGACGAACGGGTCCCCGTCGAAGGCCTGCGCTTCGGCGCAGAAGTCCTCGACCACTTCTTCACCCACTGCTGACGCCACCGTCCGTCACCCCCAGGGCTTGGAGCGTCTGCAAGTACGCCCAAGCAAGATCCACAGAGCCCTCAACTGCTACCAAGCCGCGCAACTATCCCGCGAGGGTCCGTAACGCGAACGGTGTTTCCGGCGGTGTCGATTAGTAGGTCTCGGTCACCGGCCAGCGGTCACCGAAGGTGATGGAGAACGCGTTGATCACTGGCTTCCAACGCATCATCCATCGTGCCG
>NZ_PQHZ01000087.1 GCF_003385185.1 Amycolatopsis palatopharyngis | reverse complement strand
TGATGGGGGTGTGGATGCCGATGCCGGCGGAGTGGTAGGCCTTGTCGGCCAGGGTGGGCAGGCCTTTGGTGGCGGCGGCGCACAGGGGGCCGATGATGCCGTGGGTGCGGGCGGCGTCGAGGTCGTTGTGTCGTCCGGGTAGGACCTCGGAGCACCACAGGGGGAATCCGTCGGCGGTGGCGAGGAACTGGATGTTGCCGCCGAAGGCGCGGTGTTTACCGGAGTACCAGCGGTGTACTGGTTGTCCGGCGGTGCGGCCTTTGGTTTTGATCACGGTTCCGGCGACGCGGGTGGTGCGGATCAGGGTGCCGTCCACGATGAGGTGGGTGTCTCCGGCGGCCAGCCGTTCGGTGAGTACCTCGGGCAGGTCGTGGGCCTGGGCGGCGAGCACGGTGATGCCTTCGTGCAGGTAGCGGTAGGCGGTAGCGACACCGATCCCGGAATCGGTAGCCAGCCGCGCTACCGGTGTGGCGTCGCGGAACCAGCGCAGGACCAGCACCGCCTGGGCGAAGGGCCCCAGCGCACGCCGCCCCCGCCGGGTCCCCACCGCCCGGCGATGCTCGGTCAGCAACTGCGCCACAAACTGCCCGATCGGGCGCGCGACATCCAGCGTGGCACGATACGTAATCACGGAGAGCCTCTGGTTCCTCAGACTTGGTCTTCAGCAAACCCAGTCACTACCAGAGGCTCTCCGCCTACCCCACACACCCCAAGATCAACTCACTGAGAAAACCTCAATGTGGCATTAGGGACGTTGGAGTACCCCAATGCCACATTGGGGACGTTGAAGTACCCCAATGCCACATTGGGGAACTACTTGGCCGGGCGCGGTCAGGTTGGCCGGGCGCGGTCAGGCGGCTTCGTCGATGATGTCGGCAAGGCGGGTGGCGAGGCGGGCACTGTCGACCGGTGCGACGGTCATCCAGTCCTCGTCGCCGCGGCCGGGAGCGACCGCGCCGAGGTAGGCGCCGACGTCGGTGACGAACCAGCTCACTCCACCGACCCGGCGCAACCGGCCGTTCTCGCGCATCCGCACCGAGAACTGGCCAGCGCCGAGTACCGGGCGAGCCTGGATCGCGAGGACCTCACGGATCTGCTGTTCGAACGCGGCCGACCCCGCGGCAGGGGATGTGGCGCCGCCGGCACCACCGCCGGCGAACACCGGGTCGCGTACCGCTGAACCCAGTGCGGACGCCGGCAGGCTGACGCCGTAGCCGGGGCCCGGCTCAAGGTCGGGCAGCACCCCGACGGCAGCGGGTACCAACTCGGTGTCGCGGATCTCCGAGAGCCCGATCGTGCGCCTCGGTTGTGCCGCGAGTACCGCTCGTCTGCCCGCCACCGCGGCGACCGCCCGCAACGGCTCGGCCTCCGCCATGTCGACGAGCGCCTCGCATTCGACGGTGAGATCGGCCGAGGCGAGCACCTCGAGCCGCGCACACAGATCCGGGTCCAGCTCGCCTTCGGTGCACAATCCGCGCTCGGTCAGGTTGGCGTAGACGTCCTGCCTGATCTCGGCGCGCTCCCCACGGGTACTGCCGACGCTGTGCACGAGCAGTGGCCCTGGAAGCTCCCGGTGCCCCAGATCGGCCCAGAGAATATCGAACGCCGAGGCTGAAACCCGGATCATGCAGCGCCCGACGTCAGGGGTGGTGGTGCACCGAAGGTCGCGGACGGCACGGCGGCCCGGAGTCCTGCGTCCCTGCCGTGCATCACGTCGATCGCCTTCTGTCGGGCGCTCTCGGACCGCGCGCGCAGAGTCGTCAGCGTGTCGGACAGACCGACCAGTCCGGCGATGTCGCCACTGAGCGCGGCCTCCCTGATCACCGCGCCCGGGTCGTACTCGACGGGCTCGGGCATCTCGGCCTTCGCCTTGGCCGAGATCGCCGCCTGCTGACTCACCGATTCTCCCAGCGCGGACGAGACTCCAGCGGCCTCGTCCGACCAGTCGCCCGCCCGTCCGAGCACCGTCCGCAATGCCTCACCGGCCGAGCCCTGCCACAGCTCGGTACTGCCTTCGGAAAGCCTGCGCAGCGACTCGGCCGAATCGCGCATCCGCGCGGCGAGGTCACTCCACTGCGCGCCGATCTCCCCCGCGGCCGCCGGATCGTTGCCCGCCTCCACCTCGGCCCGCATCGCGGCGTGGCTGTAGGACTCGTAGCGCCGGTCGGCACCTGGCACCTGTCGCTCGCTCATCGCGCACTCCCGTTCCCACTCACTGCCGGGGCAGTTTCGATGCGATCAGCCCGGCCACGGTGTCCGCGCGGTCACAGGCCTGCGCAGTGTCGGTGAAGGTGGTGTTGCTGACGTCGACGTGCACGGATCCGGACTCCCCCGCGGCGAGCAGTACGGCACAGGTGCCGTCGTCGGCGGATTCATCCGCGATACGCAGCGCCTCGCGTCCCTCGAACTCGGCTTGTTCCGCCGTCCCCGGCTCGACCTCGAGTTCGGTCAGTGCGGACTTCTCGTCGACGGTGATCGTCAGACCGAACACCCCTGGCTCGGTCCAGTCACAAGCCCGTGCCGATCCGACGGACTTCTCGCTGCCGAGGACGGTCAGCCCCGCGGTGGAACGTTCGGCGGGCGAGAGCAGTTCGCAAGGCCGCAGGCCGGCCAGACCCGATGCCGGGGCGTCGTCCGGAACGGTAGAAGCAGAGGTTTCGCTCGGCTCGGGCTCGGAGGACTCACTCGGCTCCGGGACGGCAGTGGCCGCGGCACCAGCCGTACCGGCCTCGCCGCCGCCGGCACACGCCACGGCCGCGAACAGCAGTACCGCCAGCGCGGACAGCACCACGCCGCGCCGAACAATCGCCATCGACTCAGCCGCCCGTGCAGTCGACACCGCGCACCGCGGCGTCGTCCTCGTCCTCGTAGCGGCGCAGGGCCCTGTCGATCTGGGACTTGAGATCCTCGATCTCCCTGCCGAACCGGGTGAGCGAGTCGACGGCCGACCCCTCCCCGCCGATTCCGTACTGCGCCATGAAGTCGCCGATCTCGCCCGCGTATCCGCCACCGAGCGGCACGGAACGACCCAGCACCTTGGCCTGCCGGACCATCTCCCCCACGACATCCTGCAGCTGACTCAACCGCTGAAAGGCGTCGGCGGCCAGTTCCGGCGCCACGGCGAACGCGCGTGCGTCGACCGGGACGCTCATCCCCACATCGCTCATGGTCGCGGATTACGCCTCTCCGTAGTCGAGCGGATCCGCTTCGAAGCATAGGCCAGAACCCACTGTCACGGGAGCCCCCAGGTCCGGGGCTCGTGATTCCCCCATCTGGCCTAGCCCTCGCCGTCGCGCAGTGTGATCGCAGGGTTCTCACACCACTTTCGCCCGGGTTTGACACACTTCGTGGCAGGCTTGTCCTCCAGGAGGACGGCCGAAACCGGAACGGGTGCTCCTCGCGCCCAGCGAAACATGCAAGGGCATCGGCACCAGGAGGTCGAGTGACGTCGAGAACGCAGGCTGCCGCGCCCAGCGAGCTGCACGAGCAGCAGACGACCGAGCACACCAGGTACGCGTCCACCGGCGCTCATCGGCAGCCCGGCGAGCAGGCACCCGCCGCGGGACTGAACGAACTGCACGATACGGCGCGCCGTATCGCGAGCAATGTGGAGCGAGTGCTGGTCGGTAAGCCGGACGTGGTCCGGATCGCGCTGGTCACGCTGCTCGCCGAGGGACACCTCCTCGTCGAGGACGTGCCCGGCGTCGGCAAGACCTCGCTGGCGAAGGCGCTGGCCCGGTCCATCGACTGCTCCGTCAGCCGGATCCAGTTCACTCCCGATCTGCTGCCAAGTGACGTCACCGGCGTCTCCATCTACAACCGGCAGACAACGGACTTCGAGTTCCGTCCCGGCCCGGTGTTCGCCAACATCGTCGTCGGTGACGAGATCAACAGGGCTTCCCCGAAGACCCAGTCGGCGCTGCTGGAGTGCATGGAGGAACACCAGGTCACGGTGGACACCACCACCTATCACCTGCACGCGCCCTTCATGGTGATCGCGACCCAGAACCCGATCGAGATGGAGGGCACCTACGCCCTTCCCGAAGCCCAGCGCGACCGGTTCACGGCACGAGTCTCGATCGGCTACCCCGACACCACGGCCGAGATGGCGATGGTTGACGAGCACGCGGGCCACAATCCGCTGGCTGACCTCCAGCCGGTGTCCGACGCGGCCACGGTCAGCCGCCTCGTACAGGCCGTCCGGAACGTGCACATCTCGGCGGAGGTCCGGCAGTACGCGGTCGAACTCGTGGCCGCCACCAGGCAGATCCCCGAGCTGCGGCTCGGCGCCTCGCCCCGCGCGACACTGCAGTTCGTCCGCTCGGCGCGGGCACAGGCGGCGCTGTCCGGGCGTGAGTTCGTCGTCCCGGACGATCTGCACGCCGTCGCGATCCCCGTGCTCGCCCACCGGCTCGTCCTCACCACCGAGGCGCACGCCGCACGCCGTTCGGCCACCGACGTCATCCGAACCATCCTGCAGCGCGTCCCCGTTCCCACCGGCCCCGCGGGCAACGGGCACCCAAGGCGTTGACGGTGCCGCGCGAGGCGCCCAGCCCCGCGCACCCAGTGAAGAGGACTCCAGATGTTGCGCGCACTGTCCGGTCTCACCACCCGCGGCCGTTGCCTGCTCGCCGCCGGTGCGGCCGCCGCGGTCTGCGCGGCGGTACTGAACGAACGGGACCTGCTGCGGGTAGCTCTGTTCGTCGTCGCTCTCCCGCTGCTGATCGCGGTGTTCGTCTCCGCGGCCAGGGTGCGAATGGGTGCGATGCGCACCCTGCTGCCGGAGCGGGTCTCGGTGGGCCAATCGGGAGAGATCCAGCTCGACCTGTGGCGCAGCGGCAAACTGCCGGGCGGTGAACTGCTCCTCGAGGACGGCGTGCCCTACGCACTCGGTTCGCGGCCGCGGTTCGTCATCGAGCGGTTGCCCCAGCATCGGGTGGTGGCCCTGCGCTACCCCGTCCAGCCGGTGCTGCGCGGGATCCAGCAGGTCGGACCACTGCGCGCGACGATCACCGACCCGTTCGGCCTGTGCGAGTTCGAGCGGGAACTGATCGGTCACTCCCGCCTGCTCGTCGTGCCCACCGTGGCCGGTCTGCGTGGCCTGCCCACCGGCGCGGGCATCGGTTCCGGCGACGACGGAAGCGTCCGGCTGCACGCCGGCCAGGGTGAACCCGATGTGATCGTCCGCCAGTACCGACAGGGCGACGACCTGCGAAAGGTGCACTGGCGATCGACCGCGCGCCGCGATGAGATCATGGTGCGCGTCGAGGAGCGGCCGTGGCGGGGCGGAACGACCGTGCTGCTCGACCACAGGGCCGCGGCGCATCACGGCACCGGCCCCACGGCCAGTATCGAGTGGGCGGTGTCCTTCGCCGCGAGCATCTGCCTGCACCTGCGCCGCTCCGGTCATCGGGTACGACTGATGAGCGAGCACGGCAAGCTGCTCGCCGACACACCGGGCGAGGGCGGTGAGCACTACGACAACCAGGTGCTCGACGCGCTCGCCGCTCTGCAGCCCACCCACCAGCGCGACATCACCTGTGCGTACGACGTGGCGGAAGGCCAGGAACTCATCGCGGTTCTCGGCACCGTGAGCAATGATTCGGTGCACGAACTCACCCGGTACCGCCCGAGGGGCGTCCGCAGCCTCGCCGTACTGCTCGACACCCCGGCATGGTCGGCGGGCGTCAGCGCCCCGCAACAGCGCGCCGCGGCCACCGAGGAGTCCGCCGCCCTGCTGCGCGCGGCCGGGTGGGGCGTCGTGGTGGTCGGTCCTGGTAGCCCGATGCCACAGGTGTGGTCCGAACTCTGCCGCAGTGCCGCATCGCGCGGCGGCGCACTGATCGGTGGTACCCCATGACCAGCCCACCCATCCTGCACACCCCCACGCCACGGCCGGCCCGGCCGCCGTTGACCTGGGGCAGTTCCCTGCTCGCACCGCTCGCGGCCGGGCTTGCCACCGTCTGCGCCTCGACCTCGTTGACCGGAGTGGTCCGCGGGTGGGCCTGGCTCGGTTACGTGATCGTCGCGGTAGTACTGGTGTCCTGCACGGGCCTGGCGCTGCGCTCGGTCCGCACGCCCACGGTGGTGGTCGGCCTGGCGCAGCTTGCCGTACTGACCTTCCTGGTCACCGGCGTCTTCACCAGTAGCGGAATCGCCGCGATCATTCCCGGGCCCGCCGCCCTCGCCGAACTCGGCGATGTTCTGGCCGCCTCGTTCGAGCAGATTCGCACCGGCCTGCCACCGGTCGACTCGAGCACGCCGATCCTCTGCCTGGTCACGATCGCGATCGGCCTGGTCGCGATCCTGGTCGACACGCTGGCGGTCGCCGCGGCCGCACCCGCCGCAACCGGCCTGATCCTGCTGTGCGTGTACGCGGTCCCCGCCTCGCTGTCCGATTCGATGCTGCCCTGGTGGACCTTCGCCCTCGGCGCGGCCGCCTTCGCCGGACTACTCGCCGTCGACGGAAGCCACCGGCACCGCAGCTGGCGCAACCGGGACGCGCCAGGGCTCGGCGGTTCCCCGAGGACGGCGGCCACACCGATCGCTGTGGTGTGCGTGGCACTGGTCGTCGGTCTCGGGGCCGGCTCGGCGGTGACGGCGATCGGCACGGTCGGCAGGCTGCCCGGAGCGGGCGTCGGCAGCCAGGGGCCGGTCAACGGAGGCCTCGGCGTCAACCCGTTCACTTCCATGCGCGGAATGCTCGACCAGGGGCCGAACGTCGAACTGTTCCGGGTCCGCGGGATGAACAACGACAAGCGGCTGCTGCGTGCCTTCACCCTCGACACCTACCGGCCGAATCAGGGCTGGGGGCTGCCCGACGGCGCGATGCCCGCTGGTGTGCCCGCCGAAGGACCGTTGCCGCGCGCACCGGGCGACGACGGCGAGAGCGACACCAGGACGATCCAGATCGAGCCGATCAACTGGGTGGACGTCTGGCTCCCGGTGTACGGCGATCCGCGGAAACTGCTCAACCTCGCCCCTGGCTGGTTTTACGACAGGGACAGCGCGGCGGTGTTCCGGGAGCGCAGGCAGAAGCCCGCGCCCTACATCGTGGAGACCTCGCTCGCGGAACCGAGCAAGAGCGAGTTGCGCGGCGCTGATCCGCAGACCGACGAGATCTCTCCCGCGTACACGTCGACCTCGGGAATCGACCGGCGGGTCACCGAACTCGCGAGCGACCTGACCGAGGGCGAGATCACCAACTTCGACAAGGCAACGGCTTTGTGGGAGTACTTCACCGGGCCGGAGAGCGGGTTCACCTACGACACGCAGACGGCCGCTGCCGCGGATTCCGACGCGCTGGCTGACTTCCTGTTCAACGGCAAGCGCGGATTCTGCGAGCAGTTCGCTTCCGCGATGGCGGTGATGCTGCGCTCGCAGGGCATCCCTTCGCGCGTCGCGATCGGCTTCACCACCGGGTACACCACGGCCGACTACCGCTCGATCACCTCCCAGGACGCGCACGCCTGGGTCGAGGTGTACTTCGGTGACAGGGGCTGGGTTTCCTTCGATCCGACGCCGCTGGCCGACGGCCGGGGGTATCTGCCCAGCTACCTGCAGACCGACGAGGCCGACTCGGACTCCCCCGCCGACACCGGGGAGGACGCCGCCGAGACCTCCTCCACGTCGACCGCGGCAGCCGGCCAGGAGGACGACGAGGACGCCCTCGCCGGCGCGTCCGGCACCGATCAGTCGAACTTCCTCAAGCAGGCGCCGGCCTGGACCGGCTGGGGGGCACTGCTCACCGCACTGTCCGCTCTGCTGCTGACGATGGCGACCGTGTTCCTCGGCCGGCGGGCCAGCGTCCTCGGCCGTGGGCAAGGCGCTGTCCCGCGCTGGTTGCCGCCTTCGGTGGCAGCGCTGTGGCTGCTCTCGATCGTGCTCGCGGGCTGGCAGGTCCACTGGGTTTTCGCGCTCGCACTGCTGATCGTCGCAGGGGTGGCGCTGCTGCCATCGGCGTTCAGGGAGATCCAGCGTAGGCGCAGGCTGCACACCATCGCGAGCGGCCGCGGCACCGCGGCCAATGCCGCATGGGAGGAGCTGCTGGACGAATGTGCCGACCGGGGCATCTCGATCCCGCGTAGCGACACGGTCCGCCTCGCCGCGCAGAAGGTGGCGAGCCGGCATCACCTCGACGATGCGGGACGCGACGACCTCAGGACAGTGGTGGGCGGGGTGGAGCGCTCGTGGTACAGCCCCGCCGCTCCGGAGGACCCGGACTTCGCGAAGGCCTTCAACGGACTGCGGGAGAGCCTGCGCCGTACCGCTCCGATGTCCTGGCGCGGCCGGTTGCTACCCCGTTCGATCCTGCGCCGCCGCGCCTGAGCCACCCGGACGGGTCCGGCTCCGGCGCGATCCGGCCACAGCACTGCCCGATCGAGCGTCGAACCCGGTACACAGAACGGCGCCCCGGTTGTGCGACACACAACCGGGGCAGTGTGAAACACAACCGGGGCGGCGAACCAGAACTCTCGGAAAGGCAGCGGGGGCGAGCGCTAGCGGTCGTCGAAACGCTGGCGGAACCGGTCCTCCATGCGCTGGGTGAACGAACTCCGCCGCGGTTCCTGTTTCCGGCCAGCAGGGGTGGCTTCTGTTTCCTCCGCGCCCTCGGCCTCGCCGTGCTGTCGCACGGAAGTGACGGCAAGCAGGACTCCGAAGAACATCACCAGGAACCCGAGCACGCTCACGAGCGGGATCTCGGCGACCCGAAACGGCACCACAACACCCAGCACTAGCAGGGCGACACCGACGACGAACAGGGCTACCCCTTGGACGCGCCTGCGGCGAGCTGGGCGTCGCAACCTGGTGCCGCGCACCGTTGACGCGAACTTGGGGTCCTCGGCATAGAGCTCGCGCTCGATCTGGTCGAGCAGCCGCTGCTCATGCTCGGAGAGTGGCATCTTTCCTCCTCCGGCACAGCTGTCGCGGGCGCCGGGCCGCGCAACGTCGTGGACCCAACAGACACTCCCGGTCGGGGTGTCATCTACCAGGATACGAGCCTCGCGCTCCGACGACTACCCGATCCCGCAGGAACCGCTGAACGTTTTCCCGGATAAGCTGTTCAGCCGCCAATTTCCGGGCTTTTGGTCCCCTGTTCAGGTGTGCCGGAGCCTGTCCAAGAACGTACCTCAGACGACAGCAGGGACGCTGGGCGGACGGCGGCGGCGCCGAACTTCGACCTCGCCACATCCGCCGCCACCTCGGCATCCCGCCAGCGCGGTTCCGGGCCGTCAAAACTGAGCTGTTCGGCCGCCGCCGCGTCGCCGAGGCCCTCGACCCGCACCCCGATAAGCCGTACCGCCCCGGTAGGGGCATGCTCGGTGAGCAGTGCGACGGCGGTGGAGTGGATCTCTCTCGCGACGTCAGTCGCGGAGGCGAGCGTCCTGGCCCTGGTGATCGTCCTGAAGTCCGCGAACCGCACCTTGACCGACACCGTGCGCCCCCGCAGCCCCCTGCCCCGCAACGTTGCGGCCACCCGCTCGGACAGCCGCAGCAATTCGCGGCCGAGAACATGGCGGTCGTGCTGGTCCACGTCGAAGGTCCGCTCCGCGCCCAGCGACTTGTCGGGCGAATCAGGCACCACCCCCCGGCCGTCGCGGCCGTTCGCCAGCGCGTACAGGTGCTCCCCCACCGCACCGAGCGACCGGCGCAGCCGCTCCGGTGGCGCCGCTGCCACAGCGCCGACGGTGTCCAGGCCGAGATGGCGCAACTGTTCCTCCGTGCGCTTTCCGACGCCCCACAGCGCCGATACCGGCAGCGGATGGAGGAAGTCGAGCACCGCCGCGCGCGGCACCACGACCATGCCGTCGGGTTTGGCCATGCCGGAAGCCAGTTTCGCCACGAACTTCACCCCGGCCACGCCGACGGAACAGGCGATGCCGTGCTCCTCGACCACGCGCGCACGGATGTCGGCCCCGAGCTCTGCTGACGTGCGTCCCAGCCGCCGGAGCGCCCCGCTCACGTCAAGAAACGCCTCGTCCAAGCTCAGCGGCTCCACCAGCGGGGTCAGTTCACGGAAGATGGCCATCACTCCACGGGACACCTCGGCGTAGAGCCCGCTGGTGGGCGGGAGGTACACGGCGTTCGGGCACAGCCTGCGAGCGGTGCCAACGGGTATCGCCGAACGCACGCCGTAGCCGCGGGCAAGGTAGTTGGCCGAGAGCACCACCGATCGCGGGCCCGCTCCGGCGACGACAACCGGCTTGTCCACGAGTTCGGGCCGGGTCCGCAGCTCCACGGCCGCGAAGAACGCGTCCATGTCCACGTGCAGGAACCCACAACCGGTGTCATCCGGCCAGGTGTGGCGCTGCGCCGCCTCGTCGACGCGGAACCGCGCGAACTCGCCCGGCAACCCCGCATTGCGTCCCATGGCTCACACGCTAGCCCGCCCGTCACCCAGCCACCGCCCCCGTCACCGTCACCGAGACGCTTCGCGCCACTAGCCCGGCCCGTCGCCCAGCCACCGCCCCCGTCATCGAGACGCTTCGCGCCATGACCCCGTGCGGGCGGCGTGCGGGTGTGTGGAGTCAGCGCGGGCGACGGGCCAGCGCGTGCAACCGGCTGGCGATGTCGCGTAGCGGCGGGGTGTCGGCGGCCGCCGCCTCGAACTCGGCCAGTTCACCCTCCCAGGAGGCCACCGCGTCGGCCGCGTCCTGGTCGTCGAGCGCGACACCCTGCACCGCGTCGGGCATCACCCCGTCACCCTGCAGCAGGATCAGTTCCAGTCCGGCGCCGGCGAGCAGGGACTCGAGACCGGGGGTGTCGAGCCTGCGCAACACGGTCTCACCGTCCTCCGACAACACGCCAAGGGGCTCGGCCAGCAACTGCCTGGCCTCGGCCAGCCTGCCTGCCAGCGCCCGGTGCAGCACGGCGGCATGCCGGTTGGCCACCAGCACGGATACGGCACCACCAGGGGCGACCGCCTCAGCCAGCGCGCGCATGGTGGCCACCGGATCGTCCACGACCTCCAGCAGCCCGTGTGCCAGCACGAGGTCCGCCGAACCGGCCGGCACATGCGCTCCGAGCGCGTCGGAGTCGTCGGCGACCACACTGATCCGATCCGCGACCTGCACCTCCTCCGCCCTGCGTTGCAGGGTGGCCAGTGCGTTCGGGTTCGGCTCGACCACGGTGACCAGGCATCCGGCCGAGGCGAAGGGCACTGCCCACACCCCGCTACCGCCACCGACGTCGACCACCCTCGGCCGCTCGACACCCCGGGCTCGGGCCTGTGCCAGCTCGGCTTCCAGCGCTCGCCGCACCGCCGCTGATCCGCGCGCCGCCGCGGTGTCCGTTCTCATGGGCAGACAGCGTAGTGGTGTCCCTCTGGGCGCCGCAGCCAGTCACCGCCAGAAGCGACCGCGACCCTCGTCACCAGCCATGGAACCCGGGCCGGGCGCGCCGCCGATTAAATTCGCCACCTTGCCGGGAGGCAGGCTGGGCGACAGACCGTAGGCTGGTCGCTGTGCACACGGTCGCCGTACTCAGCCTCAAGGGAGGCGTCGGCAAAACGACGGTCGCGCTCGGGATCGCCTCCGCAGCGCTGCGCAGGGGCACGCGCACACTTGTCGCGGACCTCGACCCGCAGGGCAACGCGACGGCTTCGCTGGACCCGCCGTTGACGGAGTCGACGCTCGCCGACGTGCTCGAGACGCCGCACAGGGCGGTGCTGGAGAAAGCCATCGAGACGAGCGCCTGGAGCGAACTGCTCGACGTGCTGGTCGGGTCCGAGGAGCTGGAGCTGCTCAACGAGCCGGGACCGACCGGCCGCCGGATGGAGAACCTGTCGCGCGCGCTCGACGAAATGCACGACAAGCCGAGGGGCGACCCCTACGAGCTCGCGATCCTCGACTGCCCGCCCTCGCTGGGCAGGCTGACCCGTTCGGCGCTCATTGCGGCGGACACCGCGCTGCTGGTCACCGAGCCGACGATGTACGCGGTCGCGGGCGCCGAACGCGCTCTGGAGGCCATCGAGGCCATCCGGGCGGACCAGAACCCGCACCTGCGGCCGGTAGGCGTGCTGGTCAACCGGCTACGGGTGCGCTCGTACGAGCACCAGTACCGGATCGCGGAGCTGCGCGAATCCTTCGGCAGGCTGGTGATGCCCACCGCGATCCCGGACCGGCTCGCGATCCAGCAGGCACAGGGCGCGTGCACCCCGATCCACGAGTGGCATTCGCCTGGGGCACAGGAGATCGCCCTGACCTTCAACATGGTGCTGGCGAAGATCCTGCGCTCGAACCGCTCTGGCAGGCACCGGCTGGACCGCGAGGGCGAAGAAGAGATCGCCGGTCCCCCCGAGCCGGATGACACGGAGTCGACCTCGGAGTTCCCCGCCGTGCGCGAGTACGCCGAACCCGAGACCGGGTAGTCCGTGCCCGAGGGCGACACCGTCTTCCGCACCGGGCGCACGGTCGAGCGGGCGCTCGCGGGCCGGCGCCTCGTCCGGGGCGAGTTCCGCCATCCGGCACTGGCCACGGTGGATCTCAGCGGCCGGGACGTGTTCGGGGTCCGGACGGTAGGCAAACACCTGTTCACCCGGTTCTCCGGCGATCTGAGCCTGCACAGTCACCTTCGTATGGATGGTTCGTGGCAGGTGTATCCGGCGGGCGCGCGGTGGCGGCTGCCAGCGCATCACGCCCGGGTCGTGCTGGCCACCGCGGAGGTCCAGGCGGTGGGCTTCCGGCTGCACGACCTGCGCCTGCTGCCCACCGGCGACGAAGCCACCCTCGTCGGCCACCTCGGCCCGGATCTGCTGGATCCGGACTGGTCGGACGACGATCACGGAAGCCGTGCCACCGCGGCCCTGGCGGCGCAGCCGAGCCGCGAACTCGGACTGGCCCTGCTGGACCAGCGGATCATGGCCGGGGTCGGCAACCTGTACAAGGTGGAGATCTGCTTCCTGCTCGGAGTCTCACCCTGGACCCCGGTGAGCGAGGTCGAACCGGCCCGGGTGGTCACACTCGCCAGGAAGCTGCTGCTGGCTAACGCGTGGCGGCACCACCAGTCCACGACCGGTGAACTCGCGCGGGGCAGGCGCAACTGGGTGTACGAGCGCAGCAGACAGGGTTGTTTCCGCTGCGGCGGCCGAGTACTCGTCCGCACCCAGGGCAGCGGCGTGCAGGGCAGGCCGACGTGGTTCTGCCCGCGTTGCCAGCCGGGCCCCTCGCCCGCCGCCTGAAGGCCGCTCACCGCGCACTTTCCCGGGAAAGTGCGACTCCTCGGGACGGGTCCTCGTTCGGGAGTCCGCGCGTGTTCGCGGAGCGCGAAGCACACCGCCGAAATCTGGTTGCCGTGCCGCGAAGTTTTCGCCTAGCGTTGCGGGTACACGAGAAGGGAGGTGGTCCGAAGTTGATTAACTACAGGACTCGTGAGGTGACTGTCCGTTAGCGGACAGCGTGATGGACTGACGCAGGGACCGCTTCCGACCACCTGTCGGCTCGTCACCTGCCGTCGCGTGTGTGCCTGCTGACGAATACCAGGCAGTCACCCAGCCCCCGACGTTTCCGAGTACCAGTCCGACTCGGGCCCGAACGGCTGACGACGTTCGGGAGTCACGTCGGGGGCTGCCCCATTTCTCCGGACGTCATCCAGGCCCTTGTCCGGCCGCCAGGCCGCATACGGGATCATGGACGCGTGCTCTTCGACAGGCTTCTGCGTCCCGCGATGTACCGGCTCAGCCACAACGACCCGGAAGTGGTGCACGAACGCACCGTTCGCGCGCTGAGCACCCTGTCCGGCCTGCCCCCCGCACTCGCGGGACTGCAACGGCTCTATCGCGTCGACTCCCCGGCAACGGTGCTGGGCCTGCGTTTCCCGAATCGGGTCGGCCTCGCCGCCGGAATGGACAAGGACGGCCGCGCCCTGACCGCCTGGCCCGCGCTCGGTTTCGGGTTCGTCGAGGTCGGGACCGTCACCCGGCTCCCGCAGCCGGGGAACCCGCGCCCGCGGTTGTTCCAGCTGACCGAGACCGACGCGATCATCAACCGGATGGGCTTCAACAACGCGGGCGCGGAGGCACTGGCGCAACGCCTCGCCACCAGCGGCACGCCGTCGGTGCCGCTCGGGATCAGCATCGGCAAGTCCAAGGCCGCCGCGCTGGAGGACGCTGTGGCGGACTATCAGGCCTCGCTGCGGACGTTGCACCCGTACGCCGGCTACTTCGCCGTGAACGTCAGTTCTCCCAACACGCCGGGATTGCGTGCACTGCAGGACCGCGGCGCGCTCGCCGAACTCCTCGCTGAGTTGCGAACGACGTCCGCCGATCTCGCCCACCGTGCTGGCCGGGCACCCACCCCGCTACTGGTCAAGGTGGCCCCGGACCTCACCGATGAGGCCCTGGGAGAACTCCTGGACGTCTGTACGGAGCACGGCGTGGCCGGAGTCATCGCCACCAACACGACCCTGTCCAGGGAGGGACTCGCCGCGGCCGACAGCCGGCTGGCCGAGGAGACCGGCGGATTGTCCGGTCGGCCGCTGGCCGATCGTTCCCGGGAGGTGGTGCGGTTCGTGCACCGGCACACCGGCGGTGAGCTGCCGATCATCGGTGTCGGCGGCATTCTCGGCCCGCGCGAAGCAGAGCTGATGTTCGAGGCCGGGGCGAGTCTCTTACAGCTCTACACCGGTTTCGCGCTGCACGGTCCCGGCCTGGTCAAACGGGTCAACCGGGCACTGGCCGGGCTTTGAGCGGGCATTGAGCGGTTGATCACAGTCTGTTGCCGGATTTCCTGCTCTTTCCACCTTCGGGTGGTTCGTTAACCGCACCACCATTGTCGAACGTTTGTTCGATATAATCTGTGGCGTGACGGCATTCATCGAGATCAGCAGTGTGGCGGGGACCCTGTTCCTGCCCGCTGATCTGGTGCGCCCGGCGCCGTTCACCGAGCAGCAGTGGGCCGATCACCGGCTACTGACCCGGACTGCCGAGGACGTCGCCGCGCTGGACGACGACGGTGCCGTCGAGGCGGTGGCCGCCGCCCGGCGGTTACGAGCCCGCGCGGATGCCGCGGAGG
>NZ_PQHZ01000086.1 GCF_003385185.1 Amycolatopsis palatopharyngis | reverse complement strand
GGCGCGTACATGGTGATGCTGGAGTGCGACGGCCGGAAGCCCGCAGTGTCGGCGGCGAAGTCGTACTTCGCAGTGAAGACCCGGGAAGCTGAGACCGCGCAGGTCGCACAAATCCCTGACCTGTCCGCCCTCTCAGCCGGTGGCCTGGAGTGGCTCGGACAGTTGGGCCGGGCGCTGACTACGACCACTGCGGAGTTGTCCTCGGCGCGCCGAGAGTTGGAGTCGGCTCGGCCGAAGGTCGAGTACGTCGACCAGTTCGTGAGTGACAAGGACCGGTTTCTGTTCCGGACTGTGGCGAACCAGCTCGGGATCAAGGAGCAAGAGCTTCGGGACCTGTGCCTGGATCACGACTGGATCTACACGAAGCCGCATCAGCGCTGGTCGGACAAGCGCGGCGAACTCGTGAACGAACCTTCCTACCACGCGAAGGCGTCGCATAAGCACTGGTTCGTTGAGAAGGACCAGCCCCGCGCGCCCCGGTACGCCAACGGCGACATGCGCACCACGCTGTGCATCACAGCCCTCGGCAAGACCTCCCTACTTCGTCTGTTCCGAGAGAGCGGTGCCGCATGAAGCGTCCTGACATTCCGTTGACTGTCGTGGAGTCCGACGGGCCTCTCGTCACGGATACCGGCGAGGTCTATCACTGCACGCCGTGCGGCGGGTGTGGCGGCGAGATCGAGCAGGGCGAGTTGATCGCGAAGCTCGAAAGGTCGTGGATGCACCAGGAGTGCGCAGCTAAACAGCTCAGTGCGGCCGACGTCCGGAACGCGTGGGCGCTGATTGGTCTGGATATCGCCCGCAACCCGCGCGCGTACTCCGTGCCCAACGTCCGCGCAGTCCTTCACCAACTCGTGGGCTTCGTGTACCGCGACGAGTTCGAAGACGCCTGAACGCAAGAACGGGGCCGGCCCACACCGACCCCGTCCGACCACGAGACCCCCTGGAGGTCACTGTGATCACCCTCGAAACGAATCCCGACGGCACGTTCCATCGTCTCACGAACGACGGTCGGCACAGTCACGACCCGGAACGGATGCGGCACCCCGTGACGGTGGAAGCACTGCTCGGGCACCCCGTTCCGGTGCAGAAGGTGAACCGTCACCACGAGGACACCTCCCACGAGCTGCAGGACATGACGGACGCCAACCTGCTGTCGCTGATCAGTTCCGATCTGGACGGTTTAGGGGAGGCCGCGCGGCGGGTGTTGGCGTTGCGGCCGTGTAGTTGCACGTCCCGCGACGCCTGTAGCTGCACCGGAACGGCGCTCGAGGACTGCCGTTGCTACCAGCACCTCCTGCGGGGTGACTCCTGATGGAGAACCAATCGCAGCGCGTCCAGGAGGACGTGGAGAAGTTCGCCGGGAACGTCCGGCGGCTGCGGAAGTACCGCGTCATGTCACAGCAGGCGTTGGCCGATGCGCTGACGGAGCGAGGACACAAGACGGACGCGGTCCAGGTGCTCCGCATGGAGAAGGGGATCTCGGGCATGAGCTTGGCCCGGGCTATCTCGTTCGCCTCGTTCTTCGGCTACACGGTCGACGAAATGCTCAGCTCGCTGAACCTCGACTGTCGTCACTGTGACGGAAAGCCGCCCGTTGGGTTCACCTGCAGCCTGTGCGGCCAGTCCTCCGAGGGCGGTGCGTGATGGAGGCGACGAAACAGCATCTGTTTCCGCCCGCGATCCGCCGGGCCGCGACCCGCCACCACTGGGGAACCCGGGTCTACAACGCGGCCTACGTGACTGGTGTCGCTGTCGCTGTCGGATGCCTCGGTGTCGCCGCCGCTATCGCTCTCGGCATGTGGATGGAGCAGACATGGCCACGGTGACCGCAGAAACCGCCCGGTGGTCGGAGGTCCCGGACCGGGATGACCAGTCAGCGATGCCCGACCCGACCGCACCTGGTGCCGGGTGCGTGTTCGCCACCCTCTCGGCCCTGTCCCTGCCCGTCGTGCTGCTGCTGTTCCGGGTGACGGAGTGGGTGGTCCTGTGAGTTGGAAGCGCGCCAAGAAGACGGTCGCCGACGTCGAGAAGTGGGGCCGGGAGTCGGCGGAGTACGCGAACGAGCAGCGCAAGAAGCGCG
This sequence comes from Amycolatopsis palatopharyngis, assembly GCF_003385185.1. GTDB lineage: Bacteria > Actinomycetota > Actinomycetes > Mycobacteriales > Pseudonocardiaceae > Amycolatopsis > Amycolatopsis palatopharyngis. Next base: position 13,638 of record NZ_PQHZ01000086.1, on the reverse strand, counting down.
GCGAACCAGTCAAGCCGAAGCGGGGGAAGGGCAAGCGATGAGCGAGCTGGTGAAGCGTCGTATCGGGTTCCGTCAGGTCGCCGGTATGGCCACAGGTGGGCGGGGGAGTTGCGACTTCCTGTACTCCGACCGCTGTCCTCTGGAGGTGCACCTGTGGTTTTTGGGCGTCGACAAGCCGTGGGTGCTGTGCCGTGACCTCCTCGCCGAGGGACTGCTGGTGCCGTCGGGGGATGGGGACGTGTTCATCGAACCCGTCCTGTCGGGCCTGTGGGTGGACATCCACCTGTCGTCGCCGCAGGGGGAGGCCACGTTGCGGTTCAACCGCGACGACCTGTTGGACGCGTTGGACGCCACCTGGCAGGTGGTGGAGCGCGGCCACGAACGCATCGACTTCGACGCCGAGTTGGCGTCCATTCTGGAAGGACAGTCATGACCGAGAAGACGTTGGCGGAGCAGTATGCCGAGGGCCTGGAGGCAATGGCGGCGATGCTCCGCGAGCGGCCGCACCTCGCCGAGCACCTGTTGTACACGGGCATCGACGGCATCAACATCCCCGTTGCCATGTCCGGATCCCCGGCGGCCACCGTGGCGGAGTTCGCGCGATCTGGTGCCGCTCACAGCGCCACTGTCGACAAGGACTACTCCGGCGATTGGGCCGGCGTGGTGCTGCGGTGGGGTCCTGTTGGCCTGCACGTCTACGCCCGCCGCGAGCAGGTGTGCGAGCGCGGCGCTGAACACATCGACATCGACGCCGAGTTGGCGTCCATCCTGGAAGGACAGTCATGACCGAGAAGACTTTGGCCCAGCAGCAGGCCGAAGGGTTGCGCGCGCTGGCCGACATGATCGAGCAGAACCCCGAGTTGGCCGAGGAATTGCGGTACTCGGCGATGGAGGGTGTGAACATCCCTATCTTGCACAATGCTGCGTCGACCATCGCCGCGTTTGCTCGCGCTGGTGTGGCTCACAACGCGCAGATCGAGGAGCACAGCAACGAGAAGCACGCCGGCACCTACCTCCGTTGGGGTCCGGTCGGGATCCACGTCTACGCCAGACGTGAGCTGCTCGCCAAGGAAGCATCGTGATGCCCCGGTTGCGGGTGAACCCGCAGGGTGTTGTGGCAGTGTTCGATGAGCGGTTCTACGGCGGGAAGACGATGCCGTGGCATGTGTGCTATGTGCCGCCGAAGGTGGTGACGCACTGGCCGTCTCAGCCGCTGTCGGATCAGGCCGTGGCTGGGTGGGCTGTGCTCGAAGCCCGCGAGGCGGTGGCGCCATGAGCCGCCAGATCGTCGTCGTGGATGTCGAGTCCACCGGTCTCGACTTCGCCCTCCACGTCCCCGTGGAAATCGCGTGGATGAACCTGACCACGGGGGAGTGGGGGTGTTTCGTCCCCCACCACACCGACCTCGACCTCCGCACGGCCGAGGCGAAAGCACTGGAGGTCAACGACTACCGCGAGCGCCTCGCGCACCTCCCGCGCGACAAGGGCCAACGGCTCGGGGAACTCCACGAGCAACTGCTCGGCAACACCCTGGCCGGGAGCAACCCGCGTTTCGACTCGCTGATGCTGCGGGTCGCGTTCACCCGGCAATGGCTGTCCCCGCTGGAGCCGTGGCACCACCGACTGTTGGACCTGTCGGCGTACGCCGCTGGGGTGCTGGGGATTCCGCCGTCGGAGCTGCCCGGATTGGCTGCGGTGTGCGCCCTGCTGGCCGTGGAGAACACCGCGCCGCACACGGCGATGGGTGACGTGGAGGCCACAGCGGAGTGCTTCCGCCGCCTGGAAGCGAAGGCGGTGGCCTCGTGACCGAGTCGCATTCGCTGAACGTCCTGCTCGCCTTCGTCGCCGTGGTGTTCCTGGCGGTGGCTGTGCTGCTGCTGGTCGACCGGGTCAAGAAACACCGCGACGGGGTGGGCCTGGCCATCCTCGAAGACCGGCCGGGTACCGACGAGCAGTTCGCCGAGTGGAACCGGGAGGACCGGTGAGTGACTTCCATGGCGCTGAGCGTGTCTACAGCAAGCAGTGCACCGCGAACCCCGGTAACCGGCGCCCGGCGGTGCTGTGTGAGCGGGACGCGGACTGGTACCTGCCCTGCGTTCCTGTCGGCTACTTCTGCGAACCCCACGCGGTGGCGGTGGCGGAGGACCACCGGCGCAAGGGCTGCAAGGCAGGTGCGCCGTGAAGCTCTCCCCTCGCCGTCAGCAGGTCCTCGAACTGCTCGCGACGGGTGCGACGAACCCGCAGATCGCACTGGCGCTGGGTCTGTCGGTGGACACGGTGAAGACGCACGTGAAGGTGCTGCTTCGTCGCCTCGAAGTCGTCTCCCGCGCCGAGGCTGTCGCGGTCGGCTATCAGCGCGGCCTGTTGGGGGCGAAACGTGAGTAGCTACGTGGTGATCGTGTCCCACCCCTCTGTGTGCATCTGCGGTGGCGACCGGTGGATGACGGTCCTCGTCCCGGATAGGGCGATCGAGATGGACATTCGCTGCCCGCACTGCACCGCATCCCAACCCCTGCTCGACCTCTTGGAGCACCTGTGACGAACGATGACCTGGCCCTGCGTGTAGCGGCACTGAAAGTGGTGTCGGACTACACCACCCGCCGCTACAACGAGGCCCGCGCCGAAGCGGCCGAGCGGATGGAGCGCGGCGACCGCCTGATGGCCCGCAGCCCCCTGGCAGGGGTGAAGGTGGGGGCGGTGTCGAAGTCGGACCCGAAGCCTGTAGCGCGGGTCACCGACGAGAAAGCGTTCACCGACTGGGTAAGAAAGAACTATCCGGACCGCATGGTCTACGACTTCGACGTCATCGGCTCCACCCAGGAAGTGGTGTCGGTGCTGTTCGAGCACGCACCGCACCTCCTGCGGAAGATCACGAAACCGGACCCGGAGCTGGTGCGGGAGATCCGCGCCGACTCCGTGGGTCTGGGCGCGCCGGTCGGACCGGCCGGTGAGGCCGATGTGGACGGCCTGGAAGTCACCACACCTGACGGGATCGTGTCCTGCAAGCCCGACCCCGAAGCTCTGGCCGCGGTGGTCGACCTGATCCGCGCCGACAAGCTGTCCCTCGAAGGCCTCGTCCGTGCCGAACTCCCGGGGGGTGCGGAGTGAACCCCGAGATGGCCGCGAAGCTCCGCGCCCCGTTCGCAAGCAGGCAGATCGGGAAGCTCCCCAAGGTCTGGTGCAAGAAGTGCTCGGACAAGAACGTCCGCTGCGAGGATCACAAGTCGCAAAAGTGCGGGGTGTGCAAGGCGTACGTCTCCACCGCGCACCTGCATGTGGACTACGTCGGCCACGCCCACGCCACCGAGCGTCTGCTCGATGTGGACCCGGACTGGAACTGGGAGCCGCTGGCGTTCAACGGCAACGGCCTGCCCGCGATGGACGAGCACGGCGGCCTGTGGATCCGCCTCACCGTCGGCGGCACCACCCGCCTCGGTTACGGCCACGCCGACGGGAAGCGCGGCGGGGATGCCGTCAAGGAAGCCATCGGTGACGCGATCCGCAACGCGGGTATGAGGTTCGGCCTGGCCCTGAACCTGTGGAAGAAGGAAGCGCCCGCGCCGGTGTCGGACGTGCCCGAGCGTCAGGTGGAGCGGCCGGAGCAGACGCCGGTCGATCGTGCCAATGAACTGCGCGGCCAGCTCGCGGCGATCGCGAAGAACCGCGGCTGGGACATCCCGAAACTGTCGGACGAGTTCGCGTTGTGGTCGCAGGGCAAGGACATCACCAAGGAGTCCGTTGCGGTGCTGGCCGAGTACAAGGACCACCTGCAGCGGGGTGCATCATGACGTGCTCGAAGCCGGGATGTGTCCGGCCTGGTGTACGGCGCAGGATGTGCGAGTCCCACTACCGCCGCACACTCCGAATGGGCCTGTGCGGCCTGGTCGATGCCGCACCGGTGCGCCGTCACGTGACCGCCTTGCGGGAGCTGGGGTGGACGTGGCGTCAGATCGCCACCACCGCGGGCACATCGACTTGGGCGCCGTACAACATCGTGCACGGCCCGGCGGCGAGGGTGTGGCCCGATACCGAGAAAGCGTTGCTGTCGGTCCCTCTGACGCCGCAGGGATCCCACCGCGGCGTGGACGCCATCGGTGCCCGGCGGAGGGTGCAGGCCCTCGGGTGGATGGGGTGGTCTGTCCCGGAGATCGAACGCCGCTGCGGTGTGGCCCCGTGCACCCTGTACCGACTGTTGCTGAAGGGGCGGTTGTCGTACTCGCTGGCGCAGCGCGTGGCCGCGGTGTATGACGAGCTGTCCCTCGTCCAGGGTCCGTCGAAGCAGTCCGCGACGAAAGCGCGCATCAGCGGCCACGCGCCTCCGTTGGCGTGGGATGACGACACCATCGACGACCCGGAAGCTGTGCCGCAGGGGATGGAGACGTCCCGCCGCCGTCACGGTGTGCTGCCTCCGGTGGAGGAGTTGCGGTGGCTGCTTCAGGGCGGGGAGACGCCGCTGTCGATCGCCGCCAGGTTCGGTGTGCAGCCTGCCGCGGTGGAGCGTGCCCTCCTGCGTGACCGGGAGGCAGCGTGAACGAGAAGAAGTGCCGCGGCCTGACCCGGAATCGTTCTGGTGGCATCTGCGAACTCCGCATCCCCGGGGTGTGCCTGGGCAGGGCCACGAACTATCAGCATCGGAAGAACAAGTCGCAGTGCTCGAAGGTCGAGCGGTGGTTGCCGTCCAACGGCCTCGACGCCTGCGGGTCCGGCACCACTGGTTGCCACGGCTACATCCACGCGAACCAGGCCGAGGCAGTCGAGAAGGGCTGGACCGTGCGTTCCTGGGACGACCCACACACCCGTCCGGTCCATCTGTGGCACGGGGTGGTTGTGCTCGACGACCTCGGGTGCTTCACCCCAGCCCTGGAACTCGGGGGCGTGTCGTGATCCCAAGCATGGCCGCGGTGCGGCAGGCGATGGTCCTCGTCGAGCAGGCGTGCGCCGGAACCATCGAGGAACGCGCGCGGGACCTGGTGAACCAAGCCGTCGTGAACCCGGCCCGCACGGTCGAGGTGGTGTTGGCGTTGGCGGACATGGTGGCCGCTTCCCGCCCCCCGGAGTTGCCCACGGACGACGTGTCCTACGAGCGGTACCTGAAGCGCGCTCACGCCGCGTTCGGGCGTGGTGAGCGGCTGGAGTGGGTGACGACGGGGGAGCGGGAGTACCAGCGCCTCCGGAAGCAGCGAGCACGGAAGGGGGCGGCGTGAGTGATGACCCACCGACACCGACGAAACGTTACGAGTGGGAACGGCTCGTGCGGCGCGTCCTCATGCGACACGAGGAGAAGCTGATGGCCCTGATCTTGGCGACGTACGCCGACCCGGATGGGTCGAGGGTGCGGCCGGGTAACGAGATCCTCGCGGCTGTGACGGGCGAGTCTGAGCGGAACGTGAAGCGTCGCTTGGCCGCCCTGCGGGAGATGGGGCTGCTGACTGTGGCGCGGCGCGGTGGCGGGCGGTCTGGGCGGGGGAAGACGACCGAGTACCAGTTGACGATGCCGTCCGATTTGTTGGAGCGGTGCTCGATGTTGGGGCCGGACGAGCGGACTCTTTGGCAGGCCACTGATGGTGGCCCCTCAATGGATGGGGCTACCTGTGGATAACTCGGCTGCTTCCACTGTGGATGGACGCTATTCATGGGCCATCTGGGTGGCCCATGAAAACGACTTTCAGGGGCCAAATAACGGTGTTCCGGAAACATTGAGGGGCCAAATTCGACGATTGAGGGGCCACTCTGCATGGCCTACTACCAACACACATCCACCAACCACCCAAAGACCAACCCCTGTGGTTACTACCCAAGGCGAGTCCAGAGCGGACACACGACCTGTGGATAACCGGAGGGTGTCATGAGCTACGCCGACCGGAAACGCATCGAGGGCTTCGAGAAGGACGGCGAGCGCCACGAGGCTGAGCAGTTCCCGTGCCCCGGCTGTCACGCCGCCGAGGGGGAGACCTGCCACCACGACGATGGTGTCCCGCTCGGTAAGGCCCCGGCGCACCATCAGCGGATCGCTTTGGCCCGCGCTTCCCGGCCCGCATCCGGCCGCTCCCGGTCGAACGAGGGGGAGTGAGTACGGATGGATACCCGAAACGGCTACGGCGAACTCAGAGCCGAAACGTCCACGTGTGACTGCGGCACCGTGTCCCCGCCGATCATCACCAGCCACCCCATCCTCGAAGACTCCGAGTTGGTCGAGTGGGAAGCCAGCCACCTCCAGTGGTTTTGCCCCATCCCCAGCCACGGGGAGTTCGACGACCACCTCGACATCTGGCAGCACGCCGCGCTCCCGAACTTCACGCGGGAACCCGCCGAACTCGCGGCCAGCATCGACACCCCGACCTGGCACCAGCCACTCAAAGCGGACATCGCCAACCGTCTGGTCGCCACTCACACCCAGGAGCCCACATGAGCCACACGATCACCGAACTCGCCACCCTCACCACCACAAACTGCTGCACCTGCGGCGTGCTGTTCGCCGCACCGGAACGCCTCCTCGCCGACCGCCGCGAGAAGGGCGGCAACTTCTACTGCCCCAACGGCCACAGCCTCCGCTACACCAAGCCGGAGAACGTTCGCCTCAAGGAACAACTCGACGCCAGCCGGGTCCGCGCCCGTCACCTGGAGGACCAGCGCGAGGCAACGGAGCGCAGCAACCGCGCCCTGAGAGGGCAGATCACCCGGCACAAGAAGCGCGCCGCGAACGGTGTGTGCCCGTGCTGCAACCGCACCTTCGCGAACGTCGCCCGGCACATCGCTGGCCAGCACCCCCAGTTCCGCGCTGACAGCTCGGAGGCCACACGATGAGCGACCGATCCGCCCCACCCGCCATCGAACTCTGCTGCCCTGACTGCCCCATCTGCAGAGAAGAAACCAGCTACGAAGACTCTGCGTTCGAGTGCCAGCCCTGCAACGCCTACTGGCCCAACGGAGTCGGCGAGCCCGGCGAATGGCTTGAGCCCGACGCCGAGCAGTGCGAAGCCGAGATCCAACCGCTGCTGGGCAACCCGTACGCCGACAAGGAACTCCAGGCGACGGTGGAGCGCTGCATTCTCGACGACGGCCACGACGGCGACCACCGGGCCGCCAACGGACTCGACTCCTGGCCCTCCCGCCCGGACACCGAGGGGACACCAGCATGACCCCGGACGAACTCCGCGACTACGCGGCGACCCTGATCTTGGAACACGCCCGCGACGTCGAGTACCTGTCCATCCACGAGATGGCGGAGCAACACCTCGACGCCGGGGAGATCTCCGACGAGGACGCGAAGACGGTTGCTGACCTGATCGGCAAGTCCGACATCACCGTCGACTTCCCGGGCGGTGCGGCATGACCGAGCCCACGATGACGGTCTTGTCTCTCGGGGCGGGTGTCCAGTCCAGCACGATCGCGCTCATGGCGTGCGACGGCACCCTGCCGAAGCCCGATGCCGCGATTTTTGCCGACACAGGCTGGGAACCGCGGCAGGTGTATGCCCACCTCGACCGGCTCGCCGTCGAACTCGGCCAGGCCGGGATTCCGTTGCACCGTGTGTCCAACGGCAACCTCCGCGCCGACGCCATCGACCCCGCCCACCGATACGCCAGCGTCCCGTATTTCGTCCGCAACCCCGACGGCTCGGCGGGTATGGGCCGTCGGCAGTGCACCAGCGAGTACAAACTGGTGCCGATCAAGCGGAAGATCCGCGAACTCCTCGGCGCTACAGCCCCCGCGTTCCGGCGCGTCCCGAAAGGCCGCGTTGCTGAGCAGTGGATCGGTTTCTCCACCGATGAGATCCACCGGGTCAGCGACAAACTCGACGTCCTGTACCTGACGCCCCGCTACCCGCTGCTCGACCTGGGCATGTCCCGCAAGGACTGCCAGCGGTGGCTCGAACGGCGCGGCTGGGGCGACACCGCCAAGTCGGCCTGCATCGGCTGCCCGTTCCATGGCAACCGGCAGTGGCGCGAGCTACGTGACAACTCCCCAGAGGAGTGGGCCGACGCTGTCGAGTTCGACCGCGAGATCCGCAAGGGCGGCAGCCGTGGCATGCCACTCAACGGTGAGGCGTTCCTCCACAGCTCCCGTATTCCGCTCGACATCGCCCCCATCGACAAGGTCACCCGCGGCGAGTGGCGTGACCGGCAAGGTGACCTGCTCGACCTCATCGAGGACGGCGATCCCGACGGCTGCTCGCCGTACGGCTGCCGGTCCGGCGGTGCGGCATGACCCCGACTGCGACTGATCTGTTCGCCGGCGCCGGTGGCTCCTCCGAAGGTCTCCGGCGCGCGGGCTGGCACGTCGAGGTCGCCGCGAACCACTGGCCCCTCGCAGTCGCCACACACCAGGCCAACCACCCCGACACCCTGCACTACACCCAGGACCTGTCCGAGGTGGACTGGCGCACCTTCCCCCGAACCGACCTGCTGTGGGCATCCCCGTCCTGTGTGTGGCACGCCCGCTCCGGAGGACGCAAGAAGCCACCCGCCGAGATCGAGCGGCAACGGAAGGACGCGGGGGCGATCGACAGGGCTACCGCGTTCGCTGTCATCGCCGCCGCCGAAGTCCACCAGTACCCGGCGATCGTCGTCGAGAACGTCGTCGAGTTCCGAGACTGGTCGCTCTATCCGTGGTGGCTCGACGGGCTCCGCGCACTCGGCTACGCCGTCACGGAGCTCGTGCTCGACGCCGCCGACTTCGGCCACGCCCAACACCGCAAACGCCAGTTCATCGCCGCCACCCGCGGCCTCGACCTCGACCTCACCCCGCCCGCCATCCCTTCGGTCACCGCGGCGGACATCCTCGACCCGAACCCCGGGAAGCTGCTCACGCGCCGCCTGTACGTGTCCGACCAGATCGACCAGATCGACGTCGAGGACGTGCCGCACCTGGTCACCTACCGGCGCAACGCGAAAGCACGCCGCGCCGACCAACATCCCATCGCCGCTGTCACCGCCGGCGGCAACCACCACGGTGTCGCGACCGTCATCGACCGCACCCCGCATCACCGGATGCTCACCAATCGGGAGTGCGCCCGCGCCCAAGGCTTCGGCGACGAATACGAGTTCCTCGGTACCGCGGCGGAGGTGAAACGCCAGATCGGTAACGCCGTCCCGGTTGGTGTCGCCGCCTGGTTCGGTTCCCGCGTCGCTGCCGCGATGCAGTCCACGCCGCAGGCCGCGGCATGACCCCGATCGGAGACCCCATGACCACCCCCAACGACGCCCTAATTTGGGTGGCGATCGACATCAACGACGACCACATCTGCACCGTGCCGTGCCCGACACGCGCCGAGGTGATGGAGTGGATTGACAGCCAGTGTGACGATGTGGACGCCCGCCCTGAGACGATCACCGTGGGCCGGTATCGGTCGGAGTCGGACCATCCTTTGCGGCATGTGGAGGCGATGGTTGCGCGCGCTGTAGCGGCGTTCGAACCTGACCCGAACCCCACCCCCATACCGGGAACCCTGGACGAACTGCGGGCCAAGTACTTGGCCCGCGTGGAGTTGGCGAAGCGGCTGTTCGAGGCGCAGTTCGAGTTCATCCCGACTGGCCGTATGCCCGCTGACCCAACGTGGGAGGAGTTGGACGACTCGACTGTGAACGACTTCGAGGATGAGGCGCGGAGGGCGGAGCACGTGTTCGGCCCCGAACTCGACCGGCTCCGTGGCGAGTTGCACGACCACATCGACGCGTCGGTGCGGTCTGGTGAGCGGCTGATGGACACACAGGAACAGCGGCGGGCGCTGTGGGAGGTGGCGAAGGGCCTGGCCCGTCATCTCCGGTCCGCGAAGACAGCGTTGGATGATGACTCGCTGCTGCGCATGGCGGAGCAGACGGCCGAACGACTCCGTGTCGACAACACGGGGCTCCGGTTCAGGGCGGAACTGGCCGAGGGTGAGCGGGACAAGGCGAACCGGCAGATCCAGTCCCTTGCCCGTCGGCTGCATCTTCGGTTCCAGAACGAGCAGCGGTTGGAGTCCGAGGTGGCTCGTCTGTCCTCCGGGGACACCCCAACACCGCCCGACGTGACCGAGCAGGTCGCGCGCTTGCTGGTCGAGCACCAGCGGTTCGATATCGCGTCCTGCCGGTGCGGGTGGGGGCGGCAGCCCAGTCATCTCGGGCAGCGGCACTCCCGTCACGTTGCCGACGTCTTCGCTGCTGCTGGCCTGCTCCGTGCACCCGCCCCACAACCCGGAGGCATCTGGGTGCGCTGCCCTGAGTGCGACGTGTTGAACGCGCACCGCGAGGGCTGTTTCGCCCCGCTGCCCGCCGACGAACCCACCGAGGAACGGTGCTTCGAGAAGTCGCCTTCCAATCTGGGCATCTTCGACTGCACCCTTCCTCCGGGTCACGACGGCGACCACGTGGCGCACGGCATGGCAGGAGAGACGTGCGCCAGCTGGCCCACCCCTGAGCGCGAGTGGACACCCGAGATCGGGGGGCAGGCCACCGTTCCGGCGACGGGCTGCACCGAGGCAGGAAGTGTCTTGCGCATCGTGGGAGACCAGTCGTATGTCCATTTCCCCAGCGGCTACGCGGGTTGGTTCCGGAGCAGCGACCTTCGCCCTGCCCCGCCCGAGGTGTCCCGGTGATGTGTCCCTGTGACGGTGACTGCGACGCCTGCCTCTGGAACCAGGAACACGGCGGGGAACCACCCCCCAGCTGGGACGAAAACACCGCGTTCGAGATGGAAGGAAACCGATGAGCAACCTAAAGAGCGAGACCCTGGGCCCGGGAACGCTGCTCCGTAACAAGATGGACGTCGAGTTGAAGGTCGTCGGCATGATGCCTACCGGCGACTGCATCGGCCAGATCTTCAAGGTCAAGCATCACGGAGGCCCTTGGGGCCCGACTCTGTACGCGACTCGTGAGGGCCTGGAGCAGGCCGGGTACGAGGTTGTGTCCGATGACTGACGCCCGTGAAGCACTGGAGACCTACGAGGTTGAGTGCCGGTACTGGAACGAAGACCACGCCGTGTGGACGGTCGAAGCCCCCAAGGCGTTCGCCGCGCTCCGGGACGTGCTCGACCTCTGCGACACCGCCGAGTCGAACAACCGCTCCCTGGTATCACTGCCCGCCCTCCGCACTGCCATCCAGACCGCCCTAGGAGACACAACACCATGACCGACCAGAAGATCCCCGAACTCCGCATCGGCATGAGGAGCGGCCTGTGGTGCGCGGCAGTCGCTGACCAGTTCGGTTGGGTGTCGCTCGGCACGGCCTACCCGCTGGCGGACGAGGACGTTGCGGACTGGACGCCGCTCGCCGCCCTGCCCGCCCCTCCCGCAGAAGCCAGCAGGCCCACCACTCAAGGCGCGGCTAGGGCGCTCCTGCAACTGATCAGGGACACCTACCGCGCCGGGAACAGTGACCTCACGTACGACCCCGAGGACCTGGCGAACGAGTTCCTGGAGCGCTACCGCATCACCCGCCGGGTGGAGGCGTGATGGCCCCCCAGGACAAGCTCGAATGTCCCGGGCCGCTCGTGTGGTTCAGCGTCGGTGCGCTCGTCGAGGAACACGCCATCCTCGAATGCGCCACGTGTGACTACCTGATCGTCACCGGCAACTGGAACGACCCGGCACACGCTGGCACTCCTGTTCTCCGCGAAGGAGCCCCGTCATGATGCGCATCACCCGCCGGGAGGCCACCGATGGCTGAGAAGTGCGAATGCTTCGCGACACCGGAAAGCGGGTGGACTGTCCACTACGGGGCGGTGGAGCCCGGAAGCCAGCTTGAGTACAACCCGGACTGTCTCGTCCACGGGGAGTCCCGCGATGACTGAGCCGAGAGACGACCTGATCGAACTCGTCCACGACACCTTGTGCGACTGCAAGGACCGGGGCTACGGGCTGACACTGCGCGGCCTGGAGCTGGAGGACCTCGCCGCCGCCCTGCTTGCCGCCTACCCGCAACTAGCGGCGACCGAGCTACACGTGCTGAGGGCAACAACCTGGAACGCCGACGGAACGCCAACACCCCGTCGCCGCACTGTCTACGCCACACCCTGGGAGGACGCGTGACCGAGGACGACGAGCGCGACGTTCAGACGGCTCTGCATTGCGCCGAGACGGGTAACGCAACCCACTGGCCCACGGCTGCCGGGATCCTCGCCGACGAGGTGAAGAGGTTGCGTGGGCTGTCCGCCGACCCCGCCACCATCGAACGGGTAGCGAAAGCGCTGCACGCCGACCAGAACGAGCGCATGGAGAACCGGGGCTGGCACTCCGAGGCATGGGAAGACCTCGACACCTTCGAGGTTCGCTTGTATCGCCGCCGTGCCCGATCCGCTGTCCGTGCCCTCCAAGGGGAGGCATCGTGAACCGACACCCCGAGGCGGACATCGCCGAATCCGTGTTCCTCGCACTCGTTGGCGACTCGGTGCCGCCCTACGCGGAAGAGGAAGAGATCCGCTCGGCCGCGTTCAGCGACACAGTGGACGTCAAGGTCGACGGCCAGTGGTTCCGCGTTTCCTCCGTGCCGATCGATGAGCCGATCAGCGTCGAGGAACACAGGGCGGGTACGGATCGTGCCCTCCAAGGGGAGGCGTGATGGACGAGGCCGCTGCAAAGTATCCGCTCGCGACCCTTCGCGGGATCGGCATGCTCGTCGACGCCGTGTCCGCAGACATCATGTGGACCACCGCTACGCGACTTCAACGCGCCATCCTCTGGGAGCACGCTAAGCCGATCGTCGCCGACGTCCACGCCAAGGCCGAACAAGGTGACGACCGGATCGTGGCCACCACGGTCACGGTCGACGCCCACCCCCGCACCCTCTCCTCGCTTCGGGACAAGGGGTTCCTCGACGACCACAACCGCCTGACCGCACGGGCGATTCACGCCGCACTCCACACCACCCACATCGACCGGGAGACCCCGTGACTGACGACGTCGGGGACGTGTGGGAACCGATCAACGAGGGAGGGTGGCTGTGGGACTGACCTTCGAACTCGACATCCCCCTACATCGGGGGAAGCCGCCGTTGACGGCGAACCAGCGTCTGCATTGGGCGGAGAAGGGCCGCCGCACCCGCGACGTGCGGGCAGCGGTGGCGTGGAGAGCGAAGGCCGCGAAGGTCCCCAAGGCCCTCCATGTGACTGCACAACTGCACTACCACGCCGCCGACCACAAACGCCGCGACGCCAGCAACCTCTACGCCACCAGCAAACCAGCGATAGATGCCCTGGTCGACGCCGACGTCATACCCGACGACGACGGCCGCTACGTCACCGAAGTGAACCCGATCATCCACCCGGCCGTACCGAACCAGCCCCGCAGGCTGTGGCTCCAGATAGAGGTGACCCCATGTCCCAAAACGACACCGGCGGCGGGTTGACGATGCACCGCGGCCGCGACCTGTCAGCCGAAGAACGCCACAAAGCCGCCCGCTACGTCGCTTCGGAGGCCTACAACGCCTACGACTGCGCAGACCTCCTCTCCATGCTCGGCCTCAACGCAGCGGAAGGACTCGACCGATGAGGTGGCCACGCGACAAGCAGATCCGCATGCTGGCCGAAGCTGGCCTACTGACCGGCGAAGTCCTGACCGAACTTGAAGCCACGGTTCGCGCCCTGGAGAAGCGTGTGGGGGAGTTGGAACGCAACGAGCACGGCCACTGCACCCAGTGCGGCAAACCCACCCCCACCGGGTG
>NZ_PQHZ01000085.1 GCF_003385185.1 Amycolatopsis palatopharyngis | reverse complement strand
GTCGGGGGTGGGTTGGCGGTTGGGGGCGTCGACCGGTGCCGGCTTCTCGGCGGCTCGTGTGGGGGTGTTCCCGGCGGGGATCTCCGCCACCGGGGACGAGTCGCCAGCCCGGCTGGGGGAGCTTCCGTTCCAGATGATTGAGGGTGGTGTGCCGGGAGACGGCGCTCCGGTGGCCTCGTTGGGCCTCGCCTCGGTGCCCTCGTCCACGACGGTCCCGCTGTCCGGGCCGTTGAGGAACATCAGCCCCAGAGCGACGGCGGAAACCGCGGCGACCGGAGCGCCGATCGGTAACAGACCGCCCCGCAACCGACCGGCCACCGCGCTGATCCGCGCGGTATGGCCGGAGACGACCAGACTCCCGTCGGAGTGCGAGGCGGCGAGCCGCTGCGCGACCTCGTCCGCGGTTGGCCGGTTCTCGGGTTCGAGTGCGGTCATCTTTCTGAGCAGGGAACCGAACCTGCGCGACAACTTTTCCGGGATCACCGGCGAGCGGTGCAGTCTGGCCACAGCCGACTCGGCAAGTGGCCCGGGGTACTCCCGGTTGCCGGTCAGGCACTCCAGCAGTACGAGCCCCAGTGCGTACACGTCCGCGGGCGGGCCGACGTGATCGCCGCGCACCTGCTCGGGAGCGAGATAGGCGGCGGTGCCGACCACGACGCCGGTCGCGGTGACCCTGGTTCCGTCGAAGGTGTGGGCGATGCCGAAATCACCGAGTTTCGGTCCCGCGGGGCCGAGCAGCACGTTCGCCGGCTTCACGTCCCGGTGCGTGACTCCCTGCTCGTGCACGTACGCGAGCGCACGGGCGAGGCACACACCGATGTTCGCCGTCTCATCCGGGGTGAGGGGACCGCAGAGGATCCGGCCCGCCAGCGTCGGGCCGGGCACCAACTGCATCACCAGGAAGGGACTGCCCTTGTGCACGCCGGTGTCGTGCAGTGCGATGAGGTCGGGATGGTGCAGCGCGCCGAGAATGCGCAGTTCCTCCGCCTGCCGATGCTGGTCGGCACGGCGCGCGCTGGGATGGAAGAGCTTGACCGCAACCGACCGTTCGGCCGAGCGGTCCCACGCTTCGTAGACCGTTGCTGTTCCCCCGGTACCGAGCACCTCGCCGAGTTCGTAGCGCCTGGCAAGCAGGTCGGCGGCTCGGTCGTCCTCCTGCGCGGCCGCTCCAAGCGTGAAGCGGGGCTCGGTTTCCTGCCCCATATGCGCACTACCCCATCTCGTCAGGTAAAGCCCACTCGTACAAGGACACAGGAAGTTACCCGACCTGGAGTACCACCAAACAGTCTCCAAAGACTACGGTCCGTCGAATTCCTTCCCATCGAGCCGCGGTGGCGCGCTGTGATAGCGCGGGGGTGTGACGGAGAGTCCGATCGGATTTCGGGTCAGTGCCACCGCCGTCCCGTCCGCGCGCGGCAGGGTGACCACGGGATCGAGCCCGAGATCTGCCGCGAGCCGGAACGCCCCGCCGACATCGTTGACCACGCCGGCAGGCACACGTCGTGCGGTCAGCCGTTCGGCCCAGTCCTGGGCGGAACGCGTGGCGAGTCGCTCCAGCAGGGCGGCCCGCAGGTCCTGACGGTTGCGCACCCGGTCGGTGTTGCTCGCGAACCTGGTGTCGGCCGCCAGTTCCGGCGCGTCCAGCACCTCGGACAACGCGGCGAACTGACGGTCGTTGCCCACGGCCAGAACCAGTTCGCCCTCGGCGCAGGTCAGCAGTTCGTAGGGCGCGATACTCGGGTGCTGGTTGCCCATCCTGCCCGGGACGACATCGCCGGAGGTGTAGGCCGCTCCCTGGTTGACCAGCGCGGCGAGTAGTGAGGACAACAGGTCCACGTCCACCCGCTGCCCCTCGCCGGTGGCATCCCGGTGGCGTAGCGCGGCCAGGATCCCGACGCTGGCGAACAGGCCGGTGAGCACGTCCACCACAGCGACGCCGACCTTCTGCGGCTCGCCTTCGGGTTGCCCGGTGATGCTCATCAGTCCACCGAGAGCCTGGATCAGCAGGTCGTAACCGGGCAACGCGGCTCCTTGCCCGCTGCCGAACCCGGTGATCGAGCAGTACACCAGATCGGGATTGTCCGCACGTAGCACCTCGTAACCCAGCCCGAGCCGGTCCAGCACCCCTGGCCGGAAGTTCTCCACCAGGACGTCGGCCTCCAGCGCGAGCTTCCGCGCTCGCTCCAGGTCGCCGGCTTCGGTGAGGTCGAGCACGATGCTGTCCTTGTTGCGGTTGACCGACTGGAAGTAGGTCGACTCGCCGTCTTCGTCGTACGGCGGGCCCCAGGAGCGCGTCTCATCGCCGGTACCCGGGCGTTCGACCTTGGTCACGGTGGCGCCCAGATCGGCGAGCATCATCGTCGCGAACGGTCCGGCCAGCACTCGGGAGAGGTCGAGGATCCGGAGGTTGTCAAGTGCGGAGGTCACTGGAACAATAGCCCTTCGAATTTCGAAAATCGAATAAACAGAGCGTAGAGCCGCCGTATCGACCAGGTCAAGGAGTGCTTCCATGTCCCCAGCCGTCCGCCCCGAGGACTTCCTCGGCATTGACCAGTTGCTCTCCGACGAGGAGCGCGATATCAGGGACACGGTCCGTGCCTTCGTGCGCGACCGGGTCGTGCCCGAGGTCGGCGACTGGTTCGAGGAGGCCCGCATCCCCAGTGAGCTACCGGGCGAACTGGGCAGGCTCGGCGTGCTCGGCATGCACCTCGAGGGCTACGGCTGCGCCGGAACCAGCGCCACCGCGTACGGCCTCGCCTGTATGGAACTCGAAGCAGGGGACAGCGGAATCCGCAGTCTGGTGTCCGTGCAGGGATCGCTGGCCATGTACGCGATCCACCGATGGGGGTCGGAGGCGCAGAAGCAACGTTGGCTCCCGGCCATGGCCGAGGGGGAGGCCGTCGGCTGCTTCGGCCTGACCGAACCGGACTCCGGATCCGATCCCGGTTCCATGCGCACGCATGCCCGCAGGGATGGTGCCGACTGGATCCTGCACGGGCAGAAGATGTGGATCACCAACGGCTCGCTGGCCGACGTGGCGGTCGTGTGGGCCGGAACCGATGAGGGTGTCCGTGGGTTCCTGGTGCCGAAGGGGACGCCGGGGTTCAGCACGAAGGACATCCACCGCAAGCTGTCGTTGCGGGCTTCGGTGACCTCGGAACTCCTGCTCGACGACGTCCGGCTGCCCGCCGACGCGATCCTGCCCGGTGCCACTTCGCTGAAGGGGCCGCTGTCCTGCCTGAACGAGGCTCGCTACGGCATCGTCTGGGGTGCGGCGGGTGCCGCGCGCGCCTGCTTCGAGGCCGCACTCGACTACAGCACCACCCGGATCCAGTTCGACCGGCCGATCGCCTCGTTCCAGATACAGCAGCAGAAGCTCGCCATGATGGCGATGGAGGTGAACCGCGCGACGCTGCTCGCGCTGCACCTCGGCAGGCTGAAGGACGCGGGCACCCTGCGGCCGGAGCAGGTCAGCATGGGCAAGCTGGCCAACGTCAACGCGGCGCTCGAGGTGGCCAGGACGGCCCGGCAGGTTCTCGGGGCCAACGGGATCACGCTGGACTACCCGATCATCCGGCATATGAACAATCTCGAGTCCGTGGTGACCTACGAGGGCACGGCCGATGTGCACGCGCTGGTCATCGGCTCGGCGCTGACCGGGATACAGGCGTTCCGGTGACCTCGCGGGGGAGTGGGCCGGGAACCACGGCGCAGCACGCACTCGACGGGTTGCGCCGGGCGATCGTCGACGGCGAGCTGCGGCCGGGGCAGCGGGTGCTGCAGGAGGAGGTCGCCGAGACTCTCGGCGTGAGCGTGGCGCCGGTGCGCGAGGCGCTGCGGGCACTGGAGCAGGAGGGGCAGGTGGTGTACCGGCCCCGGCGCGGGTACTTCGTCACCGAGCTGCGCGCCGCCGACCTCGAGGAGATCTACGAACTGCGCCAGGTACTCGAGGAACGGGCGGCGCGACGGGCGCTGCCGACGCTCGACGCCGACGCGTTGCATCGGATCGAGCTGGCGGCCAGGGACTGCGCGGACGCGGTTGAACGAGCTGATGTCGCCGCGGAGCTGGAGGCCAACCGGCGCTTCCACTTCGCCATCCTGGAGTCGCCGGGCCAGGTGCATGTCATGCGCCTGATCCAGCTGCTCTGGGACTCCACCGAGGCCTACCGGGCGATGTACTACAACTCACCACAGGAACGGCGTGAGGCCGTGCACGCGCACGACCGCATCCTCGAAGCGGTTCGCGACCGCGAGGCCGACAGGCTGATCACCGAAATGGACGCACACCGGGATCGCGCGCTGCGGGTACTGACCGCGATACTGCCGCGGGACCCGGATCCAGCACGAGAGGGATAGGCATGCCATCAGCCCGCAGTGGCCGCAGCGCACCCGAGATCGTCGTCGTCGGAGCGATCAACGTCGACTTCGTGGTCGCGGCACCCCGCCTGCCGGGGCCTGGGGAGACCGTGGTCGGCCCCGACCTGCGCCGCTACGGGGGCGGCAAGGGAGCGAACGCCGCGGTCGCCGCCGCCCGCGCGGGCGCGGTGACGCGGCTGATCGGAGCCGTGGGTGCCGATGACACGGGGACGGCGGCGCTGGCGGAATTGCGTGCCGACGGCGTCCTCGTGGACGGCGTCGCGGAACTCGACTCGGTGGCGACCGGTGCCGCACTGATCGTTGTGGACCCCGCAGGGGAGAACCAGATCGCCGTCGGCGCGGGGGCCAACGCGGCGGTCCACGCCGACAGCGTGCGGACCGCATTACGGGAAGCGCTGCCTTCGGCGGGCTGCGTGCTGGTGAGCACCGAGATCCCCGGCGAGGCCGTTGCCGCCGCGGTGGAGACCGCGGCCACGGCCGGGGTTCCCTGTGTGCTCAACCCCGCGCCGGTGCAGCCCGTGCTCGCCGATCTGCTCCGGCACGGTCCGGTGCTCACGCCGAACGTCACCGAGGTCGCCGAACTGGCGGCCCTGCTAGGTGCGGCACCGCGGGACGGCGGGGTCACCGCCGCAGCCGAGACCGTGCTGGCCGCATCCGGGGCACCGGTCGTGGTCACCATGGGCGGCGAGGGTGCGCTGGTCCTGCTCCCCGGCGAGCCGCCCCAGCACGTCCCGCCACACCCCGCGACCGTGCGCGACACCACGGGCGCGGGGGACACCTTCAACGGTGTCCTCGCCACCAGACTCGCCGCGGGCGAGCCGCTCACAACGGCCGTGCAGGCCGCGTCGGTCGCCGCGGCGATCTCGGTCGGCGAGGTCGGCGCCCGCGCCGGCATGCCACAGGCCGCCGAAATCGAACGGGCAGTGATCGGCTGACGAACCGCAACGCCAGTTGTCCGGATGCTACGACATCGAGCGGCGCTCCCGATGTCGTCCCAACCAGTCACTCTCATGTGTTGGGTAGGCTCGGGAAATGGGGTCGAGCCGGGCAAGCGTGCATCTTTCGGTCTCGACCTGGCAGCAACCCACCCCACGTCCGGCCTCACCAGAACGCACAGCCTTGGTCGCGCAGATCATTGAGCGCATCCTGGCACTCGGCTCCGCTCGCCTGCGGGTGGGCATTGACGGGCTCAGCTTTGGTTATTGCAAGCCCTATACGGCAGGGACTATCTTCTCAAACACCACGTCGCGGGCAGTTAGGTGGGCGGGAGGTGTCGATGTTAAGCATCTCATCGGGATGCGACTCGATATTACAACCGGGTTTGCCAATACGGTGAAGAACGAATTTGATTTCCTATCTTCCCGGCGACTTTGTGGAGCGGCTGGAAATCCTGGCGACTCCCCGCGAGTACTGGCCGCAAGGGACTAGTGCGATCGTGCGAAAACATCTCGTAGCAGCAGCTGCGCTAACAGGGATTCTTACGGCCGCCGGATGCTCTAGCGAACCCGCAAACGATGGGCCTCTTGTATTGAACAACGGTGCGCCGGTGGGCTCTAGCGAGTTGTGTAGCCCGGCAACAGGTGGAGAACGAGGACATACACTGAGTGCTGAGATCGAGAACACCGGGGGCGAATCCACACTGGTTACCGATGTTTCGCTACTGGAGTCCGAATCCGCCGAAATCATCGAGGCGGTTCTTGTCCCAATCGCTGAACCAGATCCCCAAACCGGGGAAATTCACAGCATCCCCGCCAACGGCACTGGTTATCCGGCGCTGTGGAGTGAAGTGCAGCACGATACGAAACTTTCCGCTTACTATATTGAACTGGAAAAACGAGTATGGGGTGCCCGGCAACCACTTGTCGGAAGCACGATCGAGCCAGGTGATACCTGGAATATGGTACTGGGAGTTGTGGCCACAAACGTTCCCGCACGTCTGAAAGCTGTCAAGGTGGAGTACCGAGACTCATCGGACGAGACCTATGAAAGTCTTTCTGCGACTTCGCTTTCGATAAAGAATGACTGTCGATGAAATCGTCTCTGGTGCTCGCTGCTTGCTAACACGGCTGAGCACTGGCGGGAACTCGCCGACGAATTCCCGCCAGTGCTTCCGCTCAGACGCTGGCCAGGTACTTCGCGGCCTTCTCCGGGTCCATGAACCAGTGCTGGAAGTCCGAGGGGTCCTCGAAGCCGTTGGCGAAGCGGGAGGCCACCGTTGGGTTGCTGCCTGCGGCGCCGAGGATTTCCATGACGTGCGGCGGTGGTGGCTGCAGCATGGCGTTCGTCCACATCGTCACGTGCTGCGCGTACTCCCAGTACCGGTCGAACGCCCCGTGCATCCATTGCCGGTCGAACGGCTTCTCCTCGTTCTCCACAATGGACTGCAGGAAGGACGCCGCGCACTTGCTGGCGTTGTTGGAGCCCTGTCCGGTGATCGGGTCGTTGGCCACCACAACGTCGGCCATGCCCAGCACGGTGTGCCCGGAGGGCAGTTCGCCGACCGGATTGCGCACGACCGGGGTGTATCCACCCGCCAGCGTCGCGCGCGAGTCGGTGAGCTCGGCGTTGCGGGCGCGGTCGTACTCCCACGGCAGGTACTGCTTCATGAAACCGAGGATGCGGTCCAGGTGCTCCTGCGGCCCCGGCCGGTCCTGCCAGCAGTCCAGCGGCCCGCCTGGAACGCCCTCAAAGAACAGGATCTCGCAATTCCCGCTGAGCGTGTAACCGGGAATGACGAACAGTTCGCCGATGCCGGGAATGACGTTGAACCGCACCGCCGAGAAGTCCGGATGCTCGGGTCGCGGGCCCATGCCGTGCACATACGCCAGCGACAGTGCCCGCTGGGGCGAGGTGTACGGGGAGAGGTCCGGATTGCGGTCGAACAGCTGAACCAGCTCACCCTTGCCCGCGGCGACCACCGTCAGGTCGTACATGCCAGCGAGCGTGTTCAGATCGGCCGTGGTCACCCCGTGGATGATCAGTTTGCCGCCGCGCTCCTCGAACAGCTCCAGCCAGCCCGCCATCTTCACGCGCTGGTCCACCGACTGCGCGAAGTGGTCGAGCTTGCCGACCCAGTCGAGCGCCCTGCTGCTGTCCGGTGCCGCGATCGACACACCAAGGCCCTCGACCTTGACGCAGTCCTGCTCCCACAGATTCAGGCCCTCGTCCCGCTCGTGCTGCAACGCCATGTTGAACATGCACTGGGTGGACATGACGCGGCCACTCCGGATCTCGTCCGGCGTGCGCGCGGACATCACGGTGACGTCGTAGTCTCGGGCCAGCAGACTCAGTCCGAGTTGCAGCCCGGACTGGCCGGCGCCGACGATCAGAACCTTACGCATCCTTGGCATCCTCCAGTGCTCGTCGGGAAAGCAGTGCTGTCATCCATCAGTGCGCTTCACGCCCTGCTGTACTCCGACCGTGGTCGCGGTAGGTCCGTCCTTCGCCCCGACTCGGACACCTCGGCCAGCGACATCGTGTGCTCGACCACGGTCCGCAACGCCTCTGCCGCCGACGCCGGATCCCTGGCGTCACAGGTGATGAGCGGAATCTCCGGTGCGAGCGCCAGTGCGTCCCTGACCTCGTCGAGGTCGTGCTCGAGCTGCCCGTCGAACCGGTTCACCGCGACGATGAACGGCAGGTCGGAGTCGTTCTCGAAGTAGTTGATCGCCGCGAAGGACTCGTCGATGCGCCGGGTGTCCACCAGCACTATCGCGCCGAGTGCGCCACGGGACAGGTCGTCCCAGAGGAACCAGAACCTGGCCTGCCCCGGGGTGCCGAACAGGTACAGCAGCAGGTCGGAGTGCAGGGTGATGCGGCCGAAGTCCATCGCCACCGTGGTGGTGGACTTGCCCCCTCCGGGGGGCAGGTCGTCGACGTTCTCGCTGGCCTCGGTCATCCACGCGTCGGTGTTGAGTGGGGGTACCTCCGACACGGACCCGACGAGGGTCGTCTTGCCGACGCCGAAGCCGCCCGCGATGACGATCTTCGCCGAGATCGTCAGCAGACCCGCTTCGGCGCCGTTGCCGGATGCCCGTTCAGACCGGTAGCCGCTTGAGTCCATCGAGGATCCTCTCGAGCACATGCATGTCGTGTTGGTATGCGTGGGCGGTCGGGTGGATGAACAGCGCGCCCTCGGCTGCGAGATCACTGATCAGCACGCGGACCACGCCGAGTGGCTGGTTCAACGCGGCCGACAGTTCGGC
Source organism: Amycolatopsis palatopharyngis (assembly GCF_003385185.1). GTDB lineage: Bacteria > Actinomycetota > Actinomycetes > Mycobacteriales > Pseudonocardiaceae > Amycolatopsis > Amycolatopsis palatopharyngis. Next base: position 7,274 of record NZ_PQHZ01000085.1, on the reverse strand, counting down.
GATCGAGGCCTGGCTGCGCGCCCGTTCGTACAGCGTCCGCGACTCCGGCATCAGCGCGTCGCTGAGCGCGGGATCGTACTGCGGAACGGAGACGAGTGTCTCCACCAGGAGCTGGTGACTTGTTCTGGTCCGGCCTCCGGTGAGTGCGTAGGGCCGGACCCGCCTGCTGCGCTTCTTCCGAGGCGGCAGGTCGGAGGCGTCCTCGCTGGACACAGTGATCACATCCTTGTCCAGGCCGCTCAGGCCTGCGGGCGGCGGGCGGTGAGCACGCGCCGCAGATCGGCGCGGATCTCGGGGGTCAGTGCGTGGCCCGCGTTGGTGACGAACTGGGTCATCTCGTAGGCGACGACCTTCATGTCGCACTCGGGCCCGGTGAGCACGGCGAGTCCTGCGCCGACGCCGATGCTCATGAAGAGGAAGTACCCGCGGCTGAGCCGGATGATGATCTGCTCACAGTTGCCCTTGTCGAACAGCGCCGCGCTGTTGCCCGCGAGACTCAGCAGACCACTGGAGATCGCGGCGAGTTGCTCGGCGTCGTCACTGCTGACGGCGTCCGACGCGGTGAGCGGGAAGCCGTCAGAGGACATGATCAGTGCGTGGGTGACGCCATGCACCTTCCGCACGAAGTCGTTGAGCAACCAGGTGAAGTCGGATTTGCCGGTGGTGTTGTTGGCGGCCGTCACGGCGTCTTTCCCTCGGGTGGTGTCGCTGAGCCGGAGTTGCTCGTGGCTGTGTCGTTCGTGCTGTCCTGTGCGCTTGCCTGCTGCTCATCGCGCGCGGCCTGCTCGCCGTCGGAGAAGGCGCCGAGATCGGCGAGTAGCTGGTCATGACCTTCCGAGACGCCGTCGCCCTCGGCGGTGGCATCTTCGGGGGCCTGCTGCGGATCGGTGTCCTTGATACTTCGTGACACCCGGCGGGGCAGGCCGCCGGGAGTGGTGCCACCGGAGGCAGGGGCGGGGGCGGGTGAGGGTTTACGCCTCGTCAGCGGCGGAGCATGCTGGCCTGCCGGCGCGGTCGTCCGGTTCCCGCTCCTGCGGGGCAGGCCCGCGCTCGACTGGGCCCTCGGTGCCGATCGCTCGCGGTCGCCGCCCGCGCCCGCCTGCGGGAAGACCACGGTCTGCGCGCCGGACCAGCTGGCCTCGGGCAGCTCGCATACGAGCCCTGCGGGCAGCAGGATGGTCGCGGTGGTGCCGTGCGGCATCCGCCGGTCCAGGTGCACCCGCATGTCGTGGCGGTCCGCGAGCCTGCGCACGACGGCGAGGCCCATATGCCGAACCGAATCGTCATCGAGTACGGGCGCTGCCGAAAGCCGGTGGTTGAGCTCGTTCAGCCGATCAGGGGGAAGGCCGATCCCCTCGTCCTCGATACGCAGCAGCACACTGCCCTGCTCGGTGAGGTGTGCGCTCACCCGCACCGCGGAGTTCGGCGGTGACTGGTTGGCGGCGTTGTCCAGTACCTCGGCCAGCAGCCTGCTCAGGTCCTCCGCGGCGAACCCGACGACGCCGAGCGAGACGACCCTGCCGATGGTGACCCGGGTGTAGTGGTCGATCGAGGACATCGCCGCGCGGACGACGTCGACCAGCGAAGCCGTATCCGCTCCGGAATCGTCGGAGTCCCTGCCCGCGAGCACCCGCAGGTTCTCCGCGTTGCGTCGCAGACGGGTCGCGGTGTGGTCGAGGCGGTAGAGCTCGGCGAGGCGGTCCTGGTCCTCCTCCTTCGCCTCCATCTCCTCGAGCTGGGCCAGCAGGCTGTCGACCAGGTTGAGGTCGCGCAGCGCGATACTGGAGCAGATGCCCACCAGTGCCTCCGCGGCCTGCCGGTCCGGAGTCTGGGGCAGTGGAGCGCTCGCCCGGGTTGCCGTCGCTTCTGCCGTCCCCGCGTTGAGGGCGAGGTGCGCGCGTCCGGTGTTGTCGAGGTCGGTGTTCTCCAGAAGTCGGGCTGCCACCACGACGCGCGATCGGTCGAGGAGCGACCGCGAGCGATTGAGCAGTTCCCGAGCCCGCGTCGCCATGTAGTTCACTACCTTCTCGTCGCTGTGTGCGGGTCCTGTCGGCCAGCCTCTGCGGCGGCAACGGCAGCTATGCAATCAGAGACCGTGATGCTTGTCCACAACGGGTCCCCGGCTCATCGCTGCGTGTCATCGACCTTGCTCCAGAAGGATGTCGAGCGTCACTTTTGTGTTCGCGATCCCGCACACGGATCCGGCTGCCGGTGCACCGGTGTGGTCCATCCGTGGACACGGGAACGGCGCTGTCCGAGGTGCTTCAACCGGCGTGGCCCGTGGCCGGACCGAGCACGATCCTGGACAATGCCGGTATGGAGGTCGATGAAGGGTTGGTCGCCGACTCGCTGAGGCACGCGGGAGCATGCTTCGCGTTCGTCCACGGAAGCCGTGTGACTACGAGCGCCACCTCGGCTAACTCGGATCTCGACGTCGGGGCCTGGTGGCCCGGGGATGCCCCGGCCTCGTGGGAGGTCGACGTTCCCAGCTATGTGGACCTCGTCGTACTCAACACGGCTCCGCTCTGGCTTGCCGGTCGTATCGCACAGTACGGCCGGTTGTTGTTCGAGGACGACATCAGTGCGCGGGTAGCGTGGCAAGCGGACACCCGCCTGCGCTTCTTGGACGAAATACCCGCCGTTCGCCGGCGTTATTCGGCTCGCCTCGACCAGATCGCTCAGCTCGCCAGCCGGAAGGTCACACCGCGCCATGGTTGATGTCGAGCGAGTCGCGGGCCTGCTCGACCGCCTCGCTGAGGATATACGGGCCCTTCGCAACTACCGTGACAACCACAGTCGGCTTCCGGGCAACCCGACACTGCGGTAGTTCGACACCTCGAACACCTTGGGACCTTGAGGAGTTCGCGGGGCAAGTGGCCATCTGGATCAAGCGCCAGTAGCGGCCCGCGATCCCCGCACACGAGTCCGCTTTCCGTGTTCCGGTGTGCGTTTGACGTCGGACGATCCAGGGCATCACCTGTACATGCCGCATCTGACTCGCCTGCTCGGACTGGCCACCGCCGGCTATGGCGCCGCGATCATCATCCGGCCGGAGTTGCTGGCCCGGCCGTGCGGGCTGGCCGGGGAGCACGACCAGGTGTCATCGAAGGAGGCAATGCTCATCGGGGCCATCGGACTGCGCGATCTCGCTTCGGGAGCCGCGATGCTGCTCGCACCACCCGGCCGTCCCCGGCAGATCGCGGTGGGAGTCCGGGTGCTGTCCGACACCGGGGACGCGGTGCTGTTCGGCACGCGGCTGCCCGACCGGGGTAAGCGCAGGTTCGTCGCCACCTTCGCCATGGGCTTCGCCGCGCTCTGCGCCGCGAGCACCCTGCTTCCGGGTAAGGATCCTGAATCCTGACCGGCGTCAGCCCCTGCCGGTGATGGTCACCGTGACCGGCTCCGTGCCGTCGGACTCGACGAGTATCCGGTTGCCGACGGCCGTTCCCGTGGTGCTTCCACCTGCGACGGTGACGTCGTATCCACCGGGATAGTGCAGCGGGCTGACGAAGATCTCGGTCGGTGCGGCCGCCTCGCGGGGCTGGTAGCGATAGTGGAAATCGCCCGTGCCCGGGTCGAAGGTCAGCTCGAGCGGGGTCCCCGCGGTCGCCTGCGGGTAGGTGCGCACCAGCGTGCGCAGCTTCTCCGGCTTACCGCTGCCGAGGTCCGCGTCGTCATGGAAGAGCCCCTGCGCCTGATCCGCGGTGGTGGGGTCGTTCCACTGCTTGTACGCCCAGTGCATCCAGCTGGTGAAATGCCGGTCGGCGACCGCGGTGTCGATCGCGAGGGCTTCGATGTCGTCGGTCGCACCGAACTCCGACATCAGCCCGGCCGCGTGCATCCGCTCGCCCTGCTCGAGCGCCGCGCGGTTGCGCTCGTCGCTGAACTCGGCGCACTTCGAGACGTCCGACCCCGGCAGGCCCTGCGATTCGAGGAACACCTCGGGGCAGTAGTTGTGCCACGAGTAGCCGAGCTGGTCCTCGCCTTCGACGGGGGTGAAGAACGTGGGGACCTGCTGCCCGCCCGCGAACTGCTGCGGCTCGAACCAGACCAGCCCGTCCGGATCGGCCTCCCGGACGGCGGCCAGTGCCTGTTCGAAGGCGGGCTGGAGTTCCCGGGAGTACGTTCCCGCGCATCCGGTGATCAGGCAGTCGCCCCACTCGAGCCCAGCCCACGGCTCGTTCAACAGGTCGTAGCCCATCGAGTAGGGCTGGTCCCGCCACCGCTGCGCCACGACGCGCCACGCCGCCGCCCAGCCGGCCAGCAGGTCGTCCTTGCCTGCCCAGAACCGGTCGTACACAGTGGACAGTTCAGGGGTCCAGTAGCCGAACGGGAACGGCGCGGTGACTGGGGGCAGCAGGCTGAACGGCAGCGGCCGGTGGACAGCCCAGCCGGGCACACCGCCGCCGCCGTAGGTCTCGTGCCACTGGTCCTGATGGAAGTCGAATTGCAGCCAGATCCGGCGCTCGGCGAGCAGGTCGACGATGCGGTCCCACCTGTCGAGGTAGTTCTCGTCCGCCACCCCGGGCGCGTCCGGGGTGACCCCCGCCCACAGTGTGCCGATGCGCGCGCCGTTGAATCCGTGCTCGGCGAGCCAGTCGGCGTCCGCGGACGTAAATCCCTCCGGGGAGTCCGGCGGTACGTAGGGCTCGTGTTTCCACACCAGATTCACTCCGTGCAGCAGCACGATCCGCCCGTGCTGGTCGACCAGCCACCGGCCGTCGCGTTGCAGGACGGGTGGCTGCGCCGCGTCCCCGGGCGCTGGCCGTGCGGTCGCCGTCCCCGCCGTCGAAGCCAGCAGCACGGCCAGCAGCACCAGGCAGGAGAGCCGGAGTCGGCGGAGCCGGTGTCCACGCACAGCGATACCTCCGGGGCGCGAGCGTTCACCCGAACCGCAAAAGTAGAACATGTTTCATGCATGCGCGTCCAGTGTGCGTGACTCCCGCGCTACCAGTCGCCGTCCTCCAGCAGCCGCTTGAGGATCTTGCCGGTGGCGTTGCGCGGCAGTTCGGACACGAAGGTCACCTCGCGCGGAACGCAGAACCGCGCCAGTCTGCCGTGCACGTAGCCCTGCACCGTGTCCTCATCGAGCCGGGCACCTTCGCGTAGTGCGACAAAAGCCACCAGGCGCTGCCCGTACTCCGCGTCCGGCACACCGATCACGGCTGCCTCTCGCACCTGGGGCAACGCCGCGAGGATCTCCTCCACCGAACGCGGGAACACGTTCTCCCCGCCGGACACGATCATCTCGTCGTCCCGGCCCGCGACGAACAACCGGCCGTCCGCGTCGAGAAAGCCCTGGTCGCCGGTGTTCATCAGCTCGTGCTCGATCTCGTTGGTGAGGCCGTCGGTGTAGCCCTCGAAAAGCATGTCGTTGCCGACGAAGATCCGTCCCACCGCCCCCGGTGGCGCGGGCGTCGAGGTGCGGCCGAGGATCGCGATCCTGGTGCCCAGAGGCGGACGTCCCGCCGTCGTGGGGGCGGCCCGCAGGTCGGCGGGATCGGCGATGCTCGCCCAGGAGACCTCGGTGGAGCCGTAGAGGTTGTAGAGCACGTCGCCGAACGCGTCCATGAACCCGTCGACCAGCGAGGCGGGCAGCGCGGATCCGCTGCTCGCGACGATGCGCAGGCACGAGGTGTCGTATCTGGCGCGGACCTCGGCCGGCAGGTCGAGCATCCGCTGCAACATCACCGGCACCGCGAACAGCGCCGTGCACCGGTGCTCCGCGATGGTCCGCAGCGCGTCCTCCGCGTCGAACCGCCTCCGCAGGACCAGCGTGGCCCGCAGTGGCATACCGAGCTGCAACGCGGCGAGTCCCCAGGTGTGGAACAGCGGAGCGGCGACCAGGATCCGTTCCCCCGCTCGCAGCGGGATCCGGGACAGGATCGCGGACGCGTCACCGAGCCCGTTCGGTGTCGGCCTGCGAGCTCCTTTCGGCGTGCCGGTGGTGCCGGAGGTCAGCACCACGAGCCTGCCGGGTTCCTCCGGTGGCCGCAGCTGTTCCGCGGAACCGTGCTCGGCGAGCCGGTCGACGGTCGGCGCGCGATCCTCGAGCCGGTGCGCTCCTGCTCCGTCCGACCACGTGGTGATCCGGAAGACGTCCGGGCCGAGGTAGCGCGCCAGCGCCGAGAACTCGTCGTCGGCCAGCAGCACTCTCGCACTGTGCCGCTGCACGACGGTGGTCAGCTGCTGAGCCGACATCCCCGTGTTCAGCAGGAGTACGTGGGCACCGAGCTTGCCGCACGCGACGAGGGCCTCGACCATCGCGCCGTGGTTGCGGCAGATCATCGCCACCTGCGTACCGGCGCTCACCCCGGCCTGGGCCAGCCCGTTGGCGAGCCTGGTGCTGCGTTCGTCCACCTCGCCGAAGGTGCGCCCGCCGCGTTCGTCGATGAACGCGGGCTCGTCCGGCCCCCGTCCCGCAGCGGCCCGGTAGCCACCCGCGACAGTCGGACCCCACCTGGCCAGTGAGCTGAGCTGGCGGATCATCCGGTCCGGCCGCGACGGTGCCAGCACGCCCGCCTCGACCAGCGTCTGCGCCACGGCGAGTGTCGAGGCCTTGCGGCCCTGTCCGGTCAGCGCCGCGGGTTGCCCCGCCAGATGATCGCCGAGGCGCCGCAGCACCTCGTCCAGCAGGTCCTGCAGCCTGCGCCGGGCTGCAGACCTGGTCACCGCCGTGCCGTGGATCTTCGTGTCCGGTGGCAGCCCGAGCACGGCGTTCAGGACGGTCTGCCCGTCCCCGGTGTCCTTCAGCCGGATCGAGAACCACCGGCGCTCGTCGAGGACGCTGGTCCACACGACCTGTTCACCGCGACGATGCACCAGTGCGCGGACCTCGTCCCGCAGGACCGCACCGTCGTCGAAGCGGGCGCGGACGGAGTAGCGGATCTCCTGGTCGGTGTTCCTGGCTGTGAGCCGCTCACAGTAGGTGAGGCCACGGACGAAGCGCGGGTACAACTCGGGCGAACCGACGACCGCCCAGACCCGGTTTCGCGCGTGCGGAAGCACCCCTTGCAGCTCAACGCACTCGCTCTGCATTCCCCGACCGGTCCCGTTCGTAGTGGGCGAACTGGAGTCCACGGAGTATGCCCAGCACACCGAAGGGCGACAACCCGAAACGGCGTGGCGGTGCGAAGCCGTCAGTACGCAGGACTAAGGTGGAACACCCGGCCGCGCGCGTTGCCGGTTGATCCACTCAGGGGAGGTTTTCGCTGGTGTCGAACGATTCCTTCGTCCACCTGCACGTGCACACCGAGTACTCGATGCTCGATGGC
>NZ_PQHZ01000084.1 GCF_003385185.1 Amycolatopsis palatopharyngis | reverse complement strand
CACCGGCACTGTCCACCCAGGACCCTCAACTCGACCCGCCGACTCGCACACCACGAGCAGGAATTCGCCCGATCGGTGGGGCCCGATAGCGGTGCCGAACCGGGGCCAAATCACGATGCCACGGCCAATGAGTTGCGTGCCGAGTCCAAGAAGGTCGCCACCGAGGTGAGCAAGACCGCCAAGACCGGGGGCGACGCGACCGAGTTGAAGGAGCGTGCCCGGGCACTCAGGATCAGGTACGCGAGCTTGAGGAAGAGCAGGAGAAGGTCGAGGATGAGCTGCGCGAGATCCTTCTGACGATCCCGAACTTCCCAGCCGACGATGTGCCCGACGGAGTCTCCGAAGACTTCAACGTCGAGGTGCGCAAACACGGCACCCCGCCGAGCTTCAGCTTCGATCCCAAAGACCACGTGGACTTGGGTGAGGCGATGGGCATTTTCGACTTCGGCCGGGCCGCGAAACTCTCGGGTTCACGGTTTAGCGGCACCCGCGGGCCCGGTGCGGTGCTGGAACGGGCGCTGGTGACGTTCTTTCTGAGTCTGCATACGGGTCGTCACGACTATCAGGAGATCGGTGTTCCAAACCTGGTGAACCGGGCCACCATGACCGGAACCGGCCAGTTGCCCAAGTTCGAGGACGACCTGTTCCGTACCGGGGTGGCCGATCGGGAGCTGTTTTTGATCCCGACCGCCGAAGTGCCGTTGACCAATCTGCACGCCGACGAGATTCTGCCTTCGGAAGCACTGCCCTACGCCTATGCCTCCTGGACTCCGTGCTTCCGTTCCGAGGCCGGGTCGTACGGCCGAGACACGCGCGGAATCCTGCGGTTGCACCAGTTCTCGAAGGTCGAATTGGTGCGAATTGTGCGTCCTGAGGAGTCCCGCGCCGAGCTGGAGACGATGCTCGGACACGCCGAGGCATGCCTGGAAGAACTCGGGCTGGCTTACCGAGTTGTGGCCTTGGCTGCGGGAGATCTGGGCTTTGGTGCCACTTTCACCTACGACATCGAGGTGTGGTTGCCCAGCCAGAACACCTACCGCGAAATCAGCTCGTGCTCCGATTGTGGCACCTTCCAAGCCCGGCGAGCGGCGATTCGCACCAAGACGAAGGACGGCAAACGCGGGCTTGCCGCGACCTTGAACGGGTCGGGCCTGCCGATCGGCCGGACACTGGCCGCGCTTCTGGAGCAAAATCAGCAGCACGACGGCTCGGTAGTCATTCCCGAGGTACTGGTGCCGTTCACCGGCTTCCACCGTCTCGCAGCTGGCGGCACACCCGAGTCATAGACCGATACTCGCTGACGGCTGCGACTTCCCCCAGCGGCTAGGCTTTCCTCCCGAAAGCAGCTAACCGGTGTCACCAATCGCTAGACCTTCGCCCCAGGTAGGCGTCTGGTTACTAAATGGCCCAGCCACGCCAGAACGGGGCGCGTTCGTCCGCAGGGGACAGGAGCACGTCCTTGAGCGAGCTTGGTCGCACATCGGACCTAGCAAGATTGTCTATGGGGAGCCAATGGAACCCCAGGTGGGCTTCCTGGCTCGTAGGTTCGGCGTCTGCGATGTTCACCTCGAACACGAAGTTGAGTTCGTGATGAGTGGTGTCATCGTCGATGTAGCCATGCTCGATTACACCGAGGAGGCCCACGATCGTGGCCTCGATGCCGAGTTCTTCACCCAGCTCGCGGACCAAGGCACTTTCCACGCGTTCACCAGGTTCGAGGTGGCCACCAGGCAGGAACGACCAGGACTTGCCGTATTGGCGCACCAGGAGGAGCTGGCCGTCGCGGCGGATGACAGCACGGGCGATGATCTCGGTGGCAGTAGCGTTCATGGATCTGCCGCACCTTGTGCTGCTCACTCGTTGATGGCCTTGAGGTGATCGGCGAAGGATACTGTGAGGCTGTCGAGTGCGGCCTTGCCCTTGGCTGCTGTGGCTTCGGAAGGACGGCCAATGATGCCGTTGTGGGTGTAGCCCTTGATACCAGCGACAAGCAGGTGCGGCCGATCGCTGGCTTCGTGGTCTGCGTCGGGGTAGGTGTCACCGACCAGCTCAGGGTGCGTATACAGGAGAATTGAGGTCTCCATCTCGCCGCCGTGCATGTCGTCGTGATTGGTGCTGACGGTTCCGGCGTGGGCGCGGGCGGCTGCCCAGTCGTCGCGTCCGGGGAAGAGAGCGACGGTGCGGTCCTCCACGTTGGCTTGTTGGGTGATGTTGGAGAGCACGTAGTTGCCGCCGTGTCCGTTGACCAGGGCCAGCTTGGTGATGCCCGTCCGTGCCAGCGACGCGCGGATGTCGTCGATGACCGTGATCAGGGTGCTGGCGCTGATGCTGAGTGTGCCGGGATATCCGGGCAGGAGTTCGTGCTCGTGGGAGCACGAGAAGGTGATGGGTGGCAGCAGGAACAGGTCGTAGGTTTCGGCGATCCGCGCGGCGATCACACAGGCGATCACGGTGTCTGTCGCGAGCGGTAGGTGTTCGCCGTGCTGCTCGAAGCTGCCGACCGGCAGGACGGCGACGCGGGCGTTGCGGCGGGCTTCGTCGGCGGCGGTGGCGCTGGTGAGCAGGTCCACGCGGTTCTCCTTGGGTGTTGATAGGACGGGCGTCAGCGCAGTGTGGTTCGCAGCGTGTGGCGCAGGTGTCGGGCGTGGTCGTGTGCTCCCGTGGTGTCCAGCAGTTCAGCTGCCCGGTGAAGCTGATGCTTGGTGCGGGCGGATCGTGTCTCGGTGGTGATGGCGAGCGAGTGTTGCGCGACGGTGAGAGCTTCATCGGGTTGTTCGGTACCGGCGTGTGCGATGGCGAGTCGCGCGAGGCACAGGCCGAGGTCGCGTCGGAAGTCTGGGTGCCACTCGGCGAGTCCCTGCTGAAGGGTTGCGAGTGCCTTGGCTGGTTGGCCGAGTTCGACCCAGCAGTGGGCCGCTTCCATCTCGACGTAGCTGGGGGTGCAGTAGCGCGCGATGTCCGCGTCGTCGTCGGGGGCGTCCGCGGCGTGCTGGAAGGCGTGATCCAGTGCGCGGGCGCATTCGTCGTAGCTTCCGGCGAGCGCGTGGCCGTGTGCTTCCTGGCGTAGTGCGACAGCCTTGAGGCGCGGGGTCAAGGCGCCGGGCTTCTGTAAGGCTGCGCGAGCGAACGCGATGGTCAGGTCCGGCTTGCGCGCATCGCTGGCGATGTTGCTTTTGCGCATCCGGATGTAGGAGGTCAGGTGCGCGTCGCCTGCCTCTTGTGCAAGGTCGAGGGCAGTATTCGACCAGCGCATTGCGGTGTGAAGATCACCGGCATCTTGGTGGAGCCAGCCGGTGAACTCGGCGAACCGTGCTGTGACATGGAGCAGGTCGCCGCGATTTCGTTCGCGGCTTTCGGTGAGCAATCGTTCCGCGAAGCTCGTCTGCTGTGCGACGACGGTCAGCAGCGAGTGCGGCCCAGCGAGGTTGTCCGTGATCACGTACTGCTGCAGGGTGTTCAGTAGTGCACCCACCAGCGCCGGCTCGGTGCGCTCGGCTGCGGCGTGCACCATGGGCCCACCCGGCAGCCCGAGAACAGCGTTAGCTTTCGGCGACTCGTGATCAGCTTCGCCCACGTCGAACCACAGCAGCTCGGCGGGGATGCGCAGGCACCGGGCGTAGTGAACGAGCTTATCCAGATCACGCACACGGTTCCGCCCTGCCTCGATCCGGCTGAGTTGACCTTGGGTGATGTTCAACCAGCGCGCGACGTCGCTTTGCGGGAGGGGCTTGCGCCCGTGCGCGGGGTGTCGACGGTAGGCGCGTACAACCACACTCATATCTCGGGAAGTCAACGCATCCCGCATCTGGTCGCTGCGCCAGAAGCCGGGCCCGAACCGTGGGGATTCGTCGTGTTCGCCCCCATGAGTGCAGGGTGAGCACAGTGCCGCTGTGTTATCACGAGCCAGGCACGCTCCGCACCCTGCGCAGCATCGGCCGCCGCTGTGGCTCATGATCTCCACCTTCGATGATGATCGTTGTCGTCTCGATCCACGACCAGGCTAGCTCCGGAGAGGTCGGATATGCGCGTCGTGCATAGCGACTATGCGCGACGCGGCGTTCCTGGCGAGTCGATCGTTCCTAGCGTCAGCAGGCAGTAACCGCATGTTGACCGAGGTGGCGATAGCCGATGAACGACCGCACCCCATTCCACTCGGCAGCCGGCCGACGGAGCCTCTCCTGGGACAGGTGGCGCCTTCTTGCGTCCGCCGGGCGCTTCCTGCCGCTGCCCACGATCGACGGGCCTTGGTCGCTCGCTGCGCCGCCCGCCCACCGGCGCGGAGCCGGCACCGCGTGACCCCAAAGCCGCGCCTGCGCCGAGGACGCGCCCCGACCCTCTCGGCGCAGGCGCTTCCCCGTACACGGAACTCGACAGGAGGGTGCGGACATGGCCCACGCCGACGATCCGACCACGAACGCCGAGGTGAGCATGCGGGTTCGAGAGCTCTTGCTCCGCTCCGGACCGATCATTGAGGCCTTCCGCAGGACCACCAGAAACGACCACCCTGGCCACGTCGTCCTGGACATTGCGGCCGATCTTGCAAGCCATCATCAGCGGCAGTGGCAGGCCGAGAACGTCAGCCGGGCCGTGGGCATCTCGGGGGATGAGATCGCCGCCTGCAAGCAGCTCATCGACGAACTCAACGCCCAGCGTGTCGCCCTCGTCGAGCGGATCGATACGTGGGTGGCACGGGAAATTCCCAGCCGTGCTGACGCGTCGTTGCACACCGAAACGCTGGGCTCGGTGATCGATCGCCTCGCGATCGCCTGGGTGCGCGCCAGCAACCTGACGGATACGGGCGAGATCCGCGAGACCGCGCGCCTGGCGCTGCGGCAGCTCGCCGAGCTGGCCGATGCCTACGACGACTTGATCCGCGATGTCGCCGCGGGTCACCGACGACTTCCAGCATGGCGGTCCCTGAAGACCTATAGGAGCACACATGATCAGCAACGTTGATGCCAGAGTGGTCTCCCTCAACGGCGTCGACAACGTCGGGAAAACAACCCAACTGGCCTGGCTCTCCCGGAGCCTGCCCGGCGCACACCTCGTAGGCACCGTTGATCGATGGGACACCCGTTGGCAACAGGTCGCCTCGGGCGACTTCGCGCAGTGGTGGTTCGTTGCCTCGACCACCCCCGAGCACACCGGGTTGGTGCTGGGCAGTCACGCCGCTCGTCGCGCTGGCAGCGGGCAACTGGCGTTGGAGGACCGGGGATTACCCATGCTGCTGGCGACCTGTGCCGCCACCGCCGTGGTCAAGGACGGGTTCTCACCGGCTGACGCCCTACACCTGGTCGAGAACATCGCCACCGACCTGCCCGTCGCCGAACACCGCCGCGAAGTGCACGTGCTGTTGCGACGATCGCCAGATCCCGCCCGCGAGGCACACCAAGCGCTCCGTCGCGAGCCTAGGTCCACGGACCGGCGGTACGTGGCCTACCAGCATGCGCTAGCCGAGGTCGTGTCCCTTCAGGTCGCCCGCGGTGACTACCACACGGTGCTCGAAATCGAGGACGCTCCGATTCTCGATGTCCAGAATCGTCTCCGGGAGCACCTACGTGGATTCGGCGTCCATGCCGGTGCGCTACCGGTCGTCGCGTTGGATCGGCTCTGGGTACTGGCGGGTATGTCCGAGAGCGGCAAGAGCAGCGTGGGCGAGTTGCTCCGCGACGAGCTCGGGGTCACTCGCCTGAAGATCGGTTACCTGCTGGACGTGGCTGCACTGCGCGCCGGTGAGATCGACCCGTATGCCTGGTCGGAGTCGGAGCAGGCCGAACGGCTCACCGAGGAAGTCTTGCGGTTCGCCGAGACCACGAAGGCTCGCACGATCAGCGTAGAAAGTGCCCACCGTTTCGAGGCGACCGCGCACCTCAAGCGCGTATGGGGCGAGCACTGCCAGGTGGCGTATGTGGACGCTGACTCTGCTGTGCGGGCGAGTCGCGCGGCGGAAACAGAAGTGCGCTTACGTGCCCGCGATGAGACCAAGCACGAACGTGGCGCGGACCGCATCGTCGACATCGCCGATCACGTCATCGACAACACGGGCTCGCTGGCCGCGCTGAAGCTCGCAGTTCACCGGCTGGTAGCGACGGCAGACCTTCAGCATGTCGCGCTCGATACCAGTGATCCCGTTACCCACGCCGAGTGGCTGCGGCAGGCCAGCGATCACATTGTCGACGAGCAGGTTGCACTTGTCCTCGCCACAGGCACGACCGGCACGGCGGGTTGGCGGGACCGGTGGAGTGATCTGGACCTGCTTGTCGTGCGTGACACCGCACCGGCGGACTGGCTCCGCCGCACACTCGGCGCACTGCCAATTCCGGACGGGATCAAGATGGGGATCAGCACCTTCACGACGAGCGACATTGACGCCCTGCGAGTACCGCCCCGCGTGGTGCAATCGCTGCGCCGTGCCGCACAGGGAGTCGGGGTGATCTACCACCGGCCCGGCTACCGGGTTCCCGTCCCCGTCAGCGCACATGGGGACCGGACCAGTCGTGGGGAACTCGGGTTGATCCTGATGACCACACGGCGTCTGCTGGCCGCCCCCATGTTCGACGTGCGGGCCGTGCACAAGCATCTGGTGCTGCTGGCGAAGATCCTGTTGCGCGCTGATGGCTACCACTTCGATGACGTCGAGGACGTGTTGGCAGTTTTCCGCGATCTGCACCCAGACGCGGCCTGTGATCCCCCTGTCCTCGACGACCTGATCGACCGCTCCGATGACCCCGCCGTGCGTCAGCGGCTCCTCGAGGCCGCCGACCGGCTGTTGAGCTATGTCGATCGACTCGACCACATCGTGAGGACCAGCGCATGACTACCGAAAACCTGTCCACAGTCAGCGGGCACATGGCCGCCGACGGCGCCGCGTATGGCGCGTGCCGCGTGCGTCGTCTCGGTGTCGGTCCCGGCGCGCGTGAGGTTCGGATCGTGCACGAACTTGACGGCATTCTCGGCGAGGTCCATCCGGCGGCGTTGCTACGTACCGGCCATGCCTTGTGGCAGGCGTGGTGTCGCCATCCCGCTTTCACCATGCCCGATCTGCTGTTGGGCTTGGACGCGGGCGGGATTCTGCCGACTGTCGCGGTCGCGCTAGCCAGCGAATTGCCGTACCGCCTGGCGTGGAAGCTCGATCTCGATCTTCCGGACAAACACCAGTTCAGTGAACCCCACGCTCGACGCACCGAGGTTTTCACCTACGGCGACCTCGCCGGAGCGCGAGTGCTCGTCGTGGACGACGAGATCACCACGGGTGGGACGCTCACCAACCTTGTCGGCGTTCTGCGCAAAGCGGACGCGGAGGTTACCGGGATTGCATGCCTGATCGAGGACACCACCGGCGGTGCTCGCCGGGCGTTGCAGCCCTTGGGGGTGGCGCTGTGCACGCTGACGCATCTGTGAACCCGTGGGCGACCGGCACGGTGACACAACATCTGGGCGGTCGCCGCATCGTGGCCCGCACGCACGCGCCGTTGGGGCGCTGCTTGCCGTATCGGCGCGCCGCTGGTGAAGGACCCGAAGCCACCGGCGGAGCCGAAGCGGTGAGCAGTTTGGGCTGGTCGGTCGTCCTCGGTAATCGCGGACTCGGCGACGTGATTCTCGCGCTCGCGCTGGTACGTGCCCTTGGCCACGCCAGCGAGCACGAGGGCGAGTTGCGTTACCGGGGACCGCGCCCACGGCTGATGCAGCGGTGCCGGCTGCCAATGAGTACCAGCCGCAGCAACTCGCCCCACATTGTCCATAGCGGACACAACGAGGAATTGACGTTCCATGCTCATCCCGAGAAACCCCAGGCTTGGCTCGATGTTCTCGACGGCGAGCACGTCGAGGCGCACAGCGCGCTGCCGATGCGGTACTACCTTGCCGCCGAACAGACCCTCGGCGTTCGGCTGCCCGCCGACCACGCACCTCTCCCGGGTTTCACCTCTGCGGAGCGGGAACGGCCGTTTCACGTGGTGTTTGTCTCCGCGACCAGTTGGCCAACTCGGAAAGACTACGGGGCTGACGGCTTCGCCCTCGTGACACAAGTCCTCACCGACCAAATTGCCGCACCGTGGTCGTTCACGCTGATCACCAGCAGAGACGCCGAGCCGATCCAGCGCCCTGATCTTGACATCCTGACCGGACCAAACGCGGTGGACTGCCTCGATGTGTTCGCCTCTGCCGAGGTTGTGATCGGCAACGACACCGGGCTCACGCACCTAGCTGCTCTCACCGAACGATCCGATGGCACCGGGCCTCAGGTCATCGGGCTCTACGGCCGTCATGCGCACACCAAGTGGACCACCGGCGCGGATCGGCATCACGCCATCGCCACACCGTTCTCCCAGATGCTCGCGGCAGCGGATCGATGCCCGGTGCGCGACCGCCTCGATGACACGCTGTGGTCGGCGTCGGCGGACCTGACCGGCATCCCTGCCGAGAGGATCGCCGAGTTCGCAACCCAGGTCATGGGCTGGCGATGAGCGCCATGCCCCGGATCACACACCACCGACGCTTCACGGCCAACCACACCTGGCACGTCGACTGGGCAGGACAACGCTTCTTCGTCAAAGCCAACCCTCACCACGACGAAGCGCGTATCGAACAGGCTGGGCACGCCAGACTGCGCCCCTTCTATCCAGTACTGCGGCTACGCCAAGCCCGCCGCATCGCCCGGTGGAGCGTCCTGGTCTACGACCGGTGGCCCCACCTCGGCCCAGACCACGGCCTGCTCCTCGACGAGATCACCCACGCTGATCGCACGTGCGACAGGAGACGTCTCGATGGCTGCCTTTCCGCTGTCTTCGGCCACTACCGGCAGGTGATCGCACGGAGCTTGTGCCACACAACCAACGGCGAGACCATCGGCAAGCTCTACGGCGAACGCGCCGCCCCGGACGGCAGGCTGGATCGCTACTACAAGGCCGACGCACCGTGGCCGATCCCGACAAGCGACGACCGCAAACTACGCCCGTCCGGCCTCACCGCAACCCACCTGGTCGTCAACGGCCGAAGCCACGCACTCGATTTCGCCCACATGCTGACCTGGCTACGGGTGCGCTTCGCCCGGCACAACCCCGTATGGGCCGCTGTGACACAAGGCGATCCCACCGACCTCAACATCGGCTGGTCACCCCACGCCGGACCAGTGTGGTTCGACTACGACACCGGCGGACTCAACGCGCTACCCGGCGAAATCACCTGCTTCCTGCTCTACCAGCGCCTGCACGGCGCCTGGCTCACCCCGCACTACAACCCCGCCGCATTCCGCGATCACCCGACCGCACTTGCTCCGAGCAGCCTCGCCGAACCGATCATCCACATCGGACACAATGGGACATCGCTGGTGATCGACTACGAGCACATTCCCAGCCCTGCTCGCCGGCATGTCCTGCACCGATACCTCAATGAGATCGTCTACCCGCTGGCCAGCCACCTCGGCATCAACGACCTCATGGGCTGGCTGCGTCCCTACCTGGTGATGCGCCTTCTCGCCGTCTACCACCTCGGCGACCTCGAACCCCGCGATGCCGCGCTGTCGCTGGCGCTACTGACCGAAGCACTCGATCCCGCGACCACTCTCGCAAGATTTCTCTCACTCACACCGACAGAAGCGGAGGTCGGCTAACGTGTCTCGCCCCGTCGCCATCGTCACCGGAGCAGGCTCCGGCATCGGCGCCGCCATCGCCGCTCGCCTCGCGCTTCGCTACGACCTGATCCTCACACACCTCACCGGTGACGACGACCTCCGCAGCGTGGTAACCCGTGCCGAACAAGCGGGGGCGACGATTGTGCCCGTGACCGGTGACCTCACCTCAGAGCCAACCCTCGACGCTCTTGCGCTGGAGACCGATCATGCCGCCGATCGGCTCGCCGTTCTCGTCTCCAACGCCGGCGCCTACCCACGCATCTCGTGGGACAGCACGGATCTTGCCACGTTCCGCCAGCAGGTCGAGATCAACCTGATCACTCACGCCGCGTGCGCTCAACTGGTCACGGCCCCGCTCACCGCGCGCAAGCAGGGACACATTGTCGCCGTGTCCTCGGTGCTCACACAACTCGGCCGAGTAGACCTCGCCGGGTACATCTCGGCCAAGAGTGGACTCGAAGGGCTCGTGCGAGCACTGGCCCGCGAACTCGGGCCGCGCGGCATGACGGTCAACTGCGTCCGCGCTGGTTCGGTCGAGGTGCCCGCCGAGCACGCCGTCGTCGCAGACCACGACGCCATGCTCGGCCGCCAACTCGACCGGCAATGCATCAAACGGCGCGGTCAGCCGGAGGACATCGCCGCCGCTGTCGATTTTCTCACCTCTCCCGGCGCCGGCTTCATCACCGGCCAATGTCTCACCGTCGACGGGGGCTGGTGCATGACATGACCCCCGCCGTGCTCTGGATGCGCCACGGCACCTGCGAGGACGGACTGTGCCGCCCCGGAGCCCACGCCCGCCCTCACAGTCCCCTCACCGTCGGTGGCAGCGTCGAAGCCGAGTTCACCGCCCGCCAGCTCCAGGACCATCACTGGCCGCTGGCCGTAGTGGTCTCCAGTCCACTGCGCCGAGCCCGGCAGACCGCCTCGATCGCCGCGAGCACGCTCGGTGCGCGCGTGATCCGGCCGCTCGATGCCTTCGCCGAGTGGCGCGCACCGTCCTGCGTCCTCGGCCGCACCCCCTCGCAGTACCCACCCGCCTATCAAGCATGGCGCCAGCAACGCGGCCACGACCTCGACAGCGCTTTGCCCGGCGGTGAAAGCCTCCGCACGTTCGCGGAGCGAGCGAGCGAAGCCGCCAGAATCGCCCACCACCTCTCCACCACCCACGGCCCTGCCCTTGTTGTATCCCACCGGCTCCTCATCGGGGCCATCGCAGCCCTGCACATCGGCCACCGCAACGCCGCTGACATCTTCAGCTTGGCCAGCGAATTCCGCCTCGCTCCCGCCGGGCTGTGGGCACCCAACCGAGGAGTATCTCCATGACCAGCAGCGACGAGCACAGCAACCGCCTCCCGCGCGAATCCGACCACGAGCGATCGGTCCGCCGCCGCCTGGCACGCCTGCTGGCCAACAGCCCCATCCCGCCGGAGGAACTGGTCGACAACCTGGCGCTGTACCTTCGCCGTCAGCCACTCACCGACCTGCTGTCGCTGGACGCTCTGTACCGGATGATCGTCGACGTGCCCGGCGCAATCATGGAGTTCGGCGTACATCGCGGCCGTCACGTCGCCGCCCTGACAGCACTTCGCGGCGTCTACGAGCCCTACAACCCGCACCGCCGGATCATCGGATTCGACACCTTCACCGGCTTCCCCGACGTCGCCGAGATTGACGTCACCGCCGCGAGTGCGGTGACCGGCAAGTTCGCCGTACCCGCCGACTACCCCGACCACCTGCGCGACATACTCAACGGCCACGAGGACGCCGAACACCTCGGTCACATCCGCCGGACGCTCCTCGTTGAGGGCGACGTGCGCGACACCCTGCCCCGCTACCTCGATCAGAACCCTCACACGATCATCGCCCTAGCCTACTTCGACCTCGATCTCTACAAGCCCACCCGCGACACGCTCAAGGCCATTCAGCCCTACCTCACGCGCGGAAGCGTGCTTGCGTTCGACCAGCTCGCTCACGCCAAGTGGCCAGGCGAAACCGCCGCTCTCCGGGACACCCTGGGCATCGACCACGACAGCCTGCACCTCTTACCCGGTCGTGCCACACCCACCTATCTACGATGGAACGCGAGCTGAGATCAACCGACAGCAGCCGCCTCGGCTAGCAGCGCTTCGCGATTGGCCAGGATGAACTCCTTCAACGCGGTCGGCTTCAAGTCGATCGAGGTCAACCCGTCGCTGCGCAGGTCAATCCGGTCCAGGTCATAGCCGCCGCGCGACGCGTCGATGAACTCCGGCCCCCTACGAGCGGACTCATCGACCGTGACCAGCCGCGCGACGAAAAAGTGTTGCACCGCGACCCCGGAATCCGACGGCGAACTGAACAGGAACACCTGCGACGCCCCAGCCGCCTCGGCGCCCAACTCCTCGCTCAGCTCGCGATACAGCGCCGCCTCGATTGAGCTATCACCGTCCTCGACGCCGCCACCCGGCGCCGTCCAGTACAGCTCTTGCCCCGGCTTCGTACGCTTGATCAACACCAACCGACCCTGATCATCGATCAAGATCGCCCTCGCCGCACGTCGCCCTACTGTCACTGCCATCTGTTCCGTCACGGCTAACTACCTTACGACCGCCCTCCACCAACATGCGCGCAGCGCATGGCGCGGCAGGGCAACACCCGAAGCTGCGCAGTCGACCGGAGTAGCAACCTGGCGCAATAAACAACAAAAACTCGCGGAAGAACCATCAAGACACAAGAAACATGGGGACAGTTACTAAGGCACAGGCTTTCGCGTCTCCGGGGTTCCCACTGCACGGAGCACCTCGGCTAGTACTCCAGCCGGACTTCGTGATGTCGCTGGTGGGTGCCTGCAGACGGGTGCGGCCACCAGTTGATCATGGTCGGTTGTGTGGACTAACCCTGATCGGCTGGTGGCCGCGGGTCCCAGCGTAAACCCTGACCGATGGGCGGTGATGTTCGAGGAGATGGTCAGCCGGATCGCCGGCCGGTTCACCCGCGTCGAACCCCGCCGACGAGCACGAGCATTGCTGCTCGGGCTGCTGTCGGACCTGCCGGACAAGAACTGCTGGACCATCTCCGAACACGCCGGCGACGACACCCCCGACGGGATACAATACCTGCTGCGCAAAGCAGTCTGGGACGCCGAGGAGGTCCGCGACGACCTACGCGACTACGTCACTGAACACCTCGGCGACACCGGCGCCGTGCTGGTCGTCGACGAAACCGGCGACCTCAAGAAAGGCGTCCACACCGTCGGAGTGCAACGTCAATACACCGGCACCGCAGGCCGCATCGAGAACGCCCAGGTCGCGGTCTACCTCACCTACGCCACCGACGCCGGGCACGCATTCATCGACCGGGCCCTCTACCTCCCGAAATCCTGGACCACCGACCCGACCGCCGCGTGGGCGCAGGAATCCCCGACGACACCGCGTTCGCGACGAAACCCGCGCTGGCGACCACCATGATCGGCCGTGCCCTCGACGCAGGGGTCCAGGCACAGTGGGTCGCCGGGGATGAGGTTTACGGAGCCGACCCCCACCTGCGCAAGAACCTCGAACAGCGCGGTATCGGCTACGTTCTCGCCATCGGCTGCGACCGCCGGGTCAGCACTCCAGCTGGCGTGCTGCGCGCTGACGGTGTTGCCGCCCGGTTGCCTGAACACGTCTGGCAACGCCTGTCCGCAGGCGCTGGGGCAAAAGGGAATCGCTACTACGACTGGGCCTTCGCCGACATCGACACCGACGAGCCCGACGGGCACCGGTGGCTGCTGATCCGCCGCCACCGCACCACCGGCGAGCTGGCGTTCTATCGCTGCTACTCACCCCAACTCGTTCCACTGCGGATGCTGGTTCAGGTCGCGGGCCGCAGGTGGACAGTCGAGGAATCCTTCCAGACCGGCAAAGGTCTCACCGGGCTCGACCAGCACCAGGTCCGACGGTGGACCTCCTGGCACCGCTGGACGGTCATGGCGATGTTCGCCCACGCGTTCCTCGCTGTGGTCGCATCCACCGAACGAAACCCCGAACCGGCAACTGCCGGATGGATTTCGTTGACCTGCAACGAAATCCACCACCTGTTCACCACTCTGATCAGCCGTCCGGTGCTCGATGTCGCACACCGGATCCGCTGCTCAAGATGGCGCAGACGCCACCAATACCGCGCCCAGCAAGGCCACTACCAGCGACAATCGACCCACGAAGCATGACCATCACGAACTACCACTGGAGTACTAGGTGCGCCCATGATTCCGATACCTGGCCTACACCCAGTTCTGCAGGTTCGGCATACACGTTGTACAGGGTGTCGTCGTCGATGGTCCAGAAGTAGTCACATTCCAGTTCGACGACACCATTTTCGTTCTGCGCCAGGTGGTCCAGCAGCAGCGTGCAGGCTTGTCGCAGGCGTTCGACCGGGATTCGCACCGAGTCGCTCATCAACCGCCTCCTTGAATGTCGTCGATCTGCCGCTGGAAGGTCTTTATTTCCGCTTCCAGGTGACGAATTATACCATCGATGATGCGTTGTCTGATTTCCGGCGTTGGAGCGTTCTTCAGTATTCCTTTGTTGTCGAAGGCGTCCGGGTTGGCGCGGTATGCGGCGAGTTTGTCCTGGTGCTCACTGACTTGTTTCTCCAGGGAACGGACGGCGCACTGTTCCGACACCGTCAGGCCACCAGCCCCCGCGCCCCGTTCTCCGGCCTTCGCGGCATCCCCGGCCTCGTCCACAACGTCAGCGGCGCGTTCCGCACCTTTGACAGCACCCCGCCCGGCGAGGATGGCCGCGGCCCCCGTACCGGCGGTGGCCGCAGCTGCGATGGCGTCGGGAATGAGGTGGCCAATGGCGCGTCCGGGGCTTTGTTTCCAGGTGTCGTAGTCGATCAGGGCTTTGCCGAACTCGGCGGGGTTCTGGACGGCGCCGACAAAGCCTTGCGCGAGAGTGCCCATGTCCTCGGCCCAGCCTTGTGGATCGACGAGGAGGCGGTTGGGGCTGTAGGTGACGACCATGTCGGCCAGGCCGGTGACACCTTCCCAGGCACCGATACCGATCTCACCGGCGAACCCGGCCACGTCGGCCAGCCATCCCGGCTCGTCCGGCGCCAAATCGCCCTGGCGCGGATCGCGGCGGCGGCCCGCTCACCGGACTCAGCGAGCTGGTTCCGCGCTCGGTTCAGGATGTCGCGGGCAGCGGAGCGATGCGCTTCACCAGGATCAAGGGGTTGTGTTGTCGAGAGGCACTGGCCCGGCGACAAACCAGTCGGCCACACTGTGCTTTGTGTCTTGAGTTTGTGTGGAGGGTTGCGGCGTGGTGGAGCAAGTGCGCTCATTGGTCTCTGAGGTGGAGCAGGCGGTGTCTGCGGCGATGGCTGCGGAGCTGACTGCGGAACTCGCCGAGCAGGACCCATTGGTGCGCCGATCCGACCATGCCGACTTTCAGTCGAACGTTGCGCTCGCCCTCGCCAAGAAGGCACGTGAGAAACCTCGCGACCTGGCGCAGAGGCTGCAGCCGCACCTTGCAGCAGTGCCCTGGCTCACCGGCGTTGAGTTGTCCGGGCCAGGATTTCTCAACATCACGGTGGCGGATAGGGCGATCACCAAGCAGCTGACGCAGCGTGCCGAGCAGCCGAGGCTGGGGGTGGCGGAGAGTCAGAGTAGGCAGGTTGTCGTTGTCGACTATTCGGCACCCAACATCGCCAAGGAGATGCACGTCGGGCACTTGCGGTCGACGCTGATCGGTGATGCCCTTGTTCGTATCCTGGGCTTTCTTGGGGCTGAGGTCGTCCGGCAGAACCATGTCGGTGACTGGGGCACGCAGTTCGGGATGCTGATCCAGTACATCTTCGAGCACCCCGAGGCGAGCTGGCGCAACACCGAGGTCGGCGACACCGGACGCGAGGACGCAACGTCGGCCTTGGACGCGCTCTATCGTGCTGCCCGAGCCGAGTTCGACGCCGATGCCGCGTTCAAGGAGCGTCGCGAACCAGTGACTCCATGTAGTCCGCGCAAGTCAAGCTAGGACGAACCAAACCGAGACGTCGGTGTGGTCGTGCTCGCCCCGGGGCTTCGTCACGATCAACAGCGGGTCGAACCGAGGATAGAACTCGCCCTTGATCTGCAGTTCCTCCCGTCGTCTCCCGTAGCACCAGTGATCGCCGACACAGTCAGCGAGTGGGTGTCGACCCGGGCACCTGTTCGCTGAGCGCCCAGGGTCGCGCTGTGCCGCCTCGGCCTTCCCCGCCGAGCGGCAACACCCACCTCAGACTAGAACATACGTTCGCGTGCCGCTGGTACCTGTTTAGGTCGTCATCTTCGCAGTCCTCGTGCTCTGGGTAACCTCAAACGGCTACAGGGAGCCGGTGTGGCGGTGCGGAGCTGTCAGGGCTCAGGACTAAGGTGGAACACCCGGCCGCGCGCGTTGCCGGTTGATCCACTCAGGGGAGGTTTTCGCTGGTGTCGAACGATTCCTTCGTCCACCTGCACGTGCACACCGAGTACTCGATGCTCGATGGC
>NZ_PQHZ01000083.1 GCF_003385185.1 Amycolatopsis palatopharyngis | reverse complement strand
GGACGGCTCGCCGAACGAGGATGTGCGCGGCGTGGTTCCGCAGATCGAACCGAGCCCTGGCATGCCGGAACGGATGGGCGCGCACCGCCGCAAGGACCGCGTCATGAAGATCCTGCACACCCTTCCCGCACTGGCCCAGCACAGCATCATCGCCAGCCTCGAACCGGAGGAGCGAGCGCACTACGGGCTGAAACCGTTGGCGAGCCACCGGAGGATCGGCGCGAGCCCGAGCCCGAGCCGGATGCTCCGATGACCGCACCCGTGTCCCGGTTGCCCGGTGCGGAGGCGATCCGGTCGGTGATGCGAGAGTTCGGCAGGCTCTTCTCCCTCGGCCTGGACGTCGTCGTCGCCATGTTCCGCCGACCGTTCCAGGCGCGCGAGTTCGTCCAGCAGTTCTGGTTCATCGCCAGCGTGTCCATCGCGCCCGCGATCCTGGTCGCCATTCCCTTCGGCGCGGTGATCTCCCTGCAACTCGGCACCCTGACCAGTCAACTCGGTGCCGAATCGTTCAACGGCGCGGCGAGTGTGCTGGCGGTGGTGCAGCAGGCGAGCCCGATTGTCACCGCGCTCATCGTCGCCGGAGCAGGTGGGTCAGCGATCTGCGCGGATCTGGGCTCACGCTCGATCCGGGAGGAGATCGACGCGATGCGGGTGCTCGGTGTCTCGCCGATCCAGCGGCTGATCGTGCCGAGGGTACTGGCGGCGATGCTCGCGGCCGTGTTGCTGAACGGGTTGGTCAGCGTTGTCGGGGTGGCAGGGGGCTACTTCTTCAACGTCATCGTGCAGGACGGTACGCCCGGCGCGTATCTCGCCAGTTTCAACGCGCTGGCGCAGCTACCCGACCTCTGGGTCAGCATGATCAAGGCGTTCATCTTCGGCTTCCTGGCCGGGGTCGTCGCGGCCTACCGCGGGCTCAATCCCAGGGGTGGCCCCAAAGGCGTCGGCGATGTGGTGAACCAGTCCGTGGTCATCACCTTCCTGCTGTTGTTCTTCGTCAACACCGTGATCACCGCGCTGTACCTGCAGCTGGTGCCGGCGAAGGGAACCTGACGTGACGACCGTCGCCGACCGGGCGAGGAGGACACTGCGCCGCCCTGGTGACACCCTGTTCAACCTGGGCGATCAACTCCTGTTCTACGTCAGGGCGCTGGGCTCGATACCGCTGGCTCTGCGGCACTACTTCCGCGAGGTTGTCCGGCTGCTCGCCGAGGTCACCTTCGGTACCGGGGCGCTCGCTGTGATCGGCGGGACGATCGGCGTGATGGTCGGTCTCTGCGTCTTCACCGGGGTCACCGTCGGCTTGCAGGGTTTCAGTGCGTTGAACCAGATCGGGATCTCCGCGCTGACCGGGTTTCTGACCGCTTTCTTCAACACCAGGGAGATCGCCCCGCTAGCTGCAGGGCTCGCGTTGTCCGCGACCGTGGGATCTGGCTTCACCGCCCAACTGGGGGCGATGCGAATCTCGGAGGAGATCGACGCGCTCGAAGTGATGGCCGTCCGGAGCATGCCGTTCCTCGTCACCACCAGGATCATCGCCGGATTCGTCGCGGTGATTCCGCTCTACGTGATCGGGCTGTTGGTGTCCTATGTGGCCTCTCGGCAGGTCACCGTGTGGCTCTTCGGTCAGTCGGGGGGCAACTACGACCACTACTTCACCCTCTTCCTCCCGCCGGAGGACGTGCTCTGGTCGTTCGGAAAGGTACTCGTGTTCAGCGTCGCCGTGATCCTGACGCACTGCTTCTACGGATACCGCGCCTCGGGAGGACCCGCCGGTGTCGGCGTCGCGGTGGGACGTGCCGTACGCACCTCGATCGTGTTGATCAGCGTGCTGGACCTGTTCCTGAGTCTGGCGATCTGGGGCGCGAACACGACTGTGCAGGTGGCGGGATGACAGCGAGCGATACGCGCAGGCGCCTGGGCACCCAGTTCGCCGGAGTCGTCTTCTTTCTCGTGCTGGCACTGATGCTGTGGTTCACGGTCGCGGTGTACGAGAAACGGTTCACCACTGTGGACATCGTTACCCTGCGCGCTGACCGGATCGGCCTGCAGCTGGCCGAGAACGCCGAGGTGAAAGTGCGTGGCGTGCCCTTCGGTGAGGTACGCGACGTGCGGACCACCGAGGCTGGGGCCGAGATCGAGTTGGCACTGGACCCCGAGAGCATCGACGAACTGCCGCGCAACGTGTCGGCACGACTGCTGCCGAAGACCGTGTTCGGGGAACGCTACGTGAGCCTGGTGCTTCCGGACCGGCCGGACAGGCGCAGTCTCGCGGCGGGGGATGTCATCCCACAGGACCGGTCGGAGAACGCGATCGAGCTGGAACGGGTGCTCGGGAACCTGCTTCCGTTGTTGGAAGCCGTGCAGCCGCAGAAGTTGTCCGCTTCGCTCGGCGCCGTCGCTCAGGCGCTGGACACGCGTGGTGCGGCGCTCGGCGAGAGCATCGTGGGGCTCGACCGTCTGCTGGCGGAGACGAATCCCTTGATGCCGCGGTTCAAGAAGGCCATCGGCGGTACCGGCGATGTGGCCGAGCTCTACTCCGGCGCGGCACCGGAGATTCTGCAGGCGCTCGCGGATCTCACCGTGACCGGCCGGACCATCGCCGACGAACGGGACAACCTGGACGCGCTGTACGCGGAGGTGGGCACTGCGGCCAGGGAACTGAACTCCTTTGTCCGGGAGAACAGAAGCAGCCTCATCGGACTGACCGAGTCGAGCAGGCCCACGCTGGAACTACTGGCGAAGTACTCCCCGTCGTTTCCCTGTCTGTTCGAATCGGTGAACCGAGTCACTCCGGTGCTGGAGAAGGCATTCGGCGCGGGCACCGCTGAACCCGGCCTGCACGTCAAACTGAGTGTTCAGCAGCCACGCGGCAAGTACGTTCCCGGCCGGGACGAGCCGGTCTACAACGCGCGCGGGGGACCGCGGTGTCATCCACCCGGAAGCGGGCCAGGACAGGGGGTGCGGCCCGCCGGGGGAGCGCACGCTCCCCATGGGGCCGCCGGGCTCCCACTCGCGCTGCAGCCGGTGGCTATCGAGAACTCCCCGTACGAACGGCAGGTCATCGCCGAACTGATGGCACCGGTACTCGGTGTAGCGCCGGCCGAGGTCGCGGACTGGAGCGGCATGTTGATGGGGCCGTTGTTGCGCGGAACGGAGGTGACATTGCGATGACAGGTTTCTGGGGTCCGCTGATCAAGGGTGCGATCTTCTTCGTCGTCACGACGATGGCCGCGATCGTCCTGGGGGTCACGATCGCCAACGTCGGCATCGGGGATGCCGTTTACTACACAGCCAGATTCACCGATGTCACCTCGGTCAATCCCGGTGACGACGTACGCATGGCGGGGGTCCGCGTCGGGCAGGTGGACCGGGTCGATGTGGTCGACCGCCGATTCGCGGACGTGCGATTCTCACTCGAGGCGAACCGTGATCTGAACGCCTCGGCCACCGTGACCATCCGCTACCGCAACCTTGTGGGGCAGCGTTACCTCGCGGTGGACCAGGGACCAGCCTCGGGTGGGCGGAAGCTGGCGCCAGGAGCACACATTCCGCTGGAGCGGACCAGTCCCGCGCTCGACCTGACCGCGATGTTCAACGGCTTCAAGCCGTTGTTCGAGGCAATGTCGCCGGACGAGGTGAACCAGCTCTCCTACGAGATCATCCAGGTCCTGCAGGGGGAAGGTGCCACCCTGGACAGTTTCCTGCGGCACACAGCTTCGCTGACCTCCGCCCTCGCCGACAAGGATGAGGTGATCGGCGAGGTGATCACGAATCTGAACACCGTGCTGGACTCGGTCAATGCCAAGGGAGACCAACTCTCGACACTGATCAGCACCACCGAGCAGCTCGTCAGCGGGCTGGCGGAAGACGCGAAGCCCATCGGCGCGGCGATCGGTGGCCTCGGTGATCTCGCCGAGAGTACCGCGGAACTGCTGGAGGAGGGCAGGGCTCCACTGAAGCGGAGCATCACCGCACTCGGTGACCTTTCCGGCAACCTCGCGGACAACACCGCTGTTTTCGAGAAGTTCCTGGCGAACCTGCCGGTCAAGTACGACCGCATCGGGACCCTGGTCTCCTACGGCTCGTGGTTCAACTTCTATCTCTGCGAGGCCTCCTCGGACGCGGCACCGGCCCCCGGCGGGCCACCCGTCGGAGTGCCAGCGACACAAGCGAGGTGCGGGCGATGAAGTCCTTCCACGAGCGCGATCCGGTCACCGTCGGCAGCATCGGCGGGCTGCTGATGCTGGTCCTCGGACTGGTCGTCTACCAGGCCGAAGACCTGCCGATCATCGGTGGTGGCACCACGTACTCGGCGGAGTTCACCGAGGCGGCGGGCCTGCGTTCCGGGGATGAGGTGCGGGTCGCGGGAGTCAAGGTCGGCGAGGTCGAAGGCCTCGAACTCGAGGACGACCACGCCACGATCACGTTCACCGTTTCCGGAATCTGGCTCGGCGACCGGACGACGGCCGCCATCACGATCAAGACTTTGCTCGGGCAGAAGAACCTGGTACTCGACCCTCTGGGTAGGGGCGATCTCGATCCGGATGTGCCGATTCCGCGAGAGCGCACCACCTCGCCGTACGACGTCAACGAGGCGTTCGGCGACCTGGCCACCGCGGCGGGTGCGATCGACACGGATCAGCTCGCGGAAGCCTTCCGGACGCTGTCACGGACGCTGGGTGCGACCGCGCCGGAGGAGGTGCACGCCGCACTGGACGGCATGTCCGCGTTGTCGCGCACCCTCGCGTCCCGGGACGAGGATCTGCGCACATTGTTCGCGGAGGCCAACGAGATCACCACGACCATCGCCCAGCGAACGGGACAGTTCGAGTCGCTGATCAAGAACGGTGACGTGCTGCTGACCGAGTTGAACTCGCGCAGGGACGCGATCGGCAAGCTGTTCACCGGTACCCGGGACCTTGCCGAGCAACTGCGGGGACTGGTGGCCGACAACCAGGCGACACTCGGGCCCGCACTCGACCAGCTCGACCGCGTGGCCACTGTGCTGCGACGCAACCAGGACAAGCTGAGCGAGAGCCTGCGACTGGCCGGACCGTTCTACCGGCTCGTGGGCAACGCCGTCGGTAACGGCCGGTGGGTGGAGGGCTACATCTGTGGACTCGTGCCCGCGCAACGGCCTGGTAGTTGCGTTCCGCCGAGAAACGGGGGTCGCTGATGGGCAGGCGAACCAGGCGACCGGAGCGCGGCAGGCTCCGGTTCGTGGCCGCTTGTGGTGTCGTGGTCCTACTCGCCGCCGCGATCGGCGTGGTCGTGACCGTGGACGGCGGCAAGCAGGTGAGCGCTTCGTTCACCAGCACGGTCGGCATCTACCCCGCCTCGGACGTCCGGATGCTGGGTGTCGTGGTGGGCACCGTGGAATCCGTGGAGCCGAGGGGCGACCGGGTGGAGGTCCGGCTGACGGTCGACCGGGAGGTCCGGATACCAGCCGAAGCGCGGGCGATGGTGGTCACCCCAAGCGTGGTCGCCGACCGATACGTCCAGCTCGCTCCCGTCTACTCCGGGGGCCCGCAACTCGCCGATGGCGCACACATCCCATTGTCCCGGACGGCCACACCGGTGGAGGTGGATGAGCTGTTCGAGAGCCTCAACGATCTCACCGTCGCACTCGGGCCAAAGGGAGCGAACTCCGAGGGTGCGGTCAGTGAAGCGCTGGAGCAGGGTGCGGACACACTGGCCGGTAACGGAAAGCCGCTCGGCGAGTCGGTTCGGCAGCTGGGTGAGCTGGCGCGAACCCTGAGTGGATCGAAGGACGATCTGTTCGGGACGGTGGAGAACCTGAGCGAGTTCACCGCCATGCTCGCCGCGAACGACGGGCGGGTCGAGCGGTTCACGCGGCAACTGGCGACCATCAGTGAGGTCCTCGCGGAGGATCGGGACGACCTCGCCGCGGCGCTTGCCGAACTCACCGATGCCGTGGGTGCCGTGCAGGGATTCGTCAGGGACAACCGCGGCAAAATCAAGTCCAATGTGGATAAGGTGGCGGGCGTGGCCGGAGTGCTGGTGGAGCAGAAGGCCTCGCTGGCCGAGGCGCTGGACACCGCTCCGAACGCGCTGACCAATCTGGTGGAGGCGTACAACCCAGGGTCGGGAACGATTGACGCGAGAGCCAACCTGCTTGAGTTCTCGAAGTTGCCGGGCGGCGGATCGGGCTCGCCCGCGTTGCCGCTGCCGGTCACCGGCACGTTGCGGCAGGCGGGGGGTGCACGATGAAGGAGAGCCCGTTGTGGCGACGCGGGCGCCGGCCTCGCGCGGTGGCACTCACGGCGCTGTTGGTGGTCGTCAGTGGGTGCGGCGGGGACGGATTCGACGGAATGTACGACGTCCCGCTGCCCGGTGGAGCGGATCTCGGGGCGCAGCCTTACCGCGTGGTCGCCGAGTTCACCAATGTGCTCGACCTCGTGCCGCAGTCCGGGGTGAAGGTGAATGATGTCGCGGTCGGTGCGGTGGAGCGGATCGAGCTCGCCGAGGACGGCCGGACGGCGCTGCTCACGCTCGCGGTCAACGGCACTGTCGAACTACCGGCCAACGCGGTGGCCCGGCTGCGTCAGACCAGTGTGCTCGGGGAGAAATTCGTCGAACTGGGACCACCCCTGCTGAGCACTCCCACCGGAAAGCTGCGTGACGGTGCGGTGATACCGGCGCAGCGCACCGAACGGGGGACGGAGATCGAGGAGGTGTTCGGCGCCTTGTCACTGTTGCTTGGTGGTGGCGGTATCGCACAGATCAAAACCATCAACCGGGAACTGAACGACGCGCTCGGTGGTAACGAGAGCGCGGCGCGATCGTTGTTGAGCAACCTCGACGAGTTCGTCACCGGCCTCGACGGGCATCGGGCTGAGATCAGCAGGGCATTGGACGGGGTGAACGAGCTGGCTGGAACCCTTGCTGAACGCACTGGGCAGATCGACGAGGTGCTCACCGATCTCACTCCCGGCGTCCAGGCGTTGTCGCGGCAGCGGGAGGCACTGGTCGGCATGCTCACTTCGCTCGCGGACCTGAGCGAGGTCGCGGTGGACACCGTGGACCGGGCCAAAGACGACCTGGTGGCGGATCTGGCGGCGCTCGAACCGATCCTGCGTAAGCTCGCCGAGTCCGGGGCCGCATTGCCCGCGGCGATGCAGACACTGCTCACGTTCCCGTTCCCGGATGTCGCACTCGACGCGATCAAGGGTGACTACCTCAACTCGTTCCTGGACTTCGACACCCGCACAGGCGGGGCGGAAGGGGCGGGCTGATGCTCACCAGGCGAGTTCGCTGGCAGGTCACCGCCTTCGTCGCGATCGCATTGCTCGGCGTCAGCTACGTCGGAGCCGAGTATGTCGGTCTGCGGAAGATGTTGTGGGACACCGGATACTCGGTCACCGCGAGGTTCGTCTCGAGTGGCGGAATGTTCACCAACTCCGAGGTGACCTATCGCGGGGTGACGGTCGGCAGAGTCGGTGAGCTGCGGCTGACCGGGACCGAGATGGAGGCCGATCTCGAGATCGATCCCGATGCTCCGCGGATCCCGGCGGATCTGCGGGCCGTCGTCGCCAACCGGTCGGCGGCGGGCGAACAGTACGTGGATCTGCGCCCCCGCCGGGAGGACGGTCCGGTCCTCACTGAGGGGTCGGTGATCGAGCAGGCGGACACCACCGTTCCGCTGCCCGTGGACACCGTACTGGGCAACCTGGATCTCTTCGTGGAATCGGTCCCGACGGATGCGCTGCGCACCGTGGTGGACGAGTTGTACGACGCGACCTCAGGGTCGGGGCCGAACCTGGAGGTGTTGCTCGACAGCGGCATCGACTTCATCGAGACCGCGACCGAGCACGTGCCCGAGGTGACGAATCTGGTGACCGACGCCGAAACCGTGCTTACCACACAGGTGGAGCAGTCCGGCGCGATCCGATCCTTCGCGCGGAACGCGGCGCTGCTCGCCGCGCAGCTCAAGGAATCCGACACCGACATCCGCGAACTCATTCCCGCGGTCGCGCCGGCCGCGCGGGAAGTCACCGAACTCGTCCGGCAGAGCGGCCCGAACCTCGGCGTGCTGCTGGCGAACCTGCTGTCCACGTCGACCGTGCTCGAAGTCCGGCAGGACGGCCTCGAGCAGTTGCTGGTGACGACACCGAAGGCGGTCGCGGCGGGATCCTCGGTCGTGCGCGCCGACGGGGCCCATTTCGGGCTGGCACTGACCTTCTACGATCCTCCCCCGTGCACCAGCGGGTACGGCTCCACGCCGTACCGCGACGGCTTGGACACCTCCGAGGGAGGGCCGCTGAACACAGCCGCCAGGTGCACGTTGCCCAAGGGAGACCCGACCGGGGTGCGGGGTTCGCGGAACGTTCCTCGGCCGGGCGGGTGAACCGGGCAGGTCCAGATCGAGGCTTTCCGCGTGGAATTGTGGCCGTTTTTGTCATGGCACTACCAATAATCGCACCACATCGCGATGCCGGGATGACGGCATGCGGAATTACTTGTAGGCCGTGTGGCGCAAGCGGTACGGTGAGACACAAGCCCCAGGTATTGAGCGAAGCGCCATAAGGTAATCGCTTCTTCGAGTACCGACTGATGCGTTCTGTCCGGTAGTCCGAATCTCTCGCGAGGAATGATGCAGAGCACTTCTCCGCTCACGGCTGCTGACAAGGACACAACCGACGATTTGCCTGCGGCCTGGACGGACGACGGATTCCGGGACACCCTTCCGGCGATCCTCACCACGTGGGCACGTGGTCACGGCACCGATCCCGCGTTGACCGTACTGGACCACCGGGGCAGACCACATGCTCGTACCGGCACACTCAACTGGCGCGAGCTGGATCGCCGAACCGGTGACCTGGCGGCGTTCCTGCGCCGGACCTGCGTTCCAGGACAGCGTGCCGCGCTCCTGATGGACCAGGGAGCCGACTATGTCGTTGCCCTCCTCGGTGTCATCCGCGCCGGTCTTATCGTGGTGCCACTGTTTCCGCCCGTGGACGGGGAACGAGACCGGCAACTGGAGAACGCGATCGCGGATTCCGCACCAAGCGTGATCCTGACGACCGCGAACCTGTTGTTCTCGACGCGATCCTTTGTGGACGGAATTGCGCCGTCGCCGGTGCAACTGGCAGCGGTGGACACCCTCCCGCCGCTTCGTGGCGGAGTGCCGCCCGGTCCTGAGCCGGGCCCCGACGATCTTGCCTGTCTGCAGTACGACGCGGATGCCGTGGGCCGAGCCAGTGCGGTGATGTTCACCCAGGCGAACCTGGTGGCGGCCGCACGACAGGCGGCCGGAGCCTTCGGCGTTCGCCGCGGCCGCAACACGTCCGTGAGCTGGTTACCGCTGTTCGAGCACCTCGGCCTACTGTTGGGCCTGCTCACCCCGCTTGTCGCGGGAATCCGGGCGGTGCTGCTGCATCCCGCGGCGTTTCAGGAGAATCCGTTGAACTGGCTGCGCGCACTGGGGGAGTATCCGGGAGCCATCGGTGCGGCACCCAATGCCGCCTACGGGTTCTGCGTCTCGCGGACCAGTGTTCGAGACCGCGCGGAACTGCGGCTGCACGGTGTCGACGCACTGGCCGACGTGGGCGAGCCGGTCCGGCCCGAGATCGCCACCCGGTTCACCACGACTTTCGCCGAATACGGTTTGTCGCAGACGGCTCTGCGGCCCTGTTACGGCATCGCCGAGGCGACCGGGCTGGTCGCGGCCGCCGACGGACTCACCGAAACCGCGTTCTACCGCGCACAGCTCGCGTTGGGCCGTGCCGTGCCCGCCGTACCTGGAGACGTGGACGCGGTCGCGCTGGTCGCGGTCGGAGTGCCGCGCAGGCAACAGGTCTGCGTTGTGGATCCGGCCACGCGAACGCCGGTGCCCGATGGTTCGGTCGGCGAGATCTGGGTCAGTGGGCCGAACGTGGCGCGCGGTTACTGGCGACGCTCCGAGGCGTCCGAGGAGACGTTCTGCGTGCTGCTCGCGGGCGCGGCGGAAGCAGGAGATCCGTGCTGGTGGTTGCGTACTGGCGAGCTCGGAGTGCTGTCTGGCGGGCAGTTGTACGTTACGGGACGGGTCAGCGAGGTACTCACCGTCGACGGCCGCAGCCACTTTCCGCAGGATGTGGAGGCCACCGCCGAGTCGGCGCACCCGGCTGTCGCCGCACACCAGGTCTGTGCTTTCACGGCCCGGTTCGATGACGGCCCCCGGGCCGTACTCGTCGCCGAACGCGCGAACTGGGTGATCGCGGAGGAACTCGACGAAGCCGAGGTGGCGGCCGCGATGCGCAGGGCGGTGGCGGTGGAACACGGACTCGCCCTGCGGGACATCGTGCTGCTGGCACCGGGGCTGGTACCGCGAACTCCCGGCGGCACGGCCGCGCGGGCACGGTGCAGGGAACGCTACCTCGCGGGTGGGCTGGGACCCGGCCAGCGCGAGTAGCCCTCAACGAGCGACGCCGAGCGGCGATCCGCTCCCTTCGGCGCCGCGCATCGCTCGTTGGGCTCGCAGGGCCAGTAGCAGTTCGAAGCGCTGCTGAGGATCGTCCAAATCGGACCCGAACAGGCTGTCGAGTTCCTGGACCCTGGATCGCACGGTCTGCGGGTGGACGGCGAGCTTTCGCGCGACCATTCGCACGTTGCCGCGGCTCTCCAGCCACGCCAGTAAGGTGTCGGACAACCGTTCGCGCTGCTTTTCGGTGAGTGGCCGCATCGGTGCCAGCGTCCGGGTCATCAGTTCGCGGGCCAGCAGAGGATCCTGTAGCAACCACAGGTCGGCAAGGTGATCCTCGCACCAGGTGAGCGAGGCGTCCGGCAGCGCGCCGCTGCGCGCCAGTTCCAGTGCGTGCCGGGCCCAGTGCAGGGAGCGGGCCGTCTCGGACAGGGGAACTCGCGGCCCGACGGCAGCGCGCAAGCCACGCAGGTCCCGCTCGATCCGTCCACGACTGCCGGGTTCAGGGGATGGCAGCACCAGGCAGGGGGCATTGCCCTCCAGGTCCATCAGCACCTCGTCTCCCAGTAGGGGTGTGGGCCACTCGTCGTCCGAACGGGGTGCGAGAGCGATCGCGACGACCTGTTCGGGGACGGGCCACCGAGCGGCCGCCGCCTGCGCGGCCAGTGCTTGCGCGGACGGCGCCGACTGGTCGAGTACCACGTCGAGCAACATGCGCCTACGCCTTTCCAGGGTGCCCGCCGCCCGCTCCTGTGCGGCTGCCTGACCTTCGACGGACAATGCCGACAGTTCGTCGATGTAGGCGAACATCGCCTCGGCGAGCAGGCAGAGGGTCGAGACTGGTACGCCGGCGGCTGCCGCGACCTCCGCCATACGCCGCCACGCCACACGTGCGCCTACCCGGTAGGCGGTCTGCAGCACGTCCAGGCTGCGGCCCTGGTGCATCTCGTGCTGGCCGAGTCGATGGAAGACCTGGCTCCGGTCGGAACGGGCGGCGGATGGGTCGCCAAGGCGGTCGACGAATTCCAGGATCGCCTGCTGCACGCCAGATGTGATCGTGTTGCCGAACTCGCCTTCCAGCGGACGCGCGTAGTCGGGCACCACGCGCTGGATCTCCTCGAGCACCTCCTCGGCCAGGTCAACCACCCCCGGCCGGAGGATCCGGGCGAGGTCACGGGGAAGCAGGGACCACAGTTGCACGGTTCTGCCGCCCGCCTCGCCGGATCCCGCGGGTGGAATTGTTGATGGCGCCAGCAGTGACTCGTAGGTCGCGTCGACTCGGGCCGGTCGTGCGACGAGGCCATCGTTCGGCGAATCGGTCACTCGGAGTTCCCCACAATCGGCTCCAGCGGCTTTCCCGTATCTTTTCCCCGGGTCAAGGTACAGCGCCGTCATCGCCGAATCCATGCGGAATCATTACTTGTTCCCGGTTTCTCGCCGAATAGATTGTGTGGGCCGAATGTGTGATCAAAAAATTGTTTCGGAGGTGCTATCCGGCTTTCGAGAAACACGTGTGGTCATGAGTGTGCGTTCTGCTCGCGCGTATCCGCTCCGGTGAGGCGTTCCGCGCGCAGTGCGATCTCCATCTCGAGACGTGCTTCGGGATCGTGCAGCCGGTCCCCGAACAGCTCCTCGAGCTGGTGCATGCGATAGCGGATCGTCTGGGGGTGCACACTGAGCTTGTTGGCGAGCTCTGGTGCGCTGCCCCGCGACTGCAGCCAGGCCAGCAGCGTCTCACTCAGCCGGGCGCGCTGTTTCACCGTGAGCAAGTCGAACGGGGCGAGGCATCGGGTGCTCAGTTCCCGAACCAGGAACTCGTCGGTGAGCAGCCACATGGTGGCCAGGTGATCGGTGCACCTGACCACGTTCGCGTCCTCGATGATGCCGCGCCGCACGAGATCCAGGGCCCTTCGTGCCCACCGCAGGGACACCAGGGCGTCGCTGAGCCGGACCCGTGGGCCCACGGTCGCCCGCCAGCCCTGCAGCTGGGCCTCGAGCTCGCCGGGATCGTTCACCTCGTGCGGGGTCAGCAGGCACGGCTGGGCACTTTCGAGGTCGACCAGTACGTCACCACCCAGTACCGGTCCCGCCGGATCGGGCTGGTCGCCACGCTGCTCGAGCGCGATCATGGTGACCCACTCCGGCAGCGTCCAGCGTGCGGTGCCCGCCAGGTTGGCCACCGCCTGTGGAGAGGCGGGCGGATCGGCCAGGATCAGTTCGAGCAGGCGCCGTCTTCGGCGTGCGGTGGTGCCCGCGGCCTTGGCCTGCGCCGCGGTGTAGCCCTGGATGGACAGCGCGGAGATCTCGTCGACGTAGGCGAAGATCGCCTCGGCGCCTACGCAGAGGGTGCCGGTCGAGACGCCGTGCCGCTGGCCGAACTCCGCGACGTGCCGCCAGGCGACCCTGCCGCCGACCCGGTAGGCCGTCTGCAGGCAGTCCAGGCTCCGCCCTTCGCTGAACTCGACCTTGCCCAGATGCCGGAAGACCTGCATCCAGTTCTCCTTCGGCGCCGCCGGATTACCGATGTTGTCGATGCAGTGCACGATCGACTGCCCGATTCCACGGGTGATGATCTCGCCGAACGGCCCGTCGAGCGGCTGCGCGTATTCGGGAACCACACGTTGGATCTCACGCAGGATGTCCCTGGCCATCCGATCCGCGTGCGGACGAAATCGAATCGCCAAATCCCTCGGCAGGGAGGACCACAATCGGTCCGCCCGGCCAATTCCGCCGACCGCCTCGTCTTCTCCGGATCGAGGACGAGGAGTGACAGAACGAGGTCGTTTGTCACCTAGTTGGTTGACGGTTGAACCTATCGAGTTAGAGGTGAATCTTTCCCGCGTTTCCTCGTTGCGCACGCGTTGGCCGCCCAGGTTCATGGTCATCGTTACCCCTGTGTCGCAACAAAATCGGAGACTTCCCTGCCGAAGTCTTACCAGTTTTTGTGGTCCGGGTAACATAATTTCAGGTGATAGTGGCTGTCAACAGGCCCTGACGGAACGCATACGATGACATTCTGGCGTTTCACTAGTTCGAGTGAAGCCGTGAGTTTTTCTTCGCGACGAGATCGTCTCCGGATGACAAAAAACGCGCCGTCGTTCGGTGGTCTGCTGCCGTTGTAATCGCCGGAGAGAAGTGCCGAGGCGAGTACTTCAACATTCAACCCGCGTGGCCAGGGGGCTGGATGCGTGGCCAGCCGTGGGCCAGGCGTGTGCGTGGGTCGGGCACTAGGACGTCGTCGCCGGGGCTGGCCCGACCGGACGGTCGGCCGGTATTGGGGAAGCCAGGGCTTGTCGTGCGGAGTGAGGTTTCGCAAGTTCGCTTGTCATCCCGTGCGTCTTTCCGGTTCGGTGCGCGTTCTGGAAGTGGCTGGAAAGCCGGAGAGAACCTTTGCGGAACAACACGGAACTGCTAGGTTTCGTTGACGCCGATTCGTACCCAGGTGCTAATCAACTGTTTGCTTCGAGGTGGCGGGCCGGCTTCGGATGAGACAAACATGAGTGTGTATCACTTTTCCTGTATGGCGTGTCACAACACTCGTATTTGACAGTCCACTCCGGCGTGCACAAACTTGCTGTGCGTCGCTGGGGGGACAGAGTCATTCACCAGCCAGTGGAGGGGCAGTGTTCGGAAGGCCGTCCGGCCGCGAAGTTCCCGTGCCGTGGAGGGCGAGGTTCGAGCCGATCAGTCTCCGCAGGCTTGCCACTCCCACGGGAGTCGACCAGTTCTTCGAACTCGCGCATCCGCTGATCACCGTGCGGGACGCTCGCGCCGAGGTCACCGCGGTGACGAGGCGGTCCAGTACCATTCTGTCCGCTGAATTGCGGCCGGGCCGGGACTGGGGTGGTTTTCGGGCCGGGCAGCGGGTCGGGCTGACCGTCGACATCGGCGGAGTGCCGAGGTCCCGTTGTTTCTCGCCGGTGTCTTCACAGCACCGCGCCGACGGACGCATCGAACTGCTCATCCAGGCCAACCGTGAGTTCCCGGTTTCGCAGTACCTCTACCGTTACGCGGTGCCGGGTACGGTCGTCGGGCTCGCCGCGGCGGCTGGCAGGTTCACCCTGCCGGCCGCGCCGACTGGCGACATTCTGCTGGTCAGTGAAGGAATCGGACTCGCGCCTGTGCTGTCGATGATGCGGACACTGGCCGACGAATGCCACCGGGGACGGGTGGTCCTGCTGCACTACGGCTCCGTTCCGGTCCATGCCGACGAGCTGGCCCAGCTCGCCGCGGCGGGTCCGGGATTCCGGGTGCGCGTCGCCGATCCGCGCGAGCGGCCGGGGATGCTCGGCGACCGGTATCTCGACGCCGCACACCTCGACGCCGTCGCGCCCTGGTTCCGGGAGGCTCGGACGTTCCTGTGTGGCTCGCCGGAGTTGGCGCGTTCGGCCCGGGTGTTGTATCAGCTGCTGGGAATCGGCGATCGCCTGCGGATCGAGGACCCGGGGGAACCGGTCGCGGTGGGGTCGGAGTAACGGAAGTCAGGCTGGAGCCGTCCACTTCTGGTTCGCGGCGCCGGTGCAGCTCCATATCTGCAGTCGCGTGCCATCGGCCGAACTGTGACCTGCGGCGTCGAGACACTTCCCTGAGCCGAGGTTCACGATGTCTCGGGCGCCGGTGACCGTCCACTGCTGGGCGCCGGTGCCGTTGCAGTCGTAGAGCTGCACCGGGGTGCCGTCGGCGGTTCCCGCGGCGGTGACGTCCAGGCATTTGCCCAGTGCTCTGATGGTGTCGTCGCCAGGCAGGGTCCACTGCTGGGCGGCCGTGCCGTTGCAGCCGTAGAGCTGCACGGGGGTGCTGTTCGCGCTGTTGGCCCCTGCGACGTCCACGCACTTGCCGTCAAGGCCGGTGATCGCGCCGGTGGGCCCCTGTCCGCCGCCTCCGTCGCCGGTCGTGACGCGAACGTAGTCGACCACCAACTGGCTCGGGAACACCGTGCTGCCGTCCGGGTCGCCCGGCCACCGGCCGCCGACGGCGAGGTTGACGATCAGGAAGAACGGGTGGTCGAAGACCCAGCGGTCGCCATCGAGGTCGGCGGGAGTCCTGGTCTGGTAGGCGATTCCGTCGACGGACCAGGTGATCCGGTTCGGTGACCAGTCGACGGC
Source organism: Amycolatopsis palatopharyngis (assembly GCF_003385185.1). Classification (GTDB taxonomy): domain Bacteria; phylum Actinomycetota; class Actinomycetes; order Mycobacteriales; family Pseudonocardiaceae; genus Amycolatopsis; species Amycolatopsis palatopharyngis. The sequence continues at coordinate 1,688 of NZ_PQHZ01000083.1, read as the reverse complement.
GAAGGTATGGAAAGCGTCGGCGAAGTGTTGCCCGCCGGGCAGGGTGTAGCCGGCCCCGATGCCCTCCGCGCCGGAGTATCCGGGCCCGTGCAAGGTGCCGTGCACCGTCGTGGGTTCGAAGCCGACGTTCTCCATGATGTCGATCTCGCCGCTTTCGGGCCAGCCGACGTCACCGAAGTTGTTGCCGAGCATCCAGAAGGCGGGCCACATTCCTTGCCCTCGCGGGACCTTGATGCGGGCTTCGTAGTGTCCGTACGCGTGGCTGAACCGCCCTGCGGTGTTCAACCGGGCTGAGGTGTACTCGCAGCGTCCGTACCAGCAGTTGAAGTTCCCCGGGTTCTCCTTGCGGGCGGTGATGACCAGATTTCCCTGGCCGTCCAGGGCCGCGTTGCGGGTGCTGTTCGTGTAGTACTGCCGCTCGAGGTTGTTGACGTTGTCGCCGGTTTCGAGCTGCCACTTGCTGCCGTCCACAGGGGAGCCGGCTGGGCCGTCGAAGTTGTCCTCGAAGACGACGGCGGCGGTGGCGGCGCGGTCCTCCCGATCATCGGCGGTGGCGGGAGTATGCACCGCGGTGCCGGCCGTCGCCGCGAGTATCGCTGCGAGAGCCAGTCCGCTGCGCAGCCTTCGGGACAACGCGTGTGGTCGCATGTGCTCGCCTCTCGTCAGCAAAACCCGAAACCTATTTGCTTACGGCGAGCAGAAGTATGCGAGGTATAGACCACTGGGGCAACAGTTGGAGGTGAATCAGGGCTGGTAAGCCCGCAGGTCACCCGGATGCCCGACGACTTTCGCAGGGTCGGTCAGCGTCGTGTTCCCGCGGGCAGAACTGCGATCCCGTCCTCGTCGGCGAAGAGTTCGTCGCCGGGCCGGAACAGGATGCCGCCGAAGCCGACGGGCTCATCGCGGACCCCGATGCCCTGCTTACCGCTCTTACGTGGTGTCGTACCGAGCGCCGCGACGCCGAGGTCGAGGCCGGCCAGCGCGACGCTGTCGCGAACCGCGCCGTGCAGCACCACTCCGGCCCAGCCGGACCGCTCGGCGGCCCCAGCGATCAGGTCACCAACCAGCGCTGTGTGCAATGACCCCTTGCCGTCGACGACCAGCACCTGTCCCTCGCCCGGCTCGTTCAGTGCCGCTTTGACCAGCGCGTTGTCCTGGTAACAGCTGATCGTCCGGATCGTGCCGGTGAACTTGCTGCGCGCGCCGAAGTGGCGGAACTGCAGGTCACAGACTTGCAGCTGGTCTCCCCACTCGTCGACGAGGTCAGCGGTGGCGGGGCTTTCTGACATCGGTTGCGCTCCTCGGTGTCGTTCGGACCGTTGCACCCGGAGCCTACGAGTCGCCGTCGGCCGGTCGGCGTGGGAGGCGTTCAGGGTGCTCCGCGGTGCCTGCCGCGCACGCCGGGACTTTGCGTGCCGAGTCCATTGTGGACGTTGTTCGCTCGGGCGATCGCATACGCCCTGGAACTGCAAACTCGGGCGCCGAAACTGCCAAGTCGCGCCCTGGAACTGCAAAGTCGAGCCCGGAAACTGCAAATTCGCGGCTAGGCTTTTTCTGGTTTCTTGTCGGCGCCTGGGTTGTCGGGGCGACCGGGAGTGTCGGGGGCCTCGTCGCTGGCGTTCTCGGGCATTGAGTCCGGGCGGCCTTCGGCAGTGGCCGGTTCGGGGGCGCTTGCCGGGGGTCGGGGG
>NZ_PQHZ01000082.1 GCF_003385185.1 Amycolatopsis palatopharyngis | reverse complement strand
CGACCAACGCTTCCGCCATCGGTTCGTGAACCCAAGCATCCCAGTACCCTCATTACCGGCCCCCACCACTTGAGTTCCCATCACTGTCCACTTCAGAATTCGCGAACCCCAGGGAAACGTCGGTGACTCCGCGCTGCGCATGGGCGCTGCCGTCGCCGTGCACTGAGAGGCTGGAGATCCCGACCAGGCCCAGAAGTTGCGTTTCCTGGGCCGAGGTAACCGTCACGGTCACGGTGTCATCGGAGACGGTCACGGTTCCGGAGACGCCCACGGCGCCGAGGTAGCTGTGAGCGTTGGCGACAGCTTGGCTGGGCGTCAGCCGCAGGGTGCCGCTGATGCGGTAAGCGTTGAGATCGATGGCCTGGGCGCCAGCACGTGCGGCAGCCTCAGCCTGGCCGTTGGCCTTGACCTTGGCCGCCAGCGCTAAACCGCCATCCAGAGTCAGCCCGGCCAGAACGAGAACCCCAACCGTGAGCACGAGCACGAACGCGGTCACCCGGCCCTCGTCAGCTCGCCACCAGCCGCTCCGCTTCGCTCGCCAGCACCGCCACCGCCGAGCACGCTCGGGCGACGAAGCGTGCCGTCCCCGCCGGCTCATGAACTCCTCCCGGCGGTGGTCGTCGTGCCCGAGCGCCACACGTCTATCGGTTCAACCGAGGTAGCGGACAGTGTCTTGTCGCCGGGAACGCCGAGGATGAGTGCATCTCCGAAGTCGACATCGCAGGACACGGTGACGGTCACCATGCCGCCTGGTCGCAGTCCGCCTGTCGAGGTCATGACGGACAGGGATCGGCAGGCCAACCCGGCCGAGGAAAGTGTGTTTACTGCAGTGGCTTGGGCGGCCGAGGTCGCGGCGGCTGGGGTGCGTTCGATGCTCGCGGCGCGGGCAGCTTGGTGAGCGGCGTCGTCGATACGAATGCGGGCATCGACTCCCCGGTGGATGACCACGCCGACGAACACCAGGAGCATGATCAGAAACGGGGCGACGATGGTGACTTCGACGGCCACGGAGCCCTCGTCGGCACGCCACCACAAGTGCCAGCAGCGCCTCCGGGAGGTCGTCGGTGTCGTTGAGCGTGTTGTCATCGTGATCACCCGCTCGTGAGGTCGGGAATGAAGCGTTCGACGGGCCCGGCGGCCTCGGCGTACACTGGAAGGCTCAAGAACGGGATCACCGGTGTTGCCGTTCCAGAGATCCGCACCGAGGCTGAGGTGGCGCCCCGATCGGTGGCGACAGCGGTGCCGGTCAGCGGGCCACCCGCGAGTTGGTCAAGAACCTGCTGAGCGCTGGCCGTGCCCGCCAGGGCGGTGCCGTCTTGTACTCGCACGACGGCCAAGCCCTGCGAGGCGGCGGCCTGGGCGATGTGGGTTGCGTGCGACCACAAGGCGAACTGCATGATGGCCAGCAGCATCAGCAACAGCAGTGGGGTGGCGATCACCAGCTCGGTGCTGATTGAGCCCTGGTCGCCGCGCAGCGCCCGCCCGACTCGCTCGGACCAGGCGTCGCGCCGCAAGGCCGAACGTCGCTCCTTGTTGGGATTCATCGCGATCACATGGTTATGCCGTTGGCCTTTTCGGTGACCTTGCTGGCGATGATCGCGATCACCGCCAGTGCGGCGACGACGAGCAACGCGGTCACCAGGACAGTCTCGGTCGAGTACCCGGCATCGGGCCGTTCGCGCAACGCTTCCCAGCGCGCATGAGCTACGGTCCACAATGTCTCTACGTGCGAAAGCATCTTGTTCTCTTCTCTAATTGGCGTTCTGCTACTGCCCCGCATCACAGTCCATTGAGGACTTGAGTCAGTGCGGGATAAGCGATGAAGGCGAGGAACCCAAGGAACAACGCCATCACTGGCAAGCTCATACGTTCGGTGGCGGCCTGGGCCTCGCCCTCGGCTTCGGTGAGGTGGTGGGTGCGTAGTGCCTGCGCCTTCGCGGCCAGTGAGGCGCGAACCTTGGCCCCCTCCGTGCCGGCCAGGCTGACCGAGGCGGAGAGTTCGGCCAGTTCGCTCACGTCGAGCTCCTCGCCGAGCTGGCGCAGCGTCGCCCAGGGGGTGGTGCGGGTCAGGCGTGCGGTGTCCAGAGCGCGACGGATCTGATTGAACGCCCATCCGCGACCGATTTTCACCGAGTCACCGAGGGCGCTGTCGACCCCGGCGCCACCGGCCAGGGTGATCCACACCAGGTCCAGGTAGGCCGACAGTGCGTGGCGGAATCCGACCCGAAGCTTCGCGGCCTTCGTGCGGGCTTGCAGGTCCGGCAAGATGAATCCGGCCGTGGCGAGCACGAGCCCGGCGATGATCGGGAATCCGAAGCCGGGACCGATCCCGGCCATGGTGAGGATCAGGCCCAGCAGCACTGGCAACACCAGACCGGCAACTGCCAGCGCGGCCTTCTCCGCCAGGTGAGCCGGTGTCGAGCGGCCGATGACCGCCAGCTCGCGCGCCAGGCGTGGACCGGGAAGACCCAGCGCTCGCAGCGGCGAGACGGCGGGGCGGCCAAGCCGGACGACCCAGCCGGTGTCGTCAGTGGCCAGAATCGGTGCAGGGCCCGGTGGTGCGGTGGCGCGGATCAGGACGGCGCCGAGGGCGGGACGGGGTGGAAACAGGTAGACGGCCAGCGCCCACAGCCCGACGCCGAGACCAGCCCCCAGCGCGATGAAGGTGATCACGATTGGTTACACCTGCCTTTCGGCGACGAGCATGGCGCGATCGGAGCCGCTGGTTGACTTTTCGGTGGTTGACAGGAAGCGGTCAGGTTGGGCAACGCGGGTAATGCGCGCCAGCCATGCGAACCCGAGGGCAAATAGGCCTCCGATAACCAACAGGACGAACTGTCCTGTCGCGCTGTCGTAGGCGACCATGTAGTCGCGGTTGAGCAGCACCACGGCGGCGGCAAAGGCCAGGGTGGTGCCGACGATGACGCGCACTGAAGTTCTCGTGCTGGCTCGTCCGGCCTCCACGCGCATCCGCATCGAGGCTTGTCCCCGGGCGGCGGCGGCCAACGAGCCGAGCAGGTCGGCCAGCTGGCGGGTCTGCTGTTCGGCGGCCAGCAACAAGGCGGCAATAACCAGGTCGCCAACCGGGTCATCAAGGCGCCCACCGAGCCTGCGCAGCGCGGGCGTGAGGCGCTCACCGTTTTCGATCTCGGTGACGAGCTCGCCAATCTCGTCGCGGATCGACGGCGGCGCCAGCGGTGCGGTGGCGAGAATGGCCTGCTCCATCCCGGCTGCGGCCGAGAGAGTGTCGCGCAGCATTTCCGTCCAGGTAGCGATGGCCTCGATCCGAGCGACCCGGCGAACGTGTTCGCGGTCGCGGCCAAGCACGTGCGGCAGCGTCCAACAGGCGAGCGCCGCCAGGAGAACGGCGACTACCCAGCCGGTCAGCAGGCCGATCGCCAGGCCGACAACTACGGCGAGCACAAGCCGCGGCGTGCGGCGCTGGTCCGGGTGGCTGCCCACGCGCATTCGGTTGCGATGAGGCTGTTGTGAGTCTGTGCCGTGCCAGCCGAGGATGACTAGCAGGAAGCCGAGCCCGGCGCCGAGGCCGGCAAGCACCGCCGTGGCGATGGTGGGACTGAGGGGGATGTTCACGGCGTCCACCAGCCCTCGGGGTTCTCCAGCACACCGGGGTCGAGGCCGATGTCGGTGAGGTCGTCGAGGGTGTCGCCGCGTAGGGCACCCGCGACAGGGCGGGCGCGGCGATCGGGGCCGGGGCGGTAGATCTCGTTGGAGATGACCTGGGGGCCATCGGCATCGACGACCTCTCGGATCGAGGAGACAACGCGGGTGCGGCGGTCCTCGGCCCGGGCCAAATGCACCACGAAATGCACGGCCGAGGCGACGAGCAGGTTGGTGGCCTCCAGCGGCAGCCGCTCGATGCCTTGGGCGGCGTAGGATGCAAGTCGAGTGAAGGCGATGCGGGAGCTGGAGGCGTGGAGGGTAGCCATCGACCCGTCGTTGCCCTGGGACATCGCGTTGCACATCGGGATGACCTCGGGGCCACGGATTTCGCCAACGATGACCCGGTCAGGGCTCATTCGCAGCCCCCAGCGGACCAGTTCAGCCTGGCTAACGGCACCTTCCTGCTCGACGTTGGGTTCGCGCGCCTGGAAGGCGGTCACGTCGGCGTGGATGTCCGGGTCGTGGTCCAGTCCGAGTTCGAAGGCATCTTCGATGGTGACGATCCGTTCCAGCGGGTCCATCTCGCTGGCCAGTGCCCGCAATAAAGTGGTCTTGCCCGCGCCGGTACCGCCCGTGATCAGCACGTTCTTGCGTGCCTGGACCAGCGCCCGCAGGAACTGCTCCAGACCGGGATCGAGAGTGCCGCGGTGCCGCAACTCGGACAGAGTGACGGTCAGATAGCTGTGGCGGCGGATCGACAACGCAGTCACCCCACCGGCAGTTACACCCATCACGGCGAACAGCCGCTCGCCTCCGGGAAGCTGGAGGTTGACCGCCGGGGAACCGTGGTCGAACCGGCGCTCCTGGCTGCTGGCGCGTGCTGCGAGCAAGCGGACCAGATCCGTCAATTCCTCATTGGACTCGGCGATCGGGCCGACCTGGGTGCGGCTGCCGTCGTTGTACTGGACGAAAACCTGGTTGTAGCGATTGGCGTTGATCGTCTCCACGCTCGGGTTTTCCAACAGCGGTTGGAGCCCGGCCATGCCGAACAGTTCGTTGACGACCTCGGCGACGACCTTTTGCTCGGCTTCACGACTCAGTAGCTGCCGTCCAGCGGCAAGTTCGGTTTCGGTGTGCACGCGCAGCGCGTCTTCGAGGATGGCCCCTGCCAGCTCGCGGCGGGCCTCCCGCGTCGCAGTCGTCCCGGTGCTGTACTGCTGCTCTGCCACACGCTGGGGCAGCTCGGCATTCAGCCGCTCCCGCAGGTGCCGTCGCAGCCGGGTCAAAACAGGCGCGTCATCGTCAACATCCCATCCCGGCTGTCGGGAAGGGCGCAGCGGGACAGGCGACGGGTAAACATCGGCCGGGTACGTCATGAAGCCTGCCCTCCTTGCTGCTGGTCGTTTCGGCCGGGACCTTCTGGAGCGAGCCGGACGCCATTGGGCGAGACCGCATCAGGCGGGACACCGGGAACCGCGCGCAGCACCGGCGACGGTGGTGGTGGCGAAACTGGGGCGCTTTGGTGTGCTGTAGCCGCAGATGGTCGATCGCGGGTGGCAAGCTGGATAGCGACTTTGTGGGCGAAGCGACCCAACGCGGACTGCGCTGGGCCCGTGCGCCCCCAGCGCAGCTTGTTCGGCCGCCCACACAGCACGGCCGCGCCGATCGGGTCATCTGGCACCCGTCCCATCGGGGGCACGCCGAGTTCGCGGGCAACCTCGGCGGTGGAGTAGCCGTCTCCGACCAACAGCAGCACGGGGTTCGGGCTCCAGCGGCCGACTGCAGGCAGCCGACGCGGCAGATGCGCGAGGTCGTCGGAGTGCGCACGGGACAGCAGGACCACCACGTCCGAGGAGCGCACGATCGAGAGTGCGGGCGACCCAGGGTCAATGCGCCCGCAGTCGGCGATCACCACGGTGCCAGGTTGGTTTGCGGCTGTCCGCAGGGCGGCGAGCCCGTTGATGGGGTCCGGTGCCAGCGCGAACAACGCCGCGCTGGCCTGCTCGGCGTCCGGCGGGGCGGTGATCACTGACAGCCCGCCGGGAAGCTGCAGAGTGTGCGGCCACACCAGGTCGGCGTCGCTGCTGCGGCGCGCTGCGGCGGCCAGGCTCACCAAACCGGGCGCTGAGGGCAGGGAGAACCGCAAGCCGATGTCTCCACCCGACGGGTCGGCCTCGACCACCAGCACCCGAGCGGGGACCGGCCAGCGCGCCGCCAGCGCCACGGCGAACGTGGTCGCGCCTGGCGAGCCTTTCAAGGACAGGACTGAGACCAACATCAGTGACCTCCCGCAGAGAGCATCACGATCGACAACTGGCCAGCGGGCACCGCGGCGACCTGGCGGGCTGCGGCCTCGGCCAGTTGCACTGAGACCACAGTCTGTTCATTCAGTGCTGGTGCCACGCTGGTGATCACGCCAGGCCACTCCGTGCCGTCGTCAGCGGGAAAGCTGCTCTCAGTGGCCGCTTGTCCGGGCACGAACACCACGGACACCGTCGTCCCCGGGGCGACCTCGGGCGGAAGCTGCCCGGCCTTGAGCGCGAGCGCGGCGATCGCGTGCCTGTCCGTGGGGACGGTGGCTCCACCGATTGAGTTCGGGGTGAGCAGTGCACCGGTAGACAGGTTCGTGGCCATCGGCCTGCCGACCAACGTGGCTGCTTGTTCGGCACCAACCACGGCGACACCGGGGTCAACCGCGACGTTGACCTGCCGCAGGTCCTGCGTGGTCAGTACTTGCCCCACAGACATGTCCCGGGCCAGCGCGAGAACAGCCTGCCGGTCCCCCGAGCCGAGTGAGATCAGCAAGAACCCACCGACGCAAGCCAGCACAAGTAGGACTCCGAGCAGCAGGTACGGAATGGTGCGGCGTCGCCCTGGGGGTTGCAGCCGGGATGCTGGCGGCTTCTTGCCGTCGCTGATCCAGGGGCCATCGGCCGTGCTCGTGGGCCGGTCGGTGCCCGGTCGGGTCGTGGTATTGGTGTTCACGCCGGTACCTCCAAAAGGCATGGGGGTAGTGCGCCGCGTCGCCAACGAGTAATCAGCGAGCGGAACGGTTGGTGTCGATGTCGGAAGCCGGGGCTATTGAAATGGACTGGCTGGTCAGCCGCCGCTGTTGTTCAGTGCTTGTGACTCCGCCACGCGGAGGCTCGCGTTGCCGGTCGTGGTCATGTCGGGGAAGGTTCCGCTCTGACCGGCGCCCGACCACGTGACCGTCCAGTGCACGGTCGCCGTCACGGCGAAAGTCTGTCCGGGCTCACTCGCCGACGAGCTGCGATAGACGTGGCCGCAGTCCGGCGAGGACGCCTTCGGGTCTATGCCGCCCTTGTGCGGGGTTCCCGCGCCCGTGCAGGTCACCGTGGAGCCGTCACCCATCGACCAGGTCACCGAGTTCCGTGTCGCGGTGGCTGTCACCGACACGCCTGGCACCGAGGCTGTGGCCGACGTCGGATCCCAACCGTTCGACAGCCATAGCCAGGTCGGCAGATTCACCAACTGGTCCCCGCTCGGGCTCGTCGAGATCGTTGGCGTCGGCAATTGCAGCTGTTCGCGTGCCACCTGCGCTAGCTCAGCGGGCGAAGGCAGTGTTCCCGCCCCGGGTTCCTCGCCATCCGGCATCCATACAGGTGGCCTATACAGTGCGTCTGCCACACCCTCGCTGGTGCATTTCCAGATGTACCAGGAACCTGTCTGTTCCTGTGCAACAGACGCGAACGTGGTGAGGCGCATGGAGGAATTCACGAACATCACCGGTAGCGTCACAGCGTTGTCGTGTTCAGGCGGCGCGGTGTAACCCGCCGGAATAGTCCCTCCAGACGGAGGCTGGTAGTCGCTGGGCACATACGAGCAACTCGCCAGATTCGACTCGCCCCCGATGATCGAGTCGCCGCTGTTGCCGTTGTGGTTGTTGCCACCAGCGGGTGGGTCGAGATGTTCAGGATTGGTGCCGTCGTTTCCCGCTTCGCCTTCTAAAATGCTGCCAGTGCCGCCCGTGCCGGCGGACAGTTCGCACGCGGGGGACGGCGTCTGGGCACAGTTGACGTTGCCGTAGATGTCGTCGGCAAAGGCAGGCAGACTCCCGCCCAGCAGGCCGACGGTGCTGACGGTTGCGATCACGACGGCTCGCTTACTGGCTAGCATGACCCCACCTCGTGCACACCGAAGTCTGACACCTTCCATGATCCATCGGACTGCTTCTCGACGATGGCATTGATTTGCCGACGCCCTCCGGGGGCGTCGTTGGCGAGTTGGCCGTTGTCGACGCGGTACTTCAGCGAACTGGTTGAGTCGCTGCAGTCGGCTATAACCACTCTGGTCGGACTCGTGACTGGGTCCACAGAAGACACTTGAGTGTCATGCGCGGGCTCGCCTTTGGTGACCAGGCCGTTGCGGTGATCGGCGTAGAGCGCCCGTGAGAGGTTCGTCAAGGCGATGCCGGTGGCATGTTGTGCCAACCCCTGCGACTGCCAGTCCGCGGTAGCCGCTGCTTCGACGAAGTCGCGCCACATCCCGATATACGCCGCTGTCGCCTGTTTCTTCGCGCGTTCTCCTGATGCGAGCGACGGCGATACGGCAGGCGGGTTGGCCGAGATCGTGCCCGGTGTCGTGGATGTTTCTGGTGTCGTCGTACTACACGCGACGAGGATCAGCGCGGAGGCCGCGGCCGCCATGATGCTATGAGCAATGTGTCGTTGAGCGGGCGCTGCCATGATGAACCTCCCGAGAGCCAGGGTGATCGGCGAATTCTGCTGTCGGACGTGGGGAACGAAGAGCGTGGCGCGAGCCCGGTTGGATTGTGCTCCACTCATTCGGATGACGACGGGTGCGCGGATTCGACGCGCAACCCACGATGGCGATATGGAGATTTGCGAGGTGCGCCGCGCGGGTTCACCGGCGAGCTGTGAACTTGGTCGAGCCACGACGGTGGCAGGTTGAGTGTCTGGTGGGTCGTCGCGTACGGCGGTCTGGGAGCGGCGTTCGGGGCCGCGGTCAGTCCTGTGACTCGGCGCCAGCTGCCGGTGAGCGCAGCCGGATGGGCGCGGTCGCCTTTGGTCGCCCTGGCTATTACCGGTGTGCTGTTCGCAGCCCTCGCGGCCGGATTCGGCCATCGATGGGAGCTCGTCCCGTACGGGGTACTGGCCGTCGTGTCCGTGCCACTGGCGATCACCGATATCATTGAGCAGCGCCTTTCCTCTGCGCTGGTGCTGCCGTTGGGGATCACATTGCTGGCGCTCTTCGCCGTGCTTGCGGTGGCGCAGGCGGATGGCGCGAGCTTGCTGCGGGCGGTGCTTGCGATGGCGGCGCTCGCCGGCTTCCACCTTGTGCTGGCCCTGCTGCTCGGCGGATTGGGTGCTGGCGACGTCAAGCTCTCGGCCGTACTCGGGATTGCGACCGGCTGGACTGGATGGCCCGCTGTTATCGGAATGCTGCTGTTGGCCTACGTCACCGCGTCGCTGACAGTGCTGCTCGACCGCCTCCGCCACAGAGCCAACCGCTTGGAAGCGATTCCGCTCGGGCCATACCTGATATTCAGCGCTTTCGTCACCATCGTCACCCTCGGTGCATGATGGCCACAGTCGGCGCGGCACGGTCTGCCGAAGCGAGATGGTTTGTGGATCGAATACGTCCACCAGAAGGCGCGTCATGACGTTATTCCCACCTTGCGACCAGTCGGTGTGGCGGGCGCACGTTGGGCGCGGAGCGCCCGCCACACCTGCGATGCCCCAGACGATGCCAGGGCGGGCTTCTACTGACAGGACGCGGAACTGCGAGCCCTCGAACGGCGCCGAGGAGTACGTACCGACAATTCCGGGTTCTGAACCGCGAATACCGCGAGCACATTTCCCGAGCATTTCGATGGAAAGCGTTAAGGCGGCAGTCATAGCGGTTCCCCTCGTGCTGTCCTGGCGTAGGCCGACGTTCACCAACCAGCGGAGCCGACCCGTGTCCTGTTGCGTTGCCGGTAGATGGCATCGGTTCAAACGCAACTATTGCGCTCCACTAGAGCCATCGACAGGGGTTGCGGGTTGCCAAGCGATCTGGCAACCCTGGACTGCAGGTGCAGGAACTACAGGTCGTCACATCAGACCGAAGGTGAATGCATCTCAATACCCCAAGCAGGGACAGCGGGATTGAAGATTGTGACTCTTTGTAGCCATATCAGCAGCTGCGGATCGCTTGAAAGGCTTGTACTGTCGTACGGCATGACGGATAGCGGCGCGGGTACGTCTGAAACACCAGAGTTGACTGGTCCGCAGTTCGATCGGAATCCATCTCCTGCCTATGCGTACCTCCGCGAACACTCGCCGGTACACCGGCTGCCGCTGCCCGGAGGCGCCTACTACTGGCTGATCACCCGCTACGAGGACGCGTTACCGGCTCTGACGGACTCTCGGCTAGCAAAGAGTCCGGCTAAGGGGAATGCCGCGTGGCGTCAGTCCGGCATGGGATTGCCGCTGGACCACAGGCCCTCGCTCGGCAGTCACATGATCAATGCAGACGGCGAGAAACACTCCCGCTTGCGCAAGTTGGTCGCTGGAGCTTTTGCTCCGAGACGAATGGAGCGACTGCGACGTCGAGCGCAAGCTGTTACTGATGATCTGCTCGATCAAATTGAGCCGAGAGCGCAGGCGGACCTGGTGCGTGACCTTGCCTTCCCGTTGCCGATCTGCATGATCAGTGACCTGCTCGGAATACCAGAGAGTGAACGGGAGCCCCTCCAGCGATGGGTTGCCGTGCTCGACTCGTCCGATCAAGACTCGTCCGTCGCGGACCTGCTCGACGTGACAGACGAGATCGATAACTTCCTAACCGGTGTAGTGGACTACAAACGGCGATCGCCTGGCGAAGACCTGATCAGCGACTTGCTCAGGCAACAGCGTGCAGGTCTCCTCACCAATGACGAGCTCACCAGCATGGCCTTCCTTCTCCTGGTGGGTGGCCACGAAACCACCGTGGCGCTGATCGGCAACGCCACGCTGGCGTTGCTGATGCACCCTGAGCAGGCGGACGGTGCCCGCGTCGATCCGAACATGGTGTCGCAGGTCGTCGAGGAATCACTGCGAATCGACAGTCCTACTCAAAACGCCACCTGGCGATTTCCGCTGGAACCAGTCACCATCGGCGGCCAGCTGATACAACCGGGCGACCCGATTCTGGTCAGTCTGCTGGCCGCGAACCGGGACCCCGCGCACTTCGCGGATCCCGACACGTTCAACCTCATGCGAAGCGCGCGGCACATCGCGTTCGGCGCTGGTCCCCACGTATGCATCGGGGCGGCCCTTGCCCGCCTCGAAGGACAGGTCGCGGTCGGCACCGTCTTCCGCCGATTCTCCGAACTCGCTCTCGCAGTACCTACCGAGCAATTACGCTGGTGGCCCAGCCCCATCATGCGCGGACTGTACTCGTTGCCGGTGGTCTTTTAGCACAGATCGATATACGCGACGGAATCGGTGCGACACTCACCATCCAACTGTTGCCTCAGCCGCAGCGCGCGTCGCTCGTCAGCAACCTCGAAAAGGGAGAGCGCTTCCGACAGGGAGTGGATGCCTGCGCGCTCGTTACCAATCTCGCGCAGGATAGTGCCCTGAACCTCGAGTACATCGGCTTCCTCCCAGCGGTCGCCAACCTCCCGGTTCACCAGGAGCGCCTGCTCGCAGCAGGACAGCGCCTGGTCGTGTTCGCCTCGCTGGTGAGCGGTCCTCGCCATGCGCGACAGTGCGTATCCCTGGCCGGGCCGGTCATCGATCGAGACGTACAGTTCGTAGGCACGCTTCCCGCACGACCAAGCCCGATCGAGTTCACCGAGTTCTCGGTAGGCGTCACCAAGGTTGGCCAGGGCGGTAGCGACGCCGAACGCACCGTCGATCGACTCGAACACCTCGACCATCTGCTCCAGGTACCTGACAGCGCTCCGATACTCTCCGCGGTCGAAACGAGTGAACGCCAATCCGGCCAAGACCCAGCCACGACCGGTTCGGCCTGGGCAAACCTTCAACGCCTGCTGAAACTGCCGCTCCGCAGTTTCGAGATCACCGCGGCGACGGTAAGCCTCCGCAAGATTGGTCAACGCCCAGCCGTGGCCGAAGGCACTCCCTGCTTGCTTCGCCGCTACCACTCCTATCGCATGCGTCCTGATCCACTCATCCCACGGCCGCCGTAGAAAGAAGTAGTCGAGCCAGGTCACCGGCAGCTGCCATGCCTGCTCGAAGAGCTGTTCCTCTTCTGCCAGCCGAGTGAGCCCGACCATGGTCGGAAGTTCCAGATCGCACCACCGCAGTGCGCGGTCGTATTCGTCCGGACCAAACCCGGCCACTCGCACTCCAGACATCGGGGCTGGCAAGTCAAAGTGTGGCCGATGCGGGGTCAGAGCACGCACTGCAGCATCACTGCTGGCGAGGTACCAGTCAATCTCGCGTCGTATTGCGTTCGAACACTCGTCGTGCGACTCCGCCCGTGCCTGTTCAGCGGCATACACCCGCAACAGATCGTGCAACTGATACCGATCTCGGCCGGTCTCCTCGATCAGGTGCGCCTCGGTCAACATGTCCAGCATCCGTTGGGCGACCGGGCCGGGCACGTCAGCCAGGGCCGCCGCAGCCCCAACGCCGAACGTCGCGCCTGGATGCAGACCCAGTAGTCGGAACTGGCGGGCAACCTGTGGCGGCAAAGCCTGGTACGACCACGAGAAAACGCCACGAACCGTAAGGGTGTCCTCGTCACCCGCAGACAGGAAGTCCAACCGCTCGTTTTCTGCGGACAGGCCGTCGGCGAGATCAGCGAGGCTGTCGTGAGGATGCGCGGCAATTTTGACGCTGGCAATCCGCAACGCGAGCGGCAGGTAGGCGCATCGGCGGGCCAGGTTGTCCGCTGCCTGCCGCTCGGCGTCGATCCTCTCAGCGCCGATCACTTTCCGAAGAAGGTCTCGCGCATCATCCGGGCCCAAGGGGTTGAGAGTCACACTCGTGGCCGGCGCCGCTGACAGCAGTAGACCGGTGAGGCGTTGTCGACTGGTGACGAGGACCGCGCAGTCAGCAGATCCGGGCAGCAAGGGCCGCACTTGTCGTGAGCTCGCCGCGTTGTCGAGTACGACGAGGATGCGCCTGCCGTGCACCAGTGAGCGGAACGTTGTTGCTCGTTCCTCGCAACCCGCCGGGATGTGATCTGGGTTGGTGCCCATTGACCGCAAGAACATGTTCAGAACTTCGCTGGGGCCAGCCGGTTCCGCCCCCGCCCCGTAGCCGTTCAGATTGGCGTACAACACACCGCCGGGGTACTGCGCACCGATGTCATGAGCGTATCGCAGGGCCACCGCGGTCTTCCCGACTCCTGGCGGTCCATCAATGCACACAACCGGCATGGCTCCGGACTGCTGCTGTGCGTCAAGCAGCTCGGCCAAACGAGTCAGTGGGCCGGCACGCCCCACGAGGGCTGATGGCGCAGCGGGAAGTTGAGCCAGTGGCATCGATTCCCGGTGGCCACGCTCGAGTGCCACGGTCGCTCGCGCGGTCAGCTCGTTGTCCGTCCCGAGTGCCTTGTCGCATGCTTTGGCCACCGCGATCGAGATCGCTTGTTTCCCGTTCTCAACTCGGCTGAGGTATCCCTTGTTGTAGTGCACCACGTCAGCCAGTTGCTGCAGGCTCAGGCCTAACTCCCTGCGACGTCGACGCAGCAGTTCTCCATCTGATTCCGGTGCCTCTGACACCCCCGTCACCCTCCTCCTACCTGCAGTTTCCGCCATCCAAGTTGGTTACGCAAGACGGCTGTCACATACACTGAGAGTGATGTGACGCGGTTCGAGCTCCCGCAGATGTGGCGACAGGAGGGGCGCTGGTGGACTTCGACAGCACGGTTGAGAAGCAGATGCAGGCGAATCAAGTCAACTGGGATGCTCGAACACCAGTGCATGTAGCCAGCCGCTTCTACGGACTGGACGGTAGCCGACCTGCTGACAGCTGGTTCGGCCCCTTCGAATGGAAAGATCTAGGCGAGCTACGCGACCGCGACGTCGTTCATCTCCAATGCCACCTCGGAACCGAGACGATCGCCTTCGCACGCCGAGGGGCGAGGACGACCGGGGTCGACTTCTCGGGGGAGTCGATCACTCATGCACGACGGATCGCGCAGCGCGAAGACGTGAGCATCGACTACGTGCGCTGCAACGTATACGACGCGGTCAACGTCCTGGGTGGACAGCGTTTCGATGTCATCTACACGGGTAAAGGTGCGATTTGCTACCTGCCAGACCTCTCACGCTGGGCATCAGTCGTCACTGGTTTGCTCCGCAAGGGTGGGCTGGTCTACCTGGTGGAGTTCCACCCCGTACTCCAGTCCCTCTCACCCAAACCCGCGCTCGGCGAGGGGCCTGAGCTCCTCCTGCGCCATGACTACCTTGGAGGACGTGGCGCCATCGAGCGGTCTGGCACCTCCACCTATACGGACGGACCGGAGCTGGCGGAAGCGACGCGCGCGTATGAGTGGACACACGGTCTTGGCGAGGTCATAACGGCACTCGCTGAAGCCGGGATGCGGATCGACCGCCTTCGTGAAACAGAACTACTGCCCTGGCCACGGTGGGAACACATGCAGCAGGACGAGAGCGGGTGGTGGCGACTGCCCCCGAGCGAGCCCCGCATACCGTTGCTTTATGCCCTGCGGGCATACAAACCTTGATACTGGCGAGATATCACGTCAGTACCGCGGGGTAAGCGAACTCGCCTGCACGTACACCATCCAAGAAGCTCTGCCACTCAGCTGCGGTGTAGGTCAGCGTCGTGCCGTCCTCGATCGCTCGCAACACGGTGCCCCCGCCCGGGGTTGTTTCGACGCTGAGTGCCCGGCCGGCCTGCGGAGCCACGCGCAAGGTGAACTCGTCGAGGAATACTGCCCACTGAGCTGCGGTCACAGTGATGACTGGCTCAAGGTCCGGGCTGCTAGCCGAGTTAAGCCGGTTCTTGCTGTCGCGGATCAACACTCGGTCGCCGTCGAACTTGACCTCTACGCAGGATCCCGTCGAGCTACTGGACCTGCTCTTGAACCAGTCCCTGCGGACTGATTGTCGAGGCGGAGGAAAGCTCATGGGATCACTCTATCTCCTTGGCGCACCGCCGGATCAGATCGAGTGAGTCTTGCCTGTTCAGTCCCTGCGTCAGCGCTTGGGCGTGGGTCATGCTCAGGTCTCGCACCTGCGTCTCGTTGTCGATGATGCCCTGTGCGGTGACCGTCTCCTGCCAGGCCAACGCGGGCAAACGTGGACTCGCGAAGTCGATCAGGTGGAACGTCGAGGCCCCGAGTACGCCGCCCGCGGTGACGGTAAACGGGATCACTCGTACCTGGATTGAGTCGGGGCAGCTCTCGATCATCGAGATCAGGTGCAGCAGTTGACGGCGAAGCACGCTCGGACCGCCGGTCTGCTGGAGCAAGGCGGCCTGGCTGACGACGGCGGTCAGGTGCAACGGGTCGTCGCCCGTAAGTCGTTCTTGCCGCCGCATCCGGACTTCGACTCGCTGATCCACCTCGACCTGTCTGATGTTGGCGAGGTCTGACGCGATGAGCGAGCGAGCATAGTCCTCCGTCTGCAACAGCCCGGGGATCAACAGGCTCTCGTAGGTTCGGATCCCCTGCGCACCATGCTCCAACCCGTAGAGCCTGAGCAGGTCTTCACTAAACAAGGCTGAGTAGCGCGCCCACCAGCCCCGCCGCTTCGCCGATTCACGAAGGTCGAGCAGTTCCCGCTGCTCGTCGTCGTCGAACTCGAGGATCTCGAGCAGGAGCGTCAGCTTGTCCTCAGAAAGGATCTTGCGGTCGTTCTCCACGGCCGACCAGTAGTTGCGGGAGAAGACCAACCGGTCGGTGATGGTCTTGACGTCCATCCCCACCTGCTCCCGGCGCTGCCGAAGCCGCAGGCTGAGTTCCCAGCTCGCAACGGTGGGCGATGAAGGTGCCATCGAACTTCCTCTCCGAGTCAATCCAGCCGTGCGACGGCAACCATACAGGTGACACTTCGGGTACTCATCCAAATTGTTGACAGGTTACGGTAACCGGTCTACGTTTTGGTATTCAGCGCGGTCACGGGGAGCGTGAGCGTTACTAGTTCGCTGAAAAGGAAGGGAGAGATCGGACTATGGGCTCACCCGCTGTTGCAGAAGTGGTTCTGGCCTGCGGCCTACTGCTGTTCATCGGCTTGGGCTGCGTCATCGGACCGCTGTACACGTTGAGTCGAGGAGTCGAGCAACGTCGGGTACACCGCGCCAGTCTCGCCTCGGAGCGCGATCGCACCCTCAGGCCGCTCGGTGACCAGGAACAGCAACCCGACCTGCGCGTGCCTACCGGGTTTCCGACAACGACGGTAGGTAGTTCGAGGCGCCCTTCCTTCGGCGGTGACCGTTGATGGCGAAGCACGAGCGGCGAACTCCGTTGCTACGGCTGCTGGCGCGTCTCGGGTGGCAACGGGACCCCGACCTGTGGACGATTCCGTGCCGGGACGGGCAAGGGCACCGCGCCAGCCTTTGGGTGACTCTTACCTCGACCGGAGTCAGCCTCACCGTCTCGTCGCCCGGGCCTTGGGCGCTGCAGCCACTGCACGTGGGGCAGCTGCGTCGCGCGCTGCGGGATGCGCTCATCACCGTTGACAGCCTCGCTGGCCCCGCTGACCACGAGAGGCCGTACCCGCCCGAAACGCACGGTGCCGAAACCGGCGGCATCCCCGAACCTCGGTGTCGAACTCGCCTCGACCACCGGGAATCACCGTCCTCTACCGGCGCCTTACCCCAAGCCGCGAACCACGCGGAAACCCGTTTGGAGGTCAACGATGACCACGCCAACACCAGGCACTCGCACAGCCACTCGCGCGCCGACATCGCTGCATGAACTGGCCACAACACGCGCGTGGTACGAGGAATGCGTGGGCTGGCCGGTCCATGTCGATGCCAGGCTGCGCTGCCTGGGTCTCGTAGCCGGGCAAGTTCTGGACGCGGTCAGGCTGCCGGAACCGCTGGCAGTGCGCACGCAGACCGAACTCCGCGTGATGATGCTCGCCGGTCCAGTCATCGCTGAACAGGGCAGCGCACGATGGGTAGTGCTCACCGAACCGGCGCCCGCAGCCGAGGCACCGCTACCCCGTGACCTCGTTGCGGCGGGCGCGATCGCGGTCCCGCGCGGTGACTATATCGCCATGCCGATCAGACGCCCCGGGACCGACGACGGATGGGCTGTTCCGCCACAGAACCGTTGTTCACTGCCACCGTGGTCCGCTGTGGTCGGCGCCGCTCGGCGGGCCTTGGCCTCACGCAACGAGAGCCGTCACGAAGTCCGAGCATCGACGACGAGAATGTTGTTCGATCAGTTCCTGTTTCGGGCACTGCGCAAGGTGTCGCGCGGCGAGATCGGCACCACAAGCGCGGCGAGGACGTTGCGCAACAGAACGGATGATCTTCCCATCCGGCTGTTCAGCGCTCTGCACATGTTGCGCAGAGATGGCTATGTCTACTTATCAACCGCGAACCAAGACCCGCGTGACGGCTGGATTGCTGCTCACCTCACGCCCGAAGGGCGTGAACTGCTGGACGCCTGGAACGCCCAACTTCAGTCGTCAAACCCCGTCTCGACTCCGTATTGATAACCGCCGAGGTGTCCGGAGACGCCCACATGTCCGCCCTCATCAACGAGGCCTCCGCTCTGGGGAATCAACGAGGCCAATGAGCCGTTAGCGCATCCCCTCGAAGAAGGAGATCAACGCCATGCCACCCACCCTCGACGAAGTTGTGGCCGACACCTTGTGTCCGGACAGGCTCGGCGGCGAGTTACGCCACTACCCGATCACGCGACACGGCAAGACGATCACGATGCCCGGCCCAGACGACAGCAGCGTCAGCCAAACCACACGAACGGTGATGCTCGCGCTTTGCACAACGGCGAGGTTTCCCGTCTACCTCATGCCGCCCCGCGAAGCACCACATTCCTCAGCAGCGCCCGTGGTATGCCCGACCTGCCGTTACAAACTATCCCAAGCCTTGCAGCAGCGGCACGCCGCAACGCAATAAGCGAATCGGCAGTTGCCCAACTGCAATGGGACGACACCAGCTGACCGGTCCGGACGGCGAGCCAGTAATCGGCACAGACAGCGCGTTTGGGCTGGGCGGACGACACGCATTCAAAAGGGACCCGCCAAGCCCCGACACCGACCCGGACACAGAGCCGGACGACACACCCACCGTTCGCTTCTACGGACCAGAGTGGAACGCGTTGATTGAGACCGCCATCCTAGACTCGACCCCGTCCGGCCATGACGTACACAACCCGGCGCTCGACGTGGCAGGAAATCGCGACACTGCACCCAGCACGGAGACACCGCTCGATCCGACCGACCCAGCCGCACTACACAGACTGTTAGGAAGCCTTCGGCGCTGGAACCCCAATCCACCAAAGCACCGGAAGGGTCCGTAACGCGAACGGTGTTTCCGGCGGTGTCGATTAGTAGGTCTCGGTCACCGGCCAGCGGTCACCGAAGGTGATGGAGAACGCGTTGATCACTGGCTTCCAACGCATCATCCATCGTGCCG
>NZ_PQHZ01000081.1 GCF_003385185.1 Amycolatopsis palatopharyngis | reverse complement strand
CCCCACCCACCCCAGCCCGATCCGCCCCAGAACCCGCCCGACCCCCTTCGGGGTGGGCCAGCCTCACGTGGACCTGTCCGCCGGCGATCACCCTGCCCCCAAGGCATTTGCCGGCACACGGAACGACGGCCTTTCGAGTGCTCCGGAATGACTTTCCGAAGCTCCGTGCAGAGTCGGTCCTCCCCGGCCCGATCCCTGCCAGCCTTACCGTTCCGCGTTTTCCACGTGAGTCCGTCTTGACAGTGGCGTCCGGCAGCCCCCTCGGCTACCGGACGCCACCATCCCCCAGTGACCTGTGGCTGTGCGGTGCTCAGTTGGCCGGGGGACTGTTCGGTTCCCAGTTACCCAACGGCGCCGGCGACTTCGTCGGCGACGGGGCGGAGATCGTCGGCTCGATCCCGTCCTGGTCATCCACCGACGGGTCCGGCTCGACCTCGGAGACAGTCGTGTCCGTGTCCTTTGTGCTCATCGTTGGTTCTCCTCGACCGCAGGTGGTCCTTGGTGCCGGACCAGAGTGTTCGAGGAATAGGACGCAGGAGGGCCACCGCCAGATACACCGATCCCAGAATTTTTTCAGCCAGATTCGATCAGTCCATCGTACCCACCCGTTTGCCGTAGTCGACTCTACGAATCTGCTACTACCCGTGCGCAGACGTAGCCGGTGGTGACACTTTCGGAGTAGCGGCTTTGGCCGGCTCAGTCGCGCGATCCAGTCCCCGCCACACGGGAAACACCAGCGGGCAGCTCGTCGCCAGCAGGCACAGACCACCTAGCACCAGCACCGCGGGACGAAGCCCGATGACGTCGAGGAGTACGCCCGCCAGCAGGGTGCCCAGCGGCATCGCCGCGAGCGCGGCAGTGGTGAGCACGGCGAACACCCGGCCCCGGAACTCCACGGGGACCCGTTCGTACTTGACCCCGGCGAGGATCGGGTTGAGCGGGCCACGGCCGAGGCTCGACACGACGAGCAGCACCAGCAGCAGTACCGGATGCGGGTCGAGGGCGAGTGCGGCGAAGGTCGGTGGCCCGGACAACAGGAAGCACCCGACGAAGGTCATCCTGCGGGGCAGCTGCGCGCCGAGCCAGCCGTAGAGTCCGGCACCGAGCAACCCGCCGACTCCGACCGCGGCTATGGCCATCCCGACGAGGGCACTGTTGTGCCACACCAACGAGCCGTAGGCCGGCAGCAACACAGAGGCAAGGCCGACGAACAGTGCGTTCGTGACCGCCACCACGATGCCGATCGCGAACAGCAGCCGGTCACCGCGCAGGCGGATCATGGCGTCCCGGAGGTCGCCCAGGTATCCGCGTACCCCGGTTCCGGAGTGCGCCGACGGCGATCCCGCGGGCACCAGCACCCCCACGAGCAGGACTCCGCCGAGAATCGCGCCGGCGTCGATCAGCAGTACGGGTGCGGCGCCGAAAACGGCGATCAGTGCGCCACCCGCTGGGGCGCCGAGCAGGTCGCCCAGCCGTTGCACGGCCTCCTGCGCGCTGGTCCCCCGCTCGACCGAGGCGCCCGCCGTCTCGATGGCCTGCGGCAACAGCACGGATTTCGCCGTACGGGCGGGCGACCGACCGAGCCCGATGCCGAACGCCAGTGCGGCCAGCGCGGGGAACGACAGACCCGTGGTCGCGTATGCGAGCGGGATCGCCGCGACGGCCACCACCGTGCCCAGGTCGCTGAGCATGCTGACGAGCCGGGCACCGTACCGATCGACCAGTGGCCCGGCCAGCGCGACCGAGAGCAGCAGCCCGAGCGTCTCGAGGGCGGCGATCAGGCCGGTGCGCGCACCGCTGCCGGTGGTGTCGAGCACGAACCACGGAATGGCGATCAGCGTCATCGCCGACCCCGCCGCGCTGAGACCCGACGCGATGAGGACGGCCAGCAACGGCGCTCGCCGTTTCAAGACTCCTCCGGCCGGATGGCTCTTGGAAACGCCGACCAGTGGATGACCACGGCGTCGTCGGTGTCCCTGCGTTCGCGGCGGTAGCGATCGACCAGCTCTTGCACCTCGCCGGTGAGCGCGATGGCCTCATCCGGGCTGAGGAAGAGGCGGTCGTCGTAGAACGACGCCTTGTCCCGCCAACGGTCGTTCCACAGCGGCAGTTCGGCGACGAACTGCGACTCGATCGCGAACCGCTGCTGGATCGCCGACTGGAGGTACACGTTGAGCGGGCCGGCCAGTTCCGGATCGTCCAGGAAGTCCGCGACCCGCATCGACTGTGTCTCGTGGGCCGGCTTCCACCACCGTTCCCGTTTCGTCCCGCGAGTGGTGTCCTCCTCGACGAGCCCGTGCTCGGCGAGCTGGCGCAGGTGCCAGCTGGTGGTCCCGGAACTCTCCCCCACACGCTGCGCCAACCCGGAGGCCGTGGCCGGACCGTCCGCGCGCAGCAGGTCCAGTAAACGCACCCGCAGCGGATGGGCCATGGCTCGCAGGGCGCGCGCGTCGAGGTTGGTCGAGCTCGGCTTCTTCGCAGGTCCCGATTCTTCACGTTCGCTCATGCCCCCAACGCTAACGTGCGAACAGTTCTTTGCAAAGACACCTCTGCAAAGAACTCTCTGCGGTTCGCGCTGCTGCCGTGCGCCGCGTGTGGCGGCAAGCGCGGGAGTTCCCCAATGTGGCTTTCGGGAACTTGAACGTCCCCAATGCCACATTGGGGAACTCCAACGTTCCCAATGTGGCATTGGGGAACTAACCGAAACTCACCCAGCTGTGCAGCTGGCGTGGCGCTGGTACCGGTCGTCGGATGGTCGTGGCAGGCTGTCCCGGTGACCGCACCGCTGGCCCTTCTCGACGCGGCGAGCCTGTACTTCCGCTCGTTCCACGCGCTCCCCGAGTCCCTGACCGCCCCCGACGGCACCCCGGTGAACGCGGTGCGCGGGTTCGCCGACACCGTCGCCCGGATCCTCGTCGATCGGCGGCCCGGCCGTCTCGTCGCCTGCCTCGACGCCGACTGGCGCCCGCAGTTCCGGGTCGACCTGCTCCCGAGCTACAAGGCCCACCGGGTCGCGGCGCCCGAGAACGGCACAGACAGCGCGGGCGATCCCGGCACGGCTGAGGAGGTTCCCGACACGCTGACCCCGCAGGTCCCGATCATCCTGGAGCTGCTCGAGGCCGTGGGCCTGGCCACCGCCGAGGCCGAGGGCTTCGAGGCCGACGACGTGATCGGCACCCTCACTGCCCGCGAGGGCACGGATCCGGTCGAGGTGATCACCGGCGACCGGGACCTCTTCCAGCTCGTTCGCACCGAGCCGACCCCGGCATCGGTGATCTACGTCGGCAGGGGCTGGGCCAAGGCCGAGGTGCTCGGTCCGGCCGAGATCGCCGAGAAGTACGGCGTGCCGCAGGAGCTCGCGGGGCCCGGATACGCCGACATGTCCGTGTTGCGCGGCGACCCCTCCGACGGGCTGCCCGGTGTCGCCGGGATCGGCGAGAAGACCGCCGCCAAGCTGATCACCCAGTTCGGGTCGCTCGACGCGCTGGTCAAGGCCGCCGCGGACGGCAGCGCCGAACTGCCAGCCAAGGCACGAACGCGGATTCTCGAGGCCGCCGACTACCTTCTCGTCGCGCCTCGGGTGGTCGGCGTCGTGCGCGACGCGGCGGTGCGAATGTCCGGCGACGACCGGGTACCGCGCACCGCCGCCGATCCCGATCGCGTGGCCGAACTCGCGCAACGGTGGAATCTCGGACGTTCGGCCGAGCGGCTCCTCGCGGCGCTGCCCGGCTGAACCACTCATGCGCCGGATGTGGCCTGCCGGTAGCGCTCGGACAGTGTGTGCATCAGCTCGACCAGCTCGGGTGGCTCGCTGACGGTGAAGTCGGCACCGAGCAGACCGAGGTGGACGGCGAGCGCGTCCACCGTGTCCGCCCCCGTGTCGAGTACGCAGGTCCCCGCGTCGACGGCTTCGACCGTGCCAACGGCCGGGTTGATCCGGTCGGCGACCACTTCAGCCGGCGCATGCACGGTGACCCTCGCCCGATACCGCCAGGCGGCCGAGGACACTCCCCTACGCACCCGGTCGGTGACGTCGTCCGGCAACTCCCGCGCGGTGAAGCGGGGTCCGGAAGGTGGCCGCGGATCGATGCGGTCGACACGGAAGGTCCGCCAGTCGTCGCGGTCGACGTCCCAGGCGACGAGATACCACCGCCTGCCCCAGTTCACCAGCTGGTACGGCTCCACCGTGCGCCCGCTCTCGGTGCCGTCATGATTGCGATAGGCGAACCGGAGCCGTTCCTGATCGCGGCAGGCCGCGGCGATCGTGCTCAACGACTCGGCCTCCACCCTCGGTCCCGGACTGTCGTACGGCACCGGCACGGCGTAGCGCTGCAGCGCGTTGACCCTGCGGCGTAACCGGCTCGGCAACACCTGCTCCAGCTTCGCCAGCGCCCGCAGTGAGGTCTCCTCGACGCCCGCGATCGTGCCCCCGGCCGCGGTCCGCAGGCCGACCGCGACCGCGATGGCCTCCTCGTCATCGAGCAGGAGTGGCGGCATCGCCGCTCCCGCTCCCAACTGGTATCCCCCCACCGAGCCGCGGGTCGCGTTCACCGGATAGCCGAGTGCCCGCAGTCGTTCGATGTCGTTGCGCACCGTCCGGCCGCTCACCTCGAGTCGATCGGCCAGTTCCGAGCCCGTCCATTCCCGTCGCATCTGCAACAGGGCCAGCAGACGCAGCAGTCGAGCAGAGGTTTCCAACATGATTCGGATTCTGCCAGTCCTTTAGGAATCTAACGTGCCTAATGGGCTTCTAGCGTTGCGTTCATGAACAACAACACCGACATCACCCCCTTCCGCATCGACATCCCGCAGGCCGACCTCGACGAACTGCGGTACCGGCTGGACCGCACCCGCTGGGCCAACGAGCTGCCGAACGAAGTCCCGGACGACGCGGTGCAAACTGGTCCGGTCAAGCCCGGCTGGGAGTACGGGGTGCCGCTGAACTACGTACAGGAGCTGGTGCGGCTGTGGCGCGGTAGCTACGACTGGCGGAAATGGGAGGCGAAGCTGAACAGCTACCCCCAGTTCACCACCACGATCGATGGGCAGAACATCCACTTCCTGCACGTGCGATCGCCCGAACCGGACGCTACGCCGCTTATCCTGACGCACGGCTGGCCGAACACCGTCGTGGAGTACCTCGACCTGATCGGCCCGCTCACCGATCCCCGCTCCCACGGCGGCGACCCGGCCGACGCCTTCCACCTGGTCATCCCGTCGCTACCCGGCTTCGGCTTCTCCGGCCACACCACGGAGAAGGGCTGGGACCAGTACCGCACGGCCGAGGCATGGGCCGAGCTGATGCGCCGCCTTGGCTATGACCGCTACGGCGCACACGGCAACGACGCGGGCGCCATCGTCTCCCCTACCCTCGGGCGCCTGGATCCCGAGCATGTGCTCGGCGTCCACGTCAACCAGATCTTCTCCTTCCCCTCGGGTGACCCTGCCGAGTTCGCGGGGCTGACCGAGCAGGAGCTGGGGCAACTCGCGTTCCTGCAGTCCTTCAACGAGGAGATGTCCGCGTTCGCGACCCTGCAGTCCACGCAGCCGCAGAACCTCGCACACGCCCTCGCCGACTCGCCCGCGGGCCAGCTCGCCTGGATCGGCCAGCTGCTGGCCGCGGTCGACCCCGAGGTGGTCCTCACCAACGCCACGATCTACTGGCTGACCAATACCGGTGCGTCCTCGGCCCGCTTCTACTACGAGAACCACCACGCGCAGGCCCCGGCCGAGCCGACCACAACGCCTATCGGTCTGGCGAGCTTCGCCTACGACTTCCGTCCCATCCGTGCCTTCGCCGACCGCGATCACAAGAACATCGTGTCCTGGAGCGAGTTCGACCGCGGCAGTCACTGGGCCACACACGACGCGTCCGACCTGCTCATCGGCGACATCCGGCAGTTCTTCCGCGCACTCGCCTGAGGCGTGGGGGTTCGGCGGAGAAGGGTGATTATCAGCTGGGCATACCCACCTGATAATCACCCTTCTCGCTGGTCACGGTGATGGGCACGGTTTTCGGCTCACCGCCGATCTGTGCGGTGCACTCGAAGGTGCTGTCCACCTCGACGCGCCGACCCGGGGGGCACGTCACCGACCGCACGTCCTCGACCAGGTACTCCTCGGTGAGGATCGTGCGCACGGACTTCTGCATCGCCTCGGCGTCGAACACCTTCGTGACACGGGTCGCCGCCGTCGAGGACGTGGGCGCAGAAGACGAGACCGAAGCCGGGGTCGTGACCGGTGGGAGCGAGGAGGACGGCGACGGTGCCACGGGCGCGTCCCCAGACGGTGTCGCGCCGTCGCAGCCCGACATCACCAGCATGACGGCGGCACATCCGTGGCCTACCAGCACTGCGCGTAACCGCACGGCACTACACCCCGAGAAGTTGATCGTTCAAAGGTCAGAAGAAGGTACCGCACCACGCCGCGCTACGTGTACTGAACAGTAGATCGGCACGTCGCGCCACCTCAGCATCCGCCACTTCGACGCGGCCAACAGACGCCAGCGCGGACGGGCGCCAGGTGCCGAGGTAGATCATGGCGAGCACGTCGACACCCATGCTCAGCTGCGGCGACGCCTCGGTCCTCGTGACCGCGTCCCTGCTGACCAGGTAACGCCCCGAGTTGACCGGAAGCACCGGGTCGGTCACCTCGATGACCAGTTCGGTGTCACCGCGCTCACGGGCGGCGAGCGCACCGGGCACGTCCACCAGGCGCAGCCACGTCTCGTCCCAGGTGTCGGTGACCTTGACCGCCCTCGGATCGGTGAACAGCAGCTCCACCGGGTCGTCCGTCGGCAGCGCGGACACCTCGATCGAATCGATGAGATCGACGCCGAGCAGGAACCGCCACAGCTGCGCGTAGGCCTCCGGGGTCGCGGTGTGGAACTCCTCCACCCGCAGGACCGCGGGATCGACGGGATTCGGCCGGGCGGAGTGGTAGACGACGTAACCGTCGATCCCGGAAGCGCCGTGGTGCAGGACGGTGACCACGGGTGACTCCGACCTCTGCAGCTGCCGGAACAGACCTGGCCACCAGTACTCGGACCTGCTCATCCCACCCGGACGGTCCCCACCGAACGCGTCGTAGATCTCCGGCAGCCGCGCCTTCGCTGTTTCGAGGTCCAGCAGTTCGACCTCACCGCCCACGGGTGCCCCGGCCCGGACCGTGGCCCTGCGCCGGTCGACGACGCATTTGCGTGCCAAAGTGGCTACGCCGTAGCCGAACCTGCCGTAGATGAGCCCCTCGGACGCGTACAGGTTCGCGGCCACGAGGCCGCGGTCGGCGAAGTCCCCGAGCTGAGCGCGCATGAGTTCGGTGAGCACACCGCGGCGGGTCCGGTCGGCGCGGACACCGACGCCGGTCACCGAGCCCAGCGGTACGCGCGCGCCGCCCGGAACGGTCAGCGCGGAGTCGAACGAGCGGGCGGTACCGATGAGTTCGGCGTCGAGTACGCCCAGGGTGCGGCCGGGTTGGTAGGAGGCGACCGTTCGGGTCCACTCCTCGTCCGTGGACGGTGCCACGTGCAGGGTGCCGCGGAACAGGGTGTTCGCCGCCCGGAGTTCGTCCTGGGCGAGCGGTCTCGTGGTGTGATCGGTCATGGTGAGGATGATCGTCGCAGGAACCGGGCCAGGGCCACCGGTTTAGTGGCCATGACACTCACTGCGGCATACCGACCTCGTACTCGTTGCCCCTGCCGGTCACGGTGATGGGGATCTGCTTCGGCTGACCGCCGATCGTGGCCTCACACGTGAAAGTGACACCCTGCTCGATCTTCTGCCCGGACGGGCAGGACACACTCTCGACGCCCTCGATCTGGTAGTTCTCCACCAGCACCCGCTGCACGTCGGTCTGCATCCGCTCGCTGTCGAACGTCTTTCCCGCCTGTGCCCAGCCCGGCCACACGAACAGCGCGACGGCGGCCAGCGCGATCACGACCACAACGCCGCCGATGATCAGCCACAGCCCCTTGCCGGACTTCCCGCCGCCGTCCGGTGGCGGATACGCCCCCGGCTGCTGTCCGTAGCCGAACTGCCCCGGCGGACCGTAACCCTGCTGGGGTGGGTAACCGGGCTGCTGCGGATATCCAGGAGCGCCGTACTGGGGCTGTCCTGGCTGACCCTGCCCAGGTTGCTGGGGATAGCCGTAGCCGGGTTGCTGCCCGTACTGCGGTGGCTGCCCGTATCCCGGTGGTGGCTGCTGCCCGTACTGCGGCGGCTGTGCGCCGTACCCTGGCTGCTGCTGCGGAAACCCACCGGACGGTGCTCCGGAACCGTAGGGCTGTTGTCCCCACTGCTGCGGGTCGTTGCCTCCGTACGGCGTACTCATTGTTCGCCTCCGCCTGTCGACGTCGTCGGTCGGATCACCGTGGCCCCGCACTCAGTTGCGCACCGTGCTCACTGTCCGGGGCGATCCAACCACAGGGACAGGTAACGCTCGCGTCAAGGGCATCAGGTCGCGCCCGCGGCGACGACACCGCGGCGCAGTGCGCGCACCGCGTCACTCGCGGCCCGTCCCACCGGGTCCGACCGGCCGAGCACATCACGAATCTGGTCCAGGAGATCGATGACCTGCCGGGACCAGCGGACAAAGTCGCCCGCGGACAGTTCCTGCCCGTTCGCCTCGGCAGCGGTGAGCACCTTCTCCAGCGATTCCCCGCGCGCCCACCGGTAGATCGGCCAGGCGAACCCCGCGTCCGGTTCGCGGGTGCGGTCGAGCCGGTGCCGCTGCTCGTCCTCGGCGAGTTCGAGCCAGATCCGTGCCGTCGCCTGCCACGCATCGGGTACCCGGCCGGACGGCAGCCTCGGTTCGCCCGCGGCGTCCCTTCGGGACTCGAACACCAGGGCGGACACCACGGCCGCCAGTTCCGGCGGCTGCAGCCCCTGCCACACGCCGTGCCGGATGCACTCCGCGGCCAGCAGGTCGGACTCGCTGTACAGCCGCGACAGCCTGCGGCCGTGTTCGGTGACGCCGTTGGCCTCGAACAGGTCGGCCACCTCGGTGACCTCGGCCGAGTCGCTGTCCTGGCTGTCCGGACTGTCCTGGCCGTCCTGGCTGACTTTCTCCACCGTCTGCCCGGCAGGATCGAGGTACCCGCGCTCGGTCAGCAGTGCGCGGATCCGGTCGAACGCCCTGGCCAGCGAATGCGTGGTGGCGGCGACCTTGCGTTCCAGTTGCTCGGTCTCCGAGGCGAGGCGGAGGTAGCGCTCCACCCAGCGCAGGTTCGCCTCCCGCTCGGCGAGACCGTGACAGGGATGCGCGCGCAACGCCTTGCGCAGGTCGATCAGCTCGCTGTCGGAGTTGGCGTCGGTGCGCCTCCTGGACCGCGAAGGGGCGGTGACGCCGAGATCGCGCAGCCTGGACGCCAGGTCGCGGCGGGTCTTCGGCGAGCGCAACTCGACGTGCTTGGGCAGCCGCAGCCGGTCCAGCGGCTCCACCGGCGACGGGAAGTCCGATACCGACAGCGCACCGGACCAGCGGTCCTCGGTGACCACGACAGGACGTGGTTCGCGAATCGGATCCAGGCCGGGGTCGACCACGACCGCGAGTCCGGAACGACGGCCCGAGGGCACCGCGATGACGTCACCCCTGCGCAGCTTCTCCAGCGAGTCCATCGTGTCCGCTCGCCGGCTCACACTGTTCTGCCTGGTGAGCGCCTTCTCCCTGGCCGAGATCTTTTTACGCAGCTCGACGTAGGACAGCATCTGGTCGAAGTCACCGGTGATCGCTTCCGCGTACCCGCTCAGCGCCTCCTTGTTGCGTTCGATGCGCCGGGCGGTACCGACCACCGACCGGTCGGCCTGGAACTGCGCGAACGACTGTTCCAGCAGGTCGCGGGCTTCGACGGCGCCGAGTTGGGCGACCAGGTTGATGGCCATGTTGTAGCCGGGGCGGAACGAGGAACGCAGCGGGTAGGTACGGGTCGACGCGAGCCCGGCCACCTGCTTCGGATCCACCCCCGGCTGCCACACCACGACGGCATGGCCCTCGATGTCGATCCCTCGCCTGCCGGCCCTGCCGGTCAGCTGGGTGTACTCACCCGGACTCAGGTCGACGTGGGCCTCACCGTTGTACTTCACCAGGCGCTCGAGAACGACCGTGCGCGCGGGCATGTTGATGCCGAGGGCCAGGGTTTCGGTGGCGAACACGACCTTGACCAGGCCGCGCACGAACAACTCCTCCACGGTCTCCTTGAACGCGGGCAACAAGCCCGCGTGATGGCCCGCGACGCCGCGCTCCAGCGCC
Organism: Amycolatopsis palatopharyngis; assembly: GCF_003385185.1. Classification (GTDB taxonomy): domain Bacteria; phylum Actinomycetota; class Actinomycetes; order Mycobacteriales; family Pseudonocardiaceae; genus Amycolatopsis; species Amycolatopsis palatopharyngis. The sequence continues at coordinate 8,126 of NZ_PQHZ01000081.1, read as the reverse complement.
TCGCGCCACTCCCAGTAGCCGAGTACGCCGAGGTCGCCCTCCGGTAGATCGGCGGTGCGTTCCGCGACGACCTGGCGGATCTCCTCGATCTCCTCCGGGGAGTTCAGCCGCAGCCCGGCCCGCACACACTGACCGACGGCGGCGTCACAACCCGCCCTGGAGAAGATGAACACGATCGCGGGCAGCAGACCGGCGTTGTCCAGCCGTTCGGCGACCTCCACCCGCGACGGCGGCCGGAACCGGGGGCCGCCGCCCTGGGCGCCTCGCCGTCCGCGCTGGCCACGCATAGCCCTGCCGAACCCGTAGTGCCTGCCGACCTCCTCGGCACGGCGCAACAGGTTCGGGTTGATCCGGTTCTCCCCGTCCCCGGTGTCCCCGGCGAACAGGTCGAACATCCGGTTACCGATCAGCATGTGCTGCCAGAGCGGAACCGGCCGGTGCTCGTCCACGACCACAGTCGTGTCACCGCGCACCTCGACCAGCCACTCACCGAACTCCTCCGCGTTGCTGACCGTCGCGGAGAGTCCGACGACCCGGACGTGATCGGGCAGGTGCAGGATGACCTCTTCCCACACCGCACCCCGGAATCGGTCGGCGAGGTAGTGCACCTCGTCCATCACCACGTAACCGAGGTCGTTGAGGGTGGCCGAGCGCGCGTAGAGCATGTTGCGCAGCACCTCGGTGGTCATCACCACGATCTGCGCGTTGCCGTTGATCGACGTGTCCCCGGTGAGCAGGCCGACCGCGTCGCTGCCGTAGCGGGCGGTCAGGTCCGCGAACTTCTGGTTCGAAAGGGCCTTGATCGGCGTCGTGTAGAAGCATTTGCGACCCTCGGCCAGCGCGAGATGCACGGCGAACTCGCCGACGATCGTCTTGCCCGCACCCGTCGGTGCGCAGACAAGGACACCGTGCCCGTCCTCGAGGGCCTCGCAACCGCGGCGCTGGAAGTCGTCGAACTCGAACGCCACCTCGGCGGCGAAGTCGGTCAGCCGGGGATAACGTCCCCGTTGGCGGGCGGCCGAGTAGGCCTCGGCAGGGGAACGAGAAGCGGATGGAGCCACGACCTCAGGGTTTCACACCTGGGCAGACTCCTGCACTCGGCGCCACGCCGCCGGCGCTCGGTGGTGTCGGCGGCCGGGATTCGGCAACACTCAGAAGTGGTCTCAACGGACCAGTGCGAGATTGACGTGGTCCTGACGTTCACCGCCACCACCGAGAACAACCACGAGCGGCCGGGTGAGCCCGGCCAGATGCGGACTCACCCCGCGACAGCCCGCGTCAGGTGATGTCGTCGGTCTTCGTCCGTCCCGCGCCCGAAGCCGGAGCCTCGTCATCAGCCGAACTCGGTGTGTACTCGAACGGCGCTGCCTCGTCGTCGGCCAAGTCCTCCAGCCCCTCGGCCCTGCGCTGCTTCGCCAGCTTCCGGTCGTGCAGCCGGGACAGCTGGATGGCCAGTTCGGCCAGCAGCACGAGCGCGAGTGCCAGCGCCAGCATCGAGAACGGATCGTTACCCGGCGTCGCGAAGGCGGCGAAGACGAACAACCCCATGATGATGCCGCGCCGCCATCGCTTGAGCTGGTCGTAATGGAGGATGCCGACCCGGTTCAGCATCACCATCAGCAGCGGTAGCTCGAAACTCACCCCGAAGATCACCAGCAGGGCCAGCACGAACGAAACGTACTTGTCACCGGTGAGCGCGGTCGAGAAGGACTCACCGCCGAAGCCGACCAGGAACCGCAGTGCTCCGGGAACCAGCACGTAGGCGAGCAGCGCGCCCGCCGCGAAGAGGATGCTCGCGAAGCCCACGAACGTCAGGGCGTACTTGCGTTCCTTCGAGTACAGCCCCGGCGCGATGAACGCCCAGATCTGGTACAGCCACAGCGGCCCCACCAGCACCATGCCCGCCGCGACGCCGACCTTCAGCCGGATCATGAACGCCTCGAACGGCTGCGTCTGCAACAGCGTGCAGCCGCCGTCGAACTCCAGCCGCAACTTCTCCGGACCGGAACTCGGCAGGTCACAGTACGGCCCGGTCATCAGATTGCCGAGGGAACTGATCGGTCCTACCGACACCTCGAACCAGATGAAGCCGAAGATCCCGCCCAGCACCACCGCGAGGAGGGCGTAGGCAAGCCTGCGGCGGAACTCGTACACATGCTGGATGAGCGTCATCGTGCCGTCGGGGTTGTGCCGACGGTTGCGCTGGCGCCGCATCCCGCGACGGTCACGCTTGTCGGAGGCAGGGTCCGCCACGGCGAGTTCCGTTCTCGTCAGTGCTTCTCACCCGGACGGCGCTACGCCGCCCGGGAACATGGACTCTCAGTCAACTCCCCGCCCGCCAGGACGGCGGAGCTCAGCTGACGTTCTTCTGCGCCTGCTCGGAGGGTGCCGAGGACGCCGGAGTCTGCTGCTTCTTCAGCTCGTCCAGCTGACGCTGTAGATCGGCGACCTGCTTGTCCGTGCCGTCCGCGGCCTCGGTGGAAGCCTGACCGGACTGCGGCAGCTGCCTGGTCTCCGCCTCGACCGACGTCGAGGTCGCGTCGGTGTCGTCGCTGCCCCGCATGTCCTTGGTCTCGGCCTTGAAGATCTTCATGGACTTGCCGATCGACCGTGCGGCGTCCGGCAGCCGCTTGGCGCCGAACAGCAGCACCACGACAAGAACCAGGATGATCAAGTGCCACGGCTGCAAAGCGTTCATCGGTGGCCTCCTAACTCGTTCAGACCGATCTTACTGTCTTGTTCGTCACTGTTGTTCCGGTGTACGCGCCGCGCGATCGCGACCCGCACCCCGGCGGAACGAGCGCGCAACAACCCCACGCCGTCCTGGGTATTCGTAGACACCATGCTTACCGCGTGGTTGAACCGGCGCAAGGCCTTGGCCACCTGAAAGGCCAGCGCTCCGAGCACGATCAGCCCCATCGCGACCAACGCGATGCTCAGCACGTACAGCACCAGATCACCGTACTTCCCCTAGATTGCCGTCAGGTGACGAGCCCGCGCCAGTGCGTCGGCCGCTCGCTGACGAACTGCCGAAGCCAGCGCGGCAGGCCGCTCCACCATCGCGCCACCACCGAGCCCGAGCACCAGCCGAACCATCCAGGACTCGTCGCCGTAGCGCATGCTGATCCGCAACCGGCCGCCGTCGAGCTCGGCGAGTTCCTCACACGGGTAGTACTCGGCCACCCACCGGGCGTCCGGCTCGAGCGCCAGCTCGGCCTCCTGCTGGTCCGGTCCAGGCGAGAAGACCCCGCCGGAGAGGTCGGTGGGCCGGGCGTGTGGCGGCGGCGCCGCGGCCTCGTCCAGGACCTCCAGCTCGTCGATCCGGTCCAGCCGGAACAGCCGGACCCCGTCCGCCCGCCTGCACCAGGCCTCCAGATAACCGATGGCCTGCACGATCAGCAGCCGCATCGGGTCCACCGTCCGGTCGTTGATCTCGTCCTTCGACGCCGTGTAGTAACGCATGCGCAGCGCCCTGCCCCGTTGCAACGCCTGCCGGATCGTCTCGCGGGTCCTCGCCGTTTCCGCCCGCTCCCGGACCCCGTTGCCGACCACCACTCCCGACGGCCTCGACGCTCCCGCCGCCTCCTCGATCTTCGCGATCGTGCGCTGGACCGCCTCGGTGTCCACGACACCGGGCGTCTCTGCCAGTGCGCGCAACGCCACCAGCAGAGCGGTCGCCTCGCCACCGGTGAGCCGCAACGGCCTGCGCATACCCGCGTCGTAGGTGACCGACACCGTGTCCTCGTCGAACGAAAGATCGATCAGGTCACCGGGGCCGTACCCGGGCAGCCCGCACATCCACAGCAGCTCCAGATCACGCCGCAGCTGTTTCGGGGAGACCCCGAAGTCCCGCGCGGCATCATCGATCCGGATTCCCGGCCGAGCCAGCAGGTACGGCACGAGCGCGAGCAACCTGGGCATCCGCTCGTTGGATCCGCTCATCGCCGGTCCACCTGATGGTGCAACGCGAGTTCGAGGCGGTCCTGAACCGACTTCGCCAGCACGTCCGGCTCCAGAACCAGCACGTCCGGCCCGTGTCCGGCGATCCAGTCCGCCGCACTCTCCGGGAAGTACAGGTCGAGCTCGGCCACATCGCCGTCAACGCCGTCGACGGTCATGCGGTCGACGACCGTGGCCCGCCTGCGCACTCCCGCGGCCCGCCCTTCGGCGATCCACAACCGCGCCCTCGCCGCGGGGGCAGGCTCCTGCCCGCCGGTCACGGACACGAACTCCAGCAGATTCACATCCGGCGGCCTGCGTACCGCCCCTGGCTTGCCGACCGGCACCACGTCACCGAGGACCCGCGACAGCCGGAAACACCGGGGAGCGCCCCGGTCGCGGTCGTGGCCCACCACGTACCAGCGGGCACGCCACGACACCACACCCCATGGCTCCAACGTCCGGTTCCTGCGCTCGGGAGAGCCACTGCGCCGGTAGTCGAAGCGCACCGCCTGCCCCTGCTGCACGGCCGCGAGCAACGGCGCGAACGCCGGCTCTGTCCGCACCCTCGGTTCAACCACCGTCTGCGCGTTCTGATCCACCTCGACGCCTGCCGCACGCAACTTCACCAGCGCCCCCCTGGCCTGCCCGGTGAGTTCAGGGGAATCCCACAAGCGCGCCGCGAGCGCGACCGCGGTCGCCTCGTCCGGAGCCAGGTCGATCTCGCCGAGCTCGTAGTCACGGCGGGCGATCCGGTACCCCTCCACGGGGTCGAAGCCCGAGTTGCGACCCGTTTCCAACGGAATGCCCAGCTCCCGCAACTCCGTCTTGTCCCGTTCGAACATCCGCGAGAACGCCTCGTCCGAAGCCGCGTCGGCGTATCCGGACACGATCCCGCGAATCCGCTCGGCAGCGAGGAACTGCCGGGTGGACAGCAGGGCAAGCACCAGATTGACCAGGCGCTCGGCGCGTGCAGTGGACACACGACAACCCTAACCCTCCCCGGCTACGCCGTTCAGGAGGTCCACGGTAGGCGCGTTCGTGTCCCGTTCGGCGTCGCGCCAGGGATGTCCCAAATGTGGCATTGGGGACGTTGGAGTTCCCCAATGCCACATTGGGGAACTCCCTCCGGCCGCTACAGCGAGCTGATCAGCCGCTCCACTCGCTCGTCCACCGCGCGGAACGGGTCCTTGCACAACACCGTCCGCTGCGCCTGGTCATTGAGCTTGAGATGCACCCAGTCGACAGTGAAATCGCGGCCCGCCTGCTGCGCCGCCGCGATGAAGTCCCCGCGCAGCTTCGCCCTCGTGGTCTGCGGCGGCGTGTCTTTCGCCAACTCGATCTCACCGTCGTCGGTGATCCGGCGAACCAGGCCCTTACGCTGCAACAGGTCGAAAACCCCTCGTCCACGCCGAATGTCGTGATACGCCAGATCCAGCTGCGCCACCCTGGGGCTCGACAGATCCAGATCGTGCTTGCTGCGGTACTGCTCCACCAACCGGTGCTTGATCGCCCAGTCGATCTCGGTGTCGATCTTGCTGAAGTCCTGCTGCTCCACAGCGTCCAGCGCGCGACCCCACAACTCGATCACCCGCTCGGCCACCGGACCGGAGTCATTAGCCCGTACGTGCTGCACCGCGCGGGCGTAGTACTCCCGCTGGATGTCCAGCGCCGAGGCCTCCCGGCCCCCGGCGAGCCGCACCTGCCTGCGGCCGGTCAGGTCATGACTGATCTCGCGGATCGCGCGTATCGGGTTGTCCAGCGTGAAGTCCCGGAACTGCACACCCTGCTCGATCATCTCCAGCACCAGGTTCGCCGCGCCGACCTTCAACAAGGTCGTCGGCTCGGCCATGTTCGAGTCGCCGACGATGACGTGCAGCCTGCGGTACCGCTCCGCGTCGGCGTGCGGCTCGTCCCGGGTGTTGATGATCGGCCGGGACCGGGTTGTGGCGCTCGACACACCCTCCCAGATGTGTTCCGCACGCTGGGACAGGCAGTACACCGCACCCCGCGGCGTCTGCAACACCTTGCCCGCACCGCAGATCAACTGCCGGGTCACCAGGAACGGCAACAGGACATCGGCGATCCGGGAGAACTCCCCGGCTCTCGTCACCAGGTAGTTCTCGTGACAGCCGTAGGAGTTGCCCGCCGAATCGGTGTTGTTCTTGAACAGGAAGATGTCCCCGCCGATACCCTCGTCCGCCAGCCTGCGCTCCGCGTCGACCAGCAGATCCTCGAGAATCCGCTCCCCCGCCTTGTCGTGCGTGACCAGCTGCGTGAGGTCATCGCACTCGGCGGTCGCGTACTCAGGATGTGAACCCACGTCCAGATAGAGCCGGGAACCATTGGACAGGAAGACGTTGGACGAGCGCCCCCAGGACACGACCCGCCGAAACAGGTACCTGGCCACCTCGTCAGGTGAGAGCCTGCGCTGCCCATGAAAGGTGCAGGTGACCCCGAACTCGGTTTCGATCCCAAAGATCCGCCGCTGCATCCCTTAAGGGTAGGCGCTTCACCCGCCACACCGGTGGGCCGTTCGGGCGGCGACACGCCGTCGGCTACGTTGCGGTTCGTGTTTACGCACCTCAGCCGTCCTCTGCGGACCGTGGGCCGAACCGACAGGTCGCTCATGCGGCGTAGCGCGGCGCTGCGGCCCAGCCTCGCGGACCAGGGACTCCAGATCCTGTCCAGATCCGCCGACAAGGGCAAACTGTGGTGGGCCGTCACCATCCTCCTGGCCAGCAAGAAGGGCAGCACACGCCGAGCCGCCCTGCGCGGGGTGGCCGCCGTCGGCGGCGCCTCCACCCTGGCCAACCTGATCGGCAAACCCTTGTTCCCCCGGCGCCGCCCCGCATCCGACGAGGTGTCCGAACATCGGCAGCTCGTCAAGCGCCCGACGTCCTCGTCCTTTCCCTCAGGACACTCCGCCTCGGCTGCCGCCTACCTGACCGCCGTGGCCATGGAGTCGCCGAGAACGGCCATCGCCCTCGCCCCCATCGCCGGAGCCGTCGCCTACTCACGCGTCCACACCGGAACCCACTGGCCCAGCGACGTCGCGGCGGGCGCCACCCTCGGAATCGCCGTAGGGCTCGCCACTCGCCACTGGTGGCCACTACCCGCACCACGCCCCGCCGAGACCGCCCACCGGGCCGACGCGCCAGTGATGCGCGACGGCGAGGACATGCTCGCCCTGGTCAATCCGGGCTCAGGCGACCACGCACACGATCCGATCGACGACGCCATCTACGCCTGGCCCAAGGCGACCATCGTCTACCCACAACCCGGGCTGGACATCCGCACACAGCTCGCCACCCACATCAGGGAATCGGCAGGCCGCATTCGTGCGCTGGCCGTGGCCGGTGGCGACGGCACAGTCGCCGCGGTCGCATCGGTCGCCGCCGAGCACGAACTCCCACTCGCGCTCATCCCCGCGGGCACCCTCAACCACTTCGCCCGCGACGTCGGCGTCAAATCCATGGATGATGCCGACACCGCCACGGAGAAGGGCGCCGCCGTAGGCATCGACCTGGGCGAAATCGAGATCGACGGCACCGGCGGAACCACCCGCCGCTGGTTCGTCAACACCGCGGGACTTGGCGGGTACCCGGAAATGGTCCGGCTCAGGGAACACATCCAGCAACACCACCCCAAGTGGCCCTCGGCCGCGATCGCGATGGTGCGTACCCTGCGCCGCGCCCGGCCCCTCGACGTCGTGCTCAACGGCAAACCGACCTCGATCTGGCTGCTCTTCGTCGGCAACGGCACCTATGCCCCCAAGGGGCTCGTCCCCTCGTCGCGCCCCGCGCTCGACACCGGCCTGCTCGACGTTCGGTACCTGCGCGCCGACCTGCCCTACTCCAGAGCGCGATTCATCCTCGCCGCTCTCACCAACACCCTCAACGCCAGTCACGTGTACCGGCAGGCCGACCTACCGGAACTCCGCGTGCGTCTCCTGGACGGCAACCGCAGGGTCGCCACCGACGGCGAAGTCGGCCCACTGGGCAACGAGTTTCACTTCCGCTCCCGCCCCAGTGCGCTGACCATCTACCGCCTCTGACCCGGGTCCGTAACGCGAACGGTGTTTCCGGCGGTGTCGATTAGTAGGTCTCGGTCACCGGCCAGCGGTCACCGAAGGTGATGGAGAACGCGTTGATCACTGGCTTCCAACGCATCATCCATCGTGCCGC
>NZ_PQHZ01000080.1 GCF_003385185.1 Amycolatopsis palatopharyngis | reverse complement strand
TCTGAACCCCACCCACCCCCCAAAGGGGATGGTGCGTCTGCAAGTACCCCCAAGCAAGATCAACTCCGTCACCAACCGCAGCCAAGCGCCCGGGCGTGTCGATGCCTCCGCGCGCAAACCTGCTCGTTCGGCCAGCTCACCACCCCTGAGCGGCGGCCGGTTGGTAGCGGCTAACGGGGAAGTGGATCTTGCTTGGGCGTACTTGCAGACGCTCCAACCTGGCCACCCACTTACGGGACGGGGTCAGGAATAGCGGGCGCGGCAGGTGGCGCAGGTGCCGACGATCTCCACCGTGTGGCTGATGTCGGAGAAGCCGTTGCCGTCGGCGATCTTGTCGGCCCACCGCTCGACGGCAGGACCTTCGATCTCCACCGTATGGCCGCAGTGCCTGCACACCAGATGGTGGTGATGGTGTGAGGAGCAACGCCGGTAGATGGCCTCGCCGGAGTCCGTGCGCAGCACGTCGATCTCGCCCGCATCGGACAACGACTGCAGCGTGCGGTACACCGTCGTCAGGCCGATGCCCTCGCCCCGCTTGCGCAGTTCGTCGTGCAGTTCCTGCGCGGAGCGGAAGTCGTCGACCTCGTCCAGCAGTTCGACGACGGCGGCCCGCTGCTTCGTCGACCTGCGTCCCGGCACCGGCGCACGGCCGCGGGTGATGGGACCGCTCATGAATGCCCGCCCTCCTGTACGTGAGTGACCGCGTCGATCACGATGTGTGCGAGGTGATCGTCGACGAGACGGTAGACGACCTCCCTGCCGCGCCGCTCACCGTGTACGACGCCGGCCGATTTGAGCACCCGCAGGTGCTGGCTGATCAGTGGCTGGGTGGTGTCGAGCGCATCGACGAGTTCGTGCACGCAGCGGTGCCCGTCGCGCAGCTGCAGCACGATCGCGATCCGCACGGGCGCGGCCAGCGCACGCAGCAGCTCGCCCGCGTCCGTCAGTACGCCCGCAGGCGGCGGGGGCGTGGGCGGTTGCGTCGGCCGGTCCGGCGGATGCACGTGTTGATCCGCCTCTCCGGGCGGTAGCCCTCCGGTCGCCGCCGAACTCACCGTCGCCATTCGATCTCCAGCCGTCGTTCCCTACCCCCGGGTGTGGTCGCGGGCGGTTGACCGTCGCCAGGGGGTTGTCACTCCATCCTAGTGTTCCGCAGGCAGGTGCCCCGCCCATCGCGTCCGAGTGACGTCACCACCATCGCACCGCTGGTCCATTCGGGCGACATCGAGGTCCGATTTCACCGGACCAGGGCTCGGGGGTCACGAGAGATGAAAGTTTGTCGCGTGAAGCCGGCCGGGCGGCCCCGACGTGTGCCATCGTCGTACCCCGGAGGCATGGGGATCCACAGACGGAGCAGTTCGGGGGACGCCGCGATCCGGCAGACCCGCGAACCGGACCAGAAGCTGAGGTGACATGACTCGTTACGCGACAAGGATGGCGGGCTGTGCGGCTGTCCTCGCCCTCGCGGCGGTGCCCGGTGTCGCCGCCGCCCAGGACATCCGCACGGTGGACGAGGAGACCGGTCCGGTCGCCTTCGCGAACGCCGTGTCCGTGCAGGTGGGCAAGGACGGGCAGGGCGGTGGCACGGTGATCACCGAGACCCAGCGCTCGCCCGTGAGCCCGGGTAGTTCCAAGCTCTCCCAGGACCGGTCCGGCGTGCCCGCGTCCGACGGCGAGAAGGACGCCATCGGCCCGCACTACACGATCAACCTGGGCCGGTTCGAGCCCGGCGAGAGCCCGTTCCCGGCAGGTGTCACCAGCCGGGAGCACGACGTCGTCGCGACGCTGGAGAACACGACCGTGCCCTCCGCCGTCGCGGAGAGCAACTACGCCCTGCGTGACCTCCGGCTCGACGGCTCGACGACCGTGCTCGCGTTCGAGGGCGCGCGCAGCGCCGTCAGGTGTGCCGCGCCCGGCGCCGTCACCGCCGAGACCACCGCGGCCAGGCTGTGGGTGCTGGGGGAGGACGGCAAGCTCGCCCCAACCGAACCGCCTCGGGGGGACGCCGAACTGCGGCTGGAGGACCTGCCCCTCGACGCGCCGCTTTCGCTGGCGAAGGCGGACGCCGAGGCGACGACCTCCGACGTGGTGATTCGTCGCGTGACCGAGTTCGACCAGCTCCTGCGCCAGGAGAAGTGGCGCGACGGCGATGTCACCGCGGCCGCGGGCTGGCACGTCGAGATCATCAGCCAGCTCAGCGACGCGGAGGGCGAGAAACTCGACGAGGTCGTACACACCCGGATGGTGTTCGGCGGCGTCAGCTGCTCGGTGCCCGAGGGCTTCGCCGCTCTTGCTCCTCAGTCGCAGAAGCAGCGACCGAGCGTGCCGATCAAGATCCCCGCTGGGGTCTCGGTGACCGAATCCGGTCACGACGGGCTTGGTTACGGGCTGGTCGGTGGCGGCCTGGTACTCGGCGTCGCGGCTGTGCTGGTGTTTCGCCCGGCCCGCAGGCGCACGCCCGGCCAGGCACCCTCGAACGACGAATAGCCGCCCATGGACGACAGCTCGTCACCATCCACATCGGACGAAAACGGTAGCGAACCCGGGGCGGCGAGGCGGAGTTGGCCCGCGGCCGTACTCGGCCTGCTCGCCGTCGCCGCCACGACCGCGGGGATGGTCGTGCTCGCCGACCCCGGCGCGCAGGCACCACCGCCTCCGGCTCCGGTGCGGGCCGCGCCGACGGTACCGACGGTGCCTTCCCCGAAGGGGTCCGAACTACCCGCCGAGACCTCGGCCGAGACAACCACCGCGAGCACGGCGGCGGCGCAACGGCCGGGCAGCGTCCGGTTGCCCGAGGGGGGCACCGCCACGCTGGTGCGTCGTGAGCTGACCGAGGACGGCACGCTGCCCATCCCGGACAGTCTCGACGAGGCCACCTGGTGGGGTGCCGGGCTCGGCGCGGAACGCGGCGCGGCACTGTTGTCCGGACACGTGAACTGGAACCGGGTGAAGGGCCCGTTCGACGAGCTGTGGCGGAATCGGCCGGGGCAGGAGGTCCGTGTGGTCGACACCAACGGCGGCACATGGGTCTACCGGATCACCGAGATCGTGACCGTGCACAAGAACGACCTGCCCGCTGTGGCCGAGCGCCTGTTCGGCCAGGACGGCCGGCACCGGTTGGTCCTGGTCACCTGCGGTGGTGACTACGTGGGTGGCACCGACGGGTATTCCGACAATCGCATCGCCACCGCGGAACTCGTTCGCAGGCCCTGAACACCTGCGTTGTCAAGCCCCTCGCGTGGGCCGGTGACGGGCGGGATACTCTGACACCTCGTAGTTAAATGACCGTTCCCGCATGTCTGGAGAGCGTGGGTGCCCGCCAACACCATTGAGACCGTTGTCAGCCTGTGCAAGCGTCGTGGTTTCGTCTTTCCGAGCGGGGAGATCTACGGCGGTACGCGGTCGGCATGGGATTACGGACCCCTCGGGGCCGAACTGAAGGACAACATCAAGCGCCAGTGGTGGAAGACGATGGTGCAGGGTCGCGACGACGTCGTCGGCCTCGACTCCTCGGTCATCCTGCCGCGTCAGGTCTGGGTCGCGTCCGGTCACGTCAACGCCTTCAACGACCCACTCGTCGAATGCACCTCGTGCCACCGGCGTTTCCGCTCCGACCAGCTTGCCGAGGAGTACTCCGAGCGCACCGGCAAGCAGGTGAGTGAGGAAGACCTTTCCGACGTGCCGTGCCCGAACTGCGGAATCCGTGGCGAGTACACCGACCCGCGTGAGTTCAACATGATGCTCAAGACGCACCTCGGCCCGGTGGAGAGCGAGGAGGGTCTCGCGTACCTCCGGCCCGAGACGGCGCAGGGCATCTTCGTCAACTTCCTCAACGTGCAGACGACATCGCGCAAGAAGCCACCGTTCGGCATCGGCCAGATCGGCAAGTCGTTCCGGAACGAGATCACCCCGGGCAACTTCATCTTCCGTACGCGGGAGTTCGAGCAGATGGAGATGGAGTTCTTCGTCGAGCCGGGTGAGGACGAGACCTGGCACCAGTACTGGATCGACGCCCGTACGGACTGGTACACCAACCTGGGGATCAACCGGGACAACCTGCGCCACTACGAGCACCCGAAGGAGAAGCTCTCCCACTACTCCAAGCGGACCGTGGACATCGAGTACCGCTTCGAGTTCTCCGCTGGGCAGGAGTGGGGCGAGCTCGAAGGTATCGCCAACCGCACCGATTTCGACCTCACCACCCACTCGAACCACTCCGGTGTGGACCTGTCCTATTTCGACCAGACGTCCGGGCAGCGCTACCGGCCGTTCGTCATCGAGCCCGCGGCGGGTGTGGGCAGGCCGATGATGGCCTTCCTGCTCGACGCCTACACCGAGGACGAGGTACCCAACGCCAAGGGCGGTGTGGACAAGCGCGTCGTGTTGAAGCTGGACTACCGGCTCTCGCCGGTCAAGGCCGCGGTGCTTCCGTTGTCGCGCAACGCCGATCTCACACCGAAGGCGCGCGATATCGCCACCAAGCTGCGCCAGCACTGGAACATCGAGTTCGACGACGCGGGATCGATCGGCAAGCGGTACCGGCGCCAGGAGGAGATCGGCACACCGTTCTGTGTGACCGTCGACTTCGACTCGCTCGACGACCACGCCGTGACGGTCCGCGAGCGCGACACGATGTCGCAGGAGCGGGTAGCCATCGACAAGCTGGAGTCCTACCTGGCCGCGCGGCTCATCGGCTGCTGATAGGCGGCGGCGCCGGGCACCGGAAGGAGCCGTCCGGTGACGCTCTGCCATAGTTGAGCGGGTGATGTCCGCGGAGACGAACAACCCCGGAGCCACCGCCTGGATTCGCAGGACGGCGGTCGGGGCCGTGCTGATCGTGCTGTTGGTACTCGGCGGAACCGCGTTCCGGGTGTGGCAGGTAGCCAGGGTGGACGACCGTTCCACGGCGGACATCATCGTCGTTCTCGGGGCCGCCCAGTACAACGGCAGGCCCTCACAGATCCTGGAGGCCCGGCTCGAGCACGCCAGGCAGCTGTACCAGGACGGCGTGGCGCCCACGGTGGTCACCGCGGGCGGGAGCAAGGCGGGGGATGCCTACACCGAGGCGGAGGCGGGTGCACGGTGGCTGCGTGAGCATGGGCTGCCGATATCCGCGACGATGGCCGTCGGTGAGGGGCGGGACACCCTTGGCACGCTTCGCGCGGTGGCGGAGCAGGCTCGCGAGCGCGGCTGGGGCAGTGCGGTGGTGGTCAGCGACCCGTGGCACTCCCTGCGGGCCAGGACCATGGCGAACGATCTAGGTCTGTCAGCGTGGAGTTCGCCGACGCATACCGGTCCGGTCGTGCAGACCAGGGAGACACAGGCCAGGTACATCTTCCGGGAGACCGGCGCCCTGCTGTACTACCGGTTGTCGAAGAACCCCGCCGATGACATCGGCGGCACCGGTCTCGGCTGAGCTGATCTCCACCCGCCGTCGGTGTCCGCGCCTAAGCTGGAGTCGTGGACCAGTACAGCGCACACGACCGGCGACGGTGGCTGCCGGAGCCGGTCAAGGCCGCCGCCCTGCCCGGAGCCGACGGTGACGGACGCAGCCCGTTCGGGCGGGATCGGGCCAGGGTCCTGCACTCCGCCGCGCTGCGCAGGCTCGCGGGCAAGACCCAGGTGGTGGGTCCGGGGGAAGGCACCGAGGTCACCGGTGTCCCGCGAACCAGACTCACGCATTCGCTGGAAGTGGCCCAGATCGGCAGGGGAATCGCCGAGGAACTCGGCGCGGATCCCGATCTGGTGGACACGGCAGGGCTGGCCCACGACATCGGGCACCCGCCGTTCGGGCACAACGGCGAGCATGCACTGAACCTCGCCGCACAGGCCTGCGGCGGTTTCGAGGCCAACGCGCAGACCCTGCGCATTCTCACGAGGCTGGAACCGAAGGTGCTCGCGGAAGACGGTGCGGCCGCCGGGCTCAATCTGACCAGGGCCTGTCTCGACGCCGCCACGAAGTATCCCTGGCCGCGAGGCCTCGGCTCCGACGCGGTGAAGTTCGGCGCCTACCCGGACGACGCCGAGATCTTCGACTGGATGCGCGAGTCGGCACCGGAGCGCACACGGTGCCTGGAAGCGCAGATCATGGACTGGGCCGACGATGTGGCGTACTCGGTGCACGACGTCGAGGACGGTGTCCTTTCCGGCCGGATCTCGCTGCGTGTGCTGACCGATCCCGGCGAGCGGGCCGCGGTGGCCGAGCTGGCGGCCAAGCACTTCTCCAGCAAGCCGGTCTCGGCACTCGAGGGCGCGGCGGAGCAGTTGTCGCGATTGCCTGTCGTCACGGCCATCGCCCGGCCCGGTTACGACGGGTCGCTGGCGGCGCAGGTGGCGCTCAAACGCCTCACCAGTGAGCTGGTGGGCCGGTTCGCCACGGCCGCGGTCAGCGAGACACGGGCGGCTTTCGGTGCCGGCCCGCTGCGCAGGTACGCCGCCGAACTCTGTGTTCCCGAGCAGGTCGCCGCGGAGGTCGCCCTGCTCAAGGCGCTGGCGCTGCGGTACGTGATGAGCGACCCCCGCCGGCTGGCGATGCAGGACGGGCAGCGGCAGATGCTCGGCGAACTTGTCGCGGTGCTCCGCAGGCGAGCCCCGGAGGCACTGGACCCGCTGTTCCACCCCTCGTGGGAGCGGGCGGGCGACGACGCGGCGAGGTTGCGCGTGGTGATCGATCAGGTCGCGTCGCTGACGGACGCGCAGGCACATGCCTGGCACTCCTGGCACACCGGCTGGCACTGACCTACCGGCTACCGTGACCATGCGTCGTCCGGTCACGGTAGCGTCGTGGAATGGCTGACAGTGAGTCCGAACACGCTCATCTGAAGTTCGCCCTCGCCCTGCACCGGGAGCTCGCCGCACCCGAAGCGGACACGTGCTTCTCGCCGTACTCCGCCGCGGTCGCCCTGAGCCTGGTGGCCAAGGGCGCGCGGGGCGAGACGGCAGCGGAGCTGAGCGGTCTGCTCGCGAACCCCAGTGCCCCTGCCGACGTGCAGGACCAGCTCCTGCGCGACGCCGCGACGCTGCGTGCGCCCTCTGCCAGCGAGGAGGCTCCCGAGCTCGCTGTCGCGAACACGCTCTGGGCGTGGGACCAGCTCCAGATCGAGGAGGGCTTCCGGGAGGAGTTGCGCAGCTGGAACGGGGGCTTGGTGCGCAGCGCCCCCTTCGGCGATGATCCCGAGGCCGCCCGCACGCTCATCAACGAGGCCGTGTCCGAGACCACGCGGGAACTCATTCCGGAATTGCTCCTGCCCGGCTCGGTGACACCCGATACCGTGGCGGCTCTCGTCAACGCGTTGTACCTGCGCACCGGATGGTCGTTTCCGTTCCAGGACTCAGAGACCGTCGATACCGGCTTTCACGCCCCCGGCGGTCTTCGCCAGGTGCCGACGATGCACCAGTCCGAGCGGTTCTTGTATGCCGCGACCCAGGGGTGGCAGCTCGTGGGGCTTCCCGCCGCGGGGGGAGTGCAGGCGCTGGTGCTGCTGCCCGACGGCGATCTCGCCGAGTACGAGTCCAGTTTGGACGCGGAAACGGTGCTGGAGCTGATGTCGGGCGCGCGGGAGACCATGGTGCACCTCGCCTTGCCCCGGGTGTCGGCGGATGTCCGCACCGATCTCACCTCGGTGCTGCGAGCGCTCGGAGTGCGCCGGATGTTCGACCCGGAAGCCGATCTCGGTGGGCTGAGCGCGGATCCCCGGCTGCTCGTGTCCGACGTGGTCCACCAGGCCGTGTTGCGCCTCGACGAGCAGGGACTGGAGGGCGCCGCCGCGACCGCGGTGATGATGCGGCTCGTCATGATGCCCGCCGGTGATCCGGTCACCGTGCGGGTGGACCGGCCGTTCCTGCTGCTGGTCCGGCACGCGGACACCGGGGCGATCTACTTCCTGGCCAGGGTCGTCCGCCCGTGAGCCAGACCACCGCGGGAAGCGTGGTGTCCGCGAGGCGACCGGACCGGGAGCGGTCTTCCCTTCGTGCCAGTCGGCCGGTTGACCCGGTCATCCGGGGCCGGCTGGCCGACGTTCTGGTCCTGCTGGGCAGTCTGCTCGCGGCATTCCTCGTCTTCCGGCCTCTGTGGCTGGACCCGGCGCGGACGTATCTCGCCGCCAGCGCGCAGGACCAGAACATGTGGGAATGGTTCTTCGCGGTGTCCGCCGACGCGATCTCGTCCTGGTCCAATCCGTTGTTCACCGACCTGCAGAACTTCCCGCTCGGCGTGAACCTGATGTCGAACACGGTAATGCTCGGTATGGGCATTCCGCTCGCGCCGGTGACCCTGTTGTTCGGTTCCTCGGTGACCTGGGCGCTGGTGCTGACCGGAGGACTCGCGGGCACGGCTTTCGCCTGGTACTGGGTGCTGTCGCGGTACGTGGTGGCGTCCTGGATCGCGGCCGCGATCGGCGGTCTGTTCGCCGGGTTCGCGCCGCCGATCATCTCGCATGCGAACGCCCACCCCAACTTCACGGCGCTTTTCGTGCTGCCGCTGATCTTGGGCTGCATCCTCCGGCTGGCCAAGGGAATCCGGCCGGTGCGCACCGGACTGTGGCTGGGCCTGCTCGGTACCTGGCAGGTCTTCCTCGGCGAGGAACCGCTGCTGATCGCGGCTGTGGCGTTCGTGGTGTTCGCGGCGGTGTACGCGCTGTCGCGGCCGGAACTGGTCGAGGACATGGCGCGTCCGCTGCTGAAGGGGGCCGCCGTGGCGGCCGCGGTGTGCCTGCCGCTGGTGGCCTTCCCGTTGTGGTGGCAGTTCGCCGGGCCGCAGAGCTACGGATCGCTGGAGCACGGCCCGGTGGGCAACGACCTGGCCGCGTTCACGGCGTTCGCGACCGAGTCCGCCGCGGGCAACGCCGACTCGGCGCGGGAACTGTCGATCAATCGGACGGAGGAGAACGCGTTCTTCGGCTGGCCGCTGGTGTTGCTGATGATCGTCGTGACCGTCTGGCTCTGGCGCGATGCGGTGGCCAGAGCGGTCGCCGTGTCGATGTGGTTGCTGGCATGGATCTCCACCGGTGTGCTGCTCACCGTCGACGGGACGGTCACCTCGGTCCCCGGTCCGTGGCTCGGCATGTTCCGGCTGCCGTTGCTGGAGTCGGTGCTGGAGTCGCGGTTCGCGCTGGCCTGCGTGCCTTTGATCGGCATCCTGCTGGCGCTGGCGACCCAGCGGGTGCTCCGGTGGCGTCCGAGGCTGCCCGAGTGGCGCATTCCGCTGCGGGTGATCTGGTTCTCGGCGTTGCTGACCGCGCTCCTGCCGATCGTTCCCACCGAGCTGCGAGCCACCCAGCGCCCTGCGGTGCCGGAGTTCTTCGCCGAGGGCACCTGGCGTGAGTACGTCGACCCGGGAGGCTCCGTGGTCATCGCCCCGCTGCCCGATCCGGGCAACGCGGAGGCCCTGCACTGGCAGGTGCGTTCCGGGCTGGAGTTCCCGCTCGCCGAAGGCTATTTCGTCGGACCGGGCAGGAACCCGGAACGAGGCACCTACGGCGCGATTAGCCGCGACACCTCGGACTTGCTTGCCGACGTCGCCGACTCGGGCGAGCTGCCCGAGATCGGCGAGCAGGAGCGCGCTGAGGCACTGCGGGACCTGCGCTACTGGCGGGCCGACGTCATCGTGCTCGCGCAGCTGCGACACCGCGACCAGCTTCGGACCAGCATCGACCTGCTGCTGGAACGGCCGGGGCGGCTGGTGGACGGGGTCTGGTTCTGGGACGTCCGGGACCTCACCGGATCGGCTCGGTGAACACCGCCGGTTGCGATCAGCCGTAGACGTCCGCGGCGATCAGCATCACCGACAACAGGACCTGGAGGAAACCCACGGCCGCTCCGGCCGCGGCGACCCAGTCGATGCGTTCCTCCACGGTGCGCAGCAGCGCCACGAGCCCGAGTCCGACGGCGACCGCGCCGACGACGATGTCGCCGATGGGCAGTACCCAGCTGAGCAGGGCCAGGCCGAGTGAGACGCGGCCGAGCCACGTCCGCCTGCCGTTGCGGGGAACGGCACGACGGCTGAGCATGTCCATGTCGCTGTCTCCCGTCGCCGTCTGTGGTCCATCAAACCAGCTTCTGGCACGAGCTGTGCGGCAATCGCTGTCACATCGGCGCGGGCTGTCCCGTCCTCAGGGTGAACCCCGGACAAAAGGGAGGACTTCATGTCACGAATTCCGCAGGTAACTGCCCGCGACGCCGGTATTCTGGTCCGGCTCGCATATCGGATCGCGCGCAAGCGCTTCGGCGCGGTACCGGAGCCGTTCGCGGTCACGGCGCACCATCCGCGGTTGCTGCGCGCCGGTACGGTCCACGAACTGCTGGTCGAGAAGGCAGCGACCACCCTGCCGGCGTCCGTGCGCGAACTCGCCGTCTACCGCACGGCCGTACGGCTCGGCTGTTCATGGTGCATCGACTTCGGCACGATGCTGCAGCGGCACGAGGGACTGGACATCGAGCGGCTGCGGTCGATCGACGACTACGAGACGTCGCCGGCATTCGATGCTCGGGAGCGGCTGGCGATCGCCTACGCGGACGCCATGACCGCGAGCCCGGTGACGGTGACCGACGAGCAGGTGGCCGAACTGGAGCGAGCGTTCGGCCGCGCGGGCGTGGTGGAGCTGAGCTACCTGATCGGGCTCGAGAACATGCGGGCCAGGATGAACAGCGCTCTGGACATCACCGACCAGGGGTTCACCTCGGGCGACGCCTGCCTCGTGCCGATGCCGATGGAACGTTCACAGGACGGGTAGCCCGATCAGCTTGTCCGGGTTGGCGTGGTCGTAGATCGCCGCGATCCGGCCGTCGCGGATCGCGATGGCGTCGACACGTATGTCGAGATCGTGGTAGCCCTCGCCCCCTGGCGCCGCCGGAAAGTAGACACCGAGGTCGCCGTTGACCAGTACCGGCCGGGCGGTCGCGAACGCTCCCGGCCGGTACTGCCGGAGCAGGCCGGTGAAGAACCGGATGATCTTGTCCGGTCCGACCATGATCTGACGAGTGGTCCTGGCCTTGCCGTTGGAGTCGCCGATCAGGACCACCTCGGGATGCAGGATCTCGGCGACGGCCCGCGCGTCCCCGCTCAGCAGCGCCGTGACGAACCGCTCGAGTACCTCCCGCTGCTGTGCCATCGACGCGCGCGGGGGCGGTTCCGCGTCGGCCAGCGCGCGCCGTCCGCGGGAGCCGTGCTGCCGGGCGGTGGCAGGGGAGCAGCCGAGGATCGAGGCGATCTCGTCGAAGGGCAGCGAGAACGCGTCGTGCAGGACCACGGCCACCCGCTGCTCGGGGGTCAGCCGGTCGAGTACCACCATCGCGGCCATTCGCATCCCGTCATCGCGGACGGCGGCGTCGAGCGGGTCCTCGCCAGGGGCGCCGGCTGCCGGGGTCACCACCGGTTCCGGCAGCCACTGCCCGACGTACTGCTCGCGACGGACCACGGCCGAACGCAACCGGTCAAGGCAGATGCGCCCCACGACGGTCGTCAGCCAGGCCCGCAGATCCCGGATCTCGGTGCGCTGCTGCGCCGGCTGTGCGGCCAGGCGCAGCCACGACTCCTGCACCGCGTCCTCGGAGTCCGACACCGAACCGGTGAGGCGGTAGGCGACAGCGACCAGGTGCGAGCGGTGGCTGGCGAACTCGGCGGCCAACTGGTCCTGGGTGAGGTGCATGCCAGCAGTATGCGACACGGACCGAGCACTACAGTGGGGTTCGTGGCAGGACGAATCCGGGAAAGCGACATCGCGGAGGTACGCGACCGAAACCGGATCGATGAGGTGGTCGGGGACTACGTGGCGCTGCGCCACGCCGGTGGGGGCGCGCAGAAGGGCCTGTGCCCTTTCCACGACGAGAAGACCCCTTCGTTCAACGTCCGGCCGACGCACGGCACCTTCCACTGCTTCGGCTGTGGCGAGGGCGGCGACGTGATCAAGTTCATCATGAAGATGGAACTGGT
This sequence comes from Amycolatopsis palatopharyngis, assembly GCF_003385185.1. Lineage (GTDB taxonomy): Bacteria > Actinomycetota > Actinomycetes > Mycobacteriales > Pseudonocardiaceae > Amycolatopsis > Amycolatopsis palatopharyngis. Next base: position 6,838 of record NZ_PQHZ01000080.1, on the reverse strand, counting down.
CGGTTTTCCCGAGGCCGTCGAGCGGCTGGCCGACCGGGTCGGGTTCCGGCTGACCTACGAGGGTGGCGGCGGCAGTGTGCAGCGGGACCGGGGCACCAGAACCCGGATGGTCGAGGCGCACCGGATCGCCCAGGAGTTCTACGCCGAGCAGCTGATGTCGCCGGACGCACGGCTGGCCCGCGATTTCCTGAACGAGCGCGGATTCGATGCCGTCGCGGCGAAGACGTTCGGCTGTGGCTTCGCCCCCGGCGGCTGGGACAGGCTCACCAAGCATCTGCTGAACAAGGGTTTCGAGCTCACCGAGCTGTACAAGGCTCAGCTGTGCAAGGAAGGCAGGCAGGGGCCGATCGACCGGTTCCACCGCAGGCTGCTGTGGCCGATCCGGGATCTCGGCGGGGACGTCGTCGGTTTCGGGGCGCGCCGGATCTTCGATGACGACCCGATCCAGGCCAAGTACCTGAACACGAGTGAGAGCCCGATCTACCGGAAGTCGCACGTGCTGTTCGGGTTGGACCTGGCCAAACGGGAGATCGCGCGCAGGCACCAGGTGGTGGTCGTCGAGGGCTACACGGACGTGATGGCGATGCACGCCGCCGGTGTCCCTACCGCGGTGGCGTCCTCCGGCACGGCGTTCGGCGAGGATCACATGAAGATGCTGCGCCGCCTGTTGATGGACGACGACGCGTTCCGGGGCGAGGTGATCTTCACCTTCGACGGGGACGAGGCCGGGCAGAAGGCCGCGCTGAAGGCCTTCGAGGGAGACCAGACCTTCGCGGGGCAGACCTACATCGCGGTGGCACCGGAGGGAATGGACCCCTGCGATCTGCGGCTGGCGAAGGGGGACGCGGCAGTGCGGGACCTCGTGGCCAGGCGCACTCCGCTGTTCGAGTTCGTGATCCGCAGCATTCTGCGCAACTACGACCTCGACTCGGTCGACGGTCAGGTGGCCGCGCTACAGCAGACCGTGCCGCTGGTGGCGCAGATCAAGGACAGGGCGAAGCGCGACGGATACGCCGCGAAGCTGTCCTGGTGGGTGGGCTGGCAGGACGAGGCCATGGTGGTGCGCCGGGTGCGGGAGTCCGCGGGCAGCGGCGCCAAGAACGCGCCGCGCCGCTCGGCACCCGTACAGACCGCGGAGACGGGGGACGCGAACGAGATTCCGCGGCCACCGGCAGGTGATCCGCGAATTCGTGCGCAACGCGAGGTGCTCAAGGCCGCGCTGCAGGAGCCATCGATCGCGGGCCCGGAGTACGACGCGTTGCCCGAGGAGGCGTTCACGCACCCGGCTTACGTGGCGGTGCATCGGTCGGTGCTCGCCGCGGGCGGGACGGCCTGTGGTCTGGCAGGCCCGGCGCTGATCGACGCGGCCTCGGCGCACGCTCCACAAGGGACGATCCGATCGCTGCTCTCCGAGTTGGCGGTGGAACCGTTGCAGGCCCAGGGGGAGGGTGAGGTCGACGTGCGCTACATCAGCGGAGTGCTCGCCGCGGTGCAGGAGAACCTGGTCGGCAGGCAGATCGGCGAGATCAAGTCGAAGTTGCAGCGCCTGTCGCCGATCGAGGCCGCTGACGAGTACCGCGCGCTGTTCGGTGACCTCGTTGCGCTGGAGCAGTACCGAAAGGCGTTGCGGGACCAGGCCGTGGGCGGAATGGAATAGACACGATGGAGTGGATTCGACGGCTTTTCAGGGGTGGGGCGCCCGAGGTGCTGACCGAAGCGCTGGCCCCGGAGGAGTACGTCGTCGGCCATGCTCCGACGGCCGACGGCGGGTATGTGGGAGTGACGCATCTCGGTCTCTGGGTGCCCAGCCACGGGGGAGTGCGGCGGATCGGCTGGCATCTGATCAGCAAGGCCGCCTGGGCGGCGGGCACGTTGACGGTTACCGAGGCCGAGGAGACCGAGCGCGCGGGCGAGGCGGTCCTGCTGGCCGATCGTGCACCCGTCCGGTTCGAACTGCAGCAGCCGGGCACCTTGCCGAAGCTGGTCCGGCAGCGCGTGGATGGTTCGATCCGCTCCCGGTATCACAAGGAGCTGGCCGGCGGTGGGGCGTGGTTCGTGGTGCGCAAGGTGCCAGGCCGCGACGGTGTGGTGCTACAGGTCCGGCCCGATCCGGGGACCGATCCCGAAGTGGTGCGGGCGATCGCCACTGAGGCCGCGGCCGGCATGCGGGATCCGCAGCAGTAAACACGGGCACTCGCCGAGCGAGCCCTCATCCAGTACGTTCGTACTGTATGAGTGGAGGTTGCCATGTGGGACCCGGGCAAGTATCTGGACTTCGACGATCTGCGCGCGCGACCGTTCTATGACCTGATCACCCGCATTCCGGCGAACGCGCCGAGGCGCGTAGTGGATCTGGGCTGCGGGCCGGGGCATCTCACGGGGGTGCTGAGTGAGCGGTGGTCCGGGGCGGTCGTCGAGGCGCTGGACAGTTCTCCGGAGATGGTGACGGCCGCACGGGAGGCCGGCGTCTCCGCTGAGGTGGCCGACGTGCGGACCTGGCGGCCACGCGCGGATACCGACGTGGTGGTGAGCAACGCGGTGCTGCAGTGGGTGCCCGAGCACAGGGAACTGCTCCGGCGCTGGGTGGGGGAGTTACCGAAGGGCGCGTGGCTGGCCGTCCAGATGCCGGGCAACTTCCGCGCGCCGTCGCACGCGCTGGTGCGATCGCTGGCCGAGCAGCCGGAGTGGGCCGATGCGCTGGCCGGGGCCGGGCTGCGAGCGGAGGACACCGTCGACGACCCGATCGGTTACGCCGAGCTGCTCGCCGAGGCGGGATGCGCGGTGGACGCCTGGGAGACGACCTACGTGCAGCGGTTGACCGGCCGCGACGCGGTGCTGGAATGGATCAGTGGAACCGCGCTGCGCCCGGTCAGGGCCGTGCTGGACGACGATGGGTGGTCGCGGTTCCGGGAGCGCCTCGCCCCGCTGCTCGACGAGGCCTACCCACCGAGGGCGGACGGCACGACGTGGTTCCCGTTCCGCCGGGTGTTCGTCGTGGCTCAGGCCTGAGTGGTGCGCGGTTCCCGAGCGGCACCTCGCCCACCTGTGCCGTTGCCACTACGGACCGGGCCTCGCCGGGAGAAGGGAGCCTTCTCGCCGAGTTTCTCGCCGACCTTCGCCCTGGCGACCCCGGCCGCGCCCTGCACCGCAGGGTGATCCGCGATCCTGCGGTAGCTGCGCACGATCTGCTCGTACCGGCCGTGGCCGGCTCGGGCACCCAGCACATAACCCACTGCCGCGCCAAGTAGGAACTTCTTCATGCTCCGCGCCCTCCTCCTCGTCGTCGTCTGACTCGACCACCTATTGTCTCTCACCTGCCGGTGGCGTGCGCGTAAGCGGACAGCCGGGGGGCCTGAGAAGGGCTGATCGGCGATGCGTTAGAGTGTTTCTCGTTGGGACGGAGCGATCCAGACCAGCACAACAGCGTTCCCCTGTAGCTCAACTGGCAGAGCATTCGGCTGTTAACCGGAGGGTTGTTGGTTCGAGTCCAACCGGGGGAGCATCGCCCCAGGCCACAGGCCTGGGGCTTTTTTCTTGCCCACCCCAGAACCCCAGATCGCACGAAAACTACACACTTTCACCCAGCTCCTTCCTCAGGGAACATGCCTTCCAGGGCCTCCAGCGTCGCCGCGTTGGAGGCCCTCTTCTTGCGGTAGTGCTTCTCCACCACAGCCGGGGTGTTGCCCAGCTGGTCGGCGATCGCGGTCGTCGGCAGGTCCGCCTCATCCAGCACCGTCGTCACCGTCTTGCGGAACACGTGACTGGTGACCCAGTCGTAGCCGCACTCGTCGAACGCCTCCCGGATCCGCTTGATCACGTTCGACGGGTCCGACCACTCCCGGTTCCACGACGGGAACAGCGGCCCCCCACCCGAGGCGAGCTTCCGCCGCCGCCACATCGGCACCGACCACTCCGGGACCAACAGGATCAGCGACGGCTCCCCGCCCTTGCGGTCCCCGGCCCGCAGCAGGCCCTCCTTCGGGACGCGCACGATGTGGTGCCCCACGGTCACGGTCTTCTGGATGGGGTCGACGTCCGCCCCATCCAGCGCCAGCAGCTCCCCGAGCCGCACACCGGTGGACAGCATCGCCCGCACGATGTCCGGCAGCGCCTGCCACACCTGAGACCGCGTACCGAGGCTGCGCCCCTTCGAGTCCACGGTCTTCGCCTCCGCGAGCGCTTCCAGCTTGGCCACGAGGTCCCGGCGCTGCTCGAGCGTCATCGCCTTCACCGCCTTCGTCTCGCCGCGCGCGAGCCGGGCGGTGGACTTCACCGGGTTGGTGTCCATCGCGCCAGCACGGACCGCGAAGGAGCAGATGCCGGACAGCACCGCGCGCACACTCTTCGCCGTCTCGTAGCTCTTGTCCCGGGCCCGTTGTACGAGGGTGTTGCAGCCCATCGCGGTGACCTCCCGGGCCTGCAGTTCCCCGAGTGCAGGTACCACCCAGTTCTTCACGTACCCGCTGTACAGCCGAACGGTGCTCCCCGGTTTCCCGGACAGGGCGTACTCGCGGCGGATCTCGTCCAGCCACAGTTGCGCGATCGCCGCGAACCGAGTGTCGCCGGTGACCTGCCCGCCGCGGGCCTCGTCCGCGAGCCGGGTCAGCGCCTCCTTGAGACGGTTGACGGCGGCGGTCTTGGTCTTGCCACGGCGCCGTACCGGCTTCGAGCGGCCGGTGGGCATACGGAACCGGGCGTGGGCCTCCCATACGCCGGGAGCAACGTTCGTCGTCTTGATTACGCCGTACGTGCCGACCGGCGTGGGAGGCCTGCCCATCAGTTCTCCTGTAGGTAGCTCTCAGCGACCGCGACGACACCAGCCCGCCGGATCATGGTCTGGGTCTGGGCGTGTCGTTCGCCGTTGAGCTTCGCGCACTCACGGATGTAGAGCGTGACGTGCCGCGCATGGCCGAGGGCGATGGTGGCGATCCACAGCAGGGCGGTGGCGACCAGAGTGAGGTCGAACAGGACCTCGCTCCAGTCTCCTGTGTGGACCTGCCAGGCGGCGCACAGTGTGAAGACTGTGGCGACCGTGGCGGCGGCGACGACAGCACGGACGCTGACCGCTGTGACCTTCGGTTTCGCGGGCTTCGTGGTGGGCTTGTGGGCCACGTCTTGACCTCCTCGTTATGAGCCGTTCGGGTGGCTCTTCTGCCCGATTGATCCGAGTTGGGTGACCCCTCGTTAACGCCCACTCGCGGGTAACCCACTGGTGGAGTAGCAGCCACCAACTAATTTGACGAATTCGCCGATTTCGCGTCACGCCCGGCGTTCTCGCGCGTTCCACTGGGTTTGATCTGCTTCGCTCGGCGACGCACGTCCATCGCCCAGTCCAGCCAGCGGTCGCCTGCGCCCTCACCGAGGGACTTGTCGTACGCGTCGGCCTCGTCCATTAACTCGGATCGTGACATGGCCACGATCCGCTCAACTTCGGCTTGCCCGGCGGGGGTCTTCGACTCTTGCTCTGACCGCCGGAGCGCGCTCTCGTCGCCGGTCGCGAGGAATGCCTCGACGCTGCCCCGCGGGTACAGCATGTCCTCGATCAGTCCGAGGACGGTTTCGCCGACCTTCTCCTCGCCGCTCTCTACGGCGGCGACGCTGCGTTCGTGGACGCCGAGTGCTGTGGCGAACGCCCGTTGGCTGCGGTAGCCGGCGGCCTTCCGGTCGCGGCTAACCCATTTCCCAAGTTTCTTCCTGCGTGCTTCCACGCGTGCAGAGTATCGCAGAGAACTACAGAGTACGACTCTGCGACCTGCAGATTTCCCGGTTCGATCCAGCACACGCGCTCCGATTCCCATGGCCAGAAGACTACAGAGAACAACAGAGTTTTGCAACAGTCGGCCCAGATTCAGCTTGACCTGCGCTGCGAATCTCTGTAAAACTCTGCATATGACGACGAACCCGCTCGGACAGCCCGAGTACGGGAAGCTCCTCCGGCAGCGACGCGAAGAGCGCGACCTGAGCCTTTCCGAACTCGGTGCGTTGGTCCGCATGGCGCCCGGCTACCTGGGCAACATCGAACGTGCGAACGACCCGAAGCCCTCCACCCGCAAGCAGCGGCAACTCGCCAAGGCACTCGACTGCCTCGAACTCGGCCCTTCCGCTGGTGCCACCTACCCCGATCCGCCTCCGAAGCAGCCCAGCAAGGGGCCGTCTGGGCCAACGCGCCGGCAGGAGAAGGAGTCGGATCGCAAGGGCCCGAAGCGGGTGCAGGGGACGGCGGCCTGATGGAAGACACCGAACGACTCTCCTACAGGGCCCAGGAAGCCGCCGACCTCCTCGGTATCCCGTACCGCACGGTCATGCACCTCATCCACCGCGGCGAACTCGGTCACCGCAGGGCGGGCCGCTACTACCTAGTGCCCCGCTCCGAGATCGAACGCTTCCTCGCAGCGGCGGTCCCGGAGTCCCGCGCGCTCCGCGCCGTCTGAGAGGGAGGTGAGCCAGATGACCGACATGATCCCGTTCGGCGGGGGAGAGTCTCCGTTCGACGTCATCAAGCGGACGGACGAGCACGGCGAGTACTGGTCAGCCCGCGACCTCATGCCGCTTGTGGAGTACTCGAAATGGCAGAACTTCGACTCTGTGGTGCGCGCCGCCGTCACGGCCATCAGTCAGGCGGGCGCCGACCCTGGTCGGCACGTTTACCGACAGCAGGAAACGGTGAATGCCTTCGGCGCCGACCGGTTCGACTACCGGCTGACGCGCTATGGCGCGTACATGGTGATGCTGGAGTGCGACGGCCGGAAGCCCGCAGTGTCGGCGGCGAAGTCGTACTTCGCAGTGAAGACCCGGGAAGCTGAGACCGCGCAGGTCGCACAAATCCCTGACCTGTCCG
>NZ_PQHZ01000008.1 GCF_003385185.1 Amycolatopsis palatopharyngis | reverse complement strand
GCGGCACGATGGATGATGCGTTGGAAGCCAGTGATCAACGCGTTCTCCATCACCTTCGGTGACCGCTGGCCGGTGACCGAGACCTACTAATCGACACCGCCGGAAACACCGTTCGCGTTACGGACCCTACAGGCGGCTCTGCAGATGGTGGAAAAGCAACAGGTGACAGCACCGACTACGGGAAAGCGCTGGCTTACACCTACAGTGAGATGGTGACCAACGCGCAGAGCGACACCGTCGGCGCGATCGGCGCCATGGTCGAAACTTATCGCGGTTGTACAGAGGAGCCCAGCCTCATGGATTCTGTCCGTTGCGGCTTCGTCGGCGTCGACGATCTTGCGCGGAATGCGCTCACTACTTGGTTTTCCAAAGTTTGCGAAAACGTATGCGAGTGGGACCATAAGCCCAAGATCGAAGCGATGCTCGACCTGGAAATGAAGGGCGACTACTTCCTGCCGGTGAAGGGTAAGGAGGACAAGTACGAACTTTATTACGACATCTGGTCCAATATTCACTACGGTTATGTGGGTCGCGCGGCCGGATTCAGTGGGGGTACCTTGCAATCAGCTGCCGGGTCTGGTGTTCCAGGGGTTGGTGCGAATTATGTTGGTGACGAGGTAACCGTGCAAATCGGGATCGACCTGTACGCCCGATACAAGCCGAATGAGTTAACGGCGGAACGTCTTCAACAAGCTGTGTTGGCGGCTATTCCGAGGTTGAGACGAGCTGGCGCATCACAGTTGATTGTGAAGTAGGGTCGCGATAATGGACGTGGACAGCGTGGTGCGTGGGGCGAATCGATGGTCTAAGGGCAGGATTGTTCGGCTGGCTATCCTGGCTGTCGTTGCCGGCGTGCTGGGTGGATATGTGGTGTCGGTGGAGGTCCAGGGATATCCGGATGTGCGGTTGCCGGTTCTGCTCGCTCCGTGGCCGGAGCCGTTGGCGGCTGAGGGTAGGTGGACTGTGGATTCCGATATGGGTGAGCCGCGGATACGCATCGCGTGGTCGACGGGCAGCGTGGAGCGGGTGTGGTCGCGGGATCCGAGCATTGGTGACGCGAGAACCGGCACCGTGTTCAACTCCGATCCGCAGATCGCCCAGGCGGTGTATCGTTTTAGCAGTTCGCTGGTCGCCGATATACGGTATTGGTTGGCGCAGCCTTCCCATCGCACTGACTATCCGGCCTTCGCCTACCCGGACGAGGCGTATCAGAGCGCGGTGGCGGATAGAAGTCAAACCGTGTGCGCCACCGGATCTCTTGAGAAATGCCAAATATGGTTCTACTGGGCTCGGTACGGGCAGTTCATTGTCCAGCTCCATTATATAAACACCGACTGGGCGAGTACTGCAGAGTTTCGCCAGTATGTGGAGCATATTGATCAGTACGTCGGTGCGAGACTGGTCGCCCTGAGCGACAACACATGAGGTGAGTCGATGTAAGCCGACTGCAGGCCGTACCGATGAAAAATAGCAAGGGATGTTCTCGTCGCTTTGTAGGCTCAATTGTCAACGGACAGAGTTGGACTTGTGTGTGACAAGTATCCGGATCATGGATCCAGTGACCACGGAGTTAGCCTTGATCGTTCACGGGGTGCCAGGTTCGGCTCCCTGTTCTGGGATGTTGATCTTCGCCTTGTCTGTTGATTTGTTTGTCGAGGTGCGGGTCGTGCTCGGGGCCCGACTGTCGCGTCGGGTGGGCGCTGGGCTTGGGCAGGAGAGGGGGCTTCCTTCCGGTCGGGGCTACGGCTGCCGTGCAGCGTGGACATGCGGGCTGACGGGGACGGTGGGCTCTGGTCAGCCTGGCCAGGGTAGGGCGAAGATCGCCTGGTAGCAGGCGTGTAGCTGGGTGGCCCAGGGCCAGGTTTCGGGGGCGGCGGATCTTGCGTTTGCGTTGGCCGAGAACGATGCGGGCGGCGGTATGCAGCGCAGGGTGTTGGGTTCTGCCTTGGCTAGCGGCCCGTCCAGGCAGAGCAGCCGCAGCCAGCACAGCAGGTCGTCGGCGATGGTCGCGGTCAGGCACCACGCCCGGTTTGATGTCGGTCGAGGTCGAGGACAAGTGACCAAGACCGGTCTGCTTGCCCGTACGCACGGTGTCCTCGACACGGGCGTGCGGGCGGTGGCGGGCATCGAGGAACTGCACGGTGCTGCCCGGGGGGTGTTGGTGGCCACGAGCGGGTAGCGCCATCCGTCACGCTCTTCGAACAGTGACAGCTGGGCACCGGGGTGGGGCTTCTCCCGCCGGCAGATGATCCGCAGGTCGGGCGGCCAGCCCGACAGGTGGTCGCCGTCGGGGTGCTCACGTAGCACGGCGGTGAGCTCGACCACGCCGGCTTCCGTGGTGGGGCGAGGATGTCCCTCAGTGTCGAGGACGACGCCCCACGCACCCACGGGTACGTGGCCGATGGCGCGGCGTTCGCGTTCGCCCAGGTCCCAGCCGATGCTGTAGTGCACTCGATAGCCGGGCCGAGAGACCTACAACCCCCTAGATTGGACGACCTCGAAGATCGGGGATGGCGGAGGCCGAGACGACCGAGTTCGATTATCTCGGGTTGTCGGACAAGGTCATCACCGAGGAGATCGGCGGGCAGATCCAACGCTCCTACGCCTACTCCGCGTGGGGTCAGCAGTTGTCGCAGTTGAAGCACGATACGGATGGCGGCGGGCCGGAGGTGGGCGAGGATTCGTTCTACGGCTACAACCCGCACACCGATGTGGAGACGTTGACCAGCGAGTCCGGGGATACGAGGGCGACGTATGGTTACACCGCCTACGGCTCCAACGACACTGAGGCGTTCACCGGTATTGACAAGCCGGGCGCGCAGAATTCTGGGCAGGAGTCCTACAACCTGTACCGGTTCAACGGTAAGCGGTGGGACGCGGCGTCGGGCTCGTATGACATGGGTTCCGGGACTACGACCCCGCAAGACCTCGACGGCGCCAGCCTGGACATCGCGATCGGTGCCTTGCTGGCCGGCCGGATCCGAGGCGATGGCGATGGTGCCGTGCCGACGATCGCGGTGGATGGAAAGACCGTGGGCGCCACCTGCGATGGCACCGGTCAAGGTGGTGCGCACATGCTGTCCGCGATGACCCACTGCGTCGGCATTGTGCTGTACCATCAGCATGTTGACGGCAAGTCCAACGAGACCACCCAGTTCGCACCGTTGCTATCCACTGTGGGCCTCGCCCGGTGTCGTGATCAGTGTTGATGCCGGGCACATTCAACGCAAGCACGCCCACTACCTACTGTTTGTTTGGACGTCCTGCAATGATGTGGCCCGGGGGCTCGTCTCGGTAGATGGGGTCGGGCACATCCGCTGACGCTTGATCGAAATCCGCAGAACTCGATTTTCGATCACGACTGTCGAGATTATGAGGTTCACTTCAACAAGAAGCGTTAGGCTAATGAGAGTTGTCTGTACAAAGACACGGAACCCAACGAGCGGCCTGGAAGAGGATTCTAATCCATGGCTATCAGTTGGAAAAGAGTATGTAGTAATCGGTGTTCGTTGTGTTCCAGGCCAGCGTGTGTCGTTCCAAATCGTCGACGACAGCGGTTCCCAAGTCTTTGGCCTGCGGAAATGTTTCTAACCGTTGACCAGTGCATTCCGAGGAACTGGGAATCGCGAGTAACTGAGGGTGGTGTTTTTGAGGTTGGGCCGCACCCATGGACGCTTCCCGGTGTCTGGGAGTCGTACTACGATGGTGATCCGATCTCTTACGGAATCTTCAGACACGAACTACGTATTATCTTAGAAACCTAAAGACGGCGAAAGCGACCAGGTCGCTAAGTCCTGTTAGTGTTTGCCCGCGAGCTGCTATGTAAAGATCCTGGAGGAATAGATTGAGTGACATTGCTGCGGACGTACTCTCGGACGCGACGAACTGTGCTGTAGTCAGGTTGCAGAGTCGCAGGTTTCCCGGAATATTGTTGCAGGGAGACACCGTCAGCATGCTGGAAGGCATGTTGGGCGAGGTTGCTCAAGCTCCGAGTCTGGAGGCGGCGAAGGAGGTCATTCAAGAAGTGAAGGCCCTGGTAGCCGACTACCTTGATACATACGAAAGAACCCTTGGTGCCGCTCGGATCCCCTTGCCTTACGAACGCAATCGATAGCATGGCGGGACTCTCGGACGCGATGTGAAGTGTGCAGTCAGGCGCAAAACGGCGAGAGGCCGTCTTAGATGGTTCCGGACAGCGCCCGTGGGGAAGGACTCGAGTGGTGACTGAAGTCCATCCGGCGCACTTGACACAGCTGATCCGTGCGCTTGCGGTGCTCGCACTGCCCTTCGAGGATCAGTCGGTGTGGTTGTCCTCTCTGGGGCTTCCCGAGCCTCTCCGAATCGTCGACGAGCTGGCGCTCGAGTTCGACGATGTGGTCCGCCTGTCCGGCTCTGGGAGGTCGGCTCGCTGCGCGCCGCTGAAGAGTGGCTCCGTGTACGTGTTTTGGCTAGAACCGCCCTGTATTCGCTGTAGTTGCGGCCAGGGGCAGCCGTCAGCCGCCCCAGGGGTAGCCCGTCAGCCGCCGACCACTCCGCCGTCCTCCCTGGTGATGACGATCGTCGCCGAACGGGGGCGGCCGGTGGCGCTGTAGTCGGGCCAGTTCGAGCTCGCGCGGGGGTTGTCCGGGGTGCCGGAGTCGCCGGGGTGCTGGATGTTCACGAACAACGAGCGGCCGTCCGGGGTGGCGGTGATGCCGGTGATCTCGCAGCGCGGGGGACCGACCAGGAACCGGCGGATGTCGCCCCTGCGCGTGTCGGACACCAGCATCTGGTTGTTCTGCTCCGCGCCGTCGACCTTCGGCTGCGCGCCGTCGGTCTGGATCCACAGCCGCCCGTCCTTGTCGAACCACAGCCCGTCCGGCGAGCCGAATGCCTGGTCCGGCGGCACCGTCGCGCCACTGGCCTCGTCGCCCGCGAGCAGGAAGACATCCCAGTCGAACGTCTCCGCGCTGGGGTTGCCGCACTCGTCGATCTTCATGATGTGCCCGAACCGGTTCTCCAGCCTCGGGTTGGCCGCGTTCACCGACTCTGTCCGGGCCGTGTTGTTCGTGCAGGTGAAGAACACCGCCCCGGTGCGCGGTTGCACCGTGCACCATTCCGGCCGGTCCATCGGCGTCGCGCCCAGCGCGTCCGCCGCGAGGCGCGTGTGGATCAGCACCTCGGCCTGGTCGGCGAAGCCGTCCGCCTCGGTCAGGCCCGGCCCGCCGTGTACCAGCGGCAGCCACCTGCCGGAACCGTCCTCCTCGAACCTCGCGACGTACAGGGTGCCCGTGTCGAGCGGACTGCGCCCGCGCCTGAGCGCCTTGTTGATCGGCTCCGCGCCGACGAACTTGTAGAAGTAGTCGAACTGCGTGTCGTCGCCCATATAGACGACGGCCTCACCACGCCTGCCGCGCACCACGACCGCGTTCTCGTGCTCCATACGCCCCAGCGCCGTGCGCTTCTTCGGCGTCGACGCCGGGTCGAAGGGGTCGACCTCCACCACCCAGCCGAACCGGTTGTACTCGTTCGGTTCCACCCGCATGTCGAACCGGTCCTCCGTGGTGTACCACGGGTACGGGCTCTCCGAGCCGATCCCGTAGCGCTCCTCCACCGATCCGGCCTCCGGCGGCTGCTCGCCGAAGTAGAAGTACTTGTTGATCGTCTCTTCACACGTCAGGTACGTGTCCCACGGCGTCGGCCCGCTGGCGCAGTTGTTCAGGGTCCCCAGCACCCGCACGCCCTCGGGGTCCGCCCCCGTGCGCAGCAGCGGGTGTCCCGCGGCCGGGCCGGTGATCTCGGCCGGCGTCGTCATGGTGATGCGGCGGGCGAACCTCGACTCGGCCAGCTGCCACCGGCCCTTGCGGTCCTGCTCGACCTCGATGACCGACACCCCGTGCGCCGCCATCGACTTGGCCGTCTTCTCCGGCGACCAGCCGGCCCTGCCGTCGGTGTGCAGCAACTGCTCGGTCGTGGCCTCGTGGTTCACACAGAGCAGACCGGACCGGCTGCCCTTGAGCGGGAAGAACCACATGCCGTCATGGTGATCGCCCGCCTGCACTGCCTGTTCGGCCGCACTGTTGCTGGCGTTCTCGGCGAACTTCGGTCCAGAAGGGACGGTCGGGTGGCCCCACGGGAAGAGCACGTGGTACCGGTACCCGGGCGGCAGCACCACCTCGTCGGCGACGCTCGGTGTGATCGCCGGGAACCCGAGCAGCCGCCTGCCCCCGTTGCGGCTCACGTCCTTCGTCGTGCTCGCACCGACCGGCGCCGAGGCGCCGAAGAACGCGACGGTGGCGGTGGCCAGGCCACCGGCCAGTGCCGTCCTGCGGGACAGACGGCGCTCGGCGAGTTCGGAAATCGACGGTGAATCTGGCGTGTCTGCGTGCACGGGGAACTCCAAGCGTTGGACGCGGGCGCGCAGTTGGGCACGGCCGGGTGCAGGCAACGCTAGGTAGCCGAGGTGGCCGGGTCGCCACACGAACGTGAACGACTGCGGAAGTGTGCTCCCGCCTTCCCTCTCGCACTTTCCCGGGAAAGTGCGAGGGCCTGGCGATCTCCCGGCACCTGCGGTTCTCCGCGACGGCGGCAATGCCGCCGAGTCGGAGGCCGGCTTCGAGTAGCTGTGCGAGTTCTACCGTGCGGGTAGCGAGTTCAGGTAGTCGGCCATCGTGCGCACGGCGGCCGGGTTCCTGGGACCCTGCACGAGCGCCGCGTACGGCAGCACCAGGAACCGCTTGTGCCGCACCGCGGACACCTCGGCCAGCGGCGGGTAGCTCTCCAGGAACGCCCGCTTGTCCGCCGCACTCGGCGGGCTGTAGTCGTTGATGACGATGACGTCCGGGTCCGCCTCGATCACGGCCTCCCAGCCGACCGTCGTCCAGCTGTCGTTCAGCCCGCCCATGATGTGCTCGCCGCCGCCGCGCGTGATGATCTCGTGCGCGGCGGCACCGCGGCCCGCGGTGAACGGCTTGTCGGTACCGGAGTCGTAGAGGAACACCTTCGGCCGCTCCCGGTCGGCGGGCACGGATTCCTCTGCCGCGCGCACCGTTTCCCGGTACTCGGCGATCAGCTGCTCCGCGCGCTCGCTCACCCCGAAGATCCGGCCGAGGTTGCGTAGGTCGGTGTACAGCGCCTCCAGCGGCGGCATGATTCCGCGCGAGGATCCGGTGTGGCCGTTACGGCATGACTCCGTGAGTACATAGGACGAAATGCCGAGATCCTCGAGCTTGGCCGGTGTCAGTCCGGTGTCCTCGCGAAATCCGTAGTTCCAGCCTGCGTAGACGAAGTCCGCGCCCGCGTCGAGGATCAGCTCCTTGCTGATCGTGTCGGCGCCGAGCCGGTGTGCTCGCTCGAAGTCCGCCTGCCACGGCGAGGTCGCGATGTCTTCGTCCTGTCCGCTGGAGACCACATACCCGGCAAGACGATCACTCAGCCCGAGCGCGAACATCGTCTCCACGATGCCGCTGTCGTAGGCGACGACCCGCTCCGGCGCCGACTCGAACGTGAGGTCCTGGCCGCAGTTCCGCACGGTCACGGGGTAGCCGTCGGCGGTGCTGCCCTCGGCTGTGGGCCGCACCTGCGCCCCGCATGCGGTCAGCAGGATGGAGGCGGCGGCCAGCGCAAGCCAGCGGGAAGGTCGGGACATCTCTTCAGCTACTCCTTCAAGGGGTCCGCGGCGATCGCGTGGGCGTAAATCAGTTGTGGCGCGCCGGAATCGGGATGCGTGACCACATGCGCGTGCACCCCGAACACCTCGGCCACCAGCTCCGGGGTGAGCACCTCGGCCGGGCTGCCACTGGCCACGACGCGCCCCTCATCGAGTACGTAGATGCGGTCGCAGGTCGCCGCCGCGAGGTTGAGATCGTGCAGCGCGATCAGCGTGGTCACGCCGGTCTCCCGCACGAGTGCGAGAAGTTCCAGCTGGTAGCGGATGTCCAGATGGTTGGTCGGCTCGTCGAGCACGAGCACCTTCGGCTGCTGGGCCAGCGCCCGCGCGGCGAGTACTCGCTGTCGTTCCCCGCCGGAGAGGGTGAGGAAGCTGCGTTTCGCCAGGTGCGTCGCGCCGACCTGCCGCAGCGCGCCCGCGCAGATCTCCCGATCCGCCTCGGTGTCGCGGTCCAGCATGCTCTTGTGCGGAGACCTGCCCATCGCGACCACCTCGGCGGCGGTGAAGTCGAACTCGACGTGGTGATCCTGGGTCAGCGCGGCCAGACTGCGCGCACTGTCCTTCGCCGAGAGCCGCCAGAGGTCCTCGCCGCCGAGCAGCACCGAACCCACCGACGGCCGAAGCACCCGGTACACACACCGCAACGTCGTGGACTTGCCACTGCCGTTAGGGCCGACCAGACCCACCACCGTGCCCGCTGGCACCTCCACGCGCAGATCGGTGACCAGCCTGCGCCCTGCCGCCGTGACGGTCAGGTTCGCCACACGCACGTCCATCAGCTACCCCCGAACACGTAGCCGCGGCGACGCATCAGCCAGACGAACACCGGAACACCCACCGCCGCGGTGATCACGCCGAGTGGAAGCTCCTGTGGCGCCACGAGCGTTCTGGCGAGCAGATCGACCCACACCACCAGGACGCCCCCGGCCAGCGGGGCGATCGCGAGCACCCGGCGGTGGTCCGCTCCCACGAGCATGCGGACCAGGTGCGGCACCATCAGTCCGACGAACCCCACCGCACCGCTGACCGCGACAAGACAGCCCGTCACCGCCGCACTCACCACGAACAGCCTGCGCCGCAGCCGTGCCGGATCGATCCCGAGGGTGGACGCCGTCTCGTCGCCCATCGCCAGCCCGTTGAGCTGCCTTGCCGACAGCATCAGGTACGCGATCCCCAGTACAACGGCAACCGCCGCCACCGGCAGCGACTGCCAGGTGACTCCGCCGAGACTGCCGAGCAGCCAGAACAGCGCCGCACGCGCGGCGTCACCGCGCGGTGCGAGGAACACGAGAACCGTGGTGATCGCGGAGAACCCGTACGCCATCGCGGTGCCGGTCAGCACAAGGCGCAGGGGAGTGATGCCCAGCGGGGAGCGCGCCGCGAGGTAGACGATCACGGTGGCGGCCAGCGCTCCGGCGAAGGCGGCGATCGACAGTGCGTAGATCCCCAGTACCGCGAACCCGCCGAACACGATCACCGCCGTCGCGCCGACCGAAGCGCCGGACGACACTCCCAGCACGTACGGGTCGGCCAGTGCGTTACGGACCAGGGCCTGGCTCGCCACGCCGACGGTGCTCAGACCGGCGCCGACCACGACGGCCAGCAGCACCCTGGGCAGGCGGACCTCCCAGACGATCTGGTAGGTCGACAGCTCCGCCGAGTCGATCGAGCCGCCCGAGATTCCCGCCGCGATCAGCCGAATCGCGTCGCCGAGGCCGACCTGGGCCGCGCCGAGCGCGATCCCACCGACGACGGAGGCGAGCAGCACGACGCACAGCACCGCGATCAGTGGCGCGAGGGGCCGCCTGCGGTCGCCGCCCAGCGATGACGGTTGCGTCCGTGCTCTCGGTAGGGCGGGTGCGGCCATGTCGTTCGCCTTCGGTCACGGCCCACGACCCAAGCCAGGGTTACGGAGATGACTACCGCCACTCGCGGCATCCGTTCCGGGCTCCGGCCCGCAGACCTCGACGGGTACCAGGAGTGACTCGCGCTCGCCGGGTGTTCGGGCTCGCCGTCGCAGGGACGGCCTACCGTTGCGGGTCAGCGCCGGAGTTCGACCGGCTTCCCCCGAGTGGGCGCGGATGGAGTTGTGCTGCCCGGTGATCGTTGAGCACCGAGTGGGTGGGTGTCAAACCCGCGCACGTGCGACCTAGCCGGCAGCGGCGTCGCGTTGATGCCGGGCAAGCGCATGGGCGATGTCCAGGGTCGCGGGGTACAACCGCAGGTACAGCTCGTACAGCTGCGCGTAGAAGCCCGCGATTCCGGGATCCGGCGCGATGCGTTCCCGCACCGGGTTCCAGGTGGCGATCGACACGTCCGAGACGGCGGAGGCGGCGAGGAACGCCGCACCGTAACTCGCCCCGATGGTGACGCTCGGAACCTCCTGCTCCAGCCCTGTCACGTCGGAGACGATCCGAGTCCACAGCCCGCCCTTGGTGCCACCACCGACGGCGACGACCCGCCGGACGTCCCCACCTTCGGCCCGCATGGTGTCGAGGTTGTGCCGGACTCCCATCGCGGTCGCCTCGAGTGCGGCTCGGTAGAGGTCACCGCGGGTGTGCTCCAAGGTCAGTCCCGCGATCATTCCCCGTGCGTCCGGATCCGCGATAGGCGTCCGCTCGCCGGCGAAGTACGGGAGCATCAGCAGTCCCCGCGCGCCGGGTCCGGCGGCTTCGGCCTCGGCGAGTAAGGCCGGGTAGTCCGGCGAGCCGACCAGCGTGCGCAGCCACTGCGTGACGGCTCCCGACGTCGCCATTCCGCCCGCGAGGTTGCGGGTACCGGGCAGCGCTCCGATCGTGCTCCACAGCTGCGGCACCAGCATCCGCTCGGCCACCGTGTTGATCAGGAACATGGTGGTTCCGTACATCAGCATCAGGTCGCCGGTGTTCTGGGCGCCGACACTGACCGCCTCCGACCACGCGTCCACCGTCCCGGCGATGACCGGAACCCCGGCGCGCAGCCCGGTGGCCGCGGCCGCGGCGGACGTCACCCGGCCTGCGATGTCGCCCGGCCAGCGCAGTGGCGGCAGCTCGATCCCCGGCGCGACGTGCTCCGCCCACGGGGCGTACCAGTCCTGGGCGAGCGAGTCGTAGAGCGGCACGGCCTGGCTCGCCGTGTGCTGGTCGAGCACGTACTCGCCGGTGAGCCGATGGACCAGGAAGGAGCTTGCGGTGAACAGGTGTGTCGCCCGCGCCGCCACCTCGGGCTCGTGTTCGGCGACCCAGGCGATCTTCGGGCCGACGGCCTGGGTGGACAGCACACTCCCGCAACGGTGCAGGATCTCCTCGCGGCCAAGCTCCGTGTCGATCTTGGCGATCTGCGCGGTGGCGCGGGTGTCGACGCCGTAGAGGATCGCCGGGCGCAGCGGGGTGCCTGCTGCGTCGGCCAGCAGGACACACGGGCCCATGCCGCTGACCCCGACGGCGTCGACGCTGGCAGCCGTGCCGCCGGAGTCCGTCTTTTGGAGCAGCTCTCTGGTGATGGCGACGAACCGCGCCCACCAGATCTCGGCGTCCATCTCGACGTGGCCGGGCTCAGGCCGGTCCACCGTGTGATCACGCACCGCGGTGGCGAGCACCGCCCCGTCCTGGCCGACGAGCACGCCCTTGCTGCTCGACGTCCCGATGTCCACCCCGAGAACCGTCACCGGACTTCCTCCCACACCCCGGCGACCGTACACAGGTGTGGCGCGCGGCGCGGTCAGCGATCATGCAGCGGTGTCCGTGCGGAGGTGCCGACCATGCGACTTTCCAGCCACTGCATGATCAGCATCGTCCCCATCAGGATCACCGGAAGCATCAACGCGGCCCACATGATCTGGGTGTACCTCGCGCAGGCGGGGCACAAACCTGTTCTCTCAGGCGGAAACGCGGGCGAACGCGCGCGCCTGGATGGCGCCGGAGCCTGGCTCCGGTCGGGGAAGTTGGCCGAGGCCGGTCAGGCCAGGACTCCGGGAGGCCCCCGCCGGAGCGGCACGGTCGAACGGAAAGGAGGTGAACTGCAAACTCGGCCACGGAAACTGCCAACTCGGGCACTGAAACTGCAAACTCGGGCGTCGAAACTGCAAACTCGGGGTCGGGCGGGGGTCAGTGCTTGGCTGCGGCTGCTTCGATGCCGTCGAGTAGGCGGTTCAGGCCGAACTCGTAGGCCTCCGCTGCCTGGTCGACGGCGCTGGCCTCGAAGCCACCCCCGTTCCAGACCTCGACCATGGTGGGGTGACGTTCGGTGTCGAAGTAGTTCTCCCAGAACGACATCCGTTGTTGCCACCACGTGTCCTCTGTCTCGCCCGTGACGCGCACGAGGTACGCGTTGTCGGCCTCGATCGCGGCGTGTGCGTCGACGAAGGTGCCGATACTGCTCGCCGCGGCGGCGAGCTGTCGCGGGGGCAGCCCCAAACCGGACACAGTGGACAGTAAGTACTCGTCGCCGGCCATCACCCCGGGCCCCAGGGCGGGCCGGACGGTGGATACCTGCCGCAACCAGGGGTGGCGGCGGTACATCGCACGGGTCCGTTCGGAGTAGAGCTGCACCTGGGCCCGCCAGCTCGAGGGCCGAGGCTCGTTCGGTGCGGGGAACTGCCGCTCGCTGAGTACCGCGTCGACCATCAGGTCGAGCAACTCGTTCTTCGCGGGAACGTAGGTGTAGAGCGTCATCGTTCCGGCCCCGAGTTCCTTCGCGACGCGATGCATCGAGGCCGCCGTGAGTCCTTCGCTGTCGGCCACCGCGATGGCCGAGGCCACGATCCGGTCGACGGTCAGGGTCGGTCGCCGGCCGCGAACCGGTTCGGGCTGGGTACTCCGATCGCGCCAGAGCAGCGCGAGACTGCGATCCGGGTCGCCCCCGCCGCTGTGCTCGATCGTCATCGTCGCCTTCCGCCCTGCGCTTGGTCACTGTTCGTCACAAAACTGGATCCTACATTCCCGTATGCTGTACGATTTTAATCTCGTACGGCATACGACAAGGGGTGGGTGACAACTGTGCCGGTTCTGGTCACGGGAGCGACAGGAAACGTCGGCAGGCTGGTGGTCGACGAGTTGGTGGAACTGGGGACACCGGTACGCGCGCTGACCGTCAGTCCACGGAAGGCGGCCCTGCCAGAGGAGGCCGAGGTGGTGAAGGGGTATCTCGGCAGGCCGGAAACGCTGCCCGCGGCGCTCGCCGGCGTCGAAAGCGTCTACCTCGCGCCGTTGGCCGCGACCGTGCACGAGTTCACCGAACTCGCCAGGCAGGCCGGTGTGCGCAGGGTGGTGGTGCTCTCCGGCAGCAACGCCGACGAAGAACCGCGGCCGGGTTCCAGCGGGGTTGACTTCGCGATCGTGGAGCGTGCGGTCGAGGCAGCGGGCTTCGAGTGGACGCATCTGCGGCCCGGCGTGTTCATGAACAACACACTCGGCTGGGCGGAGGCCATTCGAACCGAGGGCGTCGTTCGTGCTGCCTACGGCGATGCCACCCAGACGCCGATCGATCTGAGCGATATCGCGGCGGTGGCGGCGCGCGTCCTCGTCGAGGACGGGCATGTCGGAGCCAAGTACACCTTGAGTGGCCCAGAGGCGATCACCCAGATCGAACAGGTTGAGGCCATCGGCGCGGCACTGGGCAGGCCGGTGCGGTTCCACGAGCTCAGCCGGGCGCAGGCAGTGCGGGAGTGGGTGTCCGCTGGTGTGCCCGCGGACATCGCCGATTGGCTGCACGACGGGTTCGCCGAGACGGCAGCCCATCCGCAGGTGCCCACCGGAGTCGTCGAGAAGCTGATCGGGCGGCCGGGGAAGACCTACGCGAAGTGGGCAAAGGACAACGTCGAGGCGTTTCGTTAGTCCAGGGGGATATCACCGGAGTGGGTGTTGATCCCGAAACGAAGTGTGCACGACGCGTAGCAGGGGTATCGCAGCGTGATGACGCAGAGACTGTATGCGGTGCTGGTTGGTGTCCTGCTGGCGCCGTTCCTGACGGTCCCGGGCGCACACGGGGCTGCGCTCGCACCGAAGCTGCTGTTGGAGAGGGACTTTCCCGACCCAGAGGTCAACCAGTTCGACGGTCGGTACTACGCCTACGCCACCGGTTCGCACGCCACCAGGGCGCCGATTGCCACCTCGTTGTCCGCGACGGGCGAATGGGCGTTCATCGGTGAGGCTCTGCCCGAGCGTCCAGCGTGGATGGACGAACGGGCCGGGGTATGGGCACCCGATGTCTTTCGCCGATCCGACGGGAAGTACCTGATGTACTTCACCGGACGGCGCGCTTCGGACAAGACGATGTGTATCGGAGCAGCCCTGGCGGACAACCCCATCGGCCCGTTCACCTCGGTGGGTAAGGAACCGTTGGTGTGCAAGCCGGAGGAGGGCGGCGACATCGACCCCGCGAGCTTCGTCGATGACGACGACCGGCGGTATCTGCTGTACAAGAGCAACGGGCCCGGTGACCAGCCATCCATCGTGTGGTTGCAGGAGGTCGCGGACGACGGCGTCACTCTCGTCGGTGAGCGCAAGGAACTTCTGCGAAGTGACCGGCCCGAGGAGAACGACGTGGTCGAAGCGCCGGTACTCATCCGGCGGCCCTCGCAGTACGTGCTGTTCTACTCGATCAAGAGCTACACCAATTCCGAGTACCAGACGACCTACGCCACCGCGTCCGCGCTGACCGGTCCATACAGCAAGAGTGGCGTGAAGTTGATCGCCCGCAAGACGTTCGACAAGCCCCTGGACGGGCCCGGGGGAGCCGACATGACCGCCGGAACCGATGGTGAGCACGCGTTCTTCCATGCCTGGCTCGGTCGCGCGCAAGCGTTGCGGGCGTTTTATGTGGTGGGACTGGACTGGAAGGACGATCTTCCGGTACTGGCTCCACCCGCTGGTCACACGCGGCTGGGCTGATCCCGGGCCGAGGTGCCATGGTTCCTCTGCCGGTGCCGGCCGGAGTGTTCCAGCCGGCACCGACGATCAGGTAGCTGGTTCGGGACCGATGCCGCGATGACCGGTCCCGAACCGCCAACTCGTCCCCCGGATCTGCAAACTCGCGCCCGGGATCTGCAAACTCGCGCCCGGGATCTGCAAAGTCGCGCCCGGGATGTGCGAAGTGGGGTGTTAGACCACTTCTTCGACTGGCTCGCGGGTGTCTTGCTCGTCGTCGGAACGCAGCGCCTTGCGGAACCGGGCGAGTTCCTTCTTGACCATGGGGGCAAGCAGGTACAGCCCGATGATGTTGATCAGCGCGAGCAGGAACAGCACGGCGTCGGTGAAGTCCAGCACGCTGCCGAACGTCAGGACCGAGCCGATCACGATGAAGGTGCAGAACATCAGCTGGTAAGAGCGCTCACTGAGCTTGCTCTTGCCGAACAGGTAGGTCCACGCCTTCTGCCCGTAGTACGCCCAGGTGATCATCGTCGAGATGGCGAAGAGCACCACGGCCAGAGTCAGTACGACCGGGAACCAGGGGAGTGCGGTCTCGAAGGCCGAAGAGGTGACGGTGACCCCGTCGATGGTCTCCCCGGTGGCGAAGTACTCGGCCTTCGCGTCGTTCCAGACCTGGCTGTTGGCGATGACGATGGTCAGCGCTGTCATGGTGCAGACGACGACCGTGTCGATGAACGGCTCGAGCAGGGCGACGTGCCCCTCACTGGCCGGATGCCGTGTCTTCACCGCGGAGTGGGCGATCGGAGCCGAGCCGAGGCCCGCCTCGTTGGAGAACGCGGCGCGGGTGAATCCGACGATCAGCGCACCGATCACGCCACCGACGACACCCTCACCGGTGAAGGCGCCTGCGAAGATCTCACCGAACGCTGCGGGAACCTCGGTGATGTTGAACAGGATGACGATCATGCACGCGGTGATGTAGACGAGCGCCATGGCCGGAACCAGCCTGCTGGTCACCTTGCCGATGGACTTGATGCCGCCGATGATCACGGCTCCGACGGCAACGGCGAGCACGATACCCAGGATCAGTGCCGATCCGTCGCCCGCGAGCGGTCCTTCGTCGCCACCGGTGACGTTGCGGATCTGCGACACCGTCTGGTTGGCCTGGAACATGTTGCCGCCGCCGATCCCGAAGAGCAGGATCATGACGGCCGCGAGTACGGCCAGTACCCGGCCGAAGAGCTTGCCGCCCGCCCCGGGAAGGCGCTCGGCGACACCCTTGCTGAGGTACTGCATCGGGCCACCGGAGACGGTCCCGTCCGGGTGGTGGTCCCGATAGCGCACCCCGAGCGTGCACTCGACGAATTTGGACGCCATGCCGAGGAGTCCACACAGGACCATCCAGAACGTGGCGCCCGCACCACCGATGGTGACAGCGACACCGACACCGGCGATGTTTCCGAGGCCCACTGTCCCCGAGACGGCTGAGCTCAGCGCCTGGAAGTGGGTGATCTCGCCGGGGTCGCTGTCCTTACTGTGCTTCCCACGGACGACCTCGAGGGCCAGCTTCATGCCGCGCACCTGGATGAAGCCCAGGTAGACCGTGAAGATCGCCCCCGCGAGCACCAGCCAGGCCACGATCCAGGGGAAGCTGGTCCCGAAGATCGAGACCTCCGCGAAAACGAAGTCACCGAGCCCGGTGGCGATCGGTTCGAATGCCGCGTTGATCTTGGCTTCGATCTGGCCGAGGATGCCTTCCTCGGCCGCTTGCGCTGCGAGTGTTTCGCTCCCGGGTAACGGCGGAATCGTTGCTGGCTGGTCCATCGCGCTCTCCTCTGTCCTCGCCGGCACCACAGTGACCTGTGACCTGACAAGGACCTGGTGATTCGTGTTCGGCACACCGTATGTGGCGCAGGACACGGACGTTTTGTGCGATTGGACAGAGAAGGCGCGGAAGTTGTGGCCGAACGGACCACAACCGTGCGTTCGTCACGAACCGACGTGAAGCCCGGGCAATGGTTCACCGGCGACTCGGGGACAGACTCGGGACATCGGAACGGGGCGGTCGAGGTGGTGCTACGAACGTGGTTCCAGCGAACCCGCCGGCTCTCGAAGCGCAGCGCACTGCGGTCGCTGCCCCTCAGTCGTTCGTTTCTCCGGGGTGACCGGATTCGGAGCGACCGTCGCGGCTCACCTCGCGCCAGCGTTCCTGCTCGCGGTAGCCGTAGGTGGCCCTGCGCACCGTCTGGTCATCCTCCAGTCCGGACCCCACCGCACCCGCGACCGTGCCGAGCACACTGGCCATCGTCGCCACCGCGAGATAGTCAGTCCAGTCCACCGGCGTGCCGAGGGTTTTGGCGAGGAAGTCCGGCGGGATGATCAGCGCGGCCGCCGCGCCTGCCAGAAGTACCAGGGACAGGAAGAACGCCACTGTCCCGATGGTCACGGTCAGCACGGTTCCGGCGTTGCGCAGGCCGGTGCCGGACGAGCGTCTGCCGGAGGCAAGGGCGCGACGTTCCCACAGGCTGTGCCCGGCGATGATCCAGGTGGTCAGCGCGGCGATGGCCACCAGGATGAGCCCGGTCATGCGGAGCGGATGTAGTGCGGTGGCGAGTTTCCAGATGCTGGAGTACAACAGGCCGAACGCGACGCCGGCCAGCGAACCGGCCAGCGCCGTGGACAGCCCGAGCAGCAGTTGCCATGGCCGGTTGGCCCGGACCATTCCCGCGAGCAGTTGGGGCAACCCGGTGTGGGCCTTCCTGACGATTTCGACGGTGACGTCACCGCTGTCCGGTTTGATCACTCTGGTGGAATTCGCCGTTCCGCGCAGTCCCCGGGGCAGGCGGGGCCGGTCCGGGGATGAGCCCCCGTCCGGCCGGGAAATCTCGCTGGAGAGGAAATCGACGATCGAGACCACGATCTCCTGGGTCCGTCGCCGCAACCCGAGGCCGCCGAGGGCGGGCAGGGAGATCATGGCGACGTCGTCGCTGGCACTCAGATCGGCTACGACGAAGCCGTTGTCACCGCGCACTGGTACGTCGGTGATGCACACCGCGAAGTTCCAGTTCGTCCTGCGCACCCGCTCCCGCGCCTTGTCGATCAGCCGGTCGAAGTCCGGCGCCATCGCCTCGAACGGGTCGGCGGTCAGTTCGACCTGCCAGCGCACCTGGTCACTTACGCGGTTCGAGAGAATGTCCGGAAGATCGTCCGCCAGCCTGCGCGCGATAGTCTCGGGCAGGTCGGGGTCGGCGACCAGGCCGATCACCACGCTTTTCCGCGACCGCTCGGACTGTGCGTCGTGGATCCCGCCGTCGGCTTCCTCTCCCGTCGTCACTCGGGCAGCGGTACCCGCTCGCGCTACTTCGCAAACGCCCTGTCGCGGTGGCCGGTTCCCGCATCGCCGCACCGAGCACTGAGCACTGTGGACGAAGGCATGGATGCTTCCGGTCGTCACGACACCCGGAAACGATGCTCCAGCCGAAAGGAGGGTGGACTCCAATCGGCAATTGGTCTAGACAATAGTCAGCGGCGTCCCCGGCTCGCCGCGGTCAGGAGGTCGTCCCCATGAAACACGCCCTCGCTCGCAGGCTGGCCCTGCTCGCGGCCGCCGTGCTGCTCCCGCTGGCCGCCGTGGCCGTGCCGGGGCGGATCGCGCACGCGGACGACGCGGTCGCCAGCTTCGCCAAAGTGTCGGACTGGGGGTCCGGCTGGGAAGGCAAGTACACCATCAGCAACGGCGGGCAAAGCACGATCACGAACTGGCGGGTGGAGTTCGGCCTCCCCGCGGGTAGCGAGATCGGCAGCCATTGGGACGCCCTGCGTGAGTCGGACGGCGATCACCACAGCTTCAGCAACCGCGAGTACAACGGCACCATCGCACCCGGTGCCTCGGTCACTTTCGGCTTCCTCGGCAGCGGCACGGGTAGCCCTGTGGGCTGCCGCTTCAACGGTGAGAGCTGTTCCGGCGGCGGCGATCCGGGAACGCCCGGTGCGCCGAGCGCGCCGCAGAGCCCGAAGGTCACCGGTACGACGTCGTCCACCATCGCCATTTCCTGGTCGGCTCCAGCCGGTTCGGTGACCGGCTACCGCGTCTACGAAGGCGACACCCTGCACACGACGGTCACCGGCACGTCGGCGACCGTGTCCGGGCTCGAGGCTTGCTCGACCCACACGTTCTCGGTGGCCGCCTACAACGATGCCGGGCAGTCGCCTCGTAGTGCCTCGGTCACCGCGTCCACACCCGGATGTCAGCAGGACAGCCTTCCACGGCACTTCCTCACCGGTTACTGGCACAACTTCGTCAATCCGGCCGTGGAACTGCGCCTGCGCGACGTGCCCGCCGAGTACGACCTCGTCGCGGCCGCCTTCGCCGAGGCGACCGGCACACCCGGCGCGGTCACGTTCGCCGTGGACCCTGGTCTGTCCACCGCGCTCGGTGGCTACACCGACGCCGACTTCCAAGCCGACGTGCGAACCCTCAAAGCCCGTGGCACCAAAGTGATCCTGTCGGTCGGCGGGGAGGCAGGGCGAGTCAGTGTCGGCGATTCCGCGTCCGCGGAGAACTTCGCCCGAAGCGTCCACGCGATCATGCGGGAGTTCGGTTTCGACGGCGTCGACATCGACCTGGAGAACGGGCTGAATCCGATCTACATGGCACAAGCCCTGCGGTCGTTGCGGTCCATGGCGGGTTCCGGCCTCATCATCACGATGGCGCCGCAGACCATCGACATGCAGTCGCCAGGGGCGTCCTACTTCCGGCTCGCGCTGGACATCAAGGACATCCTCACCGTCGTGCACACCCAGTTCTACAACTCGGGTTCGATGCTCGGCTGCGACCAGTCCCAGGCCTACGGTCAGGGCACGGTGAACTTCCTGACGGCGCTGACCTGTCTGCAGTTGGAGAACGGGCTCCGGCCGGATCAGGTGGCGCTGGGCCTGCCCGCCGGTCCTGGTGCGGCGGGTGGCGGAGTCGTCGCTCCGTCGGTGGTCACCGATGCCCTCGACTGCTTTGCCAAGGGCACTCGGTGTGGCAGCTTCCAGCCGCCGAGGACCTACCCGGACATCCGCGGCGCCATGACCTGGTCGATCAACTGGGACGTGAGCAACGGCAACGACTTCGCCCGGACCGTCGGGCCACACCTCGACACACTGCCGTAGGCAAGCAGAGCAGGCACCGCCAGGCCCGGGAGTCCGTCGGCGACCGCTCAGGCCTCGCCGATGTCCGGACCCTCCGGTCCCGGGTCGGGGTGCTGCTGCCTGAGTTCCTCGGCCTCGCTCACGCTGGGCCCGAAGCCCTCCGCGGGCTCAGGTGCGCCCCGACCGGGGTCGGCGGCGGCGATACGTTCCTCGCCGGGATCTGAGTTCGGTTCGAACGGTGCGGTAGTCATGCCCACCGCCTACCCGTTCGCCGGTCGATCCATGCCTCTGCCAGGGCCGCTACTGATCCTGCCGGGGAGCGCAGAGGCAGAAGGGGTGACCTGCGGGATCGAGCAGCACCCGCCAGTGACCGCCCGGCTGGAACTCCGGTTTGATCGCTCCGAGTGCCAAGCATCGAGCCTCGGCGGCTTCGAGGTCAGCGACGGAAAGGTCCAGGTGGAAACGTTTGGCCGACGCGTGGTCCGGCCAGGAGGGTGGTTGGTAGGCCTCGACTCGGCCGAAACCGATGGGCGCTCCCGGACCGCTGATCATGGCGTACTCGTCGGCGGCATGGGTGATCTCCCAGCCGAGAACCTGATGGTAGAACTCCGCGAGGGCGCGGGGGTCGGCACAGTCGAGGTTCATCATCGCCAAGGTGGCTGTCTTCGTCATCGGGTCGCATCGCCTTTCGTACGTAGCCGGGCCGGATCATCCGGCCGTGAATCCATCGTTACGGCAATACCTGACATCCCCGGTCAGTGTTCGGTACCCGCGATGAAACGAACTCCAGCGCGGTCCACGCCTTCTGATGCCGTGGGCACCGCGGCCGGTGCGCGAAAATGACTCCGTCGCAGGCCACCCCGGCACCTAGGCTTGGCTGGGTGACGGAACCCGTAACCAGGAATCAAGCCGTGCTGGTGTTTCGTGGGCGCGCCGGTGATCGCAACGAACTGGCCATGCGCGGCGCCGAACTGGTCGGCACCGAACTCGCGCTGCGTCTCGGTCTCGACCCGGTACGGCTCGGCCTGCCGGAGCCACCACTGCGGGCGGAGTGGGAGGCCGAGTTGTCGGCCGCACTGCCCGCACTCGGCGAAATGTCCGCTGCTTTCGAACAGGTGCTGGGCGAGGGTCTTGCGCCGGTGGCCGCACTGCCCCGTTGTGCGGGCGCGATCGCGACACTTCCCGTGCTCGCCCGATATCGCCCTGACGCCTGCGTCGTGTGGTTCGACGCGCACGCGGACTGCAACACACCGCAGACCTCACCCACCGGCTACCTGGGTGGGCTCGTGCTGACCGGGGCGTGCGGACTGTGGGACTCCGGTCTCGGCGGGGACCTCGACCCAGGCAATATCGTCCTCGGTGGCGTCCGCGACACCGACCCCGCGGAACAACGGCTGATCGACGAAGGGGTCGTGCGAGCCGTTCCCTGCGGCCCCGATCTCGCCGCACGTGTGCGGGAGGCCGTCGCGGGCAGGTCCGTCTACTTCCACCTCGACTGCGACGTACTCGAACCCGGCATCGTCCCGACGGAGTACCGCGTACCCGGCGGGCTGAGTCTGGCCGAGCTGCATGGGGTGGCCGCGGTGCTGGCCGAACACGAGGTGGTCGGACTCGAGATCGCGGAGTTTCAGAGTGCGTGGGCGGAAGGCGGGCCGCCCGCGTCGCCTGGTGACCTGCTGGACGCACTGCGCCCGCTGCTCGACCGATGACCCGGACTGGCTTCTGCCGGTCCCAGTCTGGTCCCCCGCCGGTACGGAGCCCGGCTGGAGCATCCGACTGGCGGGGGACTGTTGATGTTCGGTTCGAATTGAGAGATGACTTCGAGGCTGTTGGCGATCACCTGCCTTCCGTTCACCGTGCCTGTGTGTCGCAGCCGGTCAGTGGAGACTGGGAGGCGCCGGAGGCGAACGTTGCGTGGCCCGCGGCGGCGTGGTGACGCTGCCGTTGTCGAGACCGGTGACGGCAGCGAGATCCGGGACGGCAGAGGTGGGTCCAGCCCGGTGCGGAGGTTGCGCCGCCCCGCTGATCGGCAACCGCATCGCGATCACTCCCCGGCAGTTTCGCTTCGCATCAGGTCACTCACGCTGCAATTTTTTATAGTCGCGCCTGTAAATTGTGTCAAGCCGTGGTTATGGATAACGTCTGCCTTCGACTGTTGGCAGCTGGTGGCGAGGAGTGCCGCGATGACCGATCTGGGGAAACTGGACGACGCCGACTACCCGGCGTTCGCCACCGGGCAGGCCGCCGAGCTCCTTGGCGTGCAGCAGGCATTCCTACGCAGCCTGGATGCGGCCGGTGTCGTGTCCCCGGACCGATCCGGGGGAGGGCACCGGCGTTACTCCCGCCGCCAGCTCGAACTGGTGGTGCGGCTGCGAGCGGAACTGGACCAGGGGCACACCTTGGCCGCCGCTGCCCGCATCGTCGGCCTGCAGGACGAACTGGCCACGGCACACGAGGAGATAAGCGACCTGCGCGAGCGGCTCAATGCCGAGGACGAGGGGCTCATGACCGGTGGGTCGCAGGTGTCGGACTCGACCTGACCGGGTAGCCGGATCCGGCGAAGGTGAGCGGCGTTGAGCGGAGGCGAGGGCGATGACCGAATCGGTGGTCATCGACGGTCCGGCCGGCCGGTTGTGCGGGGACCTCGGTGTACCCGAGCGGCCGCAGGGCGTCGTCGTGTTCGCCCACGGATCGGGCAGTTCCCGCCACAGCCGCCGGAACCGAGGCGTGGCCAAAGCGCTACGCAGGAGCGGGTTCGCGACCCTGCTGATCGATCTGCTGACAGCGGACGAGGAACAGGTGGACATCCGTACTCGGCAGTTGCGGTTCGACATCGAGTTGCTCGCCGAACGTGTCGGCCAGGCCGTCGAAGGGATCAGGGAACGCGCCGACATCGGGAGTCTCGGAATGGGACTGTTCGGCGCGAGCACCGGTGCAGCGGCTGCGCTGGTCACCGCCGCACAGGATCGGTCCCTTCGCGCTGTCGTGTCTCGCGGCGGTCGCCCCGACCTCGCCGGGCAGGCGCTGGTGGAGGTCACCGCGCCGACCTTGCTGATCGTGGGTGGTCTCGACGAGGAGGTGCTGCACCTCAATCGCCAGGCGGCCACGCGGTTGTCCGCACCGCACCACCTCGAGGTCGTGGCAGGGGCGAGTCATCTGTTCGAGGAGTCCGGCGCACTGGACGAAGTGGCTCGGCTGGCCGCCAGTTGGTTTCAGCGATACCTGCCTGGCTGACCGGCCGGATCCCGGCCGGGTCAGCCAGCTCATGGGGTCGATCGGGTCGTAAGTGCCCGCCGGTCAGGGCCGCTGCCGGTTCGGTGACTCGTGGTACACGCCGTGCCGGGGCGGGGCGGACGGTGTCGCCGCCGAGTCCTGACTCACCTGAGAACCGCCCGCGGGCGGACCGGGGTTCTCCGGCTGAACGCTCTGTTCTCCGCCGGACGGCGTCGCTCCGTCAGCCAGCTCCGCGCGCCGCGCCTGGAGTATCTCGACCACGGCGACCCGGTTCGCGTGGGCCTCCTCGTACTCCAGCAACGCCTCCAGCTGGTCGTCGCTGAGCGATCGGATGCGGTGCATCAGGCTGGACTGTGGCAGATGGTCGTAGTCCGGCAGGGGCAGGTCGTCGTGTTCGAGCACGTCAGCCTCCTTTCGTCCGCCGGTCGGGTACCCGAGCCGCCGTTCGGTATTCGTGGCATCCGCTCCGGCCATTGTGGCTAGTGCGGTGGCTACTGGAATCGCGCTGGTCGCGGGCGCGGAGACCAGCGAAGGAAGATCAGCTCATCGTGGCCGGTTCGCGTACGCTGGTGACTCGACCGCGAATGCATCCGGGGGGAGCAGAATGACCGGTTACGATTTTGGTGATTCACGCCGGTGGCGTGGTCAGCTCGATGAGGTGACGACTGCCCTCGAATCGCTCGCCGTCGCGCTGGACAGTGAGGACGAACTCGATACCGTGCTGGACGCGGTGTGTCACCAGGTCACCCATGTGATCGGTGGTGCGGACATGGCGAGCATCACCGTGGTGCGTGACGGTGCCGCGGTGACCGTCGCCAGTACCGATCAGCGGGCGGTCGACCTCGACGCGGGGCAGTACCGCGCGGGGGAAGGGCCGTGCCTGCGAGCCGCGGCCACCGGCGAGACCGTCCGGGTACACGTGCAACAGGCAGCCGCCCTGTGGCCGGGCTTCACCGAGTCGGCGGTTCGCTTCGGGGTCGAGAGCTACCTCGCCGCTCCGCTCGCGGTCGACCAGGGTTCCAGGGGAGCACTGAATCTGTTCGGTTTCCAGCCGCACGGTTTCGACGAGGTCGAGGAGAAGCTGCTCGAGCTGTACGCCACTGCGGTGGAATCGGCCCTGCGCAGCAACGCTCGCTACCTGTTGTTCCGGAACTTGGCCGAGCAGCTGCAGGACGCGCTCTCCAGCAGGGCGGTCATCGATCAGGCGAAGGGCATCATCATGGCGTCCCGCGGGGTGACCGCGGACGTGGCCTTCGAAGAACTGGTCCGGCAGTCCCAGTCCGAGAACGTCAAGCTGCACGACGTAGCCGAGCGGTTCGTGACCGGTGCGATAGCCAAGGCTCGTAGCGCCGAAGCGGCCAACTGAGCCTCCCGCAGGACGGGCACCGACGCCTCCGCCAGACGACAGGGCTCGTCCTGGACGGCGCACTCGTCAGGTGTTTGTCCGCGCCCCGGTGAGGGCAACCCGAAGGGTGACCGGGAGCGAGGAGTGCAGATGTCAGACACCCAATTTCGCCATGAGCTGGCCCAGCAGTTGCGTGTGGACTCCGTGCGAGCGAGTACCGAGGGTGGTTCGGGCCACCCCACGTCCTCGATGTCCGCCGCCGATCTGATGGCCGTCCTGCTGGACGGCCACCTCCGGTTGGACTATGCGCAGCCGGACGATCCGCACAACGACCACCTGGTCTTCTCCAAGGGGCATGCCTCGCCGCTGTACTACGCGATGCTCAAGGCCGCTGGCGCGATCACCGACGAGGAGCTGCTGAGCTTCCGCAAGTTCGGCAGCAGGCTCGAGGGCCACCCGACACCGCGGATTCCGCCGACCGACGTGGCGACAGGTTCGTTGGGCCAAGGCCTGCCGGTGGCCGTGGGCCTCGCACTGGCCGGGCAGCGGCTCGACCGGCTGCCCTACCGTGTCTGGGCGCTGTGCGGCGATTCGGAAATGGCCGAGGGCTCGATCTGGGAGGCGTTCCAGCACGCTGGCTGGGCCGGGCTGGACAACCTGACCGCGATCGTGGACGTCAATCGCCTCGGGCAGACCCGCGAGACCATGCTCGGCTGGGACCTCGAGGGTTACGCGGATCGCGCTCGGGCCTTCGGCTGGCATGCCATTGTCCTGGACGGACACGATCTCGACGCGATCGAGTCCGCGTTCGCGCAGGCACGAGCCACCACGGGCCGTCCCACCGTGCTCTTCGCCCGCACCCTGAAGGGCAGTGGGGTCGACGCGGTCGAGGACAAGCCGGGCAAACACGGCAAGCCGCTGGAGGACCCCGAGGCGGCGATCGCCGAACTCGGGGGCGAACGGGACCTGCGCGTGGAGGTCGCCGCACCGGAGAAGTCGGCGGGGCCGCACCAGTTCACCGCGTCCGATGGCGACCTGCCGACCTGGGACCTGGGGGAGAAGGAGGCGACCCGCAAGGCCTACGGCGAGGCGCTGACCGCGCTCGGAGGCAGCCGGGGTGACGTGGTCGCCCTCGACGGCGAGGTCTCCAACTCCACGAATTCCGGATTGTTCGCGGACGCGCATCCGCAGCGTTATTTCGAAATGTTCATCGCGGAGCAGCAGATGGTCGCGGCCGCGGTGGGGATGGCCGCCCGGGGCTGGGTGCCGTTCGCCTCCACCTTCGGCGCGTTTCTCAGCAGGGCCTACGACTTCATCCGCATGGCCGCCGTCTCGCGCGCGGATCTCCGGCTGTGCGGTTCGCATGCCGGGGTGGCGATCGGCGAGGACGGGCCTTCGCAGATGGCGCTCGAGGACATCGCGGCACTGCGGGCCGTGCACGGCAGCGCTGTGCTGCATCCCTCGGACGCGAACCAGACCGCCCGGCTGGTAGCGGAGATGGCCGACCGGCCGGGGATCTCGTATCTGCGGACACTGCGGGGCAAGACCGAGGTCCGGACACCGCCGGAGGAGGACGTGCACATCGGCGGTAGCCGGGTCCTGTGCTCGTCCGAGCAAGACGACCTCACCATCGTCGCCTGCGGGGCAACCGTCGAGGAGGCGATGAAGGCCGCGCAGACCCTGGAAGCGGACGGTATTCACGTCCGGGTGCTCGACTGCTACTCGATCAAGCCGATCGACACCGAGACGCTGATCAGTGCGGCAGGCCACACGCAGGCGATTCTCACCGTCGAGGACCACTGGCCGGAGGGCGGGCTGGGCGACGCGGTGCTCAGCGCGCTCGCGGAGCAGCCGGACCGGCCGGTGGTACGTAAGCTCGCCGTCCGGGAGATGCCGGTTTCCGGGACACCGGAGGAGTTGCTGCACGCGGCGGGCATCGACGCCGAGGGGATCACCGACGCGTCGCGTGAACTGCTCGCTCGCCGAGTGGCGGTCGCCTCCGGGTGACACGTTCGGGGAGCCGGACGTGAGCGCGACCATATCCGCGCAGCGGTGGAATAACGGGCGAGAGCACCGGGTTGTGCCCCCTGGATCCGTCCGGTCGCCGTCGTCGCTTCGCGGCGCGGCCAGGAGACCGGCGATCAGGCGAAAGCCCTCAGACCGCGTCGGCCGGGTATCGATCCCGGCCGGGCAGCCCGACCAACCGCACCGGCCATCCCCGACGTTCACCGCGTTCGGGCGTAGCGCCACGTGCACCACGCACACCGTGAAAGGAGGTGGCACGCAATGGAGATCACCGATTGGCAGAGTCGTGCCGCCTGCCGGGACGAGGACCCCGAACTGTTCTTCCCCGTGTCCGATATGGGCCCGGGTGCCCGGCAGGCCGCACAGGCGAAGTCCGTATGCGCCCGCTGCCCTGTCCGCGCCGAATGTCTTGGTTACGCATTGGACAACGGACTCGACCACGGCGTCTTCGGTGGGACCACCGAACGAGAGCGCCGGGAACTGACGCGCAGGCAGCGCAGCCGCCCACAGGCAGCCTGAGCGGTGGCGGAGGTTGCGGCTGGGAAAGTACCGGTTGTCGTCCCGGGACACCATCAGGACAACCCGGACTACGTCAACCGGCTGCTACTGCGGTTTCTGTCCACTGCGGACTCGGTGCGATGAACACTCAGGTGCTTCAACAGTCAACCGAGGATTGCCGGAGCCTGCTCGCCGCGCCGGGGACGCCGTAGCCGATGCCTGAAAGACCGCAGGCGGCACAGCCGGATGCGGGTGCGAGCCAGGTCCGCCCGAACCGGGCATCCCGCGTCGGTTTCCTTGTCGTCATTTTGGTCAACTCGCCACTATGGATCGACATGGGAAGGGGAGAGGACGATGCGCAAGACCGAGACCGAAAGCCATGAAGCCGGGTTGGGCGGCAGGCGGACGATGATCTTCATCGGGGAGTCCGACGCCCTGGTGGAGGCGTTCACCCTGGCCCGCAAGGCAGGGGTGATCCCGGTGGAGCAGCCGGATCCCGACCTGATGTGTGTGGTCGCCGACGAGGACGTGCTCGAGGGCGCGTGCATGCCGCTGGAAGCGGACGTCCTGCGCCAGGCCCGGGCGCTCGGGGTGCCCTGTCTGGACCCCAGTCAGGCGCATGCTCTGATGGCGTCCGCCGTGTACCGCGCCCCGCTCGGGACCAGGTGAGCAGGCATATGTTTGCGATCAAGATGTGATCGCGGTTACCCTGATTGGCGGTTGAGTCACCAGCCCCAGTGGATTATGCAATCGCAGATGTGGTCGCGCTGGTCCGCCCCCGGTGCTGCCTCGGATGGAGAGCTGGCCGGCTCCCGCCGTCCCGGTCCCACCGTCGCGGCATCTGGTGACGGCTGCCGGTGTACACCGCGTCTCGTACATCGGAGCACCCATGGCCGCGCCTGTGGAACACCGCACCAACATTGACTCCGTCTTCTCGCCCGTCGGTGGTCGGGGTGCCGACACCTCGTCCGCCGTTCCGCCGCAGCGGCAGCCCGATCGGACCACTCGACGGCTGGTCCGGGGACTCAGTACCGCCGGTCTGCGGATCAGCGTCACCTACCCTCGTCGCGACGTCGTGCTCATCGCCCTGGTCGGAGAGCTCGATCTGAGCACGCTGACCAGGGTGCAGGCCATCCTCGATCCGCGACTTCGATCCACAGTGGACAAGGTCGTGCTCGACCTCTCCCAACTGACCTTTCTCGCGGTCGCGGGCCTTGGCCTGCTCAGTCGCGCACGATCCCGCGCGGTAGCCGCGGGAACCGACCTGCGAGTGGTGGTGGCCACGAGGGAAGTGGCAAGGCCCTTACGGATGACCGGACTCGACGAGGTGCTCACCTGCTATCCCACTGTCGCGGCCGCGATGGACTGCCCGGAGGGCTGAGAAATGGACGCCGACGAAACCGAGCCGCAGTGGCGCCGGATATGTCACTACGTCTCCGAGGTGGCGGTCGCGGTCGGCGTGGGACCAGAGGCGTGCTGCTGTAGCCCGGACGCGCTGGCCAACGCCTATATCGCGGTGGAACACCGGCTGCCGAGGTACCCGGAACGAGATGTCGCGCTGCTGTGGGACGAGGAGCGGGGCTGGGCGGTCGCGGTCGAAACCGGATGCGGGGAGGACCTGCTCGTACTGCACTACCTCGGTGGCGACGTCCTGCCCGCGCCGCATGTGGTGGCGAGTTTCCTGGCGTCGGTAGTGCGCGGTAAGCCGGAAGGAGCGGAGCGGGCCGCGCAGGGCGGTGCCTCCGCCGTGTTGCCCGCGGGGTTGGACCGATACGGGCTGCACACCGCTGCGACTAACCCGGTCGGGTGAGATCGGCGGCTTATTCGGCCGGTCGGGTTTCGGTGCGCGACAGAACGGTTAGTGCCCCGACGAAAGATCCGGACGCCGAGGTGACCGATACCTCCGCCTCGTGGGAGTGCCGATGACCGCAGACACCGAGAACACGCCGATCTTCACCGAACTGCTGGCAGAGCATGGCGATGAGACCGGCACCCTGCCCGACGCCGGTCTCACGTCGTCCGCGGGCAAGTCCGCGGGCAACGAGAGCGGAAAGGCACAGGAGGACACCGAGCGGAAGGCCTGACGGCGTCACGCCTGGCGTCGGCGGACCCTCGCGGGACTGCCCCCTCTCCCGCGTCGAGGATGCCGGCGTCGACATGGGGCGGACCGGTCCCCGCGCCGGTCCGCCCTTCATCCTCTCCGGTGGTGCCGCGGTCCCCGAGATGTGCGACTCGCGGGCGGGAGGTATGACGGTCTGATGCGCGAGCAGTTTCACGAGAAGCTCAGGGCCCTCGGGGCGCAGCTGGGCGACATGTGCTCGATGGCTGCCGAAGAGTTGCGACTGGCGACCAGGGCTCTGCTGGAGGAGGACCTCACGGCGGCGACCGAGGTGCTTTCGGCCGACGAGCGGCTGGACCGAGCGCGGGATCGATGTGAGCAGTTCGCCCTGGAGCTGCTGGCGCTGCAGGCGCCGGTCGCCAAGGACCTGCGAACCGTGTTGGCCGCCGTGTACTGCGCCGACCGGATCGAGCGGATGGGCGACCTCGCCCGCCACGTCGCCGAACTTGTGCGGCGGGAGCATCCCGGCCCCGTGGTCCCGCCGCCGCTGGTGCCCCTGTACACCGAACTCGGCAGGCTCACCGGAGCGATGGCCGAGGACCTGCGAGGTCTGATCGAGAACACCTCCGGCCGCGGCGTCGCCGAGTTGCGCAAGACCGACGACCGGGTCGACGAACTGCACGAACAGCTGATGACCGAGGCGACCAGTCCGGAATGGACCTATGGCGTCCGTCATGCGGTGAATGTCGCGCATCTCGCGCGGTACTACGAACGATTCGCCGACCAGGCCGTCTCGGTGGCGCGCAGAGTGGATTTCGTCCGTACCGGTGTCCCCCATGGTCAGCGCACCCCGGATCTCGCACATCCACGGGGCCGGTGAGGCGGCAGACTATGGCGTCCGCCAGTCGTGGGTGCCCAGCGCGGAACTCGCCTGCGGGCCCATGAGCAGCATTCCGCCGTCGACCACAAGGGACGCGCCGGTGATGTAACCGGCAGCGGGGGTCGCGAGGAAGGCCACTGCCGCGGCGACCTCCTGGGCGTGGCCCGGCCTGCCGAGCGGGACCCCAGGACGCTTTTCGGATCGTGGATCGACATCGGCCTGACCGGTCATCGGGGTGGAGATCTCGCCGGGCGCGACCGAGTTGACCGTGATGCCGTGTTCGGCGAGTTCCAGCGCGAGTACCTTCGTGAGCGCTCCCGCGCCCGCCTTGGCCGCGCAGTACGGAGCGGCGCCCACGCGTGGGGCGTGCTCGTGCACGCTGGTGATCGTGATGATCCGGCCGCCCCTGCCAGCGTCGACCATCCGTTTGGCGGCACGTTGCGAACAGAGGAACGCGCCGTCGAGATCGACGGAGAGCACCTCCCGCCAGGTGTCGAAGTCCATTTCCAGCGCCCGCTGTGAACTGCCGGTGCCCGCGCAGTTCACCAGGACGTCGACCCCGCCGAGTTCGGCGGCGAGTTCGTCGATCGCCGCAGTCGAGGCCGGCAGGTCGGTCAGGTCGAGCCTGCGCACCGGGGCGTACGCACCCTGTTCGGCCGCTTCCCGCGCGGTGCCGTGGGCGCCCTCCTCGTCCCGGTGATAGGTGATACCGACGTTGAGGCCGCCACCGGCGAGTGCGACGGCGGTGGCCCTGCCGATACCGGAATCCGACCCGGTCACGATGGCGGTGCGCGGGCGGTCGCTTTCCTCCTGGTTTCCAGACGCGCTGTCGCTCATGCCGTTCGGTTACCCCGGGCCCCGGTGTGTACACGAGCGAGTTTGTCCAGGCGGCACTCGGGTATCCGCTGCCCTGTGACGACCCTGAGCAGCACGGGTGGGGTGCGGGAGGAGGACCTTCTGCACACCATCACCCGGGTGGTGAACACACTGCGGCACAACGGCATCCGCTTCGCCATCGGCGGCGGATGCGCGGCGTACGCGCGGGGTGGACCGCCTTCGGAGCACGATGTGGACGTATTTCTCAGGGAGAGCGACGTCGCGGCGGCGCGGACCGCGCTGGTCGAGGCGGGCATGGTGCCGATGGATCCGCCGGAGGACTGGCTGACCAAGGTCTACGACGGGGAGCTGCTGGTCGACCTGATCTTCAGCCCGAACGGCCGTCCGGTCGACGACGAATTGCTCGATCGCGCCGAGACGATGCGCATCGGCCCAGCGGTGGCACCGGTCGTCACCGGCACCGATCTGCTGGTGGACAAGGTCTTGGTACTCGGACCGCATCGCTGCGACTTCACGCCCCTGCTGCCGATCGCCAGGGAACTGCGCGAGCAGGTCGACTGGGCAGAGGTCGCGGAGCGGACCGCGGAGTCCCCGTACGCGCGCGCCTTTCTGAACCTGGTGCGGGAGCTCGGGGTAGCGGAATCCGGGACACGGAAGGGAGGACCGGCATGAACTCCGCCGATGACCCGCGGGATGTGGACGCCGCTGAGGAAGCACCGCAGTACTGGGTGGCCCACGTGCGCAGGGTGCTGGCCGAGGACGAGCGAACCGCCGAACTCGGTGTTCGCGTCAACATCCGGGGCAGCCATATCCACCTCAGTGGTGAGGTCGCGACCGAGGCGCGCAAGAGCGAGCTCGATCACGTGCTCGGGGAACTCGCCCCGCGGATGCGCGTACACAACGACGTGCGGATCGTGGACGCGCGCGAACCGACCCGGAGGGAGGAGCTTCGGTGATCCGGATTGCCGCCGTGGGAGACGTGCACCTTGGCGAGGACGCTCGCGGACGCCTGCGGCCCGCCCTCGAGCACGTCGGCGACCATGCCGACGTGCTGCTGCTCGCCGGCGATCTCACCCGGCACGGCAGCATGGACGAGGCCGAGGTGGTGGCGGACGAGTTCGCCGGGCTCGACGTGCCGGTCATCGCGGTCCTCGGTAACCACGACCACCACAGCGACAGTGCGGGCAAAATGACCGATCTGTTGCAGGAGCACGGCATTCGGGTGCTCGAAGGCGAGGGACTCACACTCGACACCGGCAGGCGCAAGCTGGGGGTGGCCGGAGTGAAGGGCTTTGGCGGCGGGTTCGCGGGCAAGTGCGCGAGCGCCTTCGGGGAGCGCGAGATGAAGGACTTCGTCGAACACACCATCGAGATCTCCGGCAGGCTGCACACCGCGCTCGATGCACTCGACGCCGATGTCCGGGTCGCGCTGACGCACTATGCGCCGATTCCGGAGACCCTGCGCGGCGAACCGCCGGAGATCTATCCGTTCCTCGGCTCGTATCTGCTCGGGGAGGCCATCGATGAGGCAGGTGCCGACCTCGCGGTGCACGGGCACGCGCACTTCGGCTGTGAACAGGGCGTGACGCCGGGCGGTGTCCGGGTGCGTAACGTGGCGCAGCCGGTCATCCAGTCCGCGTACTCGGTGTACTGCCTCGAACCCGACACCGCATAGCACGCACTCCGCGGTCCGGTGTGCGACCCGGACCGCGGAGCGGAGCGCTATTCGCTGCCGACCGGTTCGGCGGCGGCGTGCCGGGCGTCGCGCTCCGTCGCCGCCGGTGCGGCTGGGAGGGGCGATCGCTTGCCCAGGATCAGGTAGTCGAGTTCGGCATCACTCAATGCTGCGTTCTCCTTGCGCCGCACCAGGTAGAAGATCAGGCCGAGTGCCGCCCACACCAGTAGTGCGGTCAACGACTCCGGGCCGAGCGCGGCGGGTGAGACCGGTATGAGCAGCAGGCCGAGGAATGATGCGCCGGTGACCGCGCCGAGCAGGCTGAGCACCTTCTTGCCGGACGACTCACAACCTTCGGCGTCGCCGACCCTTGCCGCGCTACCCGACCACCGGAACTGCTTGAACGCGACGAGGCAGGTGTAGGTGTAGGCGATGGTGACGCCGATCGCGGACATGTCCACGACCCACAACAGGGCCTGCCTGCCGAACCAGGGCGCGACCAGGCAGAGCGCACAGACGAACACGATGCCCAGGTACGGGGTCTTGCGGCGCGGGTGCAGCACGCCGAAGGCGGCGGGGATCATCCGGCCCCGTCCCATCGCGAACAGCAACCGGCTCGCCGCGACGTAGAAACCGTTCAGTCCCGTGCAGATGCCCATGGA
This sequence comes from Amycolatopsis palatopharyngis, assembly GCF_003385185.1. GTDB lineage: Bacteria > Actinomycetota > Actinomycetes > Mycobacteriales > Pseudonocardiaceae > Amycolatopsis > Amycolatopsis palatopharyngis. Next base: position 165,598 of record NZ_PQHZ01000008.1, on the reverse strand, counting down.
GACCGACAGCGCGAGCAACATGATCCCGATGCCGCCGAACAGCCCGGACATGGCGTCTCCCGTGCCCCACAACGGTTCTCCGGCGATCAGCCGCTGCCACGGGGTCGCCGACGCGGTCGCCAGGATCATCGCCGAGTACAGCAGGGCGGCCGCGAGGATCGCCAGCACGATCAGCCGGAACGCCTTCCGCGGGGCGAAGTCGAACTCCTCGGCCGCCTGCGGCACGTTGTCGAAGCCGACATAGGCCCAGGGGGCGATCGCCACGATCGCCAGCACTGCCGTCCACGGCGGGACGCCGGTCGGGAACAGCGGTGCAACATTGCTCAGCTGACCACCGGGATGAATCAGCACGCTGATCAGGATCGCCCCGACACCGGCCAGCATGACCAGGCAGAAGATGAACTGCAGCCGCCCCGACGCGGTGGCGCCGCGGATGTTGAGCACCGCGAAGACGATCAGTGCGGTACTGGCGATGAGGACCTCGCCGAGGTACACCTTCCAGCCGGCGATCTCGTAGAGCAGTCCGCGTTCGGCCACCTGCGGCAGTACGTACCTGCTGAGCAGCGCGAGCGCGGAGGCGTTGAGCGCCACGATGCAGGTGTAGCCCAGCGTCAGGAACCAGCCACAGAGGAATGCGTGCCGCCTGCCGAATCCGGCGTGGGCATAGGCGAACTCACCGCCGGACACCGGGAAGGTGCGGATCAGGAAGCCGTAGCTGACGGCGATCAGGATCATCAGCAGGCCACCGATCAGGAACCCCAGGATCGCTCCGAGAGGCCCCGCTGTGGCTATCCAGTCGGTGGGCAGCACGAAGGCTCCCCAGCCAACGGCCGACCCGAGTGCGATCGCCCAAACCCAGCTCGGTTTCAGGGTTTTGGACAGTTCTGCGCGTTGCTCCCCCTGTTTCGGTGCCCCGGCTGCGTCGCCGGTGCCGGTCACTGTTTCCATCGTCTGCCTCGTTCTCCGGGGACCACCATTGGTCCACTTCCATGGTGCGACGCCGCCGGGTTTCGTGCCCGGCGATCGGCCGTACTGGGCTGAACTTGCTCACAGGCGCCGTTGTGGTGGACACCACTGTGCGGGTGCGGCAGGACCCCTGACAGATCCAGTGCGCGACGAATTTTTGGGTACCAGTCCACCGGTGGTGACTGTCCGCCCTTGAAGCGCGCAGAGGCTCCTGACCAGGAAGAATTCCTGGTCAGGAGCCTCTGTTTGTTATTCACGATCGATCGGAAGGAATGGCCCGGAACCGCTGCCGGGGCAGCCGACGTGTCAGACGTAGTCGGCGTACTTCTCCAGGAGACGAACGGGCTTGGACAGGGCGTCCCGCCGGAACGGGTCGCCGAGCTCGCGGGTGCACATCACCTCGATGACGGTCGTGATGCCCTGCGTCATCTGCTTCTCGATGGCGGTCTCCAGGGCGGGGCCCACCTGGTCCAGCTTGTCCACCACGACGCCTTCGGCGCCCATCGCGGCCGCGATGCCCGCGAAGCTCTCGCTCTCGAGCTCGCCCGCCACGAAGCGGCGGTTGTAGAAGTCCACCTGGTTCTTCTTCTCCGCACCCCACTGGCGGTTGTGGAACACCACCGCGGTGACCGGGATGTCGTGCCGCACGGAGGTCATGATCTCGCCCATGCTCATTCCCCACGCCCCGTCGCCCGCATAGGCCACCGCGGGCCGGTCGGGCGCCGCGGCCTTGGCGCCGATGATCGTGGGCAACGCGTACCCGCAGTTGCCGAAGCTCATCGGGGCGAGGAAGCTGCGCGGCTTCTCGAACCGCAGGTAGCTGTTGGCGACCGAGTTGATGTTGCCGATGTCGGTGGACACCATCACATCGTCCGGCATGGCCTTCTCCAGCTCCCGCAGCACCTGCCGGGGGTGCAGCCAGTTTCCGTCCTCCTGCTCGGCCTCCGCGATCACGTCGAGGCTGTACGGGTCCTTCTCGTGGGTCCACTCGTCGAGTTCGGCCTCCCACGCCTCCTTCTCGGCCGAAGTCGTGGCCGCCCGCGACTCCCGGGTCGCATCGCAGGCCAGTGTCCTGTTCGCGAGGCGTTCGGTCAGCGCCACCGCCGCGTCCTTGGCGTCGCCACAGATACCGACGCTGATCTTCTTGACCAACCCGAGCATCTTGTGGTCGGCGTCGATCTGGATGATCTTGGCGTTCTTCGGCCAGTAGTCCATTCCGTGCTGCGGCAGCGTGCCGAACGGGCCGAGGCGGGACCCGAGCGCCACCACGACGTCGGCCTGCGAGATCAGCTTCATCGCGGCCTTCGAGCCCTGGTACCCCAGCGGCCCGCACCACTGCGGGTGGCTGGCGGGAAACGAGTCGTTGTGCAGGTAGCTGTTGACGACCGGGGCACCGAGTCGTTCGGCGAGGGCCACGCATTCGTCGACGCCGTCGGCCATCACGACCCCGCCGCCGGAGATGATCACCGGGAACTCGGCCTGCGCCAGCAGTTCCGCGGCCTCGTTGAGGCTCCGCTCCCCGCCGGGGCCCCGGTCCAGGCGGTTCGGCCTGGGGATCTCGGCCTCGATCTCGCCGTAGAAGAAGTCGCGCGGGATGTTGAGCTGTGTCGGCCCGATCTCCGAATGCGCCCTGTCGAAGCAGCGGCCGGTGAACTCCGCCATCCGCTTCGGGTTGTTCACGTGTCCCTGGTACTTGGTGAACTCCTGGAACATGGGCAGCTGGTTGGCCTCCTGGAAGCCGCCGAGTCCAGTGCCCATCGTCCCGGCCTCGGGCGTCACGATCACGACCGGGCTGTGCGCCCAGTAGGCGGCGGCGATCGCGGTGACGCAGTTGCTGATACCGGGCCCGTTCTGGCCGATCACCACACCGTGGCGGCCGCTCACGCGCGCGTAGCCGTCCGCCATGTGTCCTGCGCCCTGCTCGTGTACGACGGGTACCAGCCGGATGCCTGCCGGCGCGAAGATGTCCATGGCGTCCATGAACGCCGAACCCATGATCCCGAAGATGTCGGTGACCCCGTTGGCCACCATCGTCTCCACGAACGCTTCCGAGGGCGTCATCTTCTGCGGCCCGGTGACCACTGCCCGCTCGGCCCGCCCGGCCCCTTCGGTCTGCTCACTCATCCTGGTTCCTCCTTGCGAGAGTCGGCGATCCCTGCGACGACGCCAAAAATGGAAAAATCTGTACGTCACGTTCCTGAAATCGAGACGTTGCCTCGGACTATAGGCTTCCGTGGAGGGCCTGGTCAACGAAAGTTCCGGAAACCGGTACGGCTTGTGTTGTTTTCCGGGATACATCTACAGTGAGTGTTATGGAGCAGACGCACCTCATGGAGGCGGGCGAGCGCAACGGGGACACACCGACCATGCGGCTGTTCGCGTTGCTCGAGTTGATCGCCGCCAAGGACCAGTTCGTGTCGTTGCAGGGGCTGGTCGAGGAGACCGGCATGCCCAAGCCGACGCTGCACCGCATGCTGCAGCAGCTCGAGGCCGCGGGCCTGCTGGTCAGGCAGGGGGACGGCAGGCACTACGGCACGGGTGCCCGGCTGCGCAGGCTGGCCGAGAACCTGCTGCTCAACGCCACCCAGCACGGCGCACGACACGCGGTGCTGCGCCATCTCGTCGAGGAGATCGGCGAGAGTTGCAACGTCACGGCGCTGTCCGGCAACGAGGTGGTCTACCTCGACCGGGTGGAGACCCCCGAGCCACTGCGCTTCTACCTGCGTCCTGGATCGCGGGTGCCCGCACACTGTTCCGCGAGCGGGAAGATGATCCTCTCGCAGCTGAGCCCGGCCCAGCGGCGCAAGCTGCTGGCCCACGCCCCGCTGACCCGTAACACGCCCAACACGGTCACCGACCTGGACGCGATCGAGGAGGAACTCCTCCGGGTACGCCGCGACGGGTTCGCCGTGGACGACGAGGAGTTCCTGCCGGGGCTGGTCTGCGTTGCGGTGCCGGTGCCGACCGGGGCGGCCAGATCCAATCTCTGCGTCGCCGTACAGGCACCTGCCATGCGGCTGAGCGCCGCGGAGGCGCCGCGGATGTTGCCCGCGTTGCGCCGCGCCGCGGAGGCGGTCAGCCGGATCGAGACGGAAGGAGCGGACACGTGAGCAGCAGCTTTCCCAGCCACGAGGTCAAGGTGCGCGAGGTGTTCGGTATCGACTCCGACCTCGTGGTGCCCGCGTTCGCCGAACGCGACGAGCACGTGCCGGAGATCGACGAGGCGTACCGGTTCAATCCCGACGTCACGCTCGCGTTGCTCGCCGGATTCACCCGCAACCGCAGGGTGCTGGTGCAGGGGCTGCACGGCACCGGCAAGTCGACCCACATCGAGCAGGTCGCCGCGCGGCTGAACTGGCCGTGTGTGCGGGTCAACCTCGACGGGCACCTCAGCAGGCTGGACCTGATGGGCCGCGACGCCGTCGTGCTGCGGGACGGGCAGCAGGTGACCGAATTCCAGGAGGGCATCCTGCCGTGGGCGCTGCAGCGCCCGGTCGCACTCATCTTCGACGAGTACGACGCGGGTCGCCCGGACGTCATGTTCGTCATCCAGCGCATCCTGGAGCGTGACGGGAAACTGACGCTGCTCGATCAGCACAGGGTGTTGCGCGCGCATCCGTACTTCCGGCTTTTCGCGACCGCCAACACTGTCGGCCTCGGCAATCTCAACGGTCTCTACCACGGCTCGCAACGGCTCAACCACGCCCAGATCGACCGCTGGAACATCGTCGCGTCGCTGAACTACCTCGCACCCGAGGAGGAGACCGCGATCGTGCTGTCCCGTGTGCCGGAGCTGGCGGGGGAGCAGGGCAGGGAGCTGGTGGCCACGATGGTTCGGGTCGCGGAGCTCACGCGGCACGGCTTTCGCGCAGGCGACCTCTCCACCCTGATGTCACCGCGAACGGTCATTTCCTGGGCGGAGAACATGGAGGTCTTCGGTGACGTCTCGGTCGCGTTCAGACTGTCCTTCCTGAACAAGTGCGACGAGGCCGAGCGGCAGACGGTGGCCGAGTACTTCCAGCGCTGCTTCGGCCGTGAACTGGCGGAGTCCTACCAGCAGGCCGTACCGGCGTGACCGGGTCGCGCGACAGGGACAGGCGGCAGCACCGGGTCGAGGAGCTGTGCGCGGCAACCGTTCGCGCGCTCGCCGGTGAGCCGGAGTTCCAGCTGCGTGCGGGCAGGCCCTACCGTGCGGACGCTCCGCTGCAGCTACACGCTCCGCACCTGCGGCCCTCGCAGTCGGAGGACGACTTCGGTTCGTTCCGCGGCGCCGCTGACGGCACCGCACTGCGGCTGTTGCACTCCGATACCACCTTGCACCGCGATCATCGTCCGGCAGAGCCGGTGCAACGCCTGGTGTTCGACATGCTCGAGCAGTTCCGGGTGGAGTCGATGGTTCCCGCCGGGCTGCCCGGGCTGCTGCACAACCTGCGGCACCGGCACGAGCGGTGGTCCACCACTTGCGTCCACAGTGGACTCACCGAGACCGCGCACGGCCTCCTTCTCTACTCGGTGGCGCAGATCTGCCGCTCCCGCGTCACCGGGGAGCCGGTGCCGTCCGTGGCCGAGGACGTCATCGAGGCGCCGAGGTTCGCGCTGGCGCCGTTGCTCGGGCACGAACTGGCGGGGTTGCGCCGTCATCGCCTCGACCAGCGGGCGTACGCGGCGAACGCCCTCGCTCTCGCGCGGGTCATCGACGGTCTGCTGAGCGGGTCGGAATCGGCAGGTGCCGAGCAGGAAGATTCCGGAGCGGACCGGCGCTCCCGCCAGTGGGCGTTGTTTCTCGACCCGGCCGACGGCGACGACCAGGCGAGCGCCCCGGCTCCCCGCGCACGCGGCGGGGCGGAACAGGCCGAGCACGGCTATCGCGTGTTCACCAAGGAGTACGACACCCAGCGGCGAATCTCCGCACTGGTGCGCAGACAGCAACGCGGGGAGTTCCGCGAGCGGCTGGATGCCAGGATCGCCGCCCGTGGGGTGAACGTGGCCCGACTGGCCCGTCAGTTCGGGTTCCTGCTGGCCGATCCCGCGCGCACCGGTTGGGAGGGGGATCTGGAGGAGGGCCATCTCGACGGCCGCAACCTCACCCGGCTGATCACCTCACCTGCCGAGCGGAGGCTCTTTCGCGCGGAGCGGGTCGAGCCGGTCGCCCAGAGCCTGGTGACGCTGCTGCTCGATTGTTCGGGGTCGATGAAGGCCCATGCGGAACAGATGGCGTTGGTCGTCGACGTGCTGGCCCGTGCTCTGGAACTCGCCGGGGTGAGCACCGAGATCCTGGGTTTCACCACCGGCGCGTGGAACGGTGGCCGGTCGATGCGGGCCTGGCGGCGCGCGGGCAGGCCACCTCGTCCTGGGCGGCTCAACGAGGTCTGCCATCTCGTGATCAAGGATGCCGACACCACCTACCGGCGTGCACGGCCGGATATCGCGGCCCTGCTCAAACCGGATCTGTACCGGGAGGGGGCGGACGGGGAAGCGGTCCGGTGGGCTTGCCACAGGATGGCCGGGCGGCCGGAGCAGCGCCGCTTCCTGCTCGTGTTCTCCGACGGCAGCCCGATGGACAGTGCGACCGCTCTGGTCAATGACGACGACTACCTCGGTAACCACCTCGCGGAGGTGGTGCGTGAGCAGGAACGGGCGGGCTCGGCGCGGATCTACGGGCTGGGCGTCGGCCTTGACCTCGGGAACTACTACAGCCGGTCGCAGGTACTCGATCTCTCGCCGGAAACAGGAAACGAGCCGTTCCGCGACATCCTGGCCATGCTCGCCCACTGACCCGAGCCCCGCACTTTCCCGAGGTGGGAAGTGCTGGTTCCGGCGTGCCGCGCACGGCAGGATCAGCTCAGCCGAATTTTTCCGGCGCGAAGTGTCGAATTCGGCCCCTACCGTTCGACGCACTGATGAGAGCACGTCAGACGGACCACCAAGGAGCAAGTATGCGCACCCTGATCACAACCGCCTTCGTCTCACTCGACGGCGCCATCGAGGCGCCCGGTGGAGAACCGGGCTACCGCAACTCCGGCTGGACGTTCAAGGACATCGAGTTCGACGAGGCCGCCTACGAGATCAAGGGCCGTGAGCAGGACGAATCCGCGGCGATGATGCTGGGCAGGGTCAGCTACCAGGCGTTCTCGACCGTGTGGCCGGACATGACCGAGGAGTTCGCCGGCTACAACGCGATGCCGAAATACGTCGTGTCGACCACGCTGAAGGACGAGGACCTGGTGTCCAACTGGGGCGAGACCACCATCCTCCGCTCACTTGACGACGTCGCCGCGCTCAAGGAGACCGAAGGCGGCCCGATCATCATCCACGGCAGCGGCGGCCTGAACCGCAACCTGGCCGACGCCAGCCTGATCGACCGCTACCACCTGCTGGTCTTCCCGGTCCTGCTCGGCGCGGGCAAGCGGCTGTTCAGTGAGACCGACAAGGACAAGCAGAACCTCAAGCTCACCGAAAGCGAGACCTACGGCAACGGAATCCAGAAACTGGTCTACGACGTCGTCCGCTGACCGGTTCCGGCGGGCCGGCCGGGTGCACCGGCCGGCCCACCGGAGCGCGCATACTGGAGGCAGGAGAGGGGGCGCATATGCCTGAGGACAGCACGCCACCACCTTCGGACGGCGACTACACCGAGTCCGGAGTGCCGAACTTCGACTACGTCCGTGATCGGATCGAGAACCGGTTCGGCACGGCACAGGGCTCGACCGAACTGGCCGGTGAGACTCCGGAGGCTGCATCGTTCGACGACAAGCTCGCCGAACGAGACAAGGCCGCCCAGGACAAGCTGGCGGAGATCCGTCGCTCCATGAGGGACGACTGACCGGAACCGCCCGCACGAATGCGGCCGTCAGACCGGACCGCGAGTGCTCACCAATCCGTGTCCCGGCGCGCCCTGTTCGGTCATCGGCGGACGTGCCAAGGCCTGCAGGGCGCTGATTCGGGCCACGGTGATGACGTCCTGGGCGGAGCAGCCGCGGGACAGATCGTTCATCGGCGCGTTCAGCCCCTGCAGGATCGGGCCGAGTGCCTGTGCCCCGCCAAGCCGCTCGGCGATCTTGTAGCCGATGTTGCCCGCGGCGAGGTTGGGAAAGACGAAGACGTTGGCCTGCCCGGCCACCCGGGATCCCGCGGCCTTGCGCTGACCGACCGAGGCAACCAGCGCCGCGTCGAACTGCATCTCACCGTCCACCGCGAGTTCGGGTGCTCTGCCGCGGACGAGTTCGGTCGCGGAACGCACCCGCCGCACCGACTCGTGCTCAGCGCTGCCCTTGGTACTGAAGGACAGCATGGCGACCGAGGCCGTCAGGCCGGTGAGGCTCTCGAACGTTGCCGCCGTGGAGATGGCGATGTCGGCGAGCTGACTCTCGTCGGGCTCGGGCACCACCGCACAGTCGGCGAACGCCATTGGTGAGCCGTCGGGCGGGAGCATGAGGAAACTGCTGGACAGAACGCGGGTGTCCGGTCCGAGGCCCAGTACGTGAATCCCGGCGCGGATCACGTCTCCCGTGGTCCGTGTGCTGCCGGCCACCCCCGCGTCCGCCGCACCGATGTCCACCAGCGCGGCGGCGAGATACACCGGATCCTGCATCCGCGTGCCGGTGACCGAAGCGTCCCATCCGCGCTGGGCCGCCACCTCCCGCACCCGTGCACCGGCCGGTCCCATGGACAGCGCGGCAGGGGTGTTCACCTCCGCGGCGGACGGCAGGTCAGTCGCGTCCGGTTGTTCGCTCACCAGGATCGGGGTGATGCCGTGCCCGGCCAGTTCGGTGGCCGCTTGCCGGATCCGGGGGTCGTCGCCCTCGGCGAAGACGATGCGCGGCGAGGAAGCGGACCCGTCGGCGGTGAGCCGACGGGTCCACTCCTCGAACAGGGAGATGGTCACGTCTCAGCTGTCCTCAGCCGAGGACTTCGGCCAGTGCTCGCACGGGCAGCTGGTGTGCGCGCGCGACGGGCGGGCTGGTGACCTCGCCGCCGACCGTGTTGAGCCCGCCGGCCAGCACCGGGTCCTCGCGCAGCGCCTGCTGCCAGCCCTTGTCGGCGATGGCCGTGGCGTAGGGCAGCGTGACGTTGGTGAGCGCGTAGGTCGAGGTGTTCGGCACCGCACCCGGCATGTTGGCGACGCAGTAGAAGACGCTGTCGTGCACCGGGTAGGTCGGCTCGGCGTGCGTGGTCGGCCGGGAGTCCTCGAAGCAACCACCCTGGTCGATCGAGATGTCGACGAGCACGCTGCCCGGCTTCATCCGGCTGACCTGCTCGTTGGTCACCAGGCGCGGGGCGAGCGCCCCCGGCAGCAGCACCGCGCCGATCACCAGGTCGGCCTCGAGGACCGCCTTCTCGATCTCGAAGCTGTTCGCCACGATGGTTTTGACCCTGCCGTCGTAGCGCCGGTCCAGCGCGCGCAGCTTGTCGACGTTGGTGTCGAGCACGGTGACATCCGCCCACATCCCGACCGCCATGGCGATCGCGTTCGTGCCCGCGACACCAGCGCCGAGCACGACGACCTTGGCCGGGCTTACCCCGGTGACTCCACCGAGCAGTAGCCCCCTGCCACCTCCGGTGCGTCGCAGGGACTCCGCGCCCACCTGCGGCGCGAGACAGCCCGCCACCTCACTCATCGGGTACAGCAGTGGCAGCGCACCGTTCGGTAGCTGCACGGTCTCGTAGGCGATCGCGGTGGTGCCCGCGCGCAGCAACGCGTCGGTGCACTCGCGGGACGCGGCAAGGTGCAGGTAGGTGAAAAGGGTCAGGTCCGGACGCAGCCGGTGGTATTCCGACTCGATGGGCTCCTTCACCTTGAGGACCAGTTCGGACTGGCCCCACACCTCGTCGGCGGATTCCAGGATCTTCGCGCCCGCGGCGACGTACTCGTCGTCACGGATCGAGGATCCGGTGCCCGCCCCGCTCTCGATGACCACATCGTGGCCCCGGCCGGTCAACTCGTGGACGCCTGGGGGCGTGATGGCCACTCGGTACTCGTGGTTCTTCACTTCTCGGGGCACGCCGACACGCATGGCGATACCTCACTTTCTTGGCTCGTAAGAGAATCTGGGGAAGCTTCAGCGGTTGATATGTGTGTCCACCGCGGACAGGACCGCGTCGACCTTGTGCAGCAGGTCGTCGAGCACCGGCTCGTCGGCCACCAGCGGCGGGGAGAGCATGAGCATGGTGGCGCCCCGGTCGTCGGGGCGGGTGATGAGGCCGACGTCGGACATGGCCTTCGGCATGACCTCGCGGACCAGTTCCACCGACTGCGTCTCCGTCAGCGGCCTGCCGCTTTGCCGGTCACCGGTGAACTCGAGCGCGTAGAAGAAGCCGGTACCCCGCCATTCGGCCACGCACCCGTGCGCGTCGCGCAGCCGGTCGAGACCACGCTGGAAGTGCGGCTCGAGCCTGCGGACGTTGCCGAGCACGTCCTCGTCCCGCAGTGCGGTGAGATTGGCGGCGGCCACCGCGGTGGACACCGGATGCCCGCCCCAGGTCGCACCGTGGGTGAACGCCCCGGCCAGGGGGGACTCCAGCAGACCGCTCGCGAGCTCACTGCGCAGCAGCACGCCGCCGAGCGGTGCGTAGCCGGAGGTGGAGCCCTTGGCGAAGGTGATCAGGTCGGGTACGACGCCGTACTTGGCGCTGCCGAACCACTCACCGAGCCTGCCGTAGGCGCAGATCACCTCGTCGGCGACGAGGAGAATGCCGTAGCGGTCGCAGATCTCCCGCAACTGCTGCCAGTAACCCTCCGGCGGGACGAGCGCGCCGCGGGAGTTCTGCACGGGTTCGGCGAACAGCGCCGCGATCGTTTCCGGACCCTCCTCCTCGATGGCCGCGACGAGCGCTTCCACAGAGGGCAGTTCGGCGGCGCTGCCCCCCTCCGGCACGGATTCGCCGAGAGTGTGCGGTACGTGCCGGACACCGGGCATCAGCGGGCCGAACGGTTCCTTGTACTTCGGGATCCCGGTCACCGCGAGCGCGCCGAGCGTGGTGCCGTGGTAGGCCATGTCCCTGGCGATGATCTTGGTGCGCTGCGGCTCGCCCTGACTGCGGTGGTACTGCCGGGCGAACTTGATCGCGGATTCCACCGCCTCGGAACCGGAATTGACGAAGAACACCACGTCGAGGTCACCGGGGGCGAGGTCGGCGATCATGCCCGCCGCCTCCGCCGACGCCGGGTGCGTTGCCGACCAGTTGGTCCAGTACGCCAGCGTCTCCATCTGCTTGGCCGCGGCGGCGGGAATGTCCGACCTGCCGTGGCCGATGTTCACACAGAACAGGCCGGCGAGACCGTCGAGGAAGCGCTTGCCGCGGTCGTCGTAGAGGTAGCACCCCTCGCCGCGGGTGATGACCGGCAGTTCGGCGTCGCGCCAGACCTGCCCTCGGGTGAAGTGGGGAAACAGGTGGCGCTGGGCCAGCGCCCTGATGTCCGACTGGGTCACGAGGATCCCTCCAACAGTGGTGGCCGTCGCGGTAAGTGATTTCGCGGCGCCTTATTCGATGTTCGGGTTATGCGCGGTCGCTGGTAGGACTTCTGTTCTCGGCTCCCGTGCATGCAGCCGCCGCGAGCCGGTCTCCGCACGCTCCGTCCGGCCCCCGTCGGCCGCATCGTGCATAACCCTCACTGTGGGGGAGTGCCAGGACCCATTCCAGATCCAGATTGCGACCGCTTTTTGGGTGCCAGCCGAGCGTCGGCGGCGCGATCGGATGGGGTTCTGGTACCGAAAATCCGGTGCGAAACTGGACCTGTGCTTGGTGCCACACCGAAATTACCTTGACCGGAACGCGATCAACCGGCAAAGGCTGGAGGCCCGATGTCATACGCCTCGCACGACCTGAACCGCGGTGCGGACCTGATTCTCTTCGGTGGGCGGGTGCTGACGCTCGACAAGGTGGGAACCAGGGCCAGCGCCATCGCCGTTCGCGATGGAAAGGTGCTGGCAGCCGGCTCTGATCGCGACATGTTGATGCTCGCGGGGCCGGAGACCCTGCGGCACGACCTACGGGGCAGGACTGCCATCCCCGGTTTTGTGGAAACGCATACGCATCCGTACTTCTACGGCCTGACCCTGGACGCGGAGATCGACGCGGGGTCACCGCCGAACGACTCCGTGGGCGATATCGTCGAGCGGGTCGCGGAGGCCGCGCGAAACACCCCCGGCGGCGACTGGATCGTCGGCTATCGCTACGACGACACCCTCCTGCGCGAGTCCCGGCACCCGACGCGACACGACCTCGATCCGGTGTCCGGTGATCACCCGGTGCTGCTGGTGCACATCTCGGGGCACTTCGTCACCGCCAACTCACTCGCGTTGCGGCAGGCCGGGATCAGCAGGGCCACACCGGACCCCGTCGGCGGCACCATCGGCAGGGACGAATCTGGTGCCCCGAGCGGCGTGCTGGCGGAGACGGCCGCCTTTCCGGTGTACGCGTTGTTGCCCAAGCGATCCGAGCGGGAGATGGCCGAGGTCCTCCGGCTCGCGAGCGACGCCTACCTCGCCGCGGGAGTGACGACGGTGCACGACACCGGGATCGGCCTCCTCAATGGACCGGCTGAGCTCGACGCGTATCGCACGGCTGTCCACTCGGGATGGATGGGCCCGCGCGTGCGGGGCTACCTGCTGGACGACGTTCTGCGCCAGCTGGGCTCCGGCGTGCCGGGGCCACGGTCCGCCGCTGTTCGAGGGCTCGACCCCGACCGGTTCAGCCTGGACGGGGTGAAGATCATCTCCGACGGTTCGATCCAGGGGCTCACCGGCTGCCTTTCCGAGCCGTACACCTGCTCGCCAGGGGAGAGCGGGATGATGCTGCTCCCACCACGCGAACTCGCCGATCGAGTCGCCAACCTGCACGACTCTGGCTGGCAGGTGGCGGTACACGGCAACGGTGACGCGGCGATCCAGGCGATTCTCGACGCGTACAGCAGTCTTGGTGTGGCACAGGGGGATCAAGGACGGCGGCACCGGGTCGAGCACTGCCAGACCGTCCGAGCGGACCAGCTCGACCGGATGGCCGCCCACGGCGTGCTGGCCTCGTTCTTCGTCAAGCACGTGTACTACTGGGGTGACCGGCATCGTGACCGGTTCCTCGGCCCGCAACGGGCCCGGCGGATAAATCCCCTTGCCTCCGCCCGCACCCGAGGTGTCACGTTCGGCCTGCACGCCGACAGCCCGGTCACCCCGGTCCCGCCACTGGAGGGGATCTGGTGCGCGGTACAGCGCCGGACCAGGGACGGCGAGGAACTCGGGCCCGAGGAGCGGGTCGACGTCGAGACCGCGCTGCGTGCCTATACCTCCGATGCCGCTTTCCTCGGTTTCGCCGAGAACAACCGGGGTTCCCTGGAACCGGGGAAGTTCGCCGACATCGCGATCCTGTCCGGCGACCCCACCGCCATAGCCGGGGAGAACATTCGCGACCTGACCGTCGACGCGACCATCGTCGGCGGTGACGTCGTCCGAGTCCGGCACGGCGCGGTGTGGTCCCGGGGCGCAGCCGAACAGGATCGTGTCGCGACATCCACGACGGGAAGGACAGACCCGTGATCTGGTATGCCCTCTACATCGCCGCGTTCGTCGTGCTCATGTTCGGCGTTGGTCTCTACCACTTCCGTAAGACCAAGGGTGCGGACGACTACCTGATCGCTGGTTGGGACGTCGGCCCGATCAAGATCGTCCTCACCGTGATCGCCACCTGGGCCGGGGCGTCGATCTTCATCGGCAGTGTCGGGCTCGGTTACCAGTTCGGCCTGTCCGGCTATGTCCGGTTCGCGCTTCCGGCAACGGTGTTCTCGCTGATCCTGGCCGTGGTGTTCGCCAGGAAGCTGCGCAGGACACGGCTCTACACCGTGCCCGACATCTTCGACGAACGGCTGGGCAAGCCCGCCGGGGTCATCCCGGCACTGCTCTCGGCCGGCCTCTACGCCGCACCGGTGACCGCGATGCAGATCGTGGCGCTGGGCGCGATGTTCAACATTCTGTTCGGTATGCCCCTCGGCTGGGGGCTGATTCTCGGCTGGGCGATCATCTACGGCTACACCATGCTCGGCGGGCTGCCCAGCGTCATCGTGACCGACAGCATCCAGACGGTCGTGCTCGTCGTCGGTCTGGTGATCATGGGTGTGGCGACGTGGAACTACGCGGGCGGGATGAGCGACATCGCACCGTCGGTGCCCGACGGGCATTTGAGCCTGGTCGGAGACAATCCGATGGGCACCCTCGTCTTCGCCATGACGATCGGGCCGTTCTACCTCATCTGGCAGTCCAGCTGGCAACGCATCTACGCCGCGCGCACCGAGCGCATCGCCCTGTGGGGAAACGTCGCGGGCATGGCGGTCGCGGGCACCGTGATCGCCATCATCCCGGTGTTCATCGGAATGGCGGCTCGCTCCTTCGTGCCAGCCGAAGGGCTACGGCCCGACTCGGTGTTCTACATCGTGTTGCAGGACATCCTGCCGCCATACCTGGGCGGCATCCTGGCGATGGCCCTGATGGCGGCGCTGGTGTCGGGCGGCGACTCGTTCCTGCTGCAGGGAACGGCGAACCTGACCCGCGACCTGTACCAGCGCTACCGCCGGCCGGACGCGAGTCAGGAGCAACTGCTGCGCACGTCGCGCTGGGGTGTGACGCTTATCGGCCTGGTGGCGCTGCTGATCGCCTTCTTCATCACCGACATCGTCGGCATCTACACCTACACTCTGAAGTGGACGGCCGCCGCGCTCGTGCTCCCGTTCCTCGCGGTGATGTTCTGGCGGCGCACGACCCGCTTCGGTGTCATCGCGAGCATGGTGGCCGGCCTCGGCGTCACCATCGGCTGGGAGGTCGTCGGCAATCCGTTCGGGCTCACCGAGATCCTTCCTGGCTACCTGGCCGGCGCCGCCGCTCTCGTGCTCGGCAGCCTGTGCACCGACCATGCTCCTGGCGAGCAGGTCAGGGCCATCTGGTTCGACGGTCTGGAGCGCAAGGTGCGCCAGCCCGCACCGGAGGAGGTGCGCGCCACGGAGGAGGTGCACGACAAGGAGCAGATCGTGCCTCGCAGGCCGGGGACCGAACCGGTGGAACCGGTGTGACGGGAGGCTTGAAGGTGTGCCGGCCGCGGGCCTCAGTCCAACTCGTCGATCGCTTGGCCGAGCTGGACGACTCCCGGTCGGATGGCCGCGCGCGGGATCGCGGCGAAGCCGAGGCGGAAGTGGTTGCGGTTGGCCGCGCGGTCGGCGAAGTAGATGTCCCCGCGCTCGATCACCACACCCCGCCGCAACGCCAGCTCGGCGAGTTCCGCACAGTCCAGATCGGACGGAGCCGTCACCCAGATGCTCACCCCGCCCGGCGGCGGATCGACAGGCCACGGCAACGTCTCGTTGAGGGCCTCGCGCAGGGTCTGCCACTTGCGCTGCAGCTGGGTTCGCCTGCGCCGGACGGTGCGGTGATACTGCCCGCTCTCGATGAGCAGTGCCATGGCCCGCTGGACGTGCCCGGACGCGTGCCGCACCCGGTACCTTCGCTGGTTGCGCAACTCGCGGATCAGTTCCGGTGCCGCGACCAGGTAGCCGAGCCGGAGTCCTGGCGCGAGGAACTTGGAGAACGTCCCGAGGTAGATGACGCGGTCGCTGTCCGGCAACGCCTTCAGCGCGGGAGTGGGACTTCCCTGGTAGCGGAACTCGCTGTCGTAGTCATCCTCGATGATCAGCGTGCCGTGGCGGCGGGCCAGCGAGAGGAGTTGCTGGCGTCGGCCGATGGAGAGGGTGACGTTGGTCGGGCTGTGGTGGCTCGGGGTCAGGTGCAGCAGATGCACGTCGGCCAGGTCGGGCGGCGGGATCAGGCCCGCACCGTCGACCGGCATCGGCGCGACCGTCGCCCCCGCCCTGGCGAAGATGTGGCGGGCATCCAGGTAGCCGGGGTCCTCCACGCCGACGGTGTCGCCGGGACGCAGCAACGTGGAGGCCAGCAGGTCGAGTCCCTGCTGCGAGCCGAGGGTGATCAGGACCTGGTCCGGGTTCACCTCGATACCGCGCGCGGGCAGCACGGCCCGGCACAGGGCCTCCACGAGCAGGGGGTCGTCCTCGTCGATTCCGTCGCGCACGCTGTAGTGCAGGTGCGGGGGATCCAGGGCGTCGCGCAACGCACGCGACCAGGCAAGGCGGGGGAACGACTCGGCCTCGATCTGGCCTGCGACGAACGGAAACGGGTAGCGGTCCCAGTCCCGTACCTTCGCGATCTCCGGCATGCCGGCATCCGGTGTGGGCCGGATCAATCGTGACCAGTCGACGGAGTCCGTGTTCGTGGACCGCTCCTCGTGCTGGTCGAGGTGGGTGAGCATCTCGGGATTGATGAACAGGCCCCGCCGGGGACGGGATTCGATGAACCCCTGCGCGTGCAGCTCCTGGTATGCGGTGTTCACCGTATTGCGCGAGACACCCAGTTCGCGGGCGAGTTCCCGGGAGGACGGCAGGGGCAGGCGCGGATTCAGCGCACCGGAGGCGATCGCGTGCTCCAGCGCCTTGCGCAGCTGTTGGTAGATCGGCTCTCCAGTGCCGCGCTCGATGGAGATGAGAGTCCGTCCCATTAGGTCATTCTGACCGATTGGGCGCCCGCTTGGGAAACACTCCGGGCGTCATAGCGGTTGGGAATGACTTCTCGGCTGCTCATGCCAGCACCTGCAGCGTCGTGAACGCCACGCCGGCGACGAGCAGGGTCGAGAACAGGCCGAGCAGCAACGCACGGGGGCCGGTACGGATCAACGCGCGCACCCGAACCGCGCAGCCGAGTCCGAACAGCGCGCCCGCCAGTAGCAGGGTGGTCAGTACCTTCGCGACGTCCAGTGCGCCTGTGGGGAGTACATCGACGGTGCGGAGCGCGACCATCGCCAGGAACCCGAGCACGAACAGCGGCACCAACGGTGGCCTGCTACCCGATTCGGCAGGGGTTCCCCTGCGCTGCACCATGCTCACCGTGGCGACCATCGGTGCCAGTAGAACCACCCTGCTGAGCTTGACGACGGTGGCGGTGGCGACGGCGGCGGCGCCTGCGGGCGAGGCGGCCGCCACGACCTGTGCGACCTCGTGCACGCTCAGTCCAGCCCACTCACCGAGGCCGACGCCGGTGAAGCCCAGCATCGGGCCGAGCAGTGGCACCGCCACGATGGCGAGGCTGCCGTAGAGGGTGACCAGCGCGACGGCGGTCGCGACGTCGGAGTCCTTGCGCTTGACGACGCCCTCCATGGCAGCGATCGCCGATGCGCCGCAGATGGAGAAACCCGTTGCCACCAGCACGGAAAGGCCGTGCGGGACGTGGAGCAGCCTGCCGAGGCCGAGGGTGCCGAGGAAGCTGATCGCGACCGTGAGCACCACGGCCAGAATCGTGCCCGCGCCGAGTTGGAGGACCTGCGGAACCGCGAGTTGCAGGCCGAGAAGTACCACGCCTCCGCGCAGTAATCGGCGGGTCGCCCAGCGCACCCCCGCGCTGGTCGCGTCGGGCACACGTGGCAGGTTCCCCGCGACGACACCGAGAACGACGGCGATCGTCAGCGCACTGAGCGCGGGCACGGCGAGATTGACCAGGAAGGCGACGGCGACACCGACGGCCACAAGTGTCAGCCCCGGCAGCAGGTTCCGCGGCGCCGCGGCTCGGGCGCTCGTCGCCGGAACCGTCGCTGTTTTGTTCTCCGCTGTCGCCATGACTACTACGGTGGGAGAAAAGACCGTTCGGCGGTAGCCGGATACTGAGCATGTTGTCATACCCTTGGGCTATGACGTCGACGCCTGATCTCGAATCGTTGCGGTTGCTCGTGCTGATCGGCGAGCGTGGAAGCCTTGGCAAGGCGGCCACGGAGCTCGGCGTGGCCCAGCCGTCCGCGAGCAAACGTCTGTCTATTCTGGAACGCCAGCTCGGGCTGGTTCTGGTGGATCGGACGCGAAGGGGGTCGGCGCTGACGCCTGCGGGCAAGGTCGTCTGGGGCTGGGCGGGACGCGTGCTCGACGAGGTGGACGGGCTGCTGACCGGCGTGGAGGCCTTGCGTTCCAAACGCGACGCCGAGCTCAGGGTGGCGGCCAGCATGACGATCGCCGAACACCTGGCCCCGATCTGGATCGGGGAACTACGGCGCGCGAAACCCGAACTGTATGTGGGCCTGCAAGTGACGAACTCGGAGACGGTGGGCGAGCTGGTCCGTGCGGGTCAGGTCGACCTCGGTTTCGTCGAGTCGCCTTCGGCTCCGACGGGCTTGTCCACCCGCAGGGTCGCGGCCGACCGGTTGCTGGTGGTGGTGACGCCGACCCACCCGTGGGCGCGCAGGCGCAGGGCGTTGACCACCCAGGAGCTGGTCACCGTTCCGCTCGTGGTCCGCGAACGAGGGTCGGGCACCCGGGAAACCCTTGACCGGGCGCTGCGGCGTGCGGGCGCGGGCGAGATCGCCCCACTGGTCGAGCTCGGTTCGGCCGCGTCGGTACGAGCGGCGGTCATCAACGGCACCGGACCCGCCGTGATGAGTGAGCTGGCGATCGCCTCGGATCTCGCCGAGGGCCGGTTGATCGAGGTTGTCGTCGAAGGACTGGACCTGCGCCGCACCCTCCGAGCCGTATGGCCTGCCGGCCGCAGACTCGTCGGCCCGGCGGCGGCGCTGCTGGCCTCGGCGACCGGTGGTCGCTGAACAGGGCAGGTCTTCGTCAGGTCGTGGTACCCGCCCTGCGTTCGAGTAGCACCGTGTCGTGCCAGGTGTCGCCGACACGGCCGATGCGCTCGCGGATCCCCACCGTGCGGTAGCCGGCCGAGTGGTGCAGCGCGATACTGGCGCGGTTCTCGGTCAGCACCGAGGTCTGCAGCGTCCACAGCCCGGCCGTGTCGGCCGCCATGACCTGGGTGCGCAGCAGTGCCTTGCCGACTCCGCGGCCCCGCTGTGCCGCGTCGACGTACACCGACGTCTCGCCCACTCCGGAATAGCACTCCCTGTCGGACACCGTCCGCACCGCCGTCCAGCCCACGACGGCGCCGTCCCGCTCCGCGACCCAGCGGTGTCCCGGCAACCAGGTGGCTTCGAGGTGCTGGCGGCTGGGGACCGTCGTCTCGAACGTCGCGATCCCGGTTTCGATGCCTTCGCCGTAGATGCGCAGCACTTCGGGCCAGTCACGCTCCTGCAGGGCGCGCACGGTGACGTCGTCCGGTACGTCGGCGGGGCAGCACGGGCGCGGGGCGAGCATGCCCATCACGGCGTCGGCGGCGTGCGGCAGTCCACTGCAGCAGGCCTGGTTGATCGAAACCCGGGTCGCGGTGCCCACCTTGGCCAGGTGGAGGAAGCCGACCTCGGAGAGTTTGCGAATGTGGTGCGAGCAGGTCGACTGACTGATGCCGAGGGTCTCGGTGAGCGCGCCGACCGAGATGCTCCCGCCAGGTGCCGTCGCCACCGCGTGCAGCAGCCGCACCCTGGTCGGTTCCGCCAGGCAGCCGAACCATTCCGCGTAGGTGGCGGCTTCGGGCGCGGGCAGGAGTTCCGCGGTGCTGATGCTCATGCCGCCAAGTATCGTCCCCGATCGATGGTTGCGTCAATCGATGCCGATCGATACATTCTCCCTTGAATGATCGAGCGGCATCGATGAAAAGGTGGAGACGATGAGCGCACTGCCGGTGGTAGTGATCGGCGCTGGTCCTGTGGGGCTGGCCGCGGCGGCACAACTGGTCGAGCGGGGGCTCGAACCGCTGGTGCTGGAACGCGAGAGTGCGGCAGGTGCGGCGGTCGCGCAGTGGAACCACGTGCGGCTGTTCTCCCGGTGGCCGGAGCTGGTGGACCCCGCCGCGGACCGGCTGCTGGCCGCCACGGGTTGGCAGCGTCCCTCGTCCGGATATCCGACCGGGCAGGAGTGGGTCAGCGAGTACCTGCGGCCGCTGGCGGCGGCGCTCGGGGAGCGGGTGCGGTTCGGCGCCGAGGTCGTCGGCGTGGCTCGTCGTGGTCGCGACAGGGTGGTCGACGCGGGCCGGGACACCGAGCCGCTGACCGTCCATGTGCGCTGTCAGGACGGCAGCGAGGAACTGATCTCCGCGAACGGTCTCATCGACGCCTCGGGAACGTGGGGCAATCCGGGTCCGCTCGGTGGAGACGGCCTGCCCGCGCTCGGTGAGGCTGCGGCCGCCGACCGGATCGGCTACCGGGTGCCGAACCTGGGCGACGATGGGGAGCGGGCGCGGTACGCGGGCCGGCACGTCGTTGTCGCGGGCAGCGGGCACTCCGCGCTGACCGCACTCGTGGCCCTGGCCGCGCTCGCCGATGACGCCCCGGAGACACGGATCAGCTGGGTGCTGCGCCGGGGGGCGGTGGGCAACGCCTTCGGCGGCGGGAAGGCGGATCAGCTTCCGGCCAGGGGAGCGCTGGGGCTCAAGGCACAGGAGGCGGTGCGGTCCGGGCGGATCACCGTGGTGCCGGGATTCCGCACGGAGATCGTGGAACGC
Source organism: Amycolatopsis palatopharyngis (assembly GCF_003385185.1). Lineage (GTDB taxonomy): Bacteria > Actinomycetota > Actinomycetes > Mycobacteriales > Pseudonocardiaceae > Amycolatopsis > Amycolatopsis palatopharyngis. Next base: position 145,214 of record NZ_PQHZ01000008.1, on the reverse strand, counting down.
GACCACGACGGGACGCTCACGCTGGTCTCCGGGGAGGGCAACCGGATTCGGCAGGTGGACGAGGTCGTCGTCCTGGCCGGTTTCCGTCCCGATCTCTCCCTGCTCTCGGAGCTGCGCCTCGAACTGGACAGCACGCTGCAGGCGCCGGTCGCCCTCGCGCCGCTGATCGACCCGAACGTCCACTCCTGCGGCACGGTCTATCCGCACGGGGTCACCGAGCTGTCCCATCCCGAGCCGGGGGTGTTCCTGGCGGGGATGAAGAGCTACGGGCGGGCGCCCACCTTCCTCGCCATGACCGGTTACGAGCAGGTCCGCAGCATCGCCGCCGCACTCGCGGGAGACAGGGAGTCGGCCGAGCGGGTCGAGCTGACCTTGCCGGAGACGGGAGTCTGCGGGGGAGCGGGACTGTTCGACGAGGCCGAGCCGGAATCCGCAGGCGGCTGCTGCGCCCCGGCACCCGCCGCCGCTGTCGCTGTCGCCAGGGAACCAGAGCTGGTGTCCTTGCAGGCGCCGTCCTCCGCGAGTCGGTGACGACGCGGGCGGCGACACAACGGTCCACTCTGGACGAATCAGGGCTACGGCGAGTGCTCGTTACGTTGTGCGTCACCGAGATCACCAGCTGGGGCGTGTTGTACTACGCCTTTCCGGTGCTGGCGACCGAGATCAACGCGGATACCGGCTGGTCGGTGGTCTCGGTGACGGCAGCGTTCTCCGGCAGCCTGCTCATGGCGGCGCTCGTGGGGATCTGGGTTGGGCGCGTACTCGACCGCCGCGGCCCGCGCGCGGTGATGACGGCCGGGGCAGTACTGGCGGTACCCGCGGTGCTGTTGATCGCCGCCGCACAGAATCTGGTCTGGTTCTGTGCGGCGTGGCTGCTCGCCGGGGTCGCCATGGGCGCCGTGCTCTATCCGCCTGCGTTCGCGGCGCTGACGCGTTGGTACGGGCCCCGGCGGGTCCGCGCGCTGACGGTACTGACCCTGGTGGCAGGCCTGGCGAGCGCGGTGTTCGCTCCGCTGACAGCCGTGCTCGCCGAACAGCTGAACTGGCGGGGCGTCTACGTGGTCCTGGCCATCATCCTGGCGCTGGTCACCGTTCCGGGGCATGCCTTGGGCCTGCGCGGGCCGTGGCCGGAACCGGTGGACGAAGGACCGGTGACTGCCGCGCGTGCTCCGGCCAGGGTGCTGCGCAGCCGTGCCTTCATCGCGCTGGTGGCGGCGCTGGCGCTGAGTGGGTTCGTCGCGTCCGCTGTGGTGATCAACCTGGTGCCACTGCTGGTCGATCGGGGCATCGACCCGGCAACGGCGGCTCTCGCCCTCGGCCTCGACGGCGCCGGTCAGGTGCTGGGACGGCTCGGCTACAGCTCATTGGCGCGGCGACTGGGAGTGCGCGCTCGCCTGGTGCTGGTCCTGCTGGGGGTCGCGGGCACCACCGCACTGCTCGGCGTCCTGACCTCGGCTGCCGCACTGATCGTCGCGGCGACGGTGGCGGGAACGGCGCGCGGGATCCTCACCCTGTTGAACGCGACGGCCGTGACCGACCGGTGGGGCGCGGCGCACTACGGCCGGCTCAGCGGAGTGTTGTCCGCGCCGTTGACCGTCACCACCGCTCTCGCGCCATGGGCGGGGGCGAGCCTCGCCGCCGTGGTCGGCGGCTACTCCCCGATGTTCCTCGTGCTCGCGGCCTCGACGCTGGGGGCCACCGCGTTGGCACTGGCGAGCACGCCACCACAACTGTCCGAGAGGAAACCATGCACGACGTCATTGTGATCGGTGGGGGACAGTCAGGTCTCGCGGCGGCACGCGCAGCCCAGAACCAGGGCCTGACTCCGATGATCCTGGAGGCGGGGCCCGAACCGGTCGGTTCCTGGCCGCACTACTACGACAGCCTCACGCTGTTCTCACCCGCGGAGTACAGCGGAATTTCCGGCGCACCGTTTCCCGGGGAGGCCGACCGATATCCGGAGCGGGACGAGGTGGCCGAGTACCTGCGGCTGTACGCCGCCGCGCTGGGCGTCGACATCCGGACCGAAACCCGGGTCCGCTCGGTGAAACCGTCGGCCGACGGCTTCGGGGTCCGGGCGGATGGCGGCGAGACCTACCGCGCCGCTGGTGTGGTCGCTGCCAGTGGGTCGTTCGGCAACCCGCACATCCCGGTCCTGTCGGGACAGGAGAACTTCGGCGGCAACCTGCTGCACGTGTCGGACTACCGCGACCCGAAATCGTTCGCCGGGCAGCGCATCGTGGTCGTCGGCGGAGGGAACTCGGCGGTGCAGGTCGGCTACGAGCTCGCCGAGGTCGCCGAGGTCACGCTGGCCACCCGGCAGCCGATCAGCTTCGCGCCACAACGCAAGGACGGCCACGATCTGCACTACTGGTTGTGGCGGACCGGGTTCGACCAGCTGCCGCCGGAATGGCTCGCGAAGATCGTCACGGCCACGCTCGTGCTGGACACGGGGGAGTACCGCAACGCCCTCGACACCGGGCGGATGAATCGGCGACCGATGTTCGAGGGCTTCGACGGGGATCGGGTTCGCTGGCCGGACGGCACCAGGGAAAAGGTGGACACCGTGCTGTTCGCCACCGGTTACCGGCCCCACCTCGGCTATCTGGAGCCGCTCGGGGCGCTCGCTGGTGGCCTGCCGCTGCATTCCGGCGGAATCTCGGCGACGCACCCGGGCCTGGTGTACGTGGGACTGGAGTTCCAGCGTTCGTTCTCCTCCAACACCCTGCGCGGAGTGCACCGCGACGCCGAGTACGTCCTGCCGGCACTCGCCGCCCACCTGACCGGAGCCGGAGCCCTGGTCGGTGGATGACGCGAACGTGACTAGTGGCTGGCGGTGAAGGTGCCGGCGAGGGCGGTGTGGCGTTGTTCGGTGTCGTTGTTCATGCCGGTGATGGTGACGGTGGTGCCGCGGTTCTCGTATTTGGTGGTGATGGCGTCGAGTGAGGCGACGGTGGAGGCGTCCCAGATGTGGGCTTCGGAGAGGTCGATGACCACGGTGGAGGGGTCGTTCGCGTAGTCGAACTGGAAGACGAGGTCGTTGCTGGAGGCGAAGAACAGCTGGCCGGTGACGGTGTAGATCTTGGTGGTGCCGTCGGGGTCGAGCACGCTGTCGACGTTGACCAGGTGGGCGACGCGGCGGGCGAAGAGAACCATCGCGACCAGGACGCCGACGACGACGCCGATGGCGAGGTTGTGGGTGATGACGGTGACCGCGACGGTGGCGAGCATGACGGTGGTTTCGCTCTTGGGCATCCGGCGCAGGGTCTTGGGCTGGATGCTGTGCCAGTCGAAGGTGCCGACGGCGACCATGATCATGACGCCGACGAGGGCGGCCATGGGGATCAGCGCGACGATGTTGCCGAGGGCGACGACGAGGATGAGCAGGAAGACGCCGGAGAGGAAGGTGGAGGCGCGGGTGCGGGCCCCGGACTTCACGTTGATCATGGTCTGGCCGATCATGGCGCAGCCGCCCATGCCGCCGAAGAAGCCGGTGACGATGTTGGCGACGCCCTGGCCCCAGGATTCGCGGGTTTTGTCGGAGTGGGTGTCGGTGATGTCGTCGACCAGTTTGGCGGTCATGAGTGATTCCATGAGTCCGACCAGGGCCATGGCGATCGCGAACGGCGCGATGATGGTGAGGGTTTCGAGGGTGAACGGCACGGTGGGGATGCCGAGTACGGGCAGGCTGTTGGGTAGTTCGCCTTCGTCGCCGACGGTGGGCACGGCGATGCTCGCGGCGATGGTGATGGTGGTCAGGGCGACGATCGCGACCAGGGGTGCGGGCACGGCCTTGGTCAGCCGGGGCAGGCCGATCATGATGGCCAGGCCGGCGGCGAGCAGGACGTAGACGGTCCAGGGCACGTTCATCAGGTAGGGCACCTGGGCGAGGAAGATCAGGATGGCCAGGGCGTTGACGAAGCCGACCATGACGCTGCGGGGCAGAAATCGCATCAACCGCGCCACTCCGGAGACCGCGAGCAGGACCTGGATCATTCCGCCGAGGACGACGGTGGCCAGCAGGTACTCGACGCCGTGTTCACGCACCAGTGGGGCGAGGACCAGGGCGATCGCGCCGGTCGCGGCGGAGATCATCGCCGGGCGGCCACCGGTGAAGGCGATCGTCACCGCCATCGTGAACGACGCGAACAGTCCGATTCGGGGGTCGACGCCCGCGATGATCGAGAACGACACCGCCTCCGGAATCAGCGCCAGCGCGACAACGAGCCCGGACAGGGCCTCGGTCCGCAGCACGCGCGGGGACAGCCAGGCAGGGGTGGACATGCGCGAGCGCAGGACGGCAGGAAGCGACATCATCTTCTTTCACGGACAGCGGTAGATCACCGTGAGACGGTGCAACCGGTGACGAACAGCGAGACAGTAGGAGCCGCACCAGTGGGGCTCACTCGATTCAGGTGAACCATACCCTCACGTAAGGGAAGACATAGGCGAAGTGTGATCTACGTCCGTCTGTGACAGCGAGCACTGGCGGCGGAACCGATGGAGATGTGTCGTGCTCGTTCTGCGTTCGATTGTCCTGTTCGTCCTGGCAGCGGTTGCGGAGATCGGCGGTGCCTGGCTGGTCTGGCAAGGCGTCCGGGAGCACCGCGGCTGGATCTGGATCGGCGGTGGGGTGATCGCGCTCGGTCTGTACGGGTTCGTCGCGACGCTGCAACCGGATGCGCACTTCGGCCGGATCCTGGCCGCGTACGGAGGTGTCTTCGTCGCCGGATCACTGGCCTGGGGCATGGTCGTGGACGGCTTCCGGCCGGATCGCTTCGATGTGACCGGCGCCTTGATCTGCCTGGCCGGAGTCGCGGTGATCATGTATGGCCCGCGTGGGTGAATCCGAGGAGTACGAGAGAGAGAAGGGCTGGGGATGAGCTTCGGGGACAAGCCGTTGACGCTGCTGGACGCACCATCGAACCTCGGGTTGCGGCCACCGGAGGAAGGTGCGGTACCGGGTTGCTACAAGGCGCCCGGCGTGTTTCGCGACGCGGGTCTGCTGGCCCGGCTGAACGCGCACGACGCCGGGGTGGTGACGCCACCGCGGTACCTCTCACGGTGGACACCGGGGACGGTCCGCAACGAGGAGGCCATCGCGGACTACTCGCGCACGCTGGCGTCGCGGATCGCGCCGCTTCTCGAGCACGCGCGACTGCCCGTCGTGCTGGGCGGTGACTGCAGCATCCTTGTCGGTATAGGCCTCGCCCTGCACCGTGCCGGCCGGTACGGACTTGTGTCACTGGACGGGCTGGACTACCGCCACCCCGGAAACAGCGATGCGGTGGGCGCGGCAGGCGGGGAAAGCCTCGCGATGGTCACCGGCCTCGGCGGTGCGCTCGCGACCCTCGACGGCACTCGGCCGTACATCAGGTCGGGGGACACAGCGGCCATCGGCTTCCGTAGCGATGATGAGTACGCGGACGAGGCCGCCGCCGCAGGCCTTCGCCTGGTGGACGCCCCCGCCGCAGGACACGACCCGATCGCTGCGGCAGAAGCGGCGCTGGCAGTGGTCGATAGTCCCGGGTTGGACGGGTTCTGGATCCACGTCGATGCCGACGTGATCGATTCGAGCCTGCTGCCAGCCGTGGACAGCCCGGAGCCCGACGGCCTGACCTTCGAGCAACTCACGGCGATTCTGCGGCGCCTACTGGAATCGCCGCGGGTGGTCGGGCTGGACCTGACCATCTACGACCCCGACCGGGATCCCGGACTGCACGGCGGAAAGCGCCTCACGGAGGTCCTGGTCGACGCGCTGTCCTAAGACACTTTCGCGGGAAGTGCCCTAGGACCACGGTCGGTGTGAGGTCGTTGCGTACGGTGCGGTCCGTCTGGGTGCTTGGCGTTGGGTTGGCAGGACCGGTTCCTGGTGTCGGACCGTCGGCGGGTCGTGTGCGGTGTTGCGGATGGGTTTCTGTTCCGGATCCAGCCATTCCGGCGGGATGAACTCCGGTGTTCCGTGGCGGATGCGGACCGACCATTCGGTGTGGTGCAGTTCGCGGTGGTGCCGGGCGCAGACGAGGATCATGTTGTCCAGATCGGACGGTCCGTGGTCGATCCACGTCAGCACGTGATGAACGTGGCACCACTTTGGACCGCGTGTGCAGCCGGGGCGGGTGCAGCCGCGGTCGCGGATGGCGAGGGCTCGGCGTTGGGCTGGGGTGGCCAGGCGGGTGGCGCGGCCGAGGTCGAGGACCTCCCCCTGAGAACCGAGCACGGCGGGTAGGACTTTCGCCTCGCAGCACCAGCGGCGGAGTTGGCTGATGGAGGTGTAGCCACGGGCGTCGAGCATGGCGGTGTCCGCGCGTTGTTCCAGCTCGGCCAGCGACACGGTCACGGTCACCACGGCCCGTTCCCCGCCGGTGGTGGGCAGGTCGTCGGCGCGGGCGGCCAGCCCGATGATCTCGGCCAGAGCGTCACCCTGGCGCTGCACCGGGGTCCGCGGGTCCGGCAGCCCGTCGGCATCAACGGGGTCGGGTTTGGCCAGCGGATGCATCGCGCCTTCGAGTTCGGCCGCGGTCTCGGGATCGAGTTCGCCGGTGAACACGTACTGTCCGTCGTAGCGGTAGCGACCCCGGAACTCCCGATGCGGCCCGGCGTGGCGGCGCTCCCGATCCTCCGGTGGGGTGCCTTCGATGTTCCAGTGCCCCAGGATCTGTTGCCCAGCCTTCGCCACATCCACCGGACGAGCCTGCCGCGCCAACTCCACCAACGTCCGCTCCGACGCCAAGCGGTCGGTGTCCGGCAGAGCAGCGGGGGCCTGGGCGAGGACTTTCTGGATCTGGGTGACGTGCTCCGGCCCGATCTCTCCCGCCGCCAGAGCGTCCTTCGTGAGCGGCATCGAGGCAGTCGCCTGGGCGACGCGGGTTTTGGCTTCGCCGCGGGACAGCCGCAACGCCATCACCAGCATGGTCACCATGCTCGGATACCCCTGTTCTCCGGCCAGACCCCGCTTGCCGGCCTCCGCGACCAACTCCAGCATCCGCCCGTACTGCCGACGCAGAGCCTTCTCGGACTCGAGCAACCCACCGAGCAGCTCCCCCTCGGAGAGCTGCCACACCGGAAGTACCTGCTCGTTGTCCACGTCACCGACGCTACTCGAACACACGTTCTACCGGCAGCGCCCGTCGGCAAGCGGTCAACCAACCCCGCCCAACGGCACCCCGCGACCACCCCCACTGCGCACACCCCACCCCGCCCGTCGCACTTTCCCGGGAAAGTGCGAACGGGGGTGTCAGACAAAACGGCGGGGGATGACCCGCGACCAGTTGTTCGAGTAGGTCCGCTGATCGCCCTCGTAACCGTCGATCTGCGCATGCAGGACGAAGTCGGCGTCCGTGCAACTCAGCCGGGTCCGGGTCACCGTGGTGGCCGACCATCCACCTCGAGAGAACGTGACCGTCCAGTTCGTCTCACCGGTCGGTGACTCGAAATCGTCGGCCACCCAGCTGTACTTCTCGTACGCACGTTTCGCCACATCGAGATCGATGTCGTCGAAGTGCACGGTGCCGTTGTCCTTCACGATCTCCAGCGCCGAGCTGTAGTCCGTCAGTTCACGACAGACGGTCCACTTGTGCTCGCTGGGCCGTACCTGGGTCATCGAAATGGGTTCGGCGCCCTCGGGTTCACCGAAGGGTCGCGTCGGGACCTCGTCGGATTCGCTGATCGGCCGCCTCGGCAGCGTCAGCGAACTCGACCCAGTGTACACCGAGAGCAGCACCGGCTCGGGTGGTGGCCACGCCAGCGGCCAGTACGACGTGGACAGCGACAGCCGGATCCGGTGGCCGGGCGGGAACGACTGGGCCACCCCGTTCAGCTCGAACGACACCCGGTAGCGTCGCCCCGGCTCCAGCGGTTCCGGCGCCTCGTTACTGTCCCGGTGGGTCAGGTTCAGCATCCCGTAGGTGACTCGCGTGGCACGCCCGTCCTCGGCGACGTCGGAGAGGCGAGCGGCCACCATCGCGACCGGCTTGTCCACCGAGAGTTCCAAGGTGACCTCGGGCGCGCCCAGTATCTCGTAGGGCTCGGTGAGCGCCTCGGTGTCGAAGACCAGGGAACCGCCGTCCTCCTCGCGCTGGTCGTAGGGCAGGTCGGGCGGAGCGTTGTAGGACGCCCACTTCCCGGCGAACTGGCCGACCGACAGTGGCGATTCGACGGTCAGTGTCTCCTCGGGGATGGGGTTCTCCGGCAGCGCGATCCGGTGGCGCGCGAGCGAGTACTGCGTGGGTTCGATGTGCGGCGAGGGCAGTTCCGGTTCGCCGACCCACCGTCCCGGCCGGTCCTCGTACGAGGTCGAGGGTGGCACGCTGTCCTGCATCCATGCGTGCAGCATCGGACCGTCCAGCGCCCCGTTGTCCGCGTCCTTGAGCCAGTGGTCCCACCAGCGCACCACTTCCTGCAGATACCCGATGGCAGGGCCGGGCACCCCGAGGTGCGGGTACTTGTGCGACCAGGGCCCGATCAGGCCCTTGCGCGGCACATCGAGATTCTCCAGCAGGCGGGTGACCGCATTGGAATAACCGTCCGCCCAGCCGCTCGAGGCGAGCACCGGCACCGAAACCGAGTCGTAGCTCTCGCACACCGAAGCGTGCTGCCAGTACTCGTCCCGGTGCTGGTGTTCGAGCCACTCGTCGATCCATGGGCCCGCGTTGCTCATGCGCTCCAGCCACATGTCCCGCCAGCGCCCGCCGACGAGCATCGGGTCGGGTGGAAGGGTGCTGTGCGCGAACATCGTTCCCGCCTCGGCGAGGTTGTCCGACAGCAGGCAGCCGCCTTCGTAGTGCATGTCGTCGGAGTACCGGTCGTCGGTGAACGACGAGATCACGATCGCCCCGAGGCTCTCCGGCTTGCGGGCGGCGAGTTGCAGCGCGGCGAACCCGCCCCAGGAGATCCCCATCATGCCGGTTCGCCCCGTGCACCAGGGCTGCGCCGCGATCCACGCCAGGACGTCCTCCGCGTCGAGCTGTTCCTGCTCCAGGTACTCGTCGCGCAGAACGCCTTCCGAATCGCCGCTACCACGCAGGTCCACCCGGACACAGGCGTACCCATGGCCCGCGATGTACGGATGGTGGATCGAGTCGCGCCATGCGGTCAGGTCCCGTTTGCGATAAGGGATGTACTCCAGGATCGCCGGGACAGGTTCGTCCTCGGAGGACAACGGCCGCCACACCCGTGCGGCGAGCCTGGTGCCGTCCGCGGTGGGGATCCAGACGTGCTCGTCCTCCTTGATCTCGTATGGCAGCGAGCTGACCGTCCGCATCTACCTGGTCTCCTCCTGTTCGTCCGCAAACTCGAAGTGCAGTTGCTCGACCGCGTGGTCGTACTTCTGTTCCAGCTCCTCCTGGTTGTCCGCACCGAGATAGATGTGCGCGAGTTCGAAGCTGTAGCTGTCCTGGCCGGGCAGGCTCGACAGCCGCTGACCCTCGATGGCCTGGAGGTCGACGTGGAGCCCGGGGATCTCCTCCCGCAGCGCCTCGATCTCCTCCTCCGTTGGCAGCTTCGTCACCAGCGCGTCGTTGAACTTGCGGTGGTACCACTTCGCCGCGATCTCGTACGGTCCCTTGCGGTGCGGCAGGTTGGGATCACGGCCAAGGCCGACGCTGAGCATGCAGAAGTGGTTGGGCACGCTGTCCACGAACTCGAACAACTCCGCGTGCGACTGCGAATGCCGGGGGTTGACCTCCAACAGGCAGACGTCGTCGGACTCCGGCTTACAGAAGAACTCGATGCTGAACGTGCAGTTGTTCATCCCGAGTTGCTTGATCACCTTTTCGGAGATCTCGCGGATCCGCCGCACCATCGGCGTCGGCAGCTGCGATGGATACTGGTGGCGCAGGAAGGACGAGGTGCCGGAGTAGTTCAGCGAGTCGAGCACCCCGTAGACCACCACCTCGCCGTCGTGCACATAGCCCTCCGACGCGGCCTGCTGCCCGGACATCGCCTCCTCAGCGAGGCAGGCGGCCCCGCCGACCTCCGCGATCTCCGGCGGCAGGTCGATCTGCTCCATGATGTACTCGAACGGCTTGCCGATGCGGTCGATGCCCTCGGCCATCTCCCGTGTCGCGTACTCGAAGTCCGCGTCATCCTTGACCTTGAAGGCCAGTTCCGAGGAGAAGGACTTCACCGGCTTGAGCCACATCGGGTAGCTCATGCCCTCGGGCACCCGTGGGTTCTGCAGGTCGACGATCCCGAACCGGGGATGCTCCTCGATCACCTTCTGCTGCTCGAGCCTGCTCCAGTACTTGTGCTCACACTTGACGATCGCCTCCAGATCGGAACTCGGCAGACCGTACCGCTTGCACAGGATCGGCACGAGCGTGCTCACAGGGAAGTCCCAGTAACCGACGATGGCCCCGATCTCGCCCTCGAAGTCGTCCAGCGTCTTCTCCGCCTTCTGGATCAGATCCGCGATCGGGATCTCTCCGTGCTGGACCTCCTCGATGCTCAGCAAACCGTGAAAGCGGTACTGCACGGCGTCGGGCACGTCGTTGAGCGTCCGCATGTTGGCTTCGTCCAGACCCACCACGAACACGTCAATCTGACTCACTGCTGCTCCTTCACTCTGTCCGCCCCCAGCAATCAGGTCCCCCAATCGGTCCCTGCTAAACCCCCTCGGACGTTTTGCCAGCGCAAGGACGGGGCACTTAACCGGCATGAGCGGCGGCGAATTCGGCGACGACCAGGTCACTCCGGGCAATGCGGACAATGACGGCCTTCCGGTGCCGCGGTCACTGTGGGTGGAGACCGCAGCGGCACCGGACCGGCGAGGCCGCGCGCTGCCCACCGAGGTCGAAGTGGCCGTGCTCGGAGCCGGTATCGCGGGCCTGACCACGGCGTATCTACTGGCTCGAGCCGGCAGGTCGGTGCTGGTGATCGAGGCAGGCGAGGTCGCGGCAGGTGTCTCCGGGCACACGACGGCGAAGCTCAGTGCGCAGCACGGGCTCAAGTACCACTCACTGACCGAACGCAAGGGGGCCGAGGCGGCTGCCCACTACGCCAGGACGCAGTCGGCGGCGATCGACTGGGTCGAGCGCACCGCGGCCGAGTTGAAGATCGACTGCGGTTTCAGCCGCAGGGACAGCTTTGTGTACACCACCCGGAGTGACCAGCTGGGCCAGTTGCGTAAGGAGGTCGACGACGCCTGTGCGGCCGGGCTGCCCGCCGCGTTCGTCGACGACGCGGAGGACATCGAGCTGTCCGTATCGTCTGTCGGTGCTGTCCGGTTCGCAGACCAGGCCCAGTTCCACCCACGCAGGTGGCTGCTCGGTCTTGCCGACGCGGTGGAGCGGGCAGGCGGAGCGATCGCCGAGGGTGTGCGGGCACAGGGCGTGGACGAACGGGGCACCCAGCAGGTGCGCACGACACACGGCACCGTGCGGGCCCGGGACGTCGTGGTCGCGACGCACTACCCGATCCTGGACCGTGGCCTGTTCTTCGCCAGGCTGGAACCCACCCACGATCTCGTCGTGGCCGGCCCTGTCCGGTCCGAAAAGGACCAGATCACCGGTATGTACCTGGACGCGTCCACCAAGCATTCGGTGCGTGGATACGACTCGGAGGCCGGCCCGATGGCAATCGTCCTCGGGGAGCACTACCGGACGGGCGAGCGGGTGGACGTCCAGGCACGCTACCGGTCCCTGGCCGAGTGGGCCGCCGAGCACGTGTCGATGCGGACCGTCACTCACAGATGGTCCGCGCACGACATGTCCACCGTGGATTCGGTGCCCTACATCGGCAAGTACCACCCGACGGCACAGCATCTCTGGGTGGCGACCGGCTTCGGCCAGTGGGGAATGAGTGGAGGCACGGCCGCGGGCTTGCTGCTGAGCGACCTGATACTCGGCAACGAGAACACGGCCGCCTCGCTGTACGACCCGAATCGGATGGACGCGCGCGGTGCGGTGGAACTCGCCCGCGCCAACGCCAAGGTGGGCAAGCACTTCGTCGGGGACCACTTGCGCGCCGCCATCGACCGGTCCGGCCTCGACGACCTGCCCGCAGGGTCGGCCAGGGTGAGTACCTCGGGCGTACGTCCCGTCGCGGCGTACCGCGATGAACAGGGCACGTTGCACGCGGTCGGGGCGAACTGTACCCATCTGGGCTGTGTCGTCGCGTTCAACAACGCGGAAAAGACCTGGGACTGCCCTTGCCACGCATCCCGGTTCGGCATCGACGGGTCCGTGGTCTGCGGACCCGCCACCAGCCCGCTGCCACGGCTGTGACGGCCGGGCACACCCTGGGAGTCGAGGAGGAGTTCCTCCTGCTGGACCCCGGCTCCGGGCACACCGTCGGGTTGGCGCCGAAGGTACTCGCGCAGTCGCCGGTCGGACTGCCCGAGGGTGTCGCACTGCATGCGGAGCTGCGCGACACGCAGGTGGAGGCGGCCACCGGGATCTGCGCGGGCGAGCAGGATCTGCGAGCGCACCTGCTGGCGGCCCGTACCTGGCTCGCGGAGCGAGCCCGCTCCGCCGACGCGTTCCTGGTGGCCTCGGGTACGCCACCCTTCTCCGCTCCATCCATTGTGGACGACAGGTCCGAGCGGTTCGCCAGGATCGACAGCGTTTACGCGGGGATGGTCGCCGACTACGAGGCCTGCGGATGTCACATACACGTCGGCGTGACCGATCCGGAGCTCGCGGTCGCCGTCGTCAACCGGCTGAGGCCATGGCTGCCGACCCTGCTCGCGCTCTCGGTGAACTCGCCGTTACACGACGGCCGCGACACCGGGTTCGGTAGCTGGCGCATGGTGCAGCAGTCGCGCTTTCCCGGTTCGGGCGTTCCGCCCTGGTTCGCCGATCGTGCCGGATACGATGCCGAGGTCGCCCGCCTCGTGGACTGTGGTGTGCTCGTGGACGAACGGATGTCGTTCTGGCTGGCCCGGCCATCGCCCACGCTGCCGACCATCGAGTTCCGAGTTGCCGACACGGCCACCACGATCGACGAGGCGGTCCTGTTCGCACTGCTGACGAGGGCGCTGGTGCGCACGACGGTGCTCGACGTGGAGCGCGGTGCTCCCGCTGCCCGGCCAGGGGAGCAGATCGCTGCCGCGGCGGTTTGGTCGGCCGCCCGTTACGGCCTGGACGGCGACGGCGTCGACATGTGGCGGGCACGCCGGATTCCGGCCGCAGGTTTGCTGCGCGACCTCGTCGACCGGTTACGGCCCGCGCTGGAGGAGGCCGGCGACCTGCCGAGTGTGCTGCGCCTGTTGTCTCTGGTGCGGGCGCGCGGGACCGGTGCGCAGCGGCAGCGCCGAGCCGCGCGGGACGGCACGCACGCCGTCATTCGCATGCTGGCACGAGAGACGCACACGACGCCTCGGCCTGGGGTAGGAGAACCCGCGACCGGGTACTCGGCGGACGACGACGGAGGTGATCGATGACTGCCCAGCCCATGGCGGCTACCGGTTCCGCCACTGGTGCGGCCTTACCGGCGGCGCGCGGACCGCTCTCGGCCGCCGTGCTCGAGGCGCTGCGACAGAACCGGCGCGGCGCCGTCGGCGACGGGCTCGACCTCACGGAGGCCGGGTCGTCCGACCCGCTTGGCGAGGACCTGCAACTCGCCCTTCAGGTGTGCTACGAGCTGCACTACCAGGGCTTCGCCGGTGTCGACCCGGACTGGGAATGGGATCCCGAACTGCTGCGCCTGCGCGCGGCGATGGAACGACCCTTCCTCGCCGCGCTGCGCGCTGGGGTCTCCGCCGACGGCGGTCCGGCCGACGTCGACGGAGTACTGGACGAGCTGCTGGTGGAGCCGGTCGACGGCAGCGGGGTGAGCGACCACCTGCGGGAGCACGGCAACTGGTGGCAGATGCGCGAGTACTTCGTCCACCGCTCGATCTATCACCTGAAGGAGGCCGACCCGCATGCCTGGGTGATCCCCCGCCTGCGGGGGACCGCGAAGGCCGCGCTCGTCGCCGTGGAGTACGACGAGTTCGGCGCTGGTCGCGGGGACCAGGTGCACGCCCAGCTGTTCGCCGACCTGCTCGCCGCGGCCGGGCTTTCGCCGGACTACCTGCACTACCTGGACCGGGTGCCCGCCGCAGGCCTCGCGCCGGTCAACATGATGTCGCTGTTCGGACTGCATCGGCGGTTGCGTGGCGCACTGGTTGGGCACTTCGCCGCCGCCGAGATCACCACGGCTCCGAGCGCGCGGCGGATGGATGCCGCACTGGACCGGCTCGGCGCCGCACCAGCCTGCCGGTACTTCTTCACCGAGCACATAGAGGCCGATGCGGTGCATGAGCAGGTGCTCCGCCACGAAGTGCTCGGTGACCTCCTTGCCAGGGAACCGGAACTGGACGCCGACGTCGTGTTCGGCGTGCGCGCCACCGGGTTCCTCGAGGACCGGCTGGAGTCACACCTGCTCAGCTGCTGGAGGCAGGGCCGCACATCGCTGCGGGACACGGTGTTCTGAGGCGCGGTGCCGCGAGGTGGGCTCCTTCCGCGGCGCTGATGCGGGTGTCGGGGACCACGTCAGCCGGGCGAAGACCACGAACTGCACGCTCGTGACCGCGCCCAGCTCGTGGTCTTCGCCTATCAGTCCGGGCTGGTCGCCGCGCGCACGGGCTGATCGGCCTCACCCGCGGAACGCACCTTCCTGCGATGGCTGGTGTCGCAGAAGGGGAAACGTTTGCTACGCCTGCAGGCGCAGACCGCGACCAGGAAGCGGTCGGAGGTCACCGTCTCCCCGTCCGGGGTCACCAGCTCCACCGGACCCTCCACGAGGACCGGTCCGCCGGGAACCACGCGCACCCTGCGTGGTTCCCGGTCACGAGCGCCGTTCTGTCCGGTCGGCACGGATCACCACCAGCTCCTCATGTCGTTGTCCGGGTTCGATCAGCGCCGTGTCCTCGAGGTAATCGGTCCGGTTCGAGAGCACCGGCCCGAAGGGTTCGGCGGAACGGGCCACAGTGGACGCTTTGAGTTCGGCATCGCGCAGGGCAGCGAGCGTGCTCTCCACCCCGCACAGGGAGGAGTGCACCAGCAACATCGTGCCGCCCTTGGCCAGCAACGCCGGCGCCGTGCCGCAGAGCAGATCCACGAAACGACGTCCGTCGGGACCGGCGTCCCATGCGCGCGCCGCGCGGGAGCGGGCCCGCGTCCCCGGCCGGCACGGAACGTAGGGCGGGTTGGCGAGCACGAGGTCGAAACCCGTCAACGGAGGTTTCCCAAGGACATCGCGCCGCTGAGCGTGGACTGGAAGACCTCGCAGGCCCGCGTTCAGGCGGGCACACCACACCGCCCTCCTGCTGGTGTCCATGGCGGTGACCTCGCGCGCTCCGAGCCGGGCGGCGGCCAGTGCCACCGCACCGGTTCCGGTGCACAGATCGAGCACTCGTGCACCGGGGCCGACGTGGGCCTCTTCGAGCGCCCTGGTGAGTAGCCAGGTGTCGGCCTGCGGCCGGTACACACCGGGAAGTCGCAGTAACCACATGCGCAGGGAGTACCTCTGCTTCTCTCGATCAAACCGCGAGCGGCCGCGGTCGTTTCCGCCTGCCCCGGATCGGGTAACCGGCCTGGCAGCCGGCAGCGAGGGGACCGCATGACAGAGAACTTCGCGAGTGGGCGAATCGTGCGGGCGAGCGCGGCCGACACGGCGCGACTCGCGAGTTCGGTGTTGCTGCCCGCGCTGACGATCGGCGTGATCAAACGCAGGCCGATCATGTTGCGGATGGCCGAACGGATGCAGGCCGACCGACGGCCGGTGGCGCTGTTGCGGCGGTTGCGCGACAGGTACGGGGAAGGCCTGCTGACGCTGCCGGTCCCCGGCCGGTCGATCGCCCTGCCGCTCGGCTCCGCCGCGGTCGGCCGGATACTGCGGGATGCCGCCGAGCCCTTCAGCCCGGCGAGCATCGAGAAGGTGGCCGCGCTGCGGCACTTCCAGCCACACGGTGTGTTGATCTCCACCGGCGCCGAGCGAACCGCCCGGCGCTCGCTCAATGAGACGGTCCTGCAGCCCGAACGCGCGCTGCACGAGCTGGCAGACCAGGTGACGCAGATCGTCCGCGAGGAGGCAGGCGAACTGGTGGGGGACGGTACGCGGCAGGTGCGGCTGGATTGGGATCGGTTCAACCGCATGTGGTGGCGTATCGTCCGGCGCTTCGTCCTCGGCGCGCAGGCCCGCGAGGACGATGAGGTCACCGACGTACTCACGAAGCTGCGCAGGGACGCCAACTGGGCCTATCTACGGCCACGGCGGCAGCGGACGCGCGAGCGTTTCGGCCTGCTGCTCCGTCGTCACCTCGACCGCGCCGAGTCCGGCAGCCTCGCCGCCGTGCTCGACGCGCGGCACGTAGCCGGCGGAAGCGCGGGTGACCAGGTCGCGCACTGGCTGTTCGCGTTCGACGCAGCTGGAATGGTCACGATGCGGGCGCTGGCCCTGCTGGCCGCGCATCCAGGCGAGGCGGAACGGGCGCGGTCGGAGCTCTCCCCGCGCGAGCACGACGCCGCACAGGAACTGCCGTTCCTTCGTGCGTGCGCACTCGAGACGGTCCGGCTGTGGCCGACGACACCACTGCTGCTGCGCCGCAGTACGGAGGAATCCGGCTGGGGGACCGCCAGGCTACCCGGCGGCACCACCATGCTCATCTACTGTCCGTACTTCCACCGTGACAGTGAGCAGCTGCCCTTCGCTGACAAGTTCGCTCCCGGCATCTGGCTCGACGGGAGCGCGAAGCGGTATCCGGCGCTGGTTCCGTTCAGTGACGGGCCTGCCCGGTGTCCGGGGCGCAACCTCGTGCTGCTGGTGGTCAGCACGTTGCTCGGGGAGTTACTGCGCAACCACGACATCGGCGTCGAGTCGGGGCCGAGCCTGGTACCGGGGCGGCTGCCGGCCACCATCGACAACTTCGCGCTGCGGTTCTCGCTCATTCCGGCCTGAGGCCGCCCCCGTCCCCGCGACGCTCCTGCTCGGCCTGCTGGCTGCGGGAGACGAACCGGACGGCCAGCGCGACCGCGGATCCCATGGCGCCGAGTGCCGCGAGCATGGGGATCGCCGCGATCATGCCCACGACGAACAGCGGCAGGAATACCGCCAGCGCGGTGATCCAGGGCCATCGGCGCGAGCTGCGGCGCTCGATCTTCTCGAAGGACCGCGCCAGCTTCGGGTCGTCGTCGCACAGCTGCCGGTCGATCGTCTCCAGCATCCTGCGTTCTTGCTCACTCAGGTGTGACATGGCTGCCTCCCGGCCTTACTCGTGTTGCCGGGGGATACCCTGTGTCCGTTTTGCCAATCACGTCGCGCCGCCCGGCATGCGATTCTCGCCTGACGCGATCGGCGGGCAGGTCCGGCGCACTCGCCGAGGCGTAGTCCGACGATCTGTCGGTGGCCTCGGATACCCTCCAGTACGGTGAGGCGCCGGTTCGACGCCACCGGTGGGCCTGTCGGCGCGGCCCGCCCGCACGCCACGATCTGGGAGAGCGACCCTGTGACTGCTTCTGCTGAGACCCTCTACGGGGCTGACGACCTGACTCATCTCGAGGGGTTGGAAGCAGTCCGTAAGCGGCCCGGCATGTACATCGGGTCCACCGCGAGCCGGGGCATCAACCACCTCTTCGCCGAGGTGGTGGACAACTCCACCGACGAAGGAGTCGCCGGGTACGCCAGCCGCATCGTGGTGACCCTGCACGCCGACGGCAGCGTGCAGGTGGACGACGACGGCCGCGGTATCCCGACCGGGGTGCACGCGAAGTCCGGCCTTTCCGGCGTCGAGCTGGTGCTGACGCGCCTGCACGCCGGGGGCAAGTTCGGCGGCTCGGGCTACAAGACCTCCGGTGGCCTGCACGGTGTCGGCGCTTCCGCGGTCAACGCGCTGTCCCACAGGTTCGACGTGACCGTCAAGCGCGACGGCAAGGTGCACGAGATGTCCTTCGCGCACGGTGTCCCCGGCGTGTTCGACGGACCCGGGGCGAAGGCGAAGTTCACCCGGCAGTCCGGGCTGCGTGTGGTCCGCAAGATGAAGCGGGGCGAGTCGACCGGCACCTCGATCCGGTACTGGTACGACTCCCGCTACTTCGAGGCGGGCGCCGCACTCGGCGTCGACGAGGTGCGGTCGAAGCTGCGGCACACGGCTTTCCTCGTGCCCGGCGTCACCTACGTACTGCGCCACGCGGTGGAGAGCGAGATCGGGGAGGAGACGTTCCACTTCCCGAACGGCCTCGCCGACATGGTCGACTTCCTCACGCCCGCGTCGGACAAGCCGGTCTCCGGAATTCTCTTCGCCACCGGTGAAGGTACCTACCGGGAGAACGCCGCGGACGAGAACGGCGTGATGCGGTCCAAAGTGGAGCGAAGGGCCGAGGTCGAGGTCGCGCTCCGCTGGGGCACCGGATACGAGCGCACCGTGGAATCCTTCACCAACACCATCCACAACGTGCACGGCGGCACGCATCGCAAGGGGTTCGATCGGGCGGTGCTCAAGGCGGTTCAGGACGCCGTCGCCAAGACCAGGGGACTGCTCAAGCCGAAGGAGGACCCGCCCACCCTCGAGGACGTTCTCGAGGGCATGACCGCCGTCGTCCACGTACGGATCCCGGAACCGCAGTTCACCTCGCAGACCAAGGACGAGCTGTCTACGGCCGGGATCACCAAGGTCGTGCAGACCGTCGTGGAGCGCCACATCAAGGAGTGGACCGAGAACCGCAGGTCCAAGACCGAAGCCAAAACCGTTCTGCAGAAGGTCGTGGACGCGGGGCGGGTGCGCCTCGTGCAGAAACAGCAGAAGGATGCCGCACGCCGTAAGACCGCGCTCGAGGGCGCGGCCATGCCGCCGAAGCTCGTCGACTGCCGCACCACCGGGGTGTCGCGTAGTGAACTGTTCCTCGTCGAGGGCGACAGCGCGCTGGGCTCGGCCAGGATGGCGAGGGTGTCGGAGTACCAGGCGTTGCTGCCCCTGCGCGGCAAGATCCTGAACGTGCAGAAGGCAAGCCTCGGCGACACGCTGAAGAATGCCGAGATCGCTTCGATCGTGCAGGTGCTCGGTGCGGGTTCGGGGCGCACCTTCGACACCTCGACGTTGCGCTACGGCCGGGTGATCCTGATGGCCGACGCCGACGTCGACGGATCACACATCCGGACCCTGCTGATCACCCTGTTCGCCAAGTACATGCGGCCGGTGATCGAGGAGGGCAGGTTGTACGCCGCCATGCCGCCGCTGCACAAGGTCGTGACCAAGGGCCGTAATCCGGAGACCAGGTTCACCTTCTCCCAGCGGGAGATGGAGGACACGGTCGCCGAGTTCGAGAAGGCGGGCAAGCAGATCGTGACGCCGGTGCCCCGGTTCAAGGGGCTCGGTGAAATGGACGCCGACGAGTTGTGGGACACCACGATGAATCCGGCGACCCGTTCGGTGCGCCGGATCACCCTGGACGACGCCGAGGCCGCGGAGCAGGCGCTCGAACTGCTGATGGGGGAGAAGGTCGAGCCGAGGCGCAACTGGCTCGTCGAATCCGCGGCCAGGGTCGACCGGAACGCGATCGACGCCTGATCTTCGCACCCGACTTTTGAATAGGACACAGAGGAGAGTGCGCAGCAGTGGCACGCCGTAAGAACACCCAGACCAAGGTCGATCCGGCCGCCTTCGACCAGGCGGGGGCGCACGTTTTCGACAATCCGGTGAAGACCGAGATCGAGGACTCCTACCTGGAGTACGCGTATTCGGTCATCCACTCCAGGGCGCTGCCCGACGCGCGCGACGGCCTCAAGCCCGTGCATCGCCGGATCCTGTTCTCGATGAACGAGAACGGTTACCGGCCAACGCACGCGTACGTGAAGTCGTCCAGGGTGGTCGGCGACGTGATGGGTAAGTACCACCCGCACGGCGACTCCGCGATCTACGACGCGATGGTCCGGCTGGCCCAGGACTTCTCGATGAACGTGCCATTGGTGGACGGGCACGGGAACTTCGGTTCACCGGACGACGGGCCTGCGGCGAGCCGGTACACCGAGGCGAAGATGTCGCCGGAGGCGATGCTGCTGGTCGGTGAGCTCGGTGAGGACACGGTCGATTTCCGGCCCAACTACGACGGTTCGCTCGAGGAGCCGTCGGTGCTGCCCGCGTCCTTCCCGAACCTGCTCGTCAACGGAACGTCCGGGATCGCCGTCGGTATGGCGACCAACATGATTCCGCACAACCTGGGCGAGATCATCGGTGCGGCCCGCTGGCTGATCAACCATCCGGGCGCCTCGCTGGATAAGCTGATGGAGTTCGTGCCGGGGCCCGACCTGCCCACCGGTGGCATGCTGCTCGGACTCGACGAGGTGCGCAGGGCTTACGAGACCGGCCGTGGTGTCGTCCGGATGCGCGCGAAGGTCGAGACCGGGCCGTTGGAGGGCAGCCGAGGCAGGCAGGCGATCACGGTGACCGAGCTGCCGTACGGCGTCGGGCCGGAGAAGATCATCGAGAAGATCACCGACGAGGTCAACAAGTCCAAGCGCCTCACCGGGATCGCGGATGTGAAGGACCTGACGGACCGGGAGAACGGCACCCGGCTCGTCATCGAGTGCAAGGTCGGGGTGAACCCGCAGGCGTTGCTGGCCGACCTGTACCGCCTCACGCCGTTGGAGCAGTCTTTCGGCATCAACAACCTCGTGCTGGTGGACGGTCAGCCGCAGACGCTCGGACTCAAGGCGCTGCTGGAGGTGTTCCTCGCCCACCGGTACGAGGTGGTCACACGCAGGACGAAGTATCGGCGTCGCAAGCGCGAGGAGCGTCTGCACCTGGTCGAGGGACTGCTCACGGCACTGCTGGACATCGACAAGGTGATCAAGCTGATCCGGGAGAGCGAGAACGCGCAGGCCGCGAAGGACGGGCTGATGAAGCGGTTCAAGCTCTCGGAGATCCAAGCCACCTACATTCTCGACACCCCGCTGCGGCGGCTCACCAAGTACGACCGGATCGAACTCGAGGCCGAGCAGGAGCGGCTGCGCGCGGAGATCGAGGAGCTGTCGAAGATCCTCGACGACGAGTCGGTGCTGAAGAAGGTGGTCTCCGGTGAACTCGCCAGGATCGCCAAGGACTTTCCGACCGAGCGCCGGACCTCGCTGATCGACGGCGACCTCAAGGAGGTACTGGCGGCGTCGAAACCGTCCGGGCCGCTGGAGATTTCCGACGACCCGTGTCAGGTGATCCTCTCCGCGACCGGACTCGTCGCCAGGACGGCGGCGGAGTCGGAGGAGGCCTCCGAGGCGCGCAGGCGCAACGGCAGGGTCAAGCACGACGCCGTCGCGGCGGTGGTGCACTCGACGGCGCGCGGGCAGATCCTGCTGGTGACCAACCGGGGGCGCGCGTTCAAGACCGATGTGCTGCCGCTGCCCGTGTTGCCGGAACAGGCGGGCACCGTATCGCTGCGCGGCGGGATGGCGGCACGGGAGTTGGTGCCGCTGGACAAGGGGGAGCGGGTCGTTGGCATCGCGCCCCTCGGCGAGCGCGGAGCGGGTTCCCCGGGGCTCGCGCTGGGCACGCGCCACGGTGTGGTGAAGATCTGCTCGCCGGAATGGCCGGTCAGGTCCGACGAGTTCGAGGTGATCGGCCTCAAGGACGACGACGAGGTCGTGGGTGCGACCTGGCTGACCGACGGTTCGGAGTCGCTGACTTTCGTGTCCTCCGGCGCGACGTTGTTGCGCTACGCGGCCTCCCTGGTGCGGCCGCAGGGGTTGAAGAGCGGCGGAATGGCGGGAATCAATCTCGGGGCGGAGACCGAGGTGGTGTTCTTCGGTGCGGTCGGCACGGACGACGACGAGCACGGCGAACCGATGGTGGTGACCTCCACCGGGCAGAGCGTGAAGGTGACACCGTTCGCCGAGTACCCGGCCAAGGGCCGCAACACCGGCGGCGTACGGGCGCACCGTTTCCTCAAGGGCGAGCAGCGGCTTTCCGTCGCATGGGTCGGCCCGCGGCCCGCGGGTTCCTCGGACAACGGTTCGCCGGTCGAGCTGCCCGAACTCGATCAGCGTCGCGACGGCTCCGGCGCCGCCCACCCAGGCCCGGACGTTGTAGGGCATCTGATCGAACGAGACTGACCAGTTCCCGACTTTGCACTTCCAGGGCGCGAGTTCGCACTTCCGGCGGCCGAGTTGGCACTTCCGGTGGCCGAGTTTGCAGTTCGGGTGGGTGAGTTAGCCCCGGATCTGCCAACTCAGCCCCTGGATCTGCCAAGTCGGGCCCCGGATCTGCCAACTCAGCCCCCGGATCTGCCAACTCAGCCCCTGGATCTGCCAGGTCGGGCCCTGGATCTGCCAAGTCGGGTTAGGGCTTTCGGGCTAGGGCGCCTATTGAGCTGCTTTCCTGCGGGTTGCCGGCGTATTTGCGGCTCGCTTTGGACTCGCGTTCGTCGATGTGCCATTCCGGTAGCCAGACGACGCCGGGTTCCACGAGTTCGAATCCGTCGAAGAAGGCGGTGAACTCGTCGCGGCCGCGCATGTACAGCTCCGAACTGGAGCGCTGGTACTGCTGGCGGACCGCTTCGCGTTCGGTGCCGCCCTCGTCGGGCACCTGGTCCTCGGTGAGGTGGGAGGACAGCAGGTATGAGCCGGAGGGCAGCAGGTCGCGGTAGCGGGCCAGAACGCCGTGCGGGTCGTCGTCCGGGCCGAGGAAGTACAGCACGCCGACGACGATCAGTCCGATGGGCTGTTCGGGGTCGAGGACCCCGGTCGCCAGCGCGCGTCGCCAGATGTCGTCGGGCTGGCGGAGGTCACCGTGCAGTACGGCGTGCCTCGCGGGGTCGCCGTGGCGCTCCAGCAGGACCCGGGAGTGTGCGACCGCGACGGGTTCGTTGTCGACGTAGACGCAGCGGCTGTCGGGGTGGACCGACTCGGCGATCTCGTGCACGTTGCCGACGGTTGGTACGCCGGACCCGAGATCGAGGAACTGGGTGACGCCCTGCCGGGCCAGGTAGTGCACGCCTCGCCCGAGGAAGTCCCGCCCTGTTCTGGCGATCGTGCGCACCTGCGGGAAGGTTTCCAGCACCTTCTCCCCGAAAGCGCGGTCGATCGCCCAGTTCGCGGAGCCGCCGAGGAACCAGTCGTAGATTCGCGCCGGGTTCGGCCGCTCGAGGTCGACGCCCTCTGGAATGAACTCTGGGTCCTTCGGCTCGGGCATCGGTGCTCCTCGTGGGACAAATGATGAATAATTTTCAGCGGTGTACCGCACCCTATCGAGGGTCGTGTGCGCCCGACCACCCCGCCAGGTCGGTCCACGCCAGCAGATCCGCCTTCGACTCGAACCGGCGTGCCTCGCCGGTGAGGGGATCGGTGAACTCCAGTGACCTGGCCAGCAGTTGCAGCGGTCTGCTGAAGTCGTCGAGCGGGGTCTCGGTGAGCACCGGATAGAAATCGTCGCCGAGGATCGGCACGCCGAGATTGCTCATATGCAGCCGGAGCTGATGCGTCCGGCCGGTCGCGGGGGTCAGTCGATACAGCCCGAGCCCGCCTGCCTGCTCGATCAGCTCCACGGTGGTCTCGCTGTTCGGTGGTCCCGGCACCTCCTGCGCCGTGATCACGCCACGTTCCTTCACGATCCTGCTCCGGATCGTGCGGGGCAGGTCCAAAGCCGGGTCGAACGGCGCGACCGCCTCGTACTCCTTGCGTACCAGCCGATCACGGAACAGGTTCTGGTAAGCCCCTCGGTGCTCCGGCCGGATCACCCACATCACGAGTCCCGCCGTCACCCTGTCCAGGCGGTGCGCCGGGCTGAGCTGCGGCAGGTCCAGATCGCGCCGCAGCCGGACGAGCGCGGTCTCGACGATGTGCTGCCCACGCGGGATCGTCGCCAGGAAATGCGGCTTGTGCACCACGAGCAGGTTCTCGTCCCGGTGCACGATGTCGATCTCGAACGGCACGGGGACCTCGTCGGGCAGGTCGCGGTGGAACCAGATCACCGAACCGGGGACGAAAGCCGCATCCGCGTCGAGCGGTCCGTGTTCGCCGAAGAACCTGCGTTCGGCGAACATCTCGTCGATTCGCGAGGGTGCCAGTTTCGGTATCCGGTCCACCAGGTGATCCCGGATCGTCGTCCAGTCACCCTCGACCGGCATCCGCATCCGAGCGGGATCGAGACCGTCGCGCTGCGGCAGCGGCGCGGGCTGTCTGCGTCTCATGGGTTCACGCCGAGCCACCGCGACGGTCGGCATGGAGGGTTTCCAGTAGCCGGAGCCAGACCTCACTCGGGGTCGGGTAGCTGGGCACCGCGTGCCACAGCGCGGCGACGGGCACCTTGCCGACGATGGCGACCGTCGCGGAGTGAACCAGGTCGGCGATGCCGGTGCCGACGAACGTGGCGCCGACGATCGTGTCCGTCGCACGGTCGAGCACCAGCTTCGCGCGTCCCTTGTAGTCCTCGCGAAGCAGGAACGTTCCCGCGAGGGCGGCGAGGTCGTACTCCACGGTCTCGACGTCGATACCGCGCTCCCGAGCCTGCTGCTCGGTCGGCCCTGCCGAGCCCACCTCGGGATCGGTGAAGGTCACCTGGGGCACGGTCTCGTGTCCGACAGCCGAGGTGTGCCTGCCGTATCCGCCCACGTCGAGCTGTTCGCCCCTGGCCCGCGCCGCGATCACCTCGCCGACGACCCTGGCCTGGTACTTGCCCATGTGGGTCAGCTGCGCCTTACCGCAGAGATCACCGATCGCGTACAACCACTGCCCCTCGACTCCGCGCACCGTCTGCTGGTCGTCGACCTCGACGTAACCGCCGGGTGCGAGCCCGACCGTGTCGAGGCCGATGTCGGTGCTGTTCGGGGCGCGCCCGGCCGCCACGACGACCTCGTCGGCGGTGATCGTGGTGCCATCGTCCAGGGTCACCCGCAGCTCACCGCCGTGAATCCTGCCGACACCGGTGTCGCGTGCGTCCTGGCGCCGGATCTCGGACATCGTGCGTTCCGTACGTACTGTCACTCCCGCAGCGCGCAGGCGATCGGCCACGAACTCTCCGGCGAACGGCTCGTTGCCCGCGAGTAGCCGCGCGCCCCGGTTGACGATGGTCAACTCGCCGACCCCGAGACCGCGTAACCAGGTGGCCGCCTCGCAGGCGACCACTCCACCGCCGAGGATCACCACCCGGCCGGGCACCTCGTGCAGGTTGGTCACGTCGCGTGAGGTCCAGGGCAGCGCCTCGGACAAACCGTTGACCGGCGGAATCGAGGCGGCGGAACCGGTGTCGAGCACTACGGCGTGCCGGGCGGTGAGGGTACGTACGTTCCCGTCCTCACCGGTCACCTCGATACCGCGTGCACCGGTCAGCCTGCCGTACCCGCGCACGACGTCGATGCCCGCGCCGAGCGCCCAGCGCACCTGGCCCTTGTCGTCGAGATTGCTGACGATCTTGTCCCGGCGTGCGAGTACCGCGTCGACGTCGAGGCTCAGCTCGTCGACCACGGAGGACAGGCCCGGCAGGTGTCGTGCGTTGTCGAGGACCTCGACCGGGCGCAGCAGCGCCTTGCTGGGCATACAGGCCCAGTACGAGCACTCGCCACCCACCAGCGCGTTCTCGACCAGCACGGCGTCCAGTCCGGAGAACTGCGTCGCGTACTGGGCGGCGTTCTCCCCCGCTGCCGCTCCGCCGAGCACGATGACGTCCCACTCCGATCGATCCGGATCCACCGAGGCCATCCGATCCATCCCCTCTCCGTCGTACATGTGGTCGCGTTCTCAGTGTCACAGCATTCGGCGGGGGACGCGGTGCCGGCGCGTGACCAGGACGGGTTCGCGGCCAACACGCTGATCAACTCGTTCACCAGAACCGCTGGTTCCACGATAGTGTGACGTCCTCGTCAGGCTTGTCCCCGGTGAAATCGAACTGCAGTAGGATCTTGTGCCCTGGCCGGCTGAAGATCGTTTCGGTAGGTCGGGCAGCAGCGTTGGAGGGAGCGGCGGAACGTGGCACTTCCCGGTCCTGGCGCGGGGCAACTGGACACTTCCCGGCCGAGTATCGCCCGTATTCGTGACTACTGGCTCGGCGGTACCCATCACGACGAGGCCGACCGGGGCTTCGCCGAGCAGATCGTGGTCTGCGCCCCGCACCTGCCTTACCTGGTACGGGCGCAGAACGCGTTCGTCCGCAGGCTGGTCCGGTACCTGATCGAACGCGGTGTGCGGCAGTTCCTCGACCTGGGCTCGGGCATTCCCGACGTGGGCGCCGTCCATCGTGTGGCACACGAGG
Source organism: Amycolatopsis palatopharyngis (assembly GCF_003385185.1). Taxonomy (GTDB): domain Bacteria; phylum Actinomycetota; class Actinomycetes; order Mycobacteriales; family Pseudonocardiaceae; genus Amycolatopsis; species Amycolatopsis palatopharyngis. Next base: position 119,062 of record NZ_PQHZ01000008.1, on the reverse strand, counting down.
TCGATCCCGGCGCCAAGGTCGTCTACGTCGATCTCGACCCGGCGATCGAACAGGACAGCGCCGAGCTGCTCGCGGGGGTGGACAACGTAACGTTGCTGCGCGCCGATGTACGCAGGACAGACGATGTGCTCGGCGCGCCGGCGGTCAACGAGCTGATCGACTTCGCCCAGCCGGTCGCCGTGCTGATGATCGAGTTCCTGCTGCACCTGCAGGACTCGGAGGATCCAGCGGATCTGGTCGCGAGTTACTCCAGCGCGCTGGCTTCCGGTAGCTACCTCGGGATCGCCCACTTCAGCCAGGACGAACAACTGCAGGAGGGACTCACCCTCTTCAGCCGGATGTTCGGTGCACCACCCGCGGTGACGTTGCGCGAGCCTGGTGAGCTGGTCCGTTTCTTCACCGGGCTGGAACTCGTCGAGCCCGGCATTGTCCCTGTGCCCCTGTGGAAACCGGGCCCGTCCGACGAGCACGTTCGCAATCCGGAGCTGGTCCAGGTGCACGCGGGTCTCGGCCGCAAGAGCTGACTCCCGGCCCCTGACAGGGCCCTCCCGCCGCTCCACCCCGCATCGCACTTTCCCGGGAAAGTGCGATGCGGGATGGAGCTCAGGCGGCCACCAGCGGGATCAGCGTGATCGTCAGTTCACCCGCCAGCACCAGTGGCAGAGCTCGTCTGCGCATCCCGGAAGCGCTCGGTGCGAGTCCCCGCGTGGTTCGCCACAGCTGGAGTGCCGCGGCACCGGTGAACACCCCGTGCGCGAGGGTGCCCGCCGCGGCGACGACGATCCCGAAATGCGCCCACAGCCCCGCGCCGAGCAACACCAGACCGGCCAGCAGCAGCACACAGGACAGGGCGAGCGTGCGCGTCACGCCGTAGCGGACGGCCGGAGTGGCGTCCCCACTGCCGAGATCCGCGGCGCGGTCCGGGGCCGACCACCACACCGTCCTGCCCACCGCGAGGACGCTCGCTCCGGCGAAGACCGCCAGGATCCAGCCCGGCACACTCTGACTCACCGCGGTGTGGGACAGCAGGGACGGCGCGGTGACCACGGCCAGCCCGAACGCGACCGAGCCAAGCAGGCCGCGGCCCTTGAGGCGTGCGGGCCGCAGGTTGTAGAGGGCGTGCAGCAGCGTGATCATCAGCGCCGATACGGTCACCACCCATCGACCGGTGATCGTTGAGACCACAATGGACAGTGTCAGTCCCGTGATCGTCTCGGCCAGTGCGAGCAGCAGTGCCCTTCGCCCGCCGATGCGCAGCACCGCGGCCGAGATGTAGGACTTCTCCTGGTGCCGTCGGTCGGTCGGGATGTCCACGGCGTTGTTGAGCGCGAGTCCGCCGATCAGCAACAGCAGGTTCGCCGGAATCGCGAGCTGTACCGGCAGGTGCAGCAGCCCACGTACACCGCCCGCGGCGTAGCAGGCGCCCCAGGACGCGTAGCAGAGGTACATGATCGGCAGAGGGTGTTCGAGCCGGTGCAGGACGACGAGGCTCCGCCACAGCCCGGGCGCGGGCGTCGCGGTCAGACTCGGCATGCCGTCACCCGCATTCGCAACTTCGCCGAGGGGGCCATGGCATGTCCGCGCAGTTCGGGAACCCCGGCCCGCGGATTGACACACTCCCAGTCCAGCCGCGCGAGCACCGCCGCTGTGATCATCCGGATCTCCAGCAGGGCGAGGCCGCTGCCGAGACAGTGCCGGCTCCCGCCACCGAAGGGCAGGTAGTGCTGCGGACTCGATTTCGCGCCGAGGAAACGTTCCGGATCGAACCGGCGCGGATCGGCGAAGCTGTCCCTTCGCCTGTGTGCGAGATAGATGCTGGGAGTCAACGTGGTGCCCGCCCGAAGCCGCCTGCCGAGCAGTTCCGTGTCCTCGGTGAGGGTGCGGTTCTCCGCGACGGTGACCGGCGGTGCCAGCCGCAGCGCCTCCTGGATCACGGACTGCAGCAACGGAACCCGGCTCGCGTCGACACCGCCGTCGCCTGCCGCCTCGAGTTCGCCACGAACGTCGGCTGTGAGGCCACGATCGCGTGCGAGGTGGTACAGCGTCCAGGCCGTCGCCGACGCGGTCGTCTCGTGGCCGGCGAACAGGAGCGACACCAGTTGATCGCGCAACTCACCGTCGTCGATCGCGCCGAGTGGCTCATCGCCGGAGAGCATCAGTGCGGCGAGCGTCGGCGGTGTGTTGTTGCCGTGCGCCTTCGCCTGCCGGACCAGTGCCCGGTCGAGTCGCGCCGGAGAGCGAGGAAGGCCGCCTCGGAGATAGCGATAGGCGAGGGTCCTGCGGCGGGACCCGAGAGCCAGGTCGATCCAGCGAGTGAACGGGACGAGTGCGGCTTCGTCCGCCGCGCCGAGAATGATGGCCGAGACGATGCGAAGCGCGATTCGCCTCGACCACGAAGGCAGTGCGACCATCGAACCTGCCTGCAGCGTGTCAAGGGACTCTCGCGTCATCCGCTCGATGAGTTCTGTGTAGACCGTGAGCTGCCTGCCGCGCAGCGGCGGCCCGAGCACCCTCCGGTAGGCGGCATGCCGCTCGCCCTCGGCCCATAGGAGCGATCTTGCGCCGAACAGGGGCAGGAGACTGTTGCTACCTGGATGCAGCAGCCGGCGATCCGAGCGGAAGATCCACTCCAACGCTTCGGGGTGCCAGACGAGCAGTTTGCGGCGGGGTCCCGTGCGCAGGTCGAGCATTCCCTCCGGCAGATCGGATCTGGCGTCCAGGAACGGTAGCGTGCGCAGCGCCATGTGGAGTTCGACCGTGTTCAGCACACCGCGTTCCCGGCCGATCGCGTGCTCTCGCGGCCACTGTGATCGCCGATCTCGTGCAGCAGTGCGGCCGTGCGCGGGTCCGAACGGGCGGCGTGCAACGCCGCGAGTCCTTCCGTGCGCACGATTCGTGTGGGTACGTACAGGTCTTTGTCGTGCCACAGCGGCGGATGCGCCGTCAGGTCGCCGTTCTCCGCGAGGTATCGGCACCCGCGCGCCGCGGCCTCCGCGGTCACGTCGTCAACCGGACTGCCTGCGCACAGGAGGATCTGCACGGCGTAAGCGGTTTCCTCGTACGTTCCCGACCAGCGGCCCCAAGATCCCTCTGGCCGCTGCGTCGCGAGTGCCCAGCGCGCGGCCGCGGCGACCGGCGCCTTCGCCTCTGTCCCGCCGTATTTCGCCAGTGCCACAGTGCAACACGCCGTGGCGTAGTACGGCGAGGCGTGCCACTTGTCCGTCCAGTACCCATCCGGTGTCTGCTGCTCACGCAGCCAGTGCGCGATGGACCGGATCGCACTGGCCCGCCGCCGCGCGTCGCCGGTGTCCGGATCTGCGGCGGTGGCGAAGGCCTGCAGTGCGTGTGCGTTCGTGCTTGTCGACGGCGTTCGCTCGCCTGGAAAGCAGCTGACGTGCCCGCCTTTCTCCTCGGTCCAGTAAGTCCACAACGGACCAGCGTGTCGCGGCTGGCCGTGTAGCGCCAGCGCATACAGCGCGGCCGCCGTGTCGTCGGCGTCCGGCGGGAGTCCGTCCCCGCCGGCGGCCCCGTCGTCGCCGAGCCCTTCTCGCAGACTGTCCAGCAGTACGTGCGGCGCCAGGGTGGTGATCCCGGTGCTGCCGAGCGTGCCGAGAATCCACGCGCGTTCGAAGAGGCCGAGTGGGGCCGCCACCGGAACGGCGCCAGTGTGTGGTTCCTGCACCTGCTCCAGGTATCGAACGGAGGGATGTCCGCGACGTACCCGATCGTCACCGAGCCAGGCAGCGGTGGCGGCTGGGGAGCAGCCGATACTGCCTGAGCTCGCGACGGGCACGGCCGCGCCACACGTATCCGATCCGAGAACTTCCAGCGAGTGCAGCAGTTTGACCGGTAGGTGTCGTCCATCGAGGACGGCCTCGCGGATCCTGTCCAGTAACGCTGAACTGGATTCGGGCGGAGGACTCAGGCGACCCGGGGTCCATTCGCGATCGAGGTGGGCCGGTGGCAGCGCCGTCAACCTGTCCAGCCGCAGATTGATCGCCGAGACCAGGCCGGGGGCGAGGATCTCCACCGCCACGGTGTCCGGAAGGACCGCCACCGTGCCGGGCCCGAGTGCCTGCCTGAGCCAGGACAGCCCACGTTCTGCCGCTCGGACGACCTCACCAGCGCCGATGCCACCGTTCGTCCCCGCATGTTGCGAGGTGGCAAGGAGTGCGTCGGTCGCGCTCAGCGTGGGAATGAGGGAGTAGCTGTCCGGCCCGCCCCAACTGCCGTCGGCACGCTGCTGATCCAGCAGGAAGCGGATCCGCTTCTGGTGCCCGCTCAGCGATGGTGTGAGTGCGACCAGGCGCGCGGTTTCGTAGATCGAGGGCGAGAAGTCGCCGGAGGGATCAGACCTCATGTCTGCCAACAACTTCGCTGCGGTGGCGGCCAGTTCGTCGTAGTGCAGATTGCGCGAGGTCACGACATTCCCCCGTTCGGCACCAGCATTGGGAGTAACCGGAGCAGTACCGAAAGTAGCATCGAGATCGCACGCGCAACACCGTCGTAGTCCGTTCGGCGCAGTGTGGAGGGTGCGCGATACTGGTGTCAGTAGCGCGGAAAGCGCTGTGCGGCAGTGCGTCCGGTGACCGGGGCAGGGGAGGTCGTGCCTGCTCAGTGCGCGTTCAGCTGTTCCAGTAGTAGTGCGCTCAGCGTGTCGGCGGCTTCCTCGGGCACCCAGTGGGACACGTCCTCCAGCATGTGGAAGTGATACGGGCCGGTGAGCCAGTTGCCGGTGTCGAGGGCCGCCGTCGAACCGAACGCGACGTCATCGGTGCTCCAGACGTAGAGCGTCGGAACGGACACCGTGCCAATACGCGCACCTGGACGGTTGGCGCGATACCAGTTCAACGCCGCGGTCAACGCGCCCGGCTCGGACAGCCGCTGCACGTACTCCTCGACCCGGCTCGGCGGAATCCGCCATTCGAACATCCGCCGCAGTGCCTCCGCGTCGTTGTCGAGCATTCGCCGCTCGGTCGTCCTGGTCTGCCGCCACTCCGTGAGGTAGCCCGAGCGCAGCGCCTGATCCTCGTCGGTCTGCTGGGCGTCCGCGAGCGCGGCCGGGTGGGGCATCGAGACCGCCGTGAGGGAACGCAGTCGTTGCGGGTACTGCTCGGCGACCGACCAGGCGACGCCCGCGCCACAGTCGTGGCCAACGAGGTCCATCCGGTTCCAGTCGAGCGCGTCCGCGATGGCCAGCACGTCGGCGACCAGTTCGTCCATGTCGTAGTCCGCGGTCCGCTCCGGCCGGACACCGGGGGAGTATCCCCGCTGGTCGGGTGCGACGGCGCGGTATCCGTGCCCGCCGAGGGCGGCCACCTGGTGTTCCCAGGCGACCGCTGCCTCGGGAAATCCGTGTAGGAGCAGTACTGGCCTGCCCTCGGCGGGGCCGGACGCGATCGCGTCGAAGTGTCCTGCGGCGGTGGGGATGCTCAGCTGCTCGATCATCACCGCTGACACTAGCGCCGCGTCCCGCAGCCAGGAGATCAGCCCGCGCGTTCGAGGAGGAACTCGTCCGCGTGATCCGTGGCCCACTGCTGGAACGTCCGCGCGGGCCTGCCCGTCACATCCCGTACGTTCGTGGTGACCGGCTCTGGATCGGTGACCATTCCAGCCCAGGCGTCGAGTGCGCCTTCGGCGAACTCGTCGGGCCAGTTGGCGAGCAACTCCTTCCGTGCCGTGTCGCGCGGCACTTCCTCGTAGCTCAGCTGGCGCCCGATCGCGGCGCCGATCGCCTCGACCTGCTCGATCTGGGTCAGCTGTTCAGGGCCGGTCAGATCGTGGACGACCCCGCTGTGATCCGGGCCGGTGAGGGCCAGTACGGCGACGGCCGCGATGTCCGCCTCGTGGATCAGGGATCGCGTGGCCTTACCGTACGGCCACCGGACCACGTCTCCGTGCCTGATCTGCTCGGCCCAGCCCAGAGTGTTGGTGGCGAATCCGCTGGGCCGCAGGAAGGTCCATTCCAGTCCGGACCGCCTGATCAGTTGCTCCAGCTCGTAGTGGAACCGGACCGGGCCGTCGGCCCGGTCGGCGCCTGCCGAAGACAGGTACACCACATGACGGACATCAGGGCCAAGGGCGTCCAGCGCCGACGGTGCGTCATCCGCGGTGACGAAGGGCCAGGCAAGGAAAACGGCGCGAACTCCCCGTGCCGCGACGGTGACGGTCGCAGGGTCGGTGAGATCTCCGGCCACGATCTCGGCCTGCTCCGGAAGCCCGGCTGTGGCAGGGTTTCTCACCATCGCGCGTACCGTGACTCCCGTTTCGAGCAGCTGGCGTACCACCTGCCTGCCCACGTTGCCGGTCGCACCGATGACAAGTACCGGATCTGCTGGGTTCCGCTTCGACATCGGGTTCTGTTCCTCTCGCTTGTTCGTGGCATCCGGAAGTCCCGGTAGTGCCGACACTAGAACCTCGACATTGATAGAGGTCAAGAAAGTTGACCGGACAAGGGATTGCGCGTAAACCTCAAGCAATGTCGAATATCGTCGTTCTGCTGGTGAGGCGTCGAGGCGGTGGTGATCGGTGGTGGACGAGCTCGTGTGGAACCAGGCTGAACTGACCGTTGGGCAGTTGGCGGCGCGTAGTGGGGTCGCGATATCGGCGTTGCACTTCTACGAGCGTCAGCAACTCATCGAGAGCAGGCGAACGCCGGGAAACCAGCGAAGATATCGGCGCGACACCCTGCGCAGGGTGGCCTTGATCAGAATCGCCCAGCGAGCCGGGATACCGCTCGCGGAGGTCAGAGACGCGCTCGCTGAACTGCCGGAAGGGCATTCTCCCAACAGAAAGGACTGGCAGCGGCTTTCCCGGCGCTGGCGGTCCGCTGTGGACGCACGAATCCGGAGCCTGCGGCAGATCAGGGACAGCTTCACCGACTGCGTCGGGTGTGGTTGCCTGTCACTCGACCGATGCGCGCTGGTCAACCCGCATGACGAACTCGGCAGGCAGGGGCCAGGGCCTCGGCGATTGCTCGGCCCTGGCGAGTCATGACCGGCGGCTGTTGTGCGTCATGGGATGGCCAGTCCCGCGCCACGAAGTGCTTCCTCCACCCGCAGCCGCTCGACCTCGCGGTCGATGCCCTCCGGAAGGACGGTGAGCTCATGCGAAACATCGACGGCGGCGCACGCCTGGACGAGCAGCGCGTCGTAGGCCTGGCGAGTCCCCTTGCGCCGTGCGGCGGGAGTGCCGGGACCGAACTCCGCGAGAATGCGGTGCACTCGGCGTAGGTCCGCGGCCAGATCCTGGATAGGCCGATGCTCCAGCACGCCTGCGCTGCCGCGCCTGCGACGAACGACTGCCGCGGTGGACAGCGCGACCCAGAACACGAACGTGGGTGCCACTGCCACCACGGCGTAGAGCAGCAGGTTCGTCAATGGAAAGCCGTCGAGTTCGGCCATGCCTCATTCTAGAACCGCTCGGCGCCGGAGGAGGAACGAATTTTCGGCCCCACACCCGGGTACTGAACACGATCAGTACGTTGCCGGCGAAACGAGCGCTCCTTCACGAGAACTTGTCCGGTTTCCTGTCCGCTTCGGTGTCGGCGACGACGTCGCGGAACAGGGTGACAAGAGTGGGAATCGCGGGGTGCCCCGGCATCCGCCGCCAGGCGAGCACGACCGGGATCTCCGGGGCGTCGGCCACCGGCCGGTAGACAACGCCGGGGTACCGGTGCAGGTCGGCTGTCGCCGAGGTGGTGATCCCGACCCCCCGGTTGGCGGCGATGGCCGCGAGCCAGTCGTCTGTGTTGGCCACCGTGACCGTCCGGGCGGGCCGGGACTGCGGAGGCCACAGGTGCACGGTGGTGACGCCGGAGACGGTGTTGACGGCCACGGTCTGGTCGGTGAAGTCGGCCAGCGTCAGTTCGCCGCGCTCCGCCAGCGGGCTGTCCGCGGGCATCGCCGCGACCCTTGCCTCGGTGAGCAGCGGTTCCACGACCAGCCCGGGCGCGTCCACTGTGCCCCTGAGCAGGGCGACGTCGACCTGTCCCGTGGTCAGCCCCGCCGTACGGCCGTCGATCCGGAGCAGTTCCAGCGGAGTGTCCGGGTTGGCGCGCTCCCAGCGTCGTAGCAGGGTGCCGGTGAAGGATCCCGCCGCGGACCAGGCGTGGCCCAGACGCAGTGGCCACGAGCGCAGCCTGCCCGCGTCGAGGGCGTCCTCCGCCGCGGCGACCACCGTGGCGGCCTTGTCGCGGAACGCGAGGCCGTCCTCGGTGAGTCGCAGATGGTGTGTCGAGCGGTCCACCAGGCGCACACCGAGACGCTGCTCCAGCTGCCGTAGCGTGCGCGAGACGGCGGGCTGGGTCAGGTGCAGGCGGTTGGCCGCGCGCGTGACATTGCCTTCCTCGGCGATCGCGAGGAAGCATCGGAAGTGACGCAGCTCAATGGCCATGCACGCGAAGCATAACAAGGAACGAATCGGCATTTCACGCGCTGTTTTTCGATGTCTACCGTGCAGGGTGTGACCGCAGTCCGACTCGACTCCCCGCTGGCCCCGTCCCCGACTTCCACCTGGCGTACCGCCGCCGCACGCCGGACGGTCAGGCGTCGCGGCGACGGTTCCCAGCTCGGCTCGATCGCACTCGTGCTCGGCGGCGCGGTTTCGCTGCAGTTCGGTGCCGCGATCGCCGCCCTGCTCTTCCCCAGGGCGGGTGCGATGGGCGTGGTGTTCCTGCGTCTGGCGCTGGCCGCGGTGGTCATGCTGCTCATCTGCAGGCCGAGGATTCGCGGATACAGCCCCGGCGACTGGGCACTGGTCACCACGTTCGGTGTTGCGCTTGCCGGCTTGAACTCGCTCTTCTACCAGGCGATCGAGCGGATCCCGCTCGGTGCGGCCGTGACACTGGAGGTGCTGGGGCCGCTGACCCTCTCGGTGCTGGCAGCGCGCCGGAAGGCGAGCCTTTTCTGGGCCGCGCTCGCGCTCGCCGGGGTGTTCCTGCTCGGACGGGGTGGATTCGACAGCCTCAACGTCGAGGGCGTCCTGTTCGCGCTCGCCGCTGGCGTGTTGTGGGCCTTGTACATCCTGCTCAGTGCCCGCACCGGCCGCCATTTCCCCAAGGCGGACGGACTGGCCATCGCTTTGGCGATCGGCGCCGTGCTGAGTCTGCCCTTCGGTATCGCAAGCGCCGGGTCCGCGCTACTGGACCCCGTGACGCTCGGGCTGGGAGCCGCCGTGGCATTACTGTCCTCGATGCTGCCCTACACGCTGGAACTGCTCGCGCTGCGCCGGATCGCCGCGGCCACCTTCGCCGTGCTGATGAGTCTCGAGCCTGCCATCGCCGCGTTCGCCGGGTTCCTGGTGTTGAGCCAGGCGCTGTCCGTGCTGGAGGGACTCGGTATGGCGCTGGTGATCATCGCCAGCATCGGCGCCGTGCGCCTGTCCAGATCCGCTCGATCGAGTGGTTCGGGTACCCGAGATCCGGAGGACCACAGACAGCCGGCCGTTCCGCCGAACGGGGCAGTACTCTGACCCAAATGCGGGAGCGGGCACCGGTGGCGATCGACACGAGTGTGCCGAGCATCGCGCGTATCTACGATTACTTCCTGGACGGCGAGGACAACTTCGCCTGTGATCGGGAACTGGCCGCTCAACTTCTGCGCGTCGCGCCGGAGGCACGGGCCATGGCCCGCGACAACCGCGCGTTCCTCGGCCGTGTGGTGCGCTACCTCGCTGGTCGCGGCGTCAGGCAGTTCCTGGATCTCGGAACCGGGCTGCCGACCCAGAACAACGTGCACGAGGTCGCCCAGCAGATCCATCCGGACACCAGGGTCGCCTACGTCGACAACGACCCTGTGGTGCTCGTGCACGCCAGGGCGCTGTTGGCGAACAACCCGCACACCGTCGTGATCGACGCCGACGTACGCGATCCCGCCACGTTGCTGGCCGATCCCGCGCTGCGCGAGCTCATCGACTTCGACCAGCCGGTGGCGGTGTTGCTGGTCGGGATTCTGTACTTCTTCTCCGAGGAGGACCGCCCGTTCGACATCGTCGCCGCGTTCCGGGACGCGGTGGTGCCGGGTAGCCATATCGCCTTGTCGCACGTCGTCTCCGACGAGGGGCCGGAGGAACTCGGTCAGGCGCAGGAGCTCTGTCGCAGCTTCCTCAAGCGGCCGCGTGATGCCCGGCGGAGCAGGAAACAGGTGCTGTCCTTCTTCGACGGCCTCGAACTGGTCGAGCCCGGCCTGGTGCCCGCCAGCCAGTGGCGGGCCGAACCACTGGACACTGTGGACACCAGTGGTGCCGCGGCGTGGATGCTCGGCGGCGTCGGCCGCACCAGGGCGGGCGGTTAGGGCTCGCCGAGCCAGGGCACCGTCAGTGTGGTCGCGGCCGAGGTGAGTGCGCCGAGCAGACTGCTGAGCGGGATGCTGGCGAGCCGGTCCCGCCAGTGATCGGTGACCCCGCGCAGGACGAGGTTTCCCGGGCCGGTCTCGATACCGGTGAGCCGCAGGCCACGGGGCAGGTCCGGCACGTCGACCGGGATGGGCCGGACGCGGGTGGGCAGCGGAACCCGGACTCGGGAGACCTGCGCGGCTACCGGCCGCAACAGGATTCTTGACCCGTCGATGTACGGCTCCACCTGCAGGTGTCCCCACCCGGGCCGGCGAGCGGAACGCAGGCGCAGGATTCGGTCGGCGCCGACGTCGGCGAGTACGTCAGGGCGCGCCTGGGTGACGAGGTCGCGTACGACGTCGCCACCGACAGTGATCGTCAACTCGATGGCCTGTGTGGCGAGAGTGGGTACCGGAATGGACCTGACCCGCAGGTCCCGGCAGACGATCACCGCGCGCCGCACGGGGATGTGCCCGCCTTCGGTGCTCTCGACGTCCTCGACGACCAGCCGCAGATCCCCGACGTCGGCCTGCCCGATACCCACCGAGGAGATCCGGCAGTCGAGCTCGACGAGTGTCATGCGCAGGTCGGTGTCGGCGGCGCGCACGGTGAGGCGGTTGCCCACCAGGCGGTCACCCACGGTGCGGATCGCTGTCTGCAGAACGCCGGAGGGACTGGTCGGCATCGAGGGCAGCAGTGTCCGGCCCGCGGTGAACAGCCCTTCCAGTTCCCGCCACGGCAACCACGAACCGAAGGCCCCGGGAATGCTCATGCGGCCTGTCCACCTGCTCGGCGTACTGGGTCGTTCATCTGTTCAGTGTGACCCAGTGGGCGCGGTGGAGTGGGATCGACCGGGCTTCGGGAGGTTGACGTCACGGGCGCGGTGACACTCCGCGTAGTCGGGGGCACGGGTAGTGGTGGCGTTCCTGTCACCCGCATGACAGGAACCGGCGGAAGGTTCGGCCACCTGGTGGGCAACGCTTTACGAGTGGAGCCGGCGCTCCATACCATCGGGCGCCTGGTATTCACCGCGACGGAGGTTGCCGATGACCCGTACGACTCCGCGGAGGCGAGAGTCCTCCTCGGAGGAGACGGTGACGGTTGCCGAACTCGTCGGCCGCGCGCGCACGGTGGCCCCGCCGAGGAAGCCGGACGACACGATGCCGATGCCGGCGGTTTCCGCTGCTGAGAGTCGTGCGCGGCATCGTCGTCCCGGGGCTCGCGGAGGTGCCCGGGGCACTGAGGGCTTTGGCACACGGCTCGCGCTGGGTGGCGCGGCCGTGGTGACGCTGTCGGTGTTCGCCGTGATCGGTGGGTTCGTAACCGATCACGATGGGGGTGTTGGGCGACCGCCGGGCGATATCGCCGACGGCGCCGAGGCTCCCGAGGGAGCGAGAACCCTCCCGGTCGTGACCATCGAAGGTGTCGCCCATCCCAGGGACACTGCGGCCGGCAAGGCCGTACCTACCGCATCTTCCGGGGCGCGGCAGGCGCGGCCGCGGTCCCCCGATGCGACGCGGCCACGTGCCCCGGAGCCCAGGTCCGAACCGGAGGCGTCGGCTCCCGAGCCGGACCCGCGTGAGCGGGCCCGTGAGGCCGTCGAGCGCAGGTTCGGAGAGTGGGAGAGCCGGGCCAACGAGATGCCAGGCGTCCCGGACTGGTAGCGGCCCGCGCTACTCGCGTCCGCGCACGATGGTCGGCTCGAACTCGTCGTCCTCGGTGATCCGAGGAGCGGGGACCGCGGGGCCAGCAGGAATGTTGAGGCCGGCGTGCGGGTCATCGATGGAGCCTGGGTTGAGTACCGACGTCTGCGCTCGCGAGTTGGAGTTCGCAACCGAGCGTTGCCTCGCCATCTGGCTGTTCCTAGTCACGACAGCCACTCCCTTCACTCAGCGTCATGCACGATCGCGCCTGCGATCGACACCGGCTGCGCCGACGAAATGCAGGCGGACGCCCCTTGGCTACCCGTGCCCCTGTACCGAAAACATCGACCGACACGGGATCGGCGTTACCCCGAGTATTCTCTGCCGCCCCCTTCCCGCTCAACGGATTTCGGAGTTCCGCAGGCCTGGAGAACGAAGATCAGCCCTTCGTGTTCGACCTGCCGAGCCGAGTCCGAAGGCCGGCTCGAGCCCCGGATCTGCCAACTCGGGCCCTGGATCTGCCAAGTCGGGCACTGGATCTGCCAAGTCGGGCACTGGATCTGCCAAGTCGGGCACTGGATCTGCCAAGTCGGGCACTGGATCTGCCAAGTCGGGGCTAGGGGGTTGGGCGGGCGTTGGCTTTGAGGATGGTCAGGGCGCGTACGGTGGCCCAGCCGCGCCATTCGAGGGCGCCCGCCGGTGACTGCGAATCCCAGTCCACCGTCCACCCGCCGTCGGGTTGCTGGGCGGACTCCAGGGAGTCCAGTTCGGACTGGATCGCGGATTCGCTGAACAGGGCACGCAGCGGGCGGTCTGGCACTGGCGCGAAATCCAGTGGCCGCATGGCCTCACCGTCGGTACCGCCTTCGACGGCCAGGATGCCGGACTCCGGCAACCATGCGCCGAGCCTGTGCAGTTCGGCGTCGGCGCCGGGCAGGATGTCGTGGGTGGCGTCCAGGAACTGCAGTGCGAACCGGTACTCCAGTGCGTGGCCAGGTCCTTCGAGTTCCCGGATCCGCTGCAGCGAGTACGCGGTCGCCGTGGTCAGCCAGCGATGCTCCCGCACCACCGGGTCGTGCCTGCCGATCCGGTGGGCGATCGCGGCGAGCATGCAGGTCATGTGCAGCGAGGACACGCGGGAATCCGCCTGGACGAAGAAGGGCGCGCAACCCGCCGGGTCCGGGACCGGCAGGGCGAAGGGCAGGCCGCCATCGGCGAGGGTGCTGGAGGCGAGCCAGTCGCACAGGTGCGCCGCGTGTTCGCTCGCGACCGGCGCCACCTCCTCGAACACCTCGAAGGCGTGCAGCGCGCTCACCGGTTGACTGCCAGCCGATCGCAGGTCCGGCTCCAGCGCGTTGCCGTAGCCGCCGTCGTCGTTGCGGTATCCGGCGAGTGCGGCGAGCGGGCCCTGGGGGCCGTTTTTGCCGGTGAGCAGGTCGAAACGTCTGCGGTCGAGCAGTCGTGCGTGGGTGGTCATGAACCTGGCTGCGGCGTTGAGGTCGATCATGTCTCCATCGTCGCCTTTCCGGCAGCGGCTCGTCGTGAACAGAACGGACATCGACGGGAATTCGCTCCGCAGTGGTGCTACTCCGGCGGGGTGAGACGAAGGACCGGATTCACCGGAGCGGTGCCGTCGAACGGTTCGGCGAGGTGGGTGTCCGCCAGCTCGCCGAGCTCGTCGAATGTCTTCTCGATGGCCGGACCATGCGGTTCCTGCCGCGGCCAGGTGTCGTGTGGCTCGGCGAACCAGCCCGCGAGCGCCTCCGGGATCGGGTACTTCGTCGCCCGCTCCTTGTACAGCGACGCACGTGCGGCAGCCTGCGTGCTGATCTCGCGGTACTCGCGCAGCGCAAGGCGCATCCGCAGCCACCGGTAACGATCGGTCTGGGTGAAACCGGGTGCTTCACCGTCCTTGCCAGGCGTGCTGAACCGGACCTTCAGCTGCTCACCGGCGCGGTACCCGCGCAGGGCCAGTTCGGCGATCAGTTCGGGCGGCATGAACAGGTTCGTCCCGCCTTCGCCGTCCCCCTGCCGGACGTGGGCGATCCGCCCTCGGAATCCCGGCAGCGCCGATTGCATGGTGTCGCGCCACCCGAGGAACGTGTTCAGGATGCGGCCGGCGAAATCGGCCGCCCCGGCGCCGATCGGGCTCCACGGCGCGGCGGGTTCCGAAGAGTTCTGCGGTGGCAGGAAAACCTCCTCGGTCCCGTCGACCTCACCGTCGACGGAATGCAGATTCAGCCCGAACGTCGGCCAGCGCGGCAACAGCGCGTCGAAGAAGTGGATGGGGAAGTTGCTGGTGATCCCGCCGTCGCTGAACCAGTGCGGTCTGCCGCCCCGGTGCAGGGGAACCGGGCAGATCAGCCCCGGCAGTGACAGGCTCATCCGTACCGCGAGCACCACCGGCATGTCCCACGGTTCGGGCAGCCAGTGCAGCGGACATTCCGGGTGGCGGGAACACGTGTCCGCGGCCCTGCCCTCGGTCGACAGCTGCCGGATCACCCGTTCCCCGACGATGCCGTCCAGACATTCAGGACAGAACTGCCAGCGATCGCCGGACCCGTCCCATGCGGCGAGTGGGAGCCGGAACGGACGGCCCGCCGAGAGGTCGGTGGTCATCAGCGCCAGGTTGATCACCCGGCCGCCACTGCCTGCCGCCAGGTTTCGCAGTACCGACGGGTCGCGTTCGGTGTCGCGGTCGGCGTCCGGGCCGAGCCACAGGTCGCCGAAGGTGAGTGCCCGTTCGCCGTCGAGCTCGGCGAGCTCGTCGAGCCGGTCGGCGAGCCACGTCGCCAGCGGCGGAACCCCGGTCGAGGCGGGCACGCCGGCCAGCCGGTCGACCGGGGTCGGGTGGTACGGGGTGGCACCGGGCACGATCCCGAACCGGAACCGTTCGGCCTCGGCGAGTACGGGCCCGCAGGCCCTGCCGTAGATGACGGCGAACGCGGCAGCGACGGCGAGCGTGCTGACCAGCCAGCAGGTGATGACGGCGGCGATTGCCGCACTCCACCCCGCCACGGTGGCCGGATCCGTGTTCGTCCCATGCACCAGCAGGGTGAGCACGCCGACGGTGAGCGGCACGGCGAGCACTGTCCAGCCCAGTCCGAACCAGCCTGCCGATACGCGCAGCAGCCAGCCCGCGCCGGCCACCGAGGCCACCGCCGCGAGTACGGCCCAGAGCGGATGTAGCCCGCCAGCCCCGGCCGGGGACATCGCCATCGCCACGGCGAAGGGCGCTGTGAGCCAGCCGAGGAACAGCAGGGTCAGCACCGCCCCCGCGACCCTGCTCACCGCTGTGAGCAGCGCGGCGAGTACACAGAAGAGCCGGTTGCGCCCGGTGGTGCTCGGTGACTGCATGAGGGCGACGAGCACCCGGAAGATGCGGCTCAGTGCCGTGTTCGGCTGGAACAGTTGCACCAGCCGCCAGCGCGCGGTTCCGGTACCGGAGACCATCCACCTGATCAGCCCGGCCAGCCCGGCGAAACCCGGACGGACCGATCCATCGGGCACCTCGGCGGGCTGCTTGGCGAACCGCCCGTACTCAGCGGCAGCCGTCGCGGAGGCCGCGATCGCGCCCGCGGAGGCGCCACCCACCGAGCGGAAAACGTACCGGCGGGCCAGTGAACAGACCGCGAGCGGATAGATCACTCCGCTGGTGGTCCCGCCGCGCATGGTCAGATCGCAGGAGGAGTCGACGAACCGCAGGTACTCACCGGCCTCTTCGGTGACACGCGCGTCGGCCTCGCTCGGGGACCAGCGCACCCACTCCTCGCCACGGTGGGCGGTGTAGTGCTCGGGGTTCTCCAGATCGAGTTCGGCGATCTCGCCGATCGGGTCGGTGCTGTTCGCCACCGGTGCCTCCGGAAGTCGGAGCGGGAGTACGGCGACCAGACGCTACTACTCGCGGAGCACTGCCGGGGGTGGTTTCGGTGCGGTTCACCGACAGGGCGTAGCGAGAACCTCGGACCGCGAGGTGCCGGTGATCGGTGGGACTCGGACCCGAGTTCTCCGGCAGGCTCCGAGACGGCAGACTGCGCGGGATGAACGGGACTCTCCTGGTACTCGGCGGCCGCAGTGAGATCGGCCTGGCACTGGCGGAGCGCCTTGTCGCGGAAGGAGCCACGACAGTGGTGCTGGCGGCCCGTCGCAGCGACGAGCTGGACGCGGAGCGGGAGCGGCTGGCCGAGGCGGGCGCCGCGACCGTGGACACGGTGGAGTTCGACGCCGACGACCTGTCCTGCCACCGCGAGGTGCTCGACGAGGTCGTCGCGCGGCACGGCCAGCTGGACACCGTGCTCGTGGCCTTCGGGATTCTCGGGGACCAGCAACGCGCCGAGACCGAAGCCGCGCACGCCGTCGCCGTGGTGCACACCGACTACGTGGCACAGGTGAGTGTGCTGACCCACCTGACGAATCTGCTGCGCGCACAGGGCACTGGCAGGCTGGTCGTGTTCTCCTCGGTCGCCGGGGTGCGGGTGCGCAGGGCGAATTACGTCTACGGTTCGGCGAAGGCGGGCCTGGACGGTTTCGCCAGCGGGCTCGCCGACGCGCTGGCGGGCAGCGGTGTACGTCTGCTGCTCGTGCGGCCGGGTTTCGTGATCGGCCGGATGACCGAGGGAATGGAGCCTGCGCCGTTCTCCAGCACCCCGGAGCAGGTCGCCGACGCCGCGATCACCGCCCTGCGCCGCGGCCGGGGCGAGGTGTGGGTGCCCCGGGTACTGCGCCCGGTTTTCGCGGTGCTGCGGTTGTTGCCGAGGCCCCTCTGGCGCAGGCTCCCTCGCTGAGCGCCGGTCAGATCACCAGCAGGCTGACCAGGCTCGAGCTCGCCGCGGCGTAGAGCGTGGTCTCCGGGTGGTAGACGCGGAGAGTGACCTCGGCGCGGACCCGGAAGCTCAACCGGAGCTGGTAGCTACCGTTCGGCCTGCACGAGGTCGAGGTGAGGTTCACCCACGCGCCCGCGACGAGCTGCTGCACCACGAGCGGTTCGAGTGACGACGCGTCGGCGGTACCCGCTGCCCGCAGCGGTGCCTCCACGTCGAGCTTGCCCTTGAGCTTGACCTTCTCGTTGACCTTGACCTTGCCCTTGGCGAGTTTGGCGTTGACCTTGACCTGCTTTTTGCCCGCCGTCGAGTGGGTGCTGGTACCGGCATTGCCAGTGCTTTCCTGTGCGGCGACAGCCGCGCCCGGTGCGGTGGCAACGAGTGCGCACCCCGCCGCCAGCGCGACCAGTGAACGCCGGATTCGGTGCTGTGCTGTGGTGTCCATGATCGCAGTGCAACATGCCGGACCTCGGCGAACGGAGTTAACGGACCCTATCGATGTCGCACGACCACCTGAGAAGGTGAGAGCCGCGACCTGGGTGACGGAGGGTGCTTCCTGCTCAGACGTCGAGCGGGATCATGCAGTGGACGCGGGCGGTCCCGTCCTCGCCGGGGCTGGTCCGCGCGTCCGTGGCCACCGGTCTGCCGTCGACAGTGATGGCGCACCGCAGCGGCTCGGTGGCGGCGTCGGCACCGATGGCGCTGATAGCACTGATGGCGCTGACGGTGATGCCGAGGCTGCCGACGTGTGTGAGTTGCTCGGTGAACTCGAACTCGAATGGCTCGCCTCGCAGTTCCACCTCGGTCTGCGCACCCGCCCTCGAGACCCGCATGACCGTGTCCTGCGGCCCGGACACCGTCACCTTGATGTGGTGCACGGCCGCCTTCTGCGGCTGCGGCCGAGCCGGTAACTCGGCAGGTTTGCCTTGCGTGGCAAGGGATTCCGTGGGCGGGCTGGAGGAGACGGTCACCGCGGCCAGCGCGACGGCGAGCACGGACAGGGAGGCCAATGCGATGCGCTGCACGGGGCGCGCTCCCTCCCTCGGTCTGCGGACGCAGACACTCGATTGTGCCATCCGCCGGTTTCCTCCGGCAGCGCCCTGCCGAGTGGTGGGGTAGCGGTCCGTGGAACAGGATGATCGGGCAGGCAACCGAAGCGGAGGCAGGATGCTGGACGTCGGTGCGGTGACGTGGATCGTCACCATCGGCCTCATCGTCGCGCTGCTCGCGGTGGACCTCGTCCTCGCGGCGGCACGACCGCACCGGGTCGGGTTCGGTGAGGCGACGGCGTGGTCGGTGTTCTACGTCCTCGTCGCCATCGGTTTCGGGGTGTGGTTCACCCTCCAGCACGGAGGGGAGTTCGGTACCGAGTACTTCGCCGGCTACCTCATCGAGAAGAGCCTCTCGGTCGACAATCTGTTCGTGTTCGTCATCATCATGACGACCTTCGCCGTTCCCGTGGAACACCAGCACAAGGTGCTGACCTTCGGCATCATCCTCGCGCTGCTCATGCGCGCGATCTTCATCGCCGTCGGCGCCGCACTGCTGGCGTTGTTCTCCTTCACGTTCCTGCTCTTCGGACTGTTGCTGATCTACACGGCCGTGCAGCTCTTCCGCCACCGCGACGAGGACCCGGACGTCGAGGACAACGCCGTGGTCAGGGCGGCGCGCCGCGTGTTGCCGGTGAGCGACGAATACGTTGGCGGCAAACTCGTCGCCAGGGTGGACGGTCGCCGCCTGGTCACCCCGCTGTTCATCGTGCTGCTGGCGATCGGCAGCGTGGATCTGCTGTTCGCGCTGGACTCCATTCCCGCGGTCTTCGGGGTCACGGAGGAGGCGTACATCGTCTTCACCGCGAACGCCTTCGCCCTGCTCGGGCTGCGCGCGTTGTTCTTTCTGGTCAAGGGGCTGCTCGAGCGACTCGTCTATCTCTCCGCCGGGCTCGCCCTGATCCTGGCGTTCATCGGTGTCAAGCTGCTGCTGCACTGGGCCCACGTCGACATCGACGAGCGCGTCCCGGAGATCCCCACACCGGTCAGCCTCGCCGTTGTCGTCGTGGTGCTCGCCGTCGTCACCGTCGCGAGCCTGCTCAAGAGCCGGGCCGATCCCTCGGTCAAGGCGCACCCCGGCTCGTTGCGGGGCCATCGCGACAGGACCGGTGACGCGGACAGCGACCCGCCCCGCGGTTGACTCGGGGACGAGCGGTCAGGCCGCCTCCTGTTCGGCGAGCGGGACCGAGGTGTCGGCGAGCCGGACCGGGTCGACGGCGATTCGCCCGCGGATCATGTTCTGGACGGCGGCGATGCCCTCGTTCCAGCGGTTGACGTGCATGCCGGCCACCACACGCTCGCCCGCCAGCCAGAAGGCGTGGAACGCTCCTTCGGCCGGGTCGCCGCGGGTGACCAGCGTGTCGAACCCCCGCGGCCGCACCACTCCGGTGAACTCCATCCCCGCGTCGTACTGATCGGTGAAGAAGTACGGCAGGCGGTCGTAGACGATGTCCTCGCCGAGCATGGCCTTTGCGGCGGCGGCACCGCCGTGCAGGGCGTTCGCCCAGTGCTCCACGCGCAGATGCTCGCCGTACAACGGGTGGTAGGCGTTCGCGACGTCTCCTGCCGCGAAGACGTCGACGTCGGCGGTACGCAACGACTTGTCGACAACGACGCCGTTCTCGACCGGCAGTCCGGACTGTCGCGCCAGTTCGTCGCGCGGTCGCGCACCGATGCCGACGACCAGCAGGTCCGCCGCGATCACCGCGCCGTCATCGGTCCCCACGGCGGCAATGTGCCCTGTGCCCTCGATTGCCGTCACCGTCCGGCCCGTTTTGATCGTGACGCCGTGTTTCCGGTGCAGTTCCGCGAAGTACCCGCCGATCTCGGTGCCGAGTGCGGCATGCAGCGGGGTCGGCATCGGTTCGACGACCGTCACCTCGCAGCCGTACTGCCGGGCCGCGGCAGCGACCTCCAGCCCGATCCAGCCCGCACCGGCCACGACCAATCGGCCGCCGCGCACGAGCGCTTCCCGTAGCCGATCCGAGTCCATGGCCGTGCGCAGGTGGTACACGCCGGCCAGGTCCGCGCCGGGCAGGGACAACCGGCGCGGTCTCGAGCCGGTTGTCAGCAGCAGTTTCGAGTAGGTGATCCGGCCGCCTTCATCGAGTTCCACCTCATGGCTGGTGCGATCAACCGCGGTGACTCGCCTGCCGGACAGCAGTTCCACCGAGTTCTCGGCGTACCACGTCTCGTCGTGGACCGAGAGTTTGGCGCGCTCGGTGGCACCGAGCAGATACTCCTTGGACAGCGGCGGCCGCTCGTACGGCGGCTCCGGCTCGGCGCCGGCCAGCACGATCCGGCCGGAGAAGCCCGTCGTTCGCAGGGTCTCGGCCGCCTTCGCTCCGGCGAGTCCGGCTCCGACGATGACGAGTATCTGTTCCCCGCTCATGGTGTCATCCTTCCGGCCAGTGCGAAGAATTCCTGCCTCGAACCGGCGTTTCGGCGCAGCGAGCCGTGGAGGGCCGAAGTCACGGTGCGTGCCCCGGAGGCCCGTACGCCGCGCAGTGACATGCAGAGGTGTTCCGCCTCGATCACCACGCCGACCCCCTGAGGATTCAGGTGGTGTTGCAACCAGTCGGCCACCTGCTGGGTCAGTCTTTCCTGCACCTGCAGATCGCGTGCGAACAACTCGAGCACGCGAGCCAGTTTGGACAGCCCCAGGATCCGTTCCCCCGGCAGGTAACCGATATGCGCTACTCCACTGAACGGAAGCAGGTGGTGCTCGCACAGCGACTGCACCGGAATCCCTTTGGCGAGGACCAGTTCGTCGTACCCCTCATCATTGGGAAAGGTCGTCAACCGGAACTCGGGTGGCCGCAGCAGTTCGGCGTAGGACAGGGCGACTCGTCTCGGTGTTTCGGCCAGATGTTCCGACTCGGGGTCCTTGCCGAACGCCCGCAGCAGATCCGCGACGGCCCGCTCCGCCGCAGCGAGGTCAGGTTCACCGCGATCCCGCATGATCCGCAGGTTTCCAGCCTCGGCCACCGCCGGGCCGATGTGGTTGATGTGGTCGATGTCCGGAACGCTCATCGGGCCTCCGCCTCGGGTGGGGTGATCAGGATCGGCCGGGCAGGGGCGAGCTGTACCTGGCGGCCAGCCGAGCGAGCGCGATGGCGGCGACCAGCAGACCGAAATCTCGCAGCGCGATGTCGTAGAAGCCGGGAATGGTCAGCAGGTTCAGGATGATCCCGCCGAGCCAGGCCGCGACGAGCCAGCCGCCGAAACGCGGGATGAGGGCCACCGTGATGCCCGCGACTATCTCCACCACGCCGACGATGTACATCGCCTGCTGTGCCGTGCCTGGAACCAGCCCGTCGATCCACGGGGCGAGATAGCGGGGCCAGTCCGCGAGCAGGTTGGTGAACTTGTCCAGCCCGAAAACGATGGGCGCCACGGTAAAGGCGGTCCGCAGCAGCAGGAATGCCTGGTAGCCGGCGTCGCTTCGCATGTGTTCGGCGAATCCTCGGCCGGTCCTCGAACGCGAGACACTCATGATCGCTCCTTCTAAAATTAACGTTAGCTGACTATAGAAACTCCGTTCCTGTTTCGTCAACTGGTGTTTGTTTTAGAATGTGGACATGGACGATCGTCTTGGTACGCACGTCGCGGCGGTCGCGGCACTGGATGAGCCGACGCGCAGGCGGCTCTACGACTACGTGACCCGTCAGCCCGGGGCGGTGGGCCGCGACGACGTCGCAGGCGCGGTCGGGCTCGCGCGGGCCACCGTCGCCTTCCATCTCGACCGGCTGGTCGAGGAAGGGTTGCTGGACGTCCGGCACGAGCGGCGCAGTGGGCGTTCGGGACCGGGTGCGGGTCGCCCTTCGAAGCTGTACTACCGCTCCGCCCGGCAGGTCGCGGTGTCGCTTCCGGAGCGGCATTACGACCTGGCCGGGCATCTGCTCGCGACGGCCATCGAGGCGGCGGACGGTTCCGATCGGTCGGCAAGGGCGGAACTCGACCGGCGCGCACGCGTGGTCGGTGAGGAGATGGGTCGCGACTGTGCGCGAGACGCACCGGAAGGAACCGAGAACACCGACATCGTGCTCCACGCCCTTGAGTCGCAGGGGTTCGAGCCGCGGACACCGGACGATCGGGTGCTGCTCGGCAACTGTCCCTTCCACCGATTGGCGAAACAGCACACCGAACTCGTCTGCGGGATGAACCTCAGCCTGCTCGGTGGACTACTCGACGGCCTCGGCGTGGTTTCTCTGCGTGCGGACCTCGACCCGCTGCCTGACCATTGCTGCGTGCAACTCAAGCCGGTTTCGGACTGACACTCCGGGGGACCGGCAGGACAGGTGATCGAACGTATGTTCTAATTGCTGGGCCGGCTCCGGCGGGGAAGACCGGGGCCGGCCCAGACCTGAGGAGGGGTGCGCGTGGCCTGCAAGATCACCCACAAGCTGAACAGTCAGCAGATCCGGTTCGCCAACCGGGACGCGGCCGAGCGCTACGCCGAGATCATCGGCGGTGGCGTCGACAACTGGCACTTCTCGACGGTGCCGCGACCCGATGCCAGGCAGGTGCCGGTCACGGTGACCGGGCCGAGGAGGGTGCGTGTGGTGATCAAGGCGTGAGCACGGATTCCGGCGCGGTCCGTCGTGCGGGGCGGCCGCGCCGGCCGGTACCCGCAGCCGCCGCGGCGTAAAGCCAGGCATAGAGGCACCACGACGCGCCGAAGATGCCACCGACGGCGACGTAGGCGACCGTCCAAAGGATTGCGGGGGTGTCCTCCTTGCGCTCCCGCTGCAGGAAGGAGATCTCGCTGATGAACTCCCGTTCGCCGGGGACGGCCGCGATTAGCGGAGCCGAGGCCTCGGGATCCTCCGGAGCGTAGACCGGCAGGATCGTCATCGTCCGGTCGACCAGCGCGTTGGTCGAGCCATGCAGGCGGATCCCGCTCTTCCATTCCCCGAAGACCGGTAGCGGCTGGGTCGTGGTGTAGACACCGGGGCTCAACTGGCGCATCGGCGAGTGGAAGAAGTCCCCGCCCTGCCAGGCGAGTGCGCGGAACCAAACCGAGTTCTCCGCGACGGCGATGTCCTCGGCGCGATCGAGGGTGATCGTGACGTCGGCCCACCTCGGCTCGTCCTGTGCGCCGGATCCCCTCGGAGCGTGGGAGATGGGCAGGGTCTCGGCGCTGGGGCTCAGTGCGATGTCGGCGCGCAGGCCGGAAGGCGGATCCTCGGGTGGTACCACCACCGCCATGAGCCCGACCGCGCCCAGCGCGCCGGCCAGGCCGAACGCGTGGCGGGCGCGAAAGCGTCGCCCGGCCGAATCCGCGGGTCGCGGGTCCTGCTTGCGACGGATGGCGATGTCCTCGGTGCGCTGGAACTGCCAGAACCCGATGAGAGCGCCGGAAACTCCGGCGAGTGTGCCGAACAAGATGATGGCGGGCAGCATCGCGGCAGGCCACGGGTAGGGCATCAGCCACTGGCTGAACGCCCATTCGGCGGCCATCCCCGCGGTGCCGATCAGTGCACCGGACAGCAGGGCGAACACGGGTTTGGCTGTCCGTCCACGCAGGACGAGCGCTGCGATCTCCACCAGCGCCGCTTCGGCGACGTAGGGCAGCATCGATGCCACATGGAAGTCCAGCGCGAGCGGAATACCCGCGTACAGCGCGCGGGAGAGCAGGAAGACCGCGAGCACGATCAACGTGGCGCCAGGGCCGAACTTGGCTCTGGCGTACACCAGGGTCCAGCCCGCGATCAGCCCGACCAGCACCACCTGGGCCAGCATCGGGAACTGGGGCACTCCGAGGTCGAACTCCATCAGGAACGCGGACGCGCCCATCATCCAGGCAC
The DNA here is from genome assembly GCF_003385185.1 of Amycolatopsis palatopharyngis. Taxonomy (GTDB): domain Bacteria; phylum Actinomycetota; class Actinomycetes; order Mycobacteriales; family Pseudonocardiaceae; genus Amycolatopsis; species Amycolatopsis palatopharyngis. Next base: position 95,408 of record NZ_PQHZ01000008.1, on the reverse strand, counting down.
CCGCGAGGATCGGGTCCAGCCAGCGCACCAGCCGCCCGGTAGCGCCGACCTGCCTGGCTTCGGCCAGCAGCAGCTGCAGCCCGATGACCACGGTGATCCCGCCGCCGATCATCAGCACGTGTGTGGGGCCCCACTCGGTGACGTCCTGACCGAACAGCCGGTGCCATACGTCGTCGAGGGGGAATCCGACCACGGCCACCAGGCCGGTGGCCATGATCAGGATGCTGCCCATCGGGGCGCGCCAGTACGGGCCGATGGGGAAGGTGCGGACCGGCAGCTTGCCCTTCGCCAGTGCCGCGCTCAGTACGCCGGTGGCGAAGATGCCCATCAGCCCGAAGTAGATGGGGTAGTGCGATGGGTTCGCCAGCGGCCCCTCGTCGCGACCCAGTTCCATATGGGTCGGTACGTCCCAGTACACGCCGATCAGGGCGGCGACCCCGGAGAGCATCGCGGTGCCCATCGGCAGCCCGGCCCACCGTGGCAGTCCGGTCCAGCGGGCGACCAGGTCGGCGAGTCTGCCGATCAGCGTGCGCCTGCCGCCCCTTTCGCGAATGACGAAGACCGCCACCGGCAGGAAGATCCCGAAGAACATCGCCATCGCGATCAGGATCTGGTCGACAGCGGCACCTCCGGCGGGCGCCTGGGACAGCGTCATCTCGGTTGCCTTCCGGGTTGCTCGATGCGTCCGCGCATCAGAGTCTCGTTACCTGCTACTTAAGGTAACACTTACTGGAAGTAACACAAACCCGAGTCGCCCTGCGGTGGCCGCTCTTCGCTGTCGTCCTCTAGGTTCGCCCGGCATACCGCGCCGCGAGCCGCTGGTGCTCGGCTGCCGCCGTCGCCGGTCCGACATAGGGCAGGAGCGCGCAGTAGACCAGGTCGGGAAGTAGTTCGGGCAGCCGTGCTGCCTCCCCGCGTTGAATTCTGCTGTAGACCACCTCGACCAGCCCGCCCACGACCGTCTCGGCCGTGATTTCGGGAGACTGTGGCGCTCCCTGCGATTTGGCGATGGCGCAGGTGGTCTCATGGACGAGACCGATGATCAGGCGAAGTGAGGCGTTGCGGCGCTCGATCGCCTTCGGCCCGGCCGCGAGCACCTCGACGACGAGCATATGTGCTTCGGCGGGATGTTCCGCGAGTAGTTCGAGGACCGCCCGGAGGGTGGCCTCGGCCAGCCCGGACAGCTCCGTCTCGGAGGATCGCTGCGCCTGCTCGACCCGCTGCAGTACCAAGGCGGCGAACGAGTCGTATGCGGCGAGGAAGGCGTCTTCCTTCTTGCTGAAGTGCTGGTAGAAGGTGCGGCGGGAGATGCCGGCTCTGGAGATGACCGCCTCGACGGTCAGTTCGCCGTATCCGGTCTCGGCCGCCACCTGCGCCACCGCGGACAGGATCCGCCCGCGTTGGTTCCCCTCGACATAATCGCGAGGCAGGCCGTGTCGGCCAGGGGGCAGCTGCTGCGCTGCGCGCTCCCGATCCCCCACTTCGCCTCCGGTTCGCTCTTTGCTCACCGTAAAGTTACGGTTACTGTACGACTGTGGCCTCCGACACAGGAACACCTCGTCGGTGTGACAGCGCCGCGGCGTCGGGCTGCGTCCAGGACTGCCCGGCGTGCCTGCGCCTGCGTGCCGCTCTGCGGGCGACACTCGTGAACCGGTCGTGGCACGATCTCACTCCTACCGCGGTCGCCGACACCGCCGGGATGGCCGTTTCGGCGTTCTTCGCACACTACCCAAGCGTGGCGGCGTGCGGCGCCGCCGCGCTCGACGAAGCCGCCGACGAATGCCGGGCGGCCTGCGAGCTCGCTTATCCCGCGTGGCGTGACTGCCATGAGCGGTTCCTGCGGATGGCCGACGCCGCGGTGAGCTGGATGGCGGCACGGCCAGAGATGGCCCGACTACTTTTCGTGATACCACGACAGGCTTACGACCCCGTTCTGCTGGCGAAGGTGAGTGCGTTCAAGCGGGCGCTGGTGTCGCTGTTCGAGCAACCGGGACGGTGTTCGCCCGCGGGCAGAACGCATGTCGAGTTCGTTATCGGACTGTTCTTTCAGGTGGTGGTTCGCGAGTTCGCCAGGGGCGCGGAGATCGACACCCTCCGCCTCAGGGTGCTGACGCTGGCTCCGTTCGTCGAGACGCCAACGTCCGACAGCTAGCGGTGTCACTCAGAGTCATGACCAGGAACTGACCGTTGACGTTTAGAAACACGCGTGTTTATCTCTTTGGGCCGCCGGGTGTACCCGCCGGTAATGCCGACAGATGGAGGTAGACGATGTCTCGGTTGTCTTCGAAGATCATCGGAATTCTCGCCGGTGCGCTCACCGTCGCGGCGCTGGGAACCGGCCCGGCGCTCGCCGACCACTCGAAGATCGACGGGTCGATCACCGCGAACGGTGAAACCTGCAGCTGGACCGACGGAAGCACCAGTGACAACCCGCCCAACACGCTGACCGTCGACCGCACGACCATCAACGCCCCCGGTGGCAACCTCAGCTGCACCGGTGGCGTCGAAGCCACCCTGAACAACGACCCGACGGCCACCTTCGACGATGACAACGGCACCGCGACGGTCGACCTCCTGGACGTCACCCTCACGCAGCTCGGGGTGGAGTGTCGTTACCAGGCCAACGATGTCGTGGGCCAGCGCGACGGAACGACCAGGCACTACACGGCCAGCGTCAGCATTCCGCTGGCCAGTGGTGGTTTCGGTTGCCCGAACCCGCTGGACGCCGACGCTTCGCTGACTCTGCACTAAGGCCTCGCCTGGCAGCGACCCCTGCCTCCCCAGCTGTGGGAGCGCAGGGGTTCGTCGGGTTCATCGACGGTGAAGGTCAGTGGGTGACGAGCCGGACGAAGGGAATATGCCTGCCCGCTTCCGCGAAATCGGCCGCGCTGCCGTCGACCTCGAATCCCATGTATCGGCACAGCGCCTTCGCCGCCCGGGAGTGCCTGGCCGCATACCGGACCAGCACGTCGGCACCCTCTTCGGTGGGCAGCGGCATCGCCGTCGCCGTCTTGTTCCGGTTGCCGACCTGCACCCGCACCTCGGGATGCGCGAGCAGGTTGCGGTACCAATCGGCTTTGGCGCCGAAGCCGGAGGCGACGGTATAGGTTTTCGCCGCGCTGTCGTGGTGCACCACCTCGAGCACCACCTGCCGGGTCTTGCCGGACACCCTGCCGCGGTGGTGCAGCAGCAGGAAACGGCCGCCGAGCAGCCAGCCGAGACCGACACGGTAGAGGCGAATGGGCAACCTGAAGAGAAACCTCGTCAGCCCCTTCGGCTGCGGCTTCTGCCCGAGGATTCGCACTCCTGTCCCTTCTCGGTCGTCGGTTTCGCGTTACCGGCCGGCCGGCCCGTGCTCGCCTCGTAGCCGCGGGGCGAGCGATGCGGGCTCGCGGCTTTCGGTCCCCTTTTCCAGATCCACCGCCAGGTCCTCGGCCCAGCGACGGATGCCGCCGATGTCGAGCTCGTGCGGGTCCTGGTACGCCGCGATGTTCTCCGCGCCCCTGCGTAGCAATGATGCGGCACCGGTGAGGTTTCCCCTGCCCGCATGGGTCACCCCGACCGCGAGCTGGGCCATACCCCGCCACAGTCCTTCCTCCTCGGGCGGCCCGGTCTTCCATGCGTCCTCGAACACCTCGTGCGCGTGGAACGGCATGCCCTCATCGAGCAGGTGCTGTGCCTCGCGCACGGTCTCCTGCGGGCTGCGCTCGACACCTTCCGGCTGCCGCTCGACGCCCTCGGCTCCGTAGGGCAGCGGCCTGCCGAGGCCATCGCGCGGACGGGCGTTGCGCGCGCGTCCCTCGTCGTCTCGGTCCCGTTGCGTGCTCACCCCTCGATGGTGCCACGGTGCAGGGGAAGCGGCGGTGCCACCGAGGGCAGACCGATGGTGCAGGATGACCCCGATCGTGTCGGTCGGCGGTCATCTGAGCACGTACGGATAGGAGATCAGGTGCGGCGAATCCTTCCCGCGGTTCTTGGCGTAGCGGTCGTCCTGACTGCCTGCACCGGCAACTCCACCGAAACCGGAGCAGGGCCGCGGTCGTGGTCGGAGCCACCGGCCGTGCCGACGGAGAGCGCCGGCCCCGCGGACTCGTTCACCGTCCTGGCCACGGGCGACGTGCTGATCCACCCTGCGCTGACCGAGCAGGCCGAACAGGACGCGGGGCAGGGCGACATCGATTACCGGCCGTTGTTCGCCGGGCTCGAACCCGCTGTGTCGGACGCGGACCTGGCTATCTGCCATCTCGAGGTACCCCTCGCCGAACAGGGCGGTGACTACAGCGGCTACCCCTCGTTCAACGCTCCGCCCCAGGTCGCCGACGCGCTCGCGGACACCGGCTACGACAGCTGTTCCACGGCCTCCAACCACACCCTTGACCAGGGGGAGGACGGGGTGGCGCGGACACTGGACACCCTGGACGGGGCCGGAATCCGGCACACGGGATCGGCGCGCAGCGAGGAGGAGGCCCAGACTCCGCTGGTGCTCGACGTGAACGGGGTCAAGGTCGGGCAGGTGTCGTTCACCTTCGGCTTCAACGGCTATGAACTACCCGAGGGCAAGCCCTGGATGTCCAATCCGCTGGACGCCGAGGCCGTCCTCAGCGCGGCGGAGGCGACGCGGGAGGCGGGCGCCGAGGTGGTGATCGCGAGCCTGCACTGGGGTACCGAGTACCAGCACGAGCCGACTGCGGAGCAGCAGGACCTCGCCGCGCGACTGCTGGGTTCGGACGCGATCGACCTGATTCTCGGTCACCACGCGCACGTCGTGCAGCCGATCGAGCGAATCGACGGCGAGTGGGTCGCCTACGGTCTCGGCAACAGCGTCGCGAAGCACTCCGAACCAAGGGGCGTCACCGAGGAGGGCATAGCGGCGCGGTTCCGCTTCACCCGCTCCGCGGACGGCTGGTCGGTCGAGCGGGCCGAGTACGTTCCGACGCTGATCGACCTCGGCCCGCCGATCCGGCTCGCCGATCTCAGTGGCGAGCCGGGCGCGGACGTACCCGCCGCGCGACGGACCGAGGCGCTCGATCGGATCGACGAGGTGGTGCTCAGCCGCGACGGCGCGAGCAACGGGCTCAGCAGGGCGGGCCGCTGAGCGCTGGCCTCGATCTGATCAGGCGGGACAGGCGGTGAAAAGCCGGCGTGTGCTGCCGGGAGCGGGGTTGTCGTAGGCGGCCGCGTCACTGAACCGGCAGCCGTAATCCGGCTGCGCGACCACAGAGCGGTCGTGCACGACGTCGCCCTCGGCCCGTTCTCCCGTGTCGGCCCAGCGAACCAGGTCGTCCCATGCCGCCCCGGCCTCGGCCGGCGAGAACTCGCAATGGTTCACCGTGCGGATGGCGCGCTGGGCGAGCAGCCGTGTCCTGTGGTGCTTACTCGCGTCCTCCCGGTACGCCTGCTCCATCGAGAACGGCACGAACAGGTCGCCGAGGCCGTGCAGCGTGAGCACTGGAACGGTGGGCCTGCCCGAGATCCGGGGTACCTCGGTCAGCAGCGGCGAGTGCCTGGCGCGGACGTTTTCCGGCCGGACCCGTTGTACGGAGGCGTTGACGTCCACCGGGGTGTTCGGCTCGTACCTCGTGCCGACGTTGGTCGCCACGTCACCAGGGTTCGCGGCGAGCCCTTCCAGACCGGAGGGCACACCGAGGCCGAAGAGGAAGTCCTTCCAGAACGCGAACGACGCGGCGTCGCCTGGGCGGGGACCACCCGTGTGTTCCAGGGTGATGGCGCGCAGCTGTGCCCCGAGTTCGTTGAGGGTGTCCGGACCGCCTGGCGCGAGTTCGGTCATGCCCAACTTCTCCTGGATCAGCGGGACGGCGGACTCGAGGTAGTCCTCCGGCACCGGATAGGCGGGCACGTCAGCCAGATCCTGGGCCAGGAGTTGGTAGTCGAGCAGGAAGTCGAACAGTTCGTGGTCCCCGAGCACGCCGCACATCGGCAGCGCGCCCGCGTAGAAGCCGGGGTACTGCTCCAGCGACCGCCCGATCACGTGCCCGCCCATGGAAACTCCGGCCACGAACACCCGTTCCGGTTTGCCGACCAGCGTGCGGAAGTGCCGCGCGAGATCACGGGTACTCGTGACCCCGGCCCGTACGTCGTAGCCGTTGGCGTAGTACGACGAGGCGGCCCAGGCGAATCCCTGGTCCAGTAACCGCTGCCGTAGCCCGTACGCGGGTGGGTCCACTGTCAGGACACCGCTGTTGCCGCGGTAGCCGTGCGCCCACATCGCCAGTTCGCCGTTCCAGTTCGGCGGCACCTCGACGGTGTAGGCGGCGTGTTCGTGGATGCCTTGCAACACGGTGGTCGGTTCGCCACCGACTTCCGTGGGCGGCAGCGCCGGGTTGTTCACCGTGTAGCCGGGCAGCGGCTGATCGCCTGGCGGTTTGTCGCGCGCGGTGCCGTCCTCGCCGCGTACGGCGGGATGAGCCGGGTCTGCTCCCGAGACCGGTGCCGCAAGGACGCCACCGCCGATGAGCGTCAAACCCAGTACCAGCCCCATAACCGCGCGCGGGCGGCGATTCGACAGCAGCGGCATTGCGCACCTCCGTGCGGCTCACCGTAGCGGATGTGAGTCCGCGGCCGAGGGAAAAATTTGTGACCGTGAGTATCTGCTCGAACACGGTGACTCGCCCGGTTCCGGGGTTGTTGGCGAGCGATCAATGACATTGGGGTAGAAATGCCCCCTACCGCGCCGGCGTGTTGAAAGGTCTCCTGGTGGACGACGAGGTGTCCGTGGCTCAGCTCCTCGAACGCGAGGGCTGGGACGAGCACGCACCGCCACGACCGGGCTCCCGCCTCCGCGTGCTCGCCGTCATGGGTGCGGTGGTGCTCGGTTGCGGTATCGCCGCCGTGCTCGTCCGGCCGGCACCGGAAGGGGAGCCCCAGGCGCTCTGGCCGGAGGAGACCAACCTCATCGAGGTGCCGGGAACGCCGACCGGGGGCGGGCTGCCGGGATCGGTGGCCCTCACCGCGACGGTGGCCGGAACGTCCAGCGAGCGGTCCACGGTGAGCGTGTCCGCCACGGACGACGCCGCCGACACGAGTGAGTCGTCAACGCCGACCGACACGACAAGTTCGACCAGTGCCACCAGTTCGGTTCCGACACCGACCGGTGATTCCAGCAGCGCGCGAGACGACCCGCCGGCCCCCACCGGCGAGCCGTCGGAAACGCGCTCGAGCAATCCGCCGCCGCCGGCCACGACCACGAGGCCGCCGGACGATGACGACGACTATTGCTGGTTCCCGCTCTTCTGCTGACGGCCTCAGTGTTTGTCTGTGAACTCGGGTCCGCGATCGAGTCGCCAGGGCTCTGACTCTTATGCACTGTCCGGTTCTGCTGGTTGACGCCCTGCCGCCTCGATAGCGGGACTTCGTCGGCCGAGTTCCACGGAGCACGATGACCGCGCAATCCACCGGTCCTCGACGGCCTGCCTCAGCCCGGCTGCAGGCCCGGCCTCCCGTCCTCGACGTGGAACCGTTTCACCACCGACAGGGTCGATTTCGCTGGATCCCGCACGAGCACCGAGGACACGCCCATGAACTCGGCCGTCAGCTGCTGCGGAGTGACCCTGGCGCGCACGAAGCCTCGCTGATGGCCGACGTAGTGCACGTGTGGGTTGCGTTCGGGGTACGCGGGCGGAGTGGTGCTGCCCCGTGAGGTGATCGAGGTGGTGACCAGTTCGGTGCCCACGAACGGCGCGTCGTGGTCGTTGTAGTTCCTGCGCAGGTCGCAGGCCCAGTGCCGGTGCACGTCCCCGGTCAGTACCACCGGGTTGCGAACCTTGCGGTCGATCCAGCCCTGCACGATCCGGTCCCGGTTCGCCGGGTAACCGTCCCAGGCGTCCTCGCTGACGTCACAGGTGCTCGCCCTGCCGTCGCCGTCTCGTTGGGCGAAGAACACCTGCTGGCCGAGGAAGTCCCAGCCCGATGTGCGTGAGGTCAGCGAATCCAGCAACCATCGTTCCTGTGCGCTGCCGGTCAGCGTGCGGTCCGTGCGCCGCAGTTCCGTGCAGTTGGTGTTGTTGTTGTTCGGCGCCTGCTTCCAGCGGTACTGCCGGGTGTCCATCATGTGGAAGCGGGCGAGGGTGCCCCAGGTGATCGTGCGATACAACGGAATCGCGGAGTTCACCGGCTTCATCGAACGGGGCAGCGGCATGTTCTCCCAGAACGCCTGGAACGCGTTCTGCTTGCGGTACTGCTGGTCGAAGTCGACCCCCCACCAGTTGTTCTCCAGCTCGTGGTCGTCGAACACCGCCAGCCATGGGGCCGTGGCGTGCGCCTCTTGCAGATCCGGGTCGAGCTTGTGCTGCGCGTACCGCAACCGGTGCTCGTCCAGCTTGTCGACCTCGTCGAGGTCGAGGTATCCCCGGACGACGTCGCTGTGCCCGGAGTTGTTCTCGTACATGTAGTCGCCGAGGAAGAGCACGACATCGGGATCGCCCTTGGCGAGGTGCCGGAACGCGTGGTACCAGCCCTCCTCGAAGTGGGCGCAGGAGGCGAAGGCGAAGCTGAGGCTCGCGGGAGTGCTGCCTTCCGCTGGTGCGGTTCTGGTGCGGCCGACGGGGGAGACGTGCGTGCCGGTCCTGAACCGGTAGAAGTAGTGCGCCCCCGGGGTCAACCCGCCGGGCTCGGCGTGCACGCTGTGCCCCTCCGCGGGAACGGCGGTCTCCGTACCCGAAGCGACGATGTCGGTGAACGCCTCGTCGGTGGCGAGTTGCCAGTCAACCGGCACGTTCTGTGTGCCCATGCCGCCGTCGAGATCGAGCGGAGCCTGAGCCAGCCTGGTCCAGAGCACGACCCGGTCCGGGCGTGGATCGCCGGACGCGACCCCCAGGTGGAACGGGTAGCGCAGGGCCGCGGTGCCCGCGCCGGCCGCCGCGAGCCCGGGGACGACCAAAGCGCCGCCTGCCGCGGCGCCGGCCAGTCCGGTGACCAGGAACAGTCTTCTATTCACTGTGGGCATGAGATCTCCTCAGGTGAGCGGGCGGTGTCCGGGCGTTCGTCACTTTCGCGTTGTCCACTCATGCGCACACTCACGCGTAATCAGTGATGGGGGCACCGCAGGTGGATTCCAGAATCTCCTTGGGGCCGTGTTCCCCCAGGCAGGCTCGGTAGGTCACCCAGTCGCCTTCCGGGAACTCGAGATTCGCCGTCACCGAGGAGCCGTTACCGTTCGGGTTCCAGACGCGGTGTGGGCCGGAACCGTCCGGCAGCCAATACAGCAGTACTGCCGAATGCCCATCGGCCTTCTGGTCGTAGACCTTGAAAACCTCGCCGTACGACTGGAAAGTAACCCGTCCGGAGCAGGCGCTGCCGGACGTGCACCTGGAACTGTCGGCGAGTGCGGGAGTTGCGGCGGTGACGGTCATCGTAGTGGCGGCGAGTGCGATGAAGGACAGTCTGCGCAAGGTGAACATGAAGCCTCCGGCGGTGGGGTGGAAACCGATTCTGCTCACTTTCCGGCCGCCGGTGAAGGGATTTCGCGAGCCTGGGCGAACTCCCAACATATTCATAAAAAACTCCCAACCACCTCCGCCTGTCATTCGCATAGATTTGTACGGAACTTGTATTCGCCGATGTTGTTCTTTGCTTCTCGTTTGTCACGATCCGGAATGAGGAACAACATGAGACTGTCGACCGCCAGGAGATCTCTCGCCGGTGTCGTCGCGGGCACGGCAGCCGTGCTCGCGCTCGCGACTCCGGTCAGCGCGACCGCGGGCGCCACCGATGTCAGCGCGGCCACCGGTTCCGGGGACGTCGGCATACAGGCGGTGAACCTGCGGACGCCCTTCGACTGCGGCCAGGTGTGGAACGCCAACACCCGCACCAATCACAATCCGCAGAATTCGGTGGACTTCCAGCGCGGCGACGCGCTGAACAAGAACGTGCGCTCGAGTGCCGCGGGCACGGTGGAGATCGTCCGCAACCTCGGCAACACCAGTTACGGCAAGTACATCGTCGTCCGGCACGCCGAGGGCTGGAAGACGCTGTACGCGCATCTGAACTCGTTCAACGTCTCGGTGGGCCAGCGCGTGAGCACCGGAACGATCATCGGCAAGGTGGGCAGCACGGGCGGATCCACCGGTCCCCATCTGCACTATGAACAGCGCCTCAACGGTGTCGTGAAGCGCGTTGTGCTCAACGGAGTCGCGATCAGGTACTTCGGCAACACCACGATCACGAGCAGTACCGGCTGCTGACCTGATCGTCGCACTTTCCCGGGAAAGCGGCATCTATGCACGCGCAACCACCGCGCTTTCCCGGGAAAGCGCGTTTCGTGGCGCAGCTCTCCGCTGGTTCGGGCTCGAGGTCGCGCCAGATGGCGAGCGCGTGGTCGAAGTACCGCCGCGACTGTTCGCGCCTGCCGAGCTTGTCGTACAGCTGCCCGAGCAGTTCGGCGACCTGTGCCTGGGACCGGCGGTCGCCGTTGCGGCGGTGCACACTCATCGAGTTCACCAGCAGTAGCCGGGCGTGGGCCAGGTCGCCGCTGCAGAGGTTGAGCTCGCCGAGATTCTGGTTGGCGTAGCCGACGCAGTGGTCGTCCCCGAGCTCATGGAAGATCGCGATCGCTCGGTCCACCAGTTCTCTGGCCTGTCCGAGGTTTCCGCGGTGCTGTTCCAGTGCCGCGAGGCGTTTGAGGGCGTGCGCCTCCCGGTGCTGGTCCCCGATCGTCGCGGACAGCTTCCGGGCGTCGGTGAACCAGCGTCCCGCGCAGGCGAAACAGCCGAGTGCGAGCCACACCGAGCCCACGGCGATCCGCGCGACCGCCTCGCCGTGCCGATCGCCCGCCGACTCGAACAGCTCGAGTGCTTCGTGACAGTGCCCGATGGCCTCGTCGTACTCGCCCAGTATCCGCTGCACGCTGCCCTGTCCGGCCAGGGCGATCGCGACACCCCGGTCGTCGCCTGCCTTCCGGAACAGATCGGCCGCCTCGCTGAACGCGGCGTGGGCCGCGTCGTAGGAATCCTGGTAGAGGTGAACCTGTCCGAGATTGCGCAGAATCACGGCCTGCCCGAGATGATCACCAGTCCGGCGTGCGGCGGCGAGCGCTGTCGCATGTGTGTGCTGCCAGTCGTCCTGATGTCCTCGTAGGTCGAAGAACGGCGTGAATGCGGCGGTCAGCCGCCATGCCAGCTCGTCGAGTCCCCAACGCGCGGCTAGTTCGATCGCCGAAACTACCCAGCGATGTTCCGCCTCGAACCATGCGGCCGGGTCCCCTTCGCGGAGGTGCCCCGGCAACGGACGCTCGGGTAATGGGGACCAGGTCGCGGTGTACCTGCCCGCGGAGCTCATGCCGAAGAAATGGATCGGCATCGCCTCGACCGTCTCGAGCGCGAGTGCCAGGTAGCCCTCGAGCGCACGGCGAACAGCTGCCCTGCGGTCGTCCACACTGTCCAAACGGGACTTGTCTGCGGCGTAACAGCGCAGCAGATCGTGCAGCCGGTATCGGGGCGCGCCGGTGGCGTCCGCGCCTACGGGTTCGACCAGATGCGCGTCGACGAGGGTGTCCAGTACGTCGTCGGCAGCGGCGCGGCCGAGTAGTGCGGCGGGCATCCATCCGGGAAACCGCACGGGCCCGAGCAAAGCCAGCAGGCGGAAAGCCAGGGCGGCCTCGGCGGGGAGCTGGTCATAGCTCAGTCCCACGCTGGCGCGTACTTCGAGGTCGCCGAGCCGGAGTTCGTCGAGCCTGCGCCGCTCGTCGTGCAGGCGCAGCGCGAGTGTACTTACCGTCCACGAAGGACGGTGGACGAGCCGGGCCCCGGCCACCCGGATGGCGAGCGGGAGGTGGCCGCAGTAGTCCAGGAGGGTCGCGATGCCGGCAGGTTCCGCCGCCGACCTCTGGGCGCCGACGATTCCGGTGAGCAGCCGGAACGCGTCCTCCTCCGGCAGCACGCCGACCTCCACCGGGTAGGCGCATTCGAGGTCCGGCATACGCACCCGGCTGGTCACGACAACGGCGCAGCCACCTGTTCCCGGCAGCAACGGCCGCACCTGAGCGGCACAGGCGGCGTCGTCGAGGACGACGCAGAGGCGTCGGCGGGCGAGCCGGGAACGCAGTAGCGCCGAGCGCTCGCCGAGTCCGCGTGGCATGGCCGTGTCCGGTACCCCGAGTGCCCGCAGCACCTCGGCGAGCACGTCCAGCGGGCTGCGTGCAGCGGCGGAGGTGCCTGCGAGGTCGATATGCAGCTGACCGTCGGGGAAGGCGCCGCTGACCGCATGGGCGACGTGCACGGCCAGCGCGGATTTTCCTGCTCCCGGTGGCCCGGACAGCACGGCGACCGTCGGCACGCCGCGCCGGTTGTTCTCCCGCAGCAGTCGCGTGAGTTCACCGATGAGCCGGGCTCTGCCGGTGAAGTCGGGCAGGTCCATTGGCAGCTGGCGGACGGGCAGCGGGCAGCGATCGGCACCTGTGGTGCGCTGCCCCTTCTTCGAGTCGCCGGCCAGCCTCGTCCGTAGCTCCCGCAGGGCGGGGCCGGGTTCCGCATCGAGCTCGTCCAGCAGAACCTGTTCCGCCTCGGCGTAGACGTGCAGGGCCTCCGCCCGCCTGCCGCTCGCGTCCAGCGCCACGATCAGCTGCTGCCAGAGCTCCTCACGCAGCGGATGTTCGGTGAGCAGGCCACGTAGTTCGGCGATCGCGTCGCAGTGCCCGCCCTGCTCGATTCGCAGCCGCAGCCGTTGTTCCTCGGCGGACAGCCGGAGTTCGGTGAGCCGAGCGAGCCGCGAGGCCCAGGCGTGGCTGTGCGGCAGATCCTCCAGCAGGTGCCCGCGCCACAGTCCGCTGGCGGCGTCCAGCTCTGACAGGGCCGCCCCGGTGTCGCCGGTGGCCAGTGCACGGCGGCCGGCTGCCACGTGCTGCTCGAAGACCGAGCAGTCGAGCTCGGTCGGCTTCAGGGTCAGGACGTAGCCCCAGGAGCGGCTCCGCAGGCGTTCGCCGAGCTGACCGCCGCTCTCGTCGAGCCGCCTGCGCAGGGTGTGCACGTAGGTGCGGACGTTGGCTGCCGCCGAGCGCGGCGCCCGGTCCGGCCACAGCACGTCGATCAGCACATCGGTGGCCACCACCGAGTTCGGCTGCAGCAGCAGGGTGGCCAGCAGCATGCGCGGCTTCGGGCCACCGAGTGGCACCGCCCGCTCGCCGATACCGGCTTCGAGCGGGCCCAGAACACGAAAAGGAATCGCAATCACGTGTACCGCCCAGGAGGCAGGAGCCCAGTTGCCCGGATCGTAGGACTCGTGGACAGCGATTACCAGACTTGTCGAATACTTTGGGTATTATTTGCGACTCGGTCGCGCTCCGTATTCCGAAAAGAACTCGAGTTTCACTCGTTTGCCGTTCAGCCGTGCTGTCAGGCGAGGACGACCCGGGCGCGCTCGGCCTCGATGGCGACCACGTCGCCGCCACGCAACTGGCGTCCGCGCCGGTGCTCGGGCTCGCCGTTCACCGTGACGTCGCCCGCCTCGAGCAGGACGCGCGCGTGGGATCCGTCGTCGGCGAGGCCGGCCAGTTTCAGGAACTGGCCGAGTTTGATGGGCTCTTCGTTGATCGTGACGTCGCGAACGCTGGACATGTCCCCATCATCGCGCACGACCGGTGGGCGCGAACGAATCGCACCCCCTGGCACCTCAGACCGGGGTGATCGGCAACCGCAGCGCGCCCGGCGCGAAATCTGGCACGGCCGGGCGTTTCGGCGGTATCGGGCTGAGTCGCTGGTAGGCCGCCCCCAGCGGCGGTCGCGGGTCCGGTTCGCCCTTGTTCGGCCAGAAGGCCATCGCCCGCTCGGCCTGTGCGGTGATCGTCAGCGACGGGTTGACGCCGAGGTTGGCCGAGATGGCGGAGCCATCGACCACGTGCACGCCTTCGTGCCCGTAGAGGCGCTGGTAGGGATCGACGACTCCGGTGGAGGGCGAATCACCTATCGCGCAGCCGCCGATGAAGTGGCCGGTGATCGGGATGTTGAACATGTCGGTCCAGGCGCCCTGTGCGAGACCGCCGATCTTCTCGGCCACCCTGCGGGTGACCTCGTTTCCGGCGGGGATCCATTCCGGACTCGGCGTTCCGTCGCCCTGCCGGGTGGTCATCCGCCTGCCGAGCAGGCCGCGTCGGGTGTAGGTGGTGACCGAGTTGTCCAGCGTCTGCATGACGAGCAACCCGATCATCCGCTCCGACCAGCGGCGGGGGTTGTGCAGGCGGTGCAACTGCCTCCGCTGTCGCCAGAGTTCCCGCAGCCCGAGCACCCAGCGACGCCGTCCCGGCTCCGCGTCCACCAGCGCGGTGGTGAGCAGACCCATGAAGTTGCTGCCCTTGCCGTACCGCACGGGTTCCACATGGGTCACGGCGTCGGGGTGGATGGAGGAGGTGATGGCGACACCCTTGGTGAAGTCGGTGTCGGAGCGCAGGGAGCGCGCGGCCAGCACTGCTTCCGAGTTCGTCCTGGCGAGCATGCCGAGACGCGGGGAGATCCTGGGCAGCGCGCCGGTTTCCTTCAACGTGTGCAGCAATCGCTGTGTGCCCAGCGACGCCGCGGCGAAGACCACCTGATCGGCGGTGAACGTGCGCGAGGCCCTGCGCAGCCAGCGCCCGGTCCGCTCGGTGTACACCCGGTAGCCGCCGCCGGCCAGTGGCCGGACGTCCACCGCCGTGGTCAGCGGGTGTACCTCCGCGCCTGCCTGTTCCGCCAGGTAAAGGTAGTTCTTGACCAGGGTGTTCTTCGCGCCGTGCCGGCAGCCGGTCATGCACTCCCCGCAGTGGGTGCATGTGCGCCGCCGCGGCCCGGCCCCGCCGAAGAAGGGGTCCGCCACGCTCTCGCCCTGCGTGGTGCCGGGCGGTCCGAAGAACACGCCGACAGGGGTTCTGCGATAGGTGTGACCGATTCCCATGTCTTCGGCGACCTCGCGCAGCACGCGGTCGGCCGGGGTGGTCGCCGGGTTCTCGGTCACACCGAGCATCCGGGAAGCCTGGTCGTAGTGCGGGCCGAGTTCGGCCTTCCAGTCGGTGATGTGGGCCCACTGCGGGTCGGAGTAGAAGGTGTCCGGCGGCTCGTAGAGCGTGTTGGCGTACACCAGTGAACCCCCGCCGACACCGGAGCCGCTCATCACGAAGGTGTTCTTCAGCAGGGTGAGCCGCTGGATGCCGAAACAGCCGAATTTGGGTGCCCACAGGTATTTGCGCAGTCGCCACGAGGTCCTGGCGAACTCGTCGTCGGCGAAGCGGCGCCCGGTCTCCAGTACGCCGACCCGGTAGCCCTTCTCGGTCAGACGGAGCGCGGTCACGCTGCCACCGAACCCGGAGCCGATCACCAGCACGTCGTAGTCGGAGTCGGAATCCCACTTCGTCATGGCGAGACCGTAGAACCCCGATTCGGGCGAGTGAAGTGCAACACAGGTCAGCGAATCGAGAAAACCGGCCAAGTCCCCCGGTGGAGTGGCCAGGCCCCTTGGATCCATAATTCCGGTCATGCCCGAACTCGCCGTCCCGGCCGTCCGCGACTGGGACTTCCCGCGAACCCCGGCAAGCATCCTGCTGATGTCCGAGTTCGCCGGGCAGCGCGGTGTCCCCGTGGCCGAACTGCTGCGCGGTTCCGGGCTGCGGGAGGCGGATCTGGTCGATCCCGAGCTGCAGGTCGATGCCAGGCAGGAACTGGATGTGGTGCGCGCACTCGTGGCCGCGCTGGGGGACGACAGTGCGACGGCGGTCGATCTAGGACGGCGCTATCACCTCACCACGTTCGGCATCTTCGGCTTCGCCTGCATCAGCAGCCCCACACTGCGCGACGCGATGGTGTTCGCCCTGCGCTACCTCGATCTCAGTTTCACGTTCAGCATTCCCCAGATCACCGTGGACGCCGGACGGGTCACGCTGGCACTGCACAACGAGCGGGTGCCCGAAGACGTCGACGGGTTTCTCGCCCTACGCGACCTCGCCGCGATCCACACGATGATGCGCGATCTGCTTCCGGCCATCTCGCTGCTCGGCCTCGAACTGTGTGGGCCGCGCCCGCCAGGCATCGACCCCTATCTGGAGGTCTTCGGAATCGAGCCGGTCTTTGGTTCCGGCGTCGTGGCCCTCAGCTTCGACGCCGCGTATCTCGACCAGGCGCTGCCACAGGCCAATCAGCACACGGTGGCGATCTGCATGGCGCAGTGTGCCGAGATGGTCGCGCGGCGCCGGGCGAGGACGGGGATCGCGCACGAGGTCAGGGAACGCCTGCTGCGTACCGGGCCACATACGGGCATGGACCGGCTCGCCCGCGAGCTGGCCATGAGCCCGCGAACCCTGCGGCGCAGGTTGACCGAGGCGGGCACCAGCTACCGCACGCTGGTCGACGAGGTCCGCCAGGCGCTGGCCGAGGAACTGCTGGGCACGGGGGCGCTCTCGGTGGAGGACGTCGCGGTGCGCCTCGGGTACGCCGAGGCGTCCAGTTTCATCTACGCGTTCAAACGGTGGAAGGGGATGACGCCGTCGGCCTATGCCAGGCGGCGCAGGCCCGCGCTGCCCGGCTCAGCGGGGTCCGCCGGCGGCCGAGCCGGGTGAGGCAGGGGAGATCGGCTCCGTGCTCGACGCGCGGTGCGGGTTCGGTGGCGGTACTCGCGGCCGTCGTGCTGGTCTGGGCCGCGATCACCGGCTCCTGGTACCGCGACTGCCTTGAGAACGGTTTGGGGTACCGCGGCGCCACCGGGTTCGAGATCACCGAGAACGGCTGCCGGATCCTGACGAGGGATGCCGTCTTCGAAGTGGCCGCACCGGTGGGCCCTGGTTTCGCCGTCGGGGTGGTCGCCGCGGTGGTGCTACTGGCCGCGGTGGCCGTCGGGTCAGTGGCGTTCTGTCTGCGGCGTGTCCGGCGGTAGTGGCTGGTCGGGGCCAGTTCCATGCCGCCACCGCACGGCACATGCCGACCAGGCTGAGGTTCCAGTAACAGATACAAGATGTACCCTCCAGGTATCGAGTACGTGATGTACCCGCTATCTCGGCGAGGAGAGTGGCGATGGCGACAACGGGCCGGGCAGAACAATCCAGAGATCCACAGGTCACAGCCGCGCGGCTGCTGACCTCATCGGCGCGCAACTCCTATGATCCGGACCTGGACGTCGACTGGGACGCTCCGCTGGTCGAGGGCAAGCCGTTCATGCCGCTGGAGCGGGTGTCGCTGTACGGAACCGACCTGTGGCGGACGCTGAGCGAGCAGCAGCGGATCGAACTGTCCAAGCACGAGATGGCCAGCATCATGAGCGTCGGGCTGTGGTTCGAGATCTGCCTGATACAGATGCTCACCCGATATGCGTACGATCTCGACCCGCGCAGTGCGCACGCCCAGTACGCGCTCACCGAGATCGGCGACGAGACCAGGCACTCGGTGATGTTCGCCAGGGCGGCAGAGCGCCTCGGCGTGCCCCGGTACGGGCCGCCCCGGCTGGTGCACAATCTCGCGCGGCTGTTCAAGGCCACCGCGAGCGGGCCCTCGATGTTCGCGAGTGTGCTCGTCGCGGAGGAGACCACGGACCGGCTGCAGCGCTCGATGATGGACGACGAGAACATCCAGCCGCTCATCCGCGCCGTGAACCGCATCCACGTCGTGGAGGAGGCCAGGCACGTGCGGTACGCGCGGGAGGAGGTCGCCAGGACCATGCCGGGGCTCTCGCGGGCGGGCCGGAGCCTGCACCGCTGGCGCACCGGTGTCGTGTCCTATGCCGTGATCGAGTGCCTGATCGACCCGAAGGTGTATGCCAGCGTCGGTATCCGGCCCGCTGAGGGCCGCGCCGCCGCGCTCGCCAACCCGCACTTTCACCAGACACGCCGCTGGATGGGGGAGAAGGTCGTGCCGTTCCTCCGGGAGCAGGGCTTGATCGGCGGCCCCACCACCGGCCTCTGGCGCCGAGCCCACCTGATCTGAGCGCCCGCCAGCGGCAGAGGAGTTCCCCAATGTGGCATTGGGGTACTTCAACGTCCCCAATGTGGCATTCGGGTACTCCAACGTCCCGAAAGCCACATTGGGGAACTCCTCGGAGGGCGCGGCGGAGGCGGGTTAGGCCGGTGGGGTCATCTCCAGGATCTCGGCCGTGGCTTCACCGCTGGGGGTGCGGTAGGTGATCTTGTCACCGGGGCCGTGGGCCGCGACTGCCTTGCCGAGCGGGCTGTCCAGGGTGAGCGCGTCGGCATCGTCGACCGCCTCCTCGGCGATCGCGATGATCCGCATCGTGTCCTCGCTGCCGTCGGCGAAGCGCAGCTTCACCTCGGTGCCAGGGGCGACGGCGTAGTCCGCTTCAGCGCCGCCGGTCAGCAACTCCTTGATCTCGTGTATCCGTCGTTCCATCCAGGCCGCCGTCTCGGCGCGCTCCAGCATGTCCGCCTGGTCGGCGCTGTCGCCGACCGACTCCTCGCCGAACCGCGGCGCGAGCGCGGTGTGCTGCTCCCGCAACTGGGCGAGTTCCTGCTCCAGCCGGGCTCGCGTCGCCGGGTTCAAACCACCTGTGGAAGACATGGCCGCCATTGTCCTTGTCCAGTGGCGTGTACGCCACACAGATGACGGCCCGGCGGCTACTTCCCGTACCCCGCTCGGCGTAGCGCGTCGGCGAGTGCGCCGCTACCGCCCGCGCCCGTACCACCACGACCCTTGTCCTGCTTGCCTCGCTGCTGGCTCTGGGCCCTGCCGCGCTGGTTCTGGTTCGGCTGACGGCCCCGATCTCCGCCGCCCTGACCACCCTGGCCGCTCTTCGCGCGCCGCTGGTCACTGGTCTTGGCGCCGGGCTCGTCATCGAGGCGCAGGGTCAGCGAGATCCGCTTGCGCTCGACGTCCACCTCGAGGACCTTCACCTTGACCACGTCACCGGGCTTGACCACCTCGCGCGGGTCCTTGACGAAGTTGTGCGACATCGCCGAGACGTGGACGAGCCCGTCCTGGTGCACGCCGACGTCGACGAAGGCGCCGAACGCCGCGACGTTCGTGACGACGCCCTCGAGACGCATCCCCGGCTCCAGGTCCGTGACCTTCTCCACGCCGTCGGCGAAGGTGGCGGTACGGAACTCCGGCCGTGGGTCGCGACCCGGCTTCTCCAGCTCCTTCAGGATGTCGGTGACGGTCGGCAGCCCGAACGTGTCGTCCACGAAGTCGTCAGGGCGCAGCGTCTTGATCGCGCGGGAGTTGCCGATCAGCTCGTGCGTGGCGGTGCCGGCCGCGGTAACGATGCGACGCACGACCGGGTAGGCCTCGGGGTGCACGCCGGAGATGTCCAGTGGATCGTCGCCGCCGTTGATCCGCAGGAAGCCCGCGCACTGCTCGAAGGCCTTGGGGCCGAGGCGGGAGACCTCTTTGAGGGCGAGCCGGGTCCGGAACGGCCCGTTCGTGTCGCGGTGGTTCACGATGTTCTCCGCGAGCCCGGTGCCGATGCCCGACACCCTGCTCAGCAGCGGGGCCGACGCGGTGTTGAGATCCACCCCGACCGCGTTCACGCAGTCCTCGACCACGGCGTCGAGTGAGCGGGAGAGCTTGAACTCGGCCAGATCGTGCTGGTACTGCCCGACGCCGATGGACTTCGGGTCGATCTTCACCAGTTCGGCCAGCGGGTCCTGCAGGCGGCGGGCGATCGACACCGCGCCCCGCAGCGAGACATCCAGCTCGGGCAGCTCCTGTGAGGCGAACGCCGACGCCGAGTACACCGAGGCGCCCGCCTCGGAGACCATCACCTTGGTGAGCTTGAGCTCGGGCCGCAGCGCCACCAGCTCACCGGCCAGCTTGTCGGTCTCCCGCGACGCTGTGCCGTTGCCGATGGCGATGAGCTGGACGTTGTGCTCGCGCGCGAGCCGCTCCAGCACCACCAGCGCGTCGGTCCACTTGCCCTGCGGCTTGTGCGGGTAGATCGTCTCGGTCGCGACGACCTTGCCGGTGTCGTCCACCACCGCGACCTTCACCCCGGTGCGGAAGCCGGGGTCGAGCCCCATCGTCGCCCTGGTGCCCGCGGGGGCCGCGAGGAGCAGGTCGCGCAGGTTCGACGCGAACACCCGCACCGCCTCGTCCTCGGCGAACTGCCGCAGGCGCATCCGCAGGTCGATACCCAGGTGCAGGAGGATCTTGGTCCGCCACGCCCAGCGCACCGTGTCGTTCAGCCAGCGGTCGGCCGGTCTGCCGAGGTCGGCGATGCCGAACCGCGCGGCGATGTCGACCTCGTACTCGCTCGGCCCGGCCTTGAGCGCGTCGGCGTCCTCGCTTCCGTCGGTCGGGTCGGTGGTGAGGTCGAGGATCTCCTCCTTCTCACCACGGAACATCGCGAGGATCCGGTGCGACGGCAGCTTCGGGAACGGCTCGGCGAAGTCGAAGTAGTCGGCGAATTTCGAGCCCTCGGCCTCCTTGCCCTCGCGCACCTTCGAAGCGAGCCTGCCGCGCGACCACATCTTCTCGCGCAGGTTCCCGATCAGGTCCGCGTCCTCGGCGAAGCGTTCGACCAGGATCGCGCGCGCACCGTCCAGTGCGGCGGCGGCGTCGGCGACACCCTTCTCCGGGTCCACGAAGACGGCGGCCGCGGCCTGCGGGTCGGTGTCCGGGTCGCTCAGCAGGCCGTCGGCGAGCGGCTCCAGACCGGCCTCACGGGCGATCTGTGCCTTCGTCCTGCGCTTGGGCTTGTACGGCAGGTAGATGTCCTCGAGGCGGGCCTTGGAGTCGGCGGCGAGGATCTGGGCCTCGAGCGCGTCGTCGAGCTTGCCCTGCTCGCGGATGGAGTCGAGGATCGTCGCGCGGCGCTCCTCCAGCTCGCGCAGGTAGCGCAGGCGCTCCTCCAGCGTGCGCAGCTGCGTGTCGTCGAGGGTGCCGGTCACCTCCTTGCGGTAGCGGGCGATGAACGGCACCGTGGACCCGCCGTCGAGCAGGTCGACGGCCGCCTGGACCTGCCGTTCCCGGACGCCGAGTTCCTCGGCGATCTTCCGGTGGATCGACTGCCGTACAGCTTCCGCAGACACCGCCACGTCCTGTCCCACTTCCTCAGATCCCGCTCTCTCGTTCGCGTTGCACGCCGTCGCAGAATTGTGCACCGTCGGCCTGCCGGGAAGAACACGGACCTGTGCGGCATCATCAGGGCATGGCCGACTATGACATCAAGCCGCGCAGCCGTGAGGTCACCGACGGGATCGAGCGGGCCGCCGCCCGCGGAATGCTCCGCGCTGTGGGCATGGGGGACGAGGACTTCGCGAAGCCGCAGATCGGTGTGGCTTCATCGTGGAACGAGATCACCCCGTGCAACCTGTCGCTGCAGCGGCTCGCAGAGGCGAGTAAGCAGGGCGTGCACGCGGGCGGCGGATTCCCGATGGAGTTCGGCACGATCTCGGTGTCCGACGGGATCTCGATGGGGCACGAGGGGATGCACTTCTCCCTGGTGTCGCGCGAGGTGATCGCCGACTCCGTGGAGACCGTGGTCGAGGCCGAGCGCCTCGACGGCACCGTGTTGCTCGCCGGGTGCGACAAGAGCCTGCCCGGCATGCTGATGTCGGCCGCGCGCCTCGACGTGGCCTCGGTGTTCCTCTACGCGGGCACGATCCTGCCCGGCACGGTGGACGGCGAGGAGGTCACGATCATCGACGCCTTCGAGGCCGTCGGTGCCTGCGCCCGCGGGCTGATCTCCCGTGAGCAGGTCGACAAGATCGAGCGCGCCATCTGTCCTGGTGAGGGTGCCTGCGGCGGGATGTACACGGCCAACACGATGGCCTGCGCGGCCGAGGCGCTGGGGATGTCGCTGCCCGGCTCGGCGAGCCCGCCCTCGGTGGACCGCAGGCGGGACGGCTTCGCCAGGGCCAGCGGTGAGGCCGTCGTGGAGATGCTGCGTTCCGGGCTCACGGCGCGCGCCATCATGACGAAGGAGGCGTTCGAGAACGCCATCGCCGTGGTCATGGCGCTCGGCGGTTCCACGAACGCCGTGCTGCACCTGCTGGCCATCGCGCACGAGGCCGAGGTGGAGCTGACCCTCGACGACTTCACCCGGATCGGCGACCGGGTTCCGCACCTGGCCGACGTCAAGCCGTTCGGCAGGCACGTGATGACCGCGGTGGACCGCGTCGGCGGCGTACCCGTGGTGATGAAGGCGCTGCTGGACGCCGGGCTGCTGCACGGCGAGTGCATGACGGTCACCGGCCGTACGGTGCGAGAGAACCTGGACGAACTGGCGCCGCCGGAGCTCGACGGCTCGGTGATCCGCAAACTGACCGACCCCATTCACCCGACCGGCGGGCTGACGATCCTGCACGGCAGCCTGGCCCCCGAGGGCGCCGTGGTGAAGAGTGCCGGATTCGACTCGGCGCGGTTCGAGGGCACGGCCAGGGTCTTCGACGGCGAGCAGGCCGCGATGGACGCACTCGCCGAGCTCAAGGCCGGTGACGTGGTCGTCATCAAGAACGAGGGTCCGCGCGGTGGCCCGGGGATGCGCGAAATGCTGGCCGTGACCGGCGCGATCAAGGGCGCGGGTCTCGGCAAGGACGTGCTGCTGCTGACCGACGGCCGCTTCTCCGGTGGCACGACGGGGCTGTGCGTCGGGCACGTCGCGCCCGAGGCCGCCCACGGTGGCCCGATCGCGTTCGTCCGCGACGGCGACCCGATCGTGCTCGACATGGAAAAGCGCACCCTCGACGTCGAGATCGACCCGGCGGAACTCCAGCAACGCAAGGAAGGCTGGCAGCAGCCGGAGGTCCCGCGCCGCACCGGCGTCCTGGCCAAGTACGCGAAACTGGTCGGCTCAGCAGCCAACGGCGCCGTAACCTCCTAACCCCGACTTTGCAGTTTCAGGGCCCGAGTTTGCAGTTTCGGCGGCCGACTTTGCAGTTTCGGTGCGCGAGTTTGCAGTTCCGTCGCGGCTCCCGTTCCCGCAGGTCAGCCCCTGTCGGACCCCGCTGGTAGTCAGGTATCCAGCGGTGGTCCGCGAGGGGCGGGCCCACGGGAAGGGGAGCGGCGATGGTGAAGGTTCTGGTCGCGACATCGGCGATGCAAGGTACCCGCGACAACGACTACAACTGGTGCATCGAGGGGGAGTTGGTGCTGCTCCTTCCGGTGTGCCGCCGAGACCGCGAGGATCCGGATGGCGGCTGCGGCTGCGGTCGCGGGTTCGCCGGGATGAACTCGCATCGGGCGACGACAACCGCGATGGTGCGGACGCTGGCCGGCTTCAGCCGTGCGGACTATGCCGAGGCCGTGCGGTCCAGTTTGGAGGCGCAGGGATACAACCATCATGCGGCGCCCCGGTTGACCGACTACCTGCTCGACGTGGTGGAGGACCTGCCCGACGGTGTTGTCGTGGAGAAGCGGCTCGACGACATCCAGCTCAGGCAGGTGCCAATGTGAACGTTTCTCCCCGGACTGGGGGCCTCGCGCTCAGTCCTCCAGGTCGCCCTCCAGCCGGAGGTAGACCTCACGCATCCGGTCGAGCAGGTCGGGGTCCGGCTCGGCCCACAGGCCGCGGTCGGCCGCCTCGTTCAGGCGCTCGATGATGCCGCGCAGTGCCCAGGGGTTCGCCGACGCCAGGAACTCCTGGTTCTCCGCGTCGAGCACGTAGGACTCCGAAAGCTTCTCGTACATCCAGTCGTCCACCACGCCCGCGGTGGCGTCGAAGCCGAACAGGTAGTCCACAGTGGCCGCCAGTTCGAAGGCGCCCTTGTAACCGTGCCTGCGCATCGCGGTGAGCCAGCGGGGATTGACCACCCTCGCCCGGAACACCC
The DNA here is from genome assembly GCF_003385185.1 of Amycolatopsis palatopharyngis. Lineage (GTDB taxonomy): Bacteria > Actinomycetota > Actinomycetes > Mycobacteriales > Pseudonocardiaceae > Amycolatopsis > Amycolatopsis palatopharyngis. The sequence continues at coordinate 71,728 of NZ_PQHZ01000008.1, read as the reverse complement.
GCGCCGTCTCCTCCGAGAGCGAACGGGTACGCACGGCGTCGGGCGTCGTGCTGTCGCCCACATAGGATGCCGGCGCACTGCCGGTCAGCGCACGTACCGTGGCGATCATGCCGCCGTGGTACTGGAAGTAGTCGTCGGAGTCGGCGATGTCGTGCTCGCGGGTGTCGGTGTTCTTCGCCGCCACCACGATCCGCCGATAGGAGTTCTCCATGTCCTCCCTGGCCGGGGCGCCGTCGAGGTCGCGGCCGTAGGCGTAGCCGCCCCAGACCGCGTACACCTCGGCGAGGTCGGCGTCGTCGCGCCAGTTGCCGGAGTCCATCAGCGGCAGCAGGCCAGCGCCGTAGGAGCCGGGCTTGGAGCCGAAGATCCGGGTGGTGGCCCTGCGCTGGTCGCCGTGGCGGTCCAGGTCGGCGCGCGTGTGCGCCCGGACGTAGTTCTCCGACTCGGGTTCGTCGAGCCCGGCCACCAGGCGCACCGCGTCGTCGAGCAGGTCGATGACATGCGGGAACGCGTCTCGGAAGAAGCCGCTGATCCGGACGGTCACGTCGATTCGCGGCCTGCCGAGTTCGGCGAGCGGAATCGCCTCGATGCCGGTGACCCTGCGCGAAGCTTCGTCCCAGCGCGGCTGCACGCCGAGCAGCGCCAGCACCTCTGCGGCATCGTCGCCGGAGGTCCGCATCGCGGACGTGCCCCACACCGACAGTCCCACCGAGCGCGGCCAGTCGCCGGTGTCCTCGCGGTAGCGGCGCAACAGCGAGTCGGCCAGAGACTGGCCGGTCTCCCAGGCGAGCCTGCTCGGAATCGCCTTCGGATCGACCGTGTAGAAGTTACGTCCGGTCGGCAGCACGTTCACCAGGCCGCGCAGTGGCGAACCGCTCGGGCCTGCGGGAATGTACCCACCGTCCAGCGCGTGCAGTACCGCATCGATCTCCGCCGCTGTCCCCGCGAGCCGGGGTACGACCTCGGTGGCGGCGAACGCCAGCACCCTCGCGACGTCGGAATCGCCCTCGCCCTGCAGCACTTCCGCGCAGACGGCCGGGACGGCCTCGGGGGACCAGTCGCGGGTCTCCATGGCCTGCACGAGTGCGTGCGCCGTGCTCTCCACAGCGTCCACATCGGACATCGGCGCGTTCTCTTTCAGCCCCAGCGCCGAGCGCAGCCCCGGCACCGCACCCTGCTGTCCGCCCCACATCTGCTGGGCACGCAGGATCGACAGCACCAGGTTCACCCTAGCCTCGCCGACGGGAGCAGCGCCGAGGATGTGCAGGCCGTCGCGGATCTGCGCGTCCTTGACCTCGCACAGCCAACCGTCGATATGCAGCAGGAAGTCGTCGAACTCCGCGTCGTGCGGCCGCTCCTCGACGCCGAGGTCGTGGTCGAGCTTGGCCGCCTGGATCAGGGTCCAGATCTGCGAGCGGATCGCCGGCAGTTTGGCCGGGTCCATCGCCGAGATGTTGGCGTACTCGTCCAGCAGCTGCTCCAGCCGCGCGAGGTCGCCGTAGCTCTCTGCCCTGGCCATCGGCGGGATCAGGTGATCCACGATCGTGGCGTGCGCCCGCCGTTTGGCCTGTGCGCCCTCGCCGGGGTCGTTGATCAGGAAGGGGTAGATCAGCGGCAGGTCGCCGAGTACCGCATCCGGTGCGCAGGACGCCGAGAGCCCCGCGGTCTTGCCGGGCAGCCATTCCAGCGAGCCGTGCTTGCCGAGGTGCACCACGGCGTGTGCGCCGAACTCCTCCTCGAGCCAGCGGTAGGCCGCAAGGTAGTGATGGCTCGGCGGCAGGTCGGGGTTGTGGTAGATGGCCACCGGGTTCTCGCCGAACCCGCGCGGCGGCTGGATCATCAGCACCACGTTGCCCGCCTGCAGCGAGGCCAGCACGATCTCGCCTTCCGGGTCGTGGGAGCGGTCCACGTACAACTCACCCGGCGGCGGCCCCCAGTGCTCCTGCATGGCCGCGCGCAACTCTTCCGGCAGCGTCGCGAACCACTCGCGGTAGCGCGTGGCGGGCACCCGGATCGGGTTGCCGGCCAGCTGTTCCTCGGTCAGCCACTCGGGGTCCTGCCCTCCCGCGGCGATGAGCGCGTGGATCAGCGCGTCCCCGTCCGGCTGCGGTGTGCCGTCGGGCAGCAGCGCGCCGGTCGGCTCGACACCGGGGAACGCGTCCGGCCCGAGGTCGTAGCCACGGTCGCGCATCTGCCGCAGCAGTTCGACGGCGGATGCCGGGGTGTCCAGCCCGACCGCGTTGCCGACGCGCGAGTGCTTTGTCGGGTACGCCGAGAGCATCAGGGCGATCTTGCGGTCACCGGGCGGGGTGTGCCGGAGGCGGGCGTGCGCGAGTGCGATCCGGGCCACCCGGCCCGCGCGTTCGGCGTCGGGGACGTAGCGGGGGAGGCCGTCGTCATCCATCTCCTTGAACGAGAACGGCACAGTGATGAGCCTGCCGTCGAACTCCGGCACCGCCATCTGGTTCCCGGCGTCCAACGGGGAGAGACCCTCGTCGTTGTCCTGCCAGGTGTCGCGGTCGCTGGTCAGGCAGAGGGCCTGCAGGATCGGGATGTCCAGCGCCGCCATCTCGGCGACGTCCCACGCCTCGTCGTCGCCACCGGCCCCCGCCTCCGACGGACGGGTGCCACCCGCGGCGAGGACGGTGACCAGCAGTGCGTCGGCCTCGGCGAGCGCGGCCATCATCTCCGGTTCGCGGGAGCGCAGTGAGGCGCAGTAGATGGGCAGCGCCCGGCCGCCCGCCGCCTCGATCTGCGCGGCGAGAGTCTCCACGAACGCCGTGTTCCCGGACAGGTGATGCGCCCGGTAGTAGAGGATCGCCACCACGGGCGCGTCCTGCCTCGCCGCACTTTCCCGGGAAAGCGTGCCCCAGGTGGCCTGCTCAGCAGGTGCTTCGAACCCGTGCCCGGTCAGCAGGAGGGTGTCGGAGAGGAAGTGGAACAGCTGCGTGAGGTTCTCCGGGCCGCCCTGGGCCAGGTACACGTGCGCCTGCGTGGCGATGCCCGCCGGGGTGGTCGAGAGCTCCATCAGTTCCGCGTCCGGGGCCTGCTCGCCGCCGAGCACCACGGCGTGCTTGCCGCTCGCCCGGATGGTGTCCAGGCCCTCCTGCCACGACTTCGGCGAGCCGAGGATCCGCACGATGACGATGTCCGCCCCGTCGAGCAGGCCGGGCAGGTCGGCGAGGTCGAGCCGGGACGGGTTGGCCAGGCGATAGTCGGCACCGCTGCCGCGGGCACTGAGCAGGTCTGTGTCCGAAGTGGACAGCAAAAGGATCACGCGCGCGAATCTCCTCTCCGGGGAGTCCTCGCCCCGGGTGGTGAATACGCGCAGGCGGGAGTTCCTGGCTCCCGCACGTGAGTGCGGTGACAGTGGCGGGTCCGCCCCGGAATCGCACCGGGTTCCTCCACTGCCTGCGCGTAGGGTCGTCGTTCACTCTCCGGCTCGCGCACCCGGCCGTCAAGGTGACGCGCGCCCCCCGAAGTGCAAACTCGGGCCCCGGATCTGCAAACTCGGGCCCCGGAACTGCAAACTCGGGCCCCGGAACTGCAAACTCGGGCCCCGGAACTGCAAAGTCGGGTCAGGCTGTGCGTTCGGCGCCGCCGATGCGGGGGAACGGGGTGGTGGAGAAGATCACCTCCACCTGGACCTCGAAGTACTCCGCGATTCGCAGGGCCAGGTAGAGGCTGGGGCTGTACTCGCCCCGTTCCAGGTAGCCGACCGTCTGGTAGTGGACACCGAGTGCCTCGGCCAGCTCGCGGCGCGAGATCCCGCGTTCGGCGCGCAGCATCGCGATCCGGTTGTAGATCGTCTCGCTCATCGCCGTGTCACCTGACCTGCTGCAAAGCTTTCTCCCGCCGCGCCGCGACGGCCGAACCCGATTCCCGTCGTGCCATCCTGCGCAGCACGATCGGCGCCAAGGCGTATCCGATCACAGCCCAGATCCCGAGCACGCCCAGGGTCTCCAGGTGCCGCCACGACTCGCCGATCTCCACGGCGGCCATCGAGTCCGGCAGCAGCGCCGAGCGCATACCGAGGCCGAGCCAGTAGATCGGGAAGATCTGGCTGAACCCCTGTACCCACTCGGGCAGCGCGGTGATCGGATAGAAGATCCCCGAGATGGCGGTGAGGATCGAGAACGGCAGCATCACCAGGCCCATGCTGCGCGGGCTCGGCATCAGAGCACCGATGATCGCGCCCAGCGGCATCGTGGCCAGCAGGCCCACCGCGAGTACCCACACCAGGGTCAGCCATGAGGTCAGGCCGCCGGTGGCCAGGCCATCGAACAGGAACAGGCACGGCACCAGGGTGAGCAGCAGCCCGGACACCGCGTAGGCGGAGGAGGAGACGACCCTGCCGACCAGGTAACCGCGCATCCCGTTCGGGATGGCCTTGGCCCGCAACAGCGTTCCGTCCTCCCGGTCCACGCTCAGTCCCGCGGCGATGCCCACGACCCCGCTGAACACCAGGCTCATGCCCAGCACGCTCGGGACGGTCATGGTGCCGAGGGAGAAATCCGTCCCGGGCACGGTGGAACCGCGCATGAGCACCATCACCACGATGAAGATGGTCGTGAAGACGAGCGTGCTGCCCAGGTCCTCGCTGTTGGTCAGCATCTGCCGGGACTCGACCTTGCCGCGGGTGATCCCGGCGCGAATCGCGTTCAGTGTCGGGTTCATGCCACGTGTCCTTCCAGGGGCTGCGCGTCGCTGTTCTGGACCGCGAACACCTGCGCGGCCGCTTCGTCGTGGCCGGACTCCGCCTGGCGGACCATCGTCACGTACGTGTCCTCCAGGGAGGCCCTGCGCACCTCGAGTTCGCCGATCGCGTCGCCGTACTGCTTGAACAGGTCGTGGACGAACTGCGTCGACTCGGTCGAGGAGTGCACGAACCGCTGCCCGTCCCTCGTCCAGCGGACTTCCGCCGCGCCTTCGACCTGCCTGCTGAGCGCGTCCGCCGAGCCGTTGGCGATGATGTTTCCGCCGGACAGAATCAGGATCCGGTCGGCGAGTTTCTCCGCCTCGTCCAGGTCGTGGGTGGTGAGCAGGATGGTGGTCTCCTGGTCGTCGGCGAGCCGGGCGACCAGATCGTGGAACTCGCGCCGGGCCTCCGGGTCGAAACCGGTGGTCGGCTCGTCGAGGAACAGCAGTTCGGGCCGGCCGACGATGCCGATGGCGACGTCCAGTCTGCGGCGCTGCCCGCCGGAGAGCTGCTTGCTCTTCTTGTTCGCATGCTCGCTCAGGCCGACCGCTTCGATCAGCTCGTCCGGGTCCCACGGCCGCTGTCGCTGCTCTGTCGAGTAAGGCGCGTAGAAGCTGCCGAGGTGGGCCAGGAGTTCCCGGATGCGCCATTTGCTGTGGTCGCGCCAGGATTGCAGGACGATGCCCAGCTTGGCCCGCCACGCCTCGTCGCCGTCGGCCGGGTCGACGCCGAGCACGCTGACCTCGCCTGCCGAGCGCCTCCGGAAGCCTTCAAGAATTTCGATGGTCGTCGTCTTGCCCGCACCGTTGGGACCGAGAAGCGCGAGCACCTCGCCCTTATGCGCCTGGAATGTCACGCCGCGCAGGACATCCTTGGCGCCGTAACGCATGCGCAGATCACGGACGTCCAACGCGAGTTGATCGGAAAACTTCATTACCCCCACCTAAGATCCGATGTATGCCCCGAAAGATAGCACATGTACTACATCTGGTTGCAGGGATATTGAGGGTGATGGGTTGCTGTCCCTGTTGAAATCAGAGTCGCTTGGCGGCGCGGAAGGCCTTCGAGTAGAGCCCGTTCTGGTCCAGCAGCGACTTGCCGCCGTAGTCCCCGAGGGTCGGACCGTTGGCGAGTTCCCGGCTGGACACGATCCGATGGTGGCCGTCGCTGTCGAGGCCGAGATAGATGCCGGAGTGATCCACTTGGGGGCCATCGTACGGGTCGAGGTTGAAGAACACGAGGTCTCCCGGTTGGAGGCGTGTGTAGCTGGTGGCTCGTTGCCCTGTGTCGGCGATGACCTGTGCACCGGGACCCAGTTCGGACATGGCCCAAGCACGTCGCGGCAGGCCCTCTCCCGCAGTGTTCGAGCCGCGCAGTGGGTAACCTGCCCTGTAGCCGTACACCAGCCTGAGATATCCCGAGCAGTCGACCGACCCATATCGTTTGGGCGTTGCCGACTTCGTCACCCCGTCCGGGAACGACCACGGCACACCCAGGTAGTCGTAGAAATCCGAGGCCTCGAGCCTGCCCTCGGCGCTGTCCGGGCCGAACGTCGCGTCCCCGATGTATCGCAGATCCTGTTCGTTCCGCTCGTCCGAGGTGCCGATGACGTAGTCCATGGCGAAGGCGAGAATGTCCGGGCGTTCGTCATCGATGACACTGTCCAGCCAGGGACGGAACCATTCCTCGTCCTCGGCGCCCGCGCGCCACGGCTGGGGGGCGAGACGGACCCATACGGTGGTGGTGACCGAGGCATCGGTGTGCTGGGGCTCAGTGAACGTGCGTACGGGTCCTTGGACCGCGACGGAGCGGGCGTCGTCGGTGAAGGTGGCTACGAGCGCTCCCGATGCCGCGCGTACTAGCGTCCTCGCCGGATCGGATATGCGTTCGAAGGTGTAGTCCTTCGACGCACGAGCCGCGCCCTCCGACCTACGAGCCGTCCCCTCTGACGCACGAGCCGCCCCTTCGTGGGCGGAGATCACGGTGATGTCCGTTTGCGCCTGGTCCTGCCGAGCCAGGTACACGGCCGTCGTTCCCGATACCGCGATCACCGCGACGAGCAGCGCGGTCCTGAGACTTCTGGATCTGCGATGATTGCTGCGCACGGTCGCCTCCGGTTACAGGGTCGGTACGAGCCCGACCAGTACGCCGCTGATCAGTACGGCGTAGCTGACCAGGCTGACGGCGGTGGTGGCCAGAACAGTCGAAACGGGACGTTGTCGCACAAGTTGGTAGGCGATCAGGCCTGGTACGACGAAGCCGAGGGTTTGATGCGGGAGCAGGAGCGGATAGCCGGTCTGCAGAACCAGCAGCAGCGTCGCCTGGAGTACGACTCCCAGTAGGACCACAGCGGCGAACAACCGCTTCCCATACAGGATTACTACCCGTTGCAGCACCTTCGTGCCGCCGTAGGTAAGGGCCGTCATCAGTACGATGACCGCGGCCCTGCGGTAGTCCTCGACCAGGGTCAGGGCGAGCCAGCCGGGGGTGATCATCCCTCCCGGGGAGAGGTTCGTCGTCAGGTAGCAGACCAGCGAGAGCACCAGGCCGATCGCGAGGCCGATGGTCGCTACCTCTGGTGCCAGGGTGTTGGTGATCATATTCGACCCTGTCTGCGCGGTGGTCCTGTCCGCCGGCGCGTCTGCGGAGGTTGGACAGGCGCGTGCCTTCCGATCGGCAGTTCGCCGAAATGCCGCTGGTAGGAGTGTGGCCGTTGCGGGGCAGCGGGTGGCGGTGCAGGCATCCGCACCGGAGGCGGGGGCATCCGTACCGGTGGAGGCGGTGGTGGCGGCACCGGTGGCGGTTCTTCCGTGCGTGCCTGCGGCAGCTCGCTGAGTGCTTCGATCAGCAGCTCGCCCTGGCCGTGGATGTTGCCGATTGCTACGAGTGAGGCGTGCTGGTCGATGCCGTCGAGGACCGCGGCGACGAGTTCGTTCCCGGTTCGGCTGCCACCCAGATCGAGCACGCGTTCCTGCCACTGCGGGCCAATCGCGGTGCGAGCACTGCGAGTCGGCTCGCCGAGCAGCAGAACCCGCTCCGGGTCGAGGTCTGCGATGAGTGCGCCCATCTGCGCGTTGCGCTCCACCCTGTCGGGTCGACAGTTGATCACCACGTGCATCGGGTCGTCGATCGCACCCTGGCCGCGCAGTTGTTCGACGTTCATTCGGGTGGACTCAGGGTCGTTCGCGGCGAACACGTTCGCGAAGCGCAGCCGTTTGCCGCCGGACAGATAGCTGTGCACCCGCAGGACTCCGGGATCCGGCGGTGCCGCCCACATGCCCTCCAGTGCTGACTGCCGGTTGACCTGCAGCAGGTCGGCCACCGCCAGGGCGATTGCGACGTTCTCCTTGAAAGTGATCCAGTCGAACCCGCTCATCTCCTCATCGGTCACCGACTCCGGGTCGGCGACCACGAGCTCGCAGTCGCGCTTGGCCGCTTCCTCTCGAAGGATGTCCAGCCGCTCCCGCTCCGCGGTCACGCAGATGCCGCCGATCGGCATCGAGCGGCTCAGCGACCGGGCGACATCGTCCAGCGTTGGCCCCATCTCGGCGAGATGGTCCTCCCGGACGTTGCACAGCACGCCAATGGTGGACTGAATCAGCTTCGTCTGGTTGATCTCCTGAAGGTCCGGCATGACGGCCATGCACTCCATCACCAGCACGTTGGGGCGATAAGCGGCGGCACGCCGGACGATGCCGATCTGCTCCACCACGTTGGCGATCTCGAACTTGCGGTAGACCGGTTCTTCGCTGCCGTCGGGGTGGATGAACCGGGCCGCGGTTCCGGTGGTCTTCGCGGTGGTGACCAGTCCGCCGCCACGAAGCGCGCCCGCGCACAGTCGGGTGATCGAACTCTTGCCGCGGATCCCGTTCACTAGGACACGGGTAGGGATCGCTCGAAGGTTGACGTAGTGGGTGCGCTGCTCGCGGACTCCCGCCACCAGCAGCGCGAGGCAGGCAAGAACCAGAACGACGTAGAGGTAGAGCACGTCAGCGCTCGTTTCGTTGACCGGCACGTACGGGGCCTCGCCTCACGGGTGGCTTGCGCGCGGCGCCGCCTCGTCGGTACTCCGGTCGCCTCGTCGCTGCCCGTTCAGCCGCCCCCCGTGCCGGATCGCCGAGCTGGACATCACTTCCACCGTCCACCTCGGACAGTGAGCGCAACAAGCGTGTCGGATCTGTCGCGGCTCCGGTCGGCCTGCGGGAGGAGCCGAGCTTGCCGAGACCCTCCTGCATCGCTTGCCTGCAGACTTCCACGCAACAAGCGATGGTGCCGATGGCGTCGTGCCGCTGCGGGTAGATCACCGTCCTGGTGTCGCCGGCGGCCAGTGCTTCGACGGATTCGGCAACCCGGCGCAGTGGCCGCACGAGCATGAGGTGATGCCAGCCGAACATCATCAGCGCGACAACCGCAGTGAGCAGGCTCGCGACAAGTGCGCCGTCGCTGACTCGGTTCTCTGCGGCCAGCAGTGAGCCAAGCGGCTGTTCAGCGATCAAGGCCCAGCCCAGATCGGCAACACTGCCGTCGGTCGCCACCGGCAGGGCAGCGATCAGCGCCGTCTCGGTCGCGGTGCGGGCCGGTTCACCGGAAATCGCCGACTCGGCACTGTTGCGCAACGGGCCGTCGGGAAGCTGCTCGAAGGCGAGGAACCCCTCGGTGTCGGCGATTGTTCTACCTCCGTCGTCCACCAACCGGGTCCGCCCTGACTCGATTCGCATCAGCGCGGCGATGCGGGTGACGTCGTACTCGCCGACCAGGAACTGGCCTGCCTCCGTGAGTTCGGCATGCGCCACCACGATGGGGACCCTGCCGCTGGTGTTGTGCTGGCGCAGGCCGTCGCCTGCGGGAATGTTCTCCGGTGCGCGTAGCGGGTCCCGGCCGGCATGTTGCAGCACTGCGCCCGAGGAGTCGGCGAGGTACACGCTGCGAAAGCGGCTACCGGGTCTGCTCAACTCGGTGATCATCGATTGCAACCGGTCCGGATCGGTGCCGAGTCGGGCTGCGGCGCGGAGATCGGACAGGCCCTCGGACATGCCCCTACGGACCGTTTCGGCCGCCCTGCTTACCCGCAAGTCGTGCTCGCTGATTATCGAGACGGATGGGTCTGCCTGCCTGGTGCCGATGGTCGCGGCGACCGTCGCCGACCAGGAGAGGAGCGCGCACAGGAGCACGACTAGCACGGCATTCGCGCGGATGGCACGACGTGGCACGCGCTTCGCTGGTCGGCGATCAGAGCCACGAAGCCGTAACCGGCAGCGTTCCATAGCGGCAGTGATCCGCCGGACCTCCGCACTGCGTGACTGGCGGATCGGGTGGCGAAGGTTCCCTGCCGCGATGGTGATGGCGTCGGTGCGTAGGCGCAGGATCGGGGATTCGAGGCCGCGGCGCAGTAGCAGCAGGCAGATCGTGGCGAGGACAATCAGGGACACTGCGGGGACGAGTCCGGGCCAGGTGGTCGGTCCGGCGCGTATTGGGATGTCGGCCACCGATACCACCGAAAGCCCCAGCATGCCCGCGGCGTTGTCGTGCACGACCGGGGCGTAGGACACGACCGGAACCCTCGCGTTGTCCGTCGCGTCGTTGGATGTGATGCGCTCCCCAGTCAGCACGCCGCTCTGGCCGGCCGCGGCAGCGACGGTCGCACGTTCGAGCAGGTCGACGGGCGCCGTGGGTCCGGTGTCCTGTCCGGTCGCGCGGTTCGCGCCCACCGGTACCACCGTCGTCCCGGCGGCGGTGATCAGGCGAATCTGTTGGTTGACTCCGTCGTCCAGCTGCGGAGCCGGGTCTCGCAGTCCGACCGAACTGACGAGCAGCTTTCCGGCGTTTGATCCGGCCAGGGGGGTCGTGGTCAGCACGATCGTGCTGCCACCAGAGCGGACGACGGGCTGCACCGTGACGTTGTCGACCTGCAGGTCGCGCAGGCCCTCCGCGGGAATCGTTTCCCCTCGAGCGGCCAGCAGTGCCCCGGTTGCCGAGTCGAGTACGGCGAGTCCGCGCCAGTGTGGGTATGTCTCGCTCAGGGTGGCCAGCAGCCGCTCTGTGTTCTCCGTGGCAAGCACACCCGACTCCGTGGCAACCCGCAGATCCCTTGCCGCATCGGTCGCGGAGATGGCTACCGATGCGGCGAGTGACTCTGTCGCCCGCAGCTGTTCGGCAGCGATATGCGGGTCCACCAGTGCGGACTCCGCGTTCCCGAACAGTTCTCGTGGACCGTTGATCAGGTAAGTCGCGCAGAACGAGGCGATCAGCAGGAGCAGGACAAACGTTGCGGTTGAGCCTCCCGACAGCCGCGAGGGAAAGGCCGCTTCAGTGAGCTGTTGCCCGGTGGCTCTTGATTGCTTCCGGGCGCGATCGGCCGTTCCCTGGTCCACAACCCCCGGATCCTTTCGTTCACCGGTTCGGGGGTTCGCCCCGACCTTATCCGCATTACATGTGACAGATAGTCGTCAACTGGCAAGCCGAACCGCACTTGGCTGACCGTCTTGTCCCCCGATCGGATGGTTCCGAGGTTGCAGAGTAGCGGCCCGGTTGGTCGTACTAATCTTCCGGGCGTGCTTCATCGCTCCGGCAGGATCCTGATCGCGACGGGCGCCGCCCTGGCAATCACGGGAGTGCTGCTGACCACACTTGGCCGTGACGGGGTCCTGGAACGACAGGACGCTCCGCCGGGTGGCCTCTCCGACCTGGTCGGGGACTTCGTGGGCGGTTTGAGTCGTGATCAGGAGTACCAGCCGCCCAGCGCGCAGCAGCGGCGAATTGGGGTCCGCGCGCTCATCGCCCTGGTCGAGGACCGACAGTCAGCTGGTGGTGTCGGAGAAGCAGGCCTGAGTTCGCTCGGCTTCACTGTGCGGGATGACGTCGACTCGGCGACCGGACGACCCTTCACGGTTGTCACGGACGAACACGCGAACGCAAGTTCCGGTTCAGCTCGTTCATGGGGAATGTTCGTGATCGACCGTTCTGCTCCGCCTGCGCTGGTCGTTGGAGTGCCGCATCCGAGGTCGGACCTGCGCACCGAGGAACTGGGCGTAGACCTGTTCCGGCGGATCCCCGGATCGATAATGCTGATCGCGGGGGCGCATAGACGGGCCGCCGACGCCGAGGCCGACGTGGCGCACCAACAGAATTCGCTGTTCCACGCCTTCTCCGCTGCGTTTTCCGGTCGTGGACTTGGCCAGGTTCAGCTCCACGGATTCGATGACAGATCCCTGCCGGGTGTCGACATCGTGGTATCCGCCGGTGCGACCCGAGCAGGCGGGAGTGTGCGGCGGTTGGCTGCGCGACTCGACCATGACGACTGGGTGATCTGCCGGGCCTGGGAGGGACACTGCACTGGACTGGAAGGCAGAACCAACGTCCAGGGAAAGGCCGCGGCCGAGCATGGCGCGGTGTTCGTGCACCTGGAACTCAGCAGGTCGATCCGGGAGGACCGCGCGGCGCGTGAGCGGGTGTTGGCAGCGCTGGCCGAGGCTGGCCTCGCCGGCTCCTGAGCACGGGTTCAATTGAGGGGTCGGAGCCGCCATCTACAGTGATCCGCATGCCGACCGCCGAGCGCTCCCACGCCGACGCGTGTCCCGGTGTTTTCGCCACACACGACGCGGCTGACGGTGCACTTGCGCGCGTCCGCCTCCCCGGTGGTGTGGTGAGCGCGCGGCAACTGCGCGTCCTCGCGGACTGCGCCGAGGATCTCGGCGACGGCTTCGTGCACCTCACTTCGCGAGCTAATCTGCAGCTCAGGGGGCTGAACAGGACCGAGTCGGGACTGGTGCCCAGGCTGGTTCGCGCCGGTCTCCTGCCCGCCCCGGAACACGAGCGGGTGCGCAACTTCCTCGCCTCGCCTGCCAGCGGCCTGAGCGGTGGGCTGCTCGATGTCCGGGCACTGGTTCGCCAGCTGGACCGGGCTGTCTGTGCCCGCCCCGAGTTGGCCGCACTGCCCGGCCGGTTCCTCTTCGCCCTCGACGACGGGCGCGGTGACGTTTCCGGCGAGGACCCCGACGTGTGCTGGCGGGCGGTGGACGCGAGGACCGGTGCGCTTCTCTTCGCCGGTACCGACAGCGGGTTGCGGATTCCCCGGGAGCGCGCAGTCGAGGCACTGGTCACCGCCTCCGCGACGTTCCTCCGGCTCAGGGGTTCCGGCGAAGGGGCCGCCTGGCGCGTCCGTGAACTGCCCGATGCCGTCGAGGCGATGACCACCGTGCTGGCGGCGTTCGGCCGCCGACTCCCACCGGAGCCCATGCGGGCGGGCGAGCACGTGGTTGTCGGCGAGCAGCGAACGGACGACGGCAGGACGCTGGCCTGCGTCGCTCCCGTGCTCGGCCAACTGGACGCTGATGCGCTGCGACTGATGGCCGCGCTGGCCGGCGAGGTCGTCGTGACACCGTGGCGCACGATCCTGCTTCCCGGTGTTCCCGGCGCGGCGCTGACCGAACTCGCCCGGGCAGGCCTCGTCACCGACGCCGCCGATCCCCGGGCCGGGATCAGCGCGTGTGCGGGGCAGCCCGGCTGTGCCAAGTCCCGGGCCGACGTTCGTGCGGATGCTGTTCGTGTAAGCACGGCGCTGCCATCTGGGACCAGGGCGCATTTCTCCGGCTGTGAACGGCGGTGTGGCAGGCCACGGGAAGCGCACCGCGACCTGCTTGCCGAGGACAACGGCTACCGGGTGGACGACGCCTGGGTGCCACTTGGCAGGCTCGTTAATTCGCTGGCGAGTTCGCCTGCGGGAAGGGAAGACAACGCGTGATCGACTATATCCGTGACGGTGCGGAGATCTACCGGCACTCGTTCGCCACCATCAGGGACGAGGCCGATCTGGCTATCCTGCCCGCGGACCTCGAACCGGTCGCGGTGCGGATGATCCACACCTGCGGGATGGTCGACCTGGTCGAGGACCTGCGGTACTCACTGGAGTTCGTCGAGGCGGGTCGCGAGGCACTGCGCGCCGGCGCGCCCGTGCTCTGCGATGCGAACATGATCGCCAGCGGGGTCACCCGCAAGCGACTGCCCGCGGCCAACGAGGTGCTCTGCACGCTGTCCGACCAGAGTGTGCCCGGACTGGCCGAGCGGATGGGGACCACGCGCTCCGCCGCCGCACTGGAGCTGTGGCGCGAGAAGCTGCCCGGTTCCGTCGTCGCGATCGGTAACGCCCCCACCGCCCTGTTCCGGCTGCTGGAGCTGCTGGACGAAGGTGTCGGCGCGCCCGCCGCGATCGTCGGCGTGCCCGTCGGCTTCGTCGGCGCTGCCGAGTCGAAGGACGAACTGGTTGCCCGCGCCCCCGCGCCCTACCTGACCGTAAGCGGTCGCCGCGGCGGCAGCGCCATGGCCGTCGCCGCCATCAACGCCATCGCCACGGAGGAGGAGTGATGACCGCCCCGAAGACCGGCACGCTATGGGGTGTGGGCCTCGGCCCCGGTGACCCGGAACTGATGACCGTGAAGGCTGCCCGGGTGATCGGCGAGGCCGACGTCATCGCCTACCACAGTGCGCGGCACCGTCGCAGCATCGCGCGTTCGGTCGCGGAGCCGTATCTGCGCGAAGGCCAGCTGGAGGAGGCACTGGTCTACCCGGTGACCACCGAGACCACCGATCATCCCGGTGGGTACGAGGGCGCGATCGCCGACTTCTACGAGCTCAGCGCCAAGCGGCTCGCCGAGCACCTGGACGCGGGGCGGGACGTGGTCCTGCTCTGTGAGGGCGATCCGTTCTTCTATGGGTCCTATATGTACATGCACGAACGCCTCGCCGACCGCTATACCGCGCAGGTGATCCCCGGTGTGACGTCGGTGAGTGCCGCATCGGCCGTGCTGGGCAGGCCGTTGGTGCAGCGCGACGAGGTGCTCACCCTGCTGCCCGGCACCCTGCCCGCGCCGGAACTGGCGCGTCGGCTGGCCGACACCGAGGCGGCGGCCGTACTGAAGCTCGGCCGCACCTTCGGCTCCGTGCGCGAGGCGCTGGCCGAGTCAGGCAAGCTCGACGAAGCCTTCTACGTGGAGCGGGCGACCTGGGGCGCACAGCGGGTGGAGCCCTTCGCCGACGTCGACCCGGAGTCGGTGCCCTACTTCTCGCTGGCAGTCGTACCGAGCCCGGCGTATGCCGCACGGACCTCGGGCACTGCCGAAGCCACGGCCGACGCCGCGGGCTCGCAAGACCCGGCCGGTGAGGTGGTCGTCGTCGGGCTCGGTCCCGCGGGCCCGCAGTGGCTGACCCCGGAGGCGGAGCAGGCGCTGGCCGCCGCGGAGCATCTGGTGGGCTACGGCCCGTACCTGGCGAAGGTGCCGCAGCGGGCCGGGCAGCGCAGGCATGCCTCGGGCAATCGTGTCGAGGCGGAGCGGGCCGCCGAGGCGCTCGACCTCGCGGCGCGAGGCGCGAAGGTGGCCGTGGTGTCCTCCGGTGACCCCGGAGTGTTCGCGATGGCATCGGCCGTGCTGGAGCAGGTCGAGGCGGACGGCGAGAGCGAGCCGGGGGCGCGACGCTGGGCCGGGGTATCGGTGCGGGTCCTGCCCGGACTCACCGCGGCACAGGCCGCCGCGTCGAAGGTCGGCGCGCCGCTGGGGCACGACTACTGCGTGCTTTCGCTGTCCGACCGGCTCAAGCCGTGGGAGATCATCGAGCGCAGGCTCGACGCCGCGGGCGCGGCCGATCTCGTGGTGGCCCTCTACAACCCGGCCTCCCGCAGCAGGACCACTCAGCTGGAGGCGGCGAGGGACGTGTTGCTGCGCCATCGCACGCCGGAAACACCCGTGGTGGTCGCACGTGACGTCGGTGGCCCCGAGGAATCGGTGCGCGTGGTCCGGCTCGGTTCGTTCGATACGAGCGAGGTCGACATGCGCTGCCTGCTGATCATCGGCTCCACCCGCACTCGCGTCCGTGAGCAGGAGGACGGCACCAGCGTCGTCTGGACCCCGCGAACGTACTGACAGGCGGCGAACGCGTGGCGGTGTGTCGCGCGTTCGCCGCTCCCCGGTCAGCGGGTGGGCTGGTTGCCGTCCGGCTGGCCGGGACCGGGGCCGGGGGACCACCAGCCGGGGTGCACCTCCTGGCCGCGGATCACCGTCGGTGCGGTGCCTTTGGCATAGGGGTCGATCTCCAGCAGCTCGCCCCAGGGCTGGTCCGGCTGCCCCTGCAGGAAGCTGGGCACCTCCGGCTGGTCGGCGATCTCCTCCAGCCAGCCTTTCGGGCCCCCGCCCTTGCTGCTCGCCCAGCCACCCTCGTAGGCGAGCGAACTCGCCGTGATCCGGTATTCGGGCACCTCGCTGATCCCGTCGCGGGTCTTGGCCGGGGTCAGGCACGGGTAGACGAAGGACGTCGGCCAGTCCATGTACACGGGTTTGTTGCCGACCTTGTCGGTGAGTGTGGTGAACGTGGGGATCCTCGGCGCGGTCACCGCCACCCAGCCGTCCTCGGTGAAGTCCGAGTCCACCGACACGATCCGTGCCGTCGTCGCCGAGGGCGGGGCGTCGTCGAGGTTGAGCCGGACGTCGCTCCAGTCGCCGCTGCCGGCGCCCGCGGAGAGTGCCATCGCGCTGCCGACGACCTTCGTCCCATCCGAGGTCGGCATGCCGTACTCCACCCGGACCGTTGTCGCCTTGCCGGACTTCGCGGCGATAGCGAGAACCAGCTGGCCGCCGGCAGTGCGCTCGCCGAGGTCGTACCAGTCGGTGCGCAGGGTGCCGGTGGGAGTGTTGCGCTCCTCGAAGCTGCTCCACATCGCCACGGTGCTGGTGCTGAAGCCGTGCGGCGGTTCGGCGATCGGGTCACCGCCGGAGGCCGCTTCGGTGTGGAAACCCGTACGTGAGCGGCCGTTGCCCTCGTCGGAGTCCGGCAGATCTCCTGGCGGGTCGCCGGTCTCCTTCTCCACGGTCCGCTGCGAACCGGCAGGCAGCGGCGTGAGCATGCTGTTGATCGGGTCCTGTTCCACCATCACGTGGTCGGCGAGATTGCAGCCGCTGCCGAGCAGGTGTTCGATGTTCGCCGCGCCGAGGCTGTAGCTGTCCCGTTGTTTGTGAATGGCCTTGGCCATGCTGGCGAACTCACTCGCGGCGACCAAGCCGCAGACCACGACCAGGGAGAGGGCGCCGAGCTTCAGGGCCCTTCCCCGCCGTTCGGGGGGCAGGGGTGGGCCGGGCCGGTGGGCGCGCACGTTCTCGATGAACGCGATCACCGTAGCCACCGCGGCACCGAGAAGCAGGATCGTCGAGAGGCCGAGACCACCGATCGAAGGGGCCTTGTCGAACCAGGGAACTCCGAAACCGGAGACGAACCAGTACGCGTTCGGGCCCGTCGCGGCCAGCGCGGCGACGACCAGCAGCCCGGCGGTGAACCCGGCTCTGTTGCGTTTCGAGCGCAGCACACTGGAACTGGTCGCCAATGCGGTCAGTGCGGCCATCGCGGCGCCGACGGCGGCGAAGGCCCCGAAGTGGTGCGTCCATTTCGTCGGTGTCAGCGCCATCAGCAGGAAGAACAGCGCCACCGTGCCGATCAGCCTTCGGCTCGGCCCCAGCGCCGCGCCGGGGATCCGTCCCCTGCGCAGCAGCACCACAAGGCAGGTTCCGGTACACAGCAGCAACAGCAGCACCGGGAAGCGGCGGGTGGCCGAGCCGTCGGCCGTGTTGCTGAACAACAGCTCGTAGCGCGCGAGCTCCTCGAACCAGGACAGGCTGGGACCCACCTGGCTGCGTAGCCGGGTGGCCTCCCCGACCGTGGCGAAGGTCTGGTCCGCGAACACGACGATCAGGACCAGCAGCCCGGAAGCCAGAATCGGCGAGAGCACGGTCAGCCAGCCTCGGTTCGCCCTGTTGCGCAGCAACTGGAACAGCGGGCGGCCCGCGACCAGGAAGGGCGCGACGGCGATCAGTCCGGTCGGCGTCGCCGCCAGGGTGAACGCGGCCGCCAGCAGGCCGAGGCACAGGGGCAGCAGTCTGCGGGTCACCAGCGCCCGCTCCACCGCGCAGATCGCCAGCAGGGAACCCACGGCGGCAACCGGCTCGGGCCGCACGCCGTTGTTGTACGGCATCCACCACACCAGGAACACCGCGGCGGCGGCCCAGCCTGCCGCCCGGCTGGTGCGGACCTCCTTGCCGAGCCTCGGCATCACCTCCCGGCTGATGAGCAACCAGCTGACGATTCCGAGCACGAACGAGGGCAGCCGGATCCACGGAGGCGCCGTGCTGAAGTGCGTCATCAGCTCGTAGACGTGGTAGAACCAGCCGAACGGCGCCTCGGCCACCCCGAACCAGCGGTGATAGTTGGTGAGGTAGCCCGCGTCCTCGGTGACTCTTGCCATTCCGAGGATGTATCCGTCGTCGGAGGTGACCGGTCCAATGAAGACCCAGGCGCCGAGTGCGAGGAACACGACGATGTCCCGGCCCGTCAGATGCCACCAGCCGATGGGCGCCCAGCGCGGTGCACGCCGCGCCACGCCCTCGTCCAGCCGGTTCACCGCGATCAGGCACGCGACGATCGCCAGCACGCCGAGAATGCCCACGGCGGCCTTTATCGCGGTGGGGGAGGACTGGTACCGGGTGTCCGGCGTGATCGACACCGAAAGCCCATCGACCGGATCCTCCGCCGAGTCGATGGCGGTGTAGATGCCGAGTACGCGCGGCCGGACGTCCCCCTCTTCGTGGTAGATCGGGGTTCCGGCGACACTCACCGTCGTACTCAGGGCGTCGGAGCCGACGCGCACGTCGCAGCCGTCGGCCGGAAGCGGCTGACGAGCCATCTGTTCACCACGGCTGGAGGCGACCAGTAGGCCGTCCCCGACCCGCAACTGCAGGCCCGCCCCCTCCTCGGTGCGCGCGGCGGGCACGGTGGAGAACAGCAGCGCTTCCCCTGGAGTGCGGGCGTCGATCGACCGGATCGTCTCGCACGACATCCGCACCTGCAGGTCCTGTGCCCAGTAACCGGTGAGTGGTGCGTTCACCTGAGTGGTGTCGCCGCCCGCGGGCCAGACGATCCGCGCGGTGTCCTGTGTGATGGGCAGGAAGGGGAACGACAGCGCGCACGCGGCCGCGATCAACCCGAAGACGACCGCGATCCGCCGCCAGAACCGGTTCCGGTTCGCGCTCGCACCCGCCCCTTCGTTCCCAGGACCTGGTGTCGTGTCCCGGGATGTCGGGGTGGGCATACTTGCGGGCGGCATCGAGGTCAACGCTAACCAACTGCCCTCACCCGCCCCGACCTGGGTTGGGTCCGTGCCCAGGTGGTGTGTTCGCCTTGTCAGTCCGGATTAGACTCGGTTGTCCGGAATCGTTCCCGGTGCACCGCGGCGGACAGCGGCCTGCGGGTGCGCCAGCCGTGCCGTTCCAGGTCCGGCACCTCGGCGAGTTCGCGCACCGGGCCGAGGCAGAGCCAGGCCACCGGGCGGATCCCGGCCGGAATCGCGAGCAGGTCCCGCAGGAACGGTTCGCGGTAGAAGCTGACCCAGCCGACCCCCAGACCTTCCGCGGTGGCCGCGAGCCACAGGTTCTGGATGGCCAGGCACACCGAGTAGAGCCCGGCGTCGGCGATGGCATGCCTGCCGAGCACGTCCGGTGAACCGCGAGCGGGATCGTAGGTCACCACGACGCCCATGCTCGACTCGAGAATGCCCTCGATCTTGATCCGGGAGAACGTCTTCCCGCGCTGTCCGTCCAGTGTCTCGGCGAAGACGTCCCGCTCGGCCCGCACGTGCTCGGCGAACTCCTGCCGCGTCGCGGTGTCCCGCACGAGCACGAAATCCCACGGTTGGGTGAGACCGACACTCGGCGCGGCGTGGGCCGCCGCCAGAATCCGGTCCAGGACGTCGGCGGGCACGGGGTCGCCGGTGAACTCGCCGCGCACGTCGCGGCGTCGCCGCAGTACGTCGTAGAACGCGTCCAGCCCGGTTTCCAGGTCGATACTCACCGTTGTTCCTCCTGCTCGATCACCCAGCGTGCGGCGTCCGCGACGCTGGTCACCGTGTTCGTTTCCGGGCGTGGTGGCCGCCGGACAAGCACCACCGGAAGCCCGAGCCGGCGCGCGGCGACGAGTTTGGCCGAGGTCATCGACCCGCCGCTGTCCTTGGTGACCAGAACATCGATCCGATGCTCCCGTAGTAGCGCGAGTTCGCTTTCCGGCCGATAGGGGCCGCGGCTGAGCAGCACCTTGATTCGCGGCGGCAGCGGCGGTTCGGGTGGGTCGACACAGCGCAGCAGGAACCACAGCCCGGAAAGGGAGGCGAACTCGGAGAGTCCCTGCCTGCCGCTGGTCAGAAACACCCGCTCGCCCAGGCCGGGCAGCGCGGCCGCGGCCTGGGCCAGCGAGTCGACCGGTCGCCAGTCGACGTCGTCCCATTCGCGCTCGCCCGTCCAACCGGGACGTTCCAGGCGGAGCAGCGGCACCCCCGCCGTTACGGCGGCCCGGACGGCGGACGTACCGATCCGCTCCGCGAAGGGGTGCGTGGCGTCCACCACGGCCGTGATCGCCTCCCGCTCCAGCCATGCGGCGAGTTTCTCGGGTCCACCGAAGCCCCCGATGCGCACCTCACCTTCGGGGAGTCTCGGCGCGCTCACCCGCCCCGCGAGCGAGGAGATCACCGCGACACCGCCGGCCACGAGTTCGGCGGCGAGCGCCCTGGCCTCGGCCGTGCCCCCGAGCACGAGCACCCGGCGCGCGGTCGCCCGATGGGCCACCTGTAGGTCGGCGGGGTTCATGCGGCGATAATTCCTTTCCTGATGGCAGCACCGAACGAGCAGCTCCGGTACGGATGGACCACGGGTGCCTGCGCGACCGCCGCGACGACGGCCGCGTACACCGCGCTGCTCACCGGCGAGTTCCCCGACCCGGTCGAGGTGCTGCTGCCCAAGGGCAAGCGGCCGAGTTTCGCACTGGCCACCGAGGAACTCGACGCGGCTCGTACGGCCGCGAGCGCCGGGGTGATCAAGGACGCGGGCGATGACCCGGACGTCACACACGGGGCGTTGATCGTCGCCACGGTCTCGTTGGGCGCCCCCGGTTCCGGGGTGACGTTCAGCGCGGGTTCCGGCGTCGGCACGATCACCCGGCCCGGCCTGCCGTTGCCGATCGGGGAGCCGGCCATAAACCCGGTGCCGCGGCAGCTGATGACCGAAGCGGTGCGCCGGGTCGCGCAGGCGCACGGGGCCGCTGGAGACGTCGAGGTGGAGATTTCCATCCCGCACGGCGAGGAGATGGCTCGCCACACCTGGAACCCGCGCCTCGGCATCATGGGCGGATTGTCCGTGCTCGGTACGACCGGTGTCGTGGTGCCGTACTCCTGCTCGGCCTGGATCGACAGCATCCGCAGGGGCGTCGACGTGGCGCGGGCGATGGGGCACCAGCACGTCGCGGGTGCCGTCGGCAGTACGTCCGAGCGGGTGGTGGCCGAGCTGTACGGGCTGCCGGAGAGTGCGTTGCTGGACATGGGCGACTTCGCCGGCGCGGTACTCAAGTACCTGCGTAAGAATCCGGTTCCGAGGCTCTCACTGGCCGGCGGGTTCGCGAAGTTCTCCAAGCTCGCGGCCGGTTTCCTTGACCTGCACTCCAAACGGTCCCGAGTGGACCTCGACCTGCTCGCCGAGCTGGCCGCGACCGCGGGATTCTCCGGCCTCAGCGAGCCGATCCGGCAGGCCAACAGCGCGCTGCACGCTCTGCAACTGGCTACGGCCGACGGGCTGGACCTCGGCGACCTCGTCGCCGAGCGGGCGCGGCAGACCTGCGTGGGCGTGCTCCGTGACGCCCCGATCGAGGTCGACATCGTGGTCATCGACCGTGCGGGCACCATCGTCGGCCGCGCTCCGGCTTGATCCGGTGCTGTGCTGATCCCGGCACCGTTCACGGCAGCGAGCGCGGCTGGGCCGAGCGTTCGCGGGTAGCCGAGTACAGGAAGCTGTCGGGGAAACCCTCGGCCGCCAGCACCCGGCCAACGAAGATCATCGCGGCCCTGGTCACGCCTGCCTCGCGGACCTGCCTGGCGATATCGGCGAGGGTGCCGCGCAGCACGGTCTCTCCGGGCTGGCTGGCATGTGCCACCACCGCCACAGGGCAGTCCGCGCCGTAGTGCGGGAGCAGCTCGTCCACCACCTGCTCGATCCGGTTGATCGCCAGGTGCAGGGCCAGCGTCGCGCCACTCGCGGCGAAGGTGGTGAGGTTCTCGCCCTCGGGCATGCGGGTGGACCGGGCCTGCGCCCTGGTCAGGACCAGGCTCTGGCCGACGGTCGGTACGGTCAGCTCCCTGCCCAGGACGGCCGCCGCCGCGGCGAACGCGGGCACACCGGGGGTGATCTCGTAGGGCACACCTGCCGCGTCGAGCCGCCGTGCCTGTTCGGCGACCGCGCTGTAAACGGAAGGATCCCCGGAACACAGCCGAGCCACATCCTGGCCCCTGGCATGGGCCGCGGTGAGCTCGCCGACGATCTCGGTCAGTGTGAGGTCAGCCGTGTCCACCAGGTAGGCGTCGGACGGACAGTGGGCGAGCAGGTCCGACGGGGTGAGGCTGCCCGGATACAGGCAGACGCCACAGCGCGCCAGCAGATCCCGCCCACGCACGGTGATCAGGTCGGCGGCCCCCGGTCCCGCCCCGATGAAGTGGACCGTCATGCCCCGCCCCCGGTGGTGTCCGGGGCTCCGGCTGTGCCGGGGGGAGTAGTTCCCCAATGTGGCATTCGGGACGTTAGATGTCCCGAATGCCACATTGGGGACATCCCAACCCGCTCCGTTCGCGTCGCGACGGGCCCGTTCATGCCTTGCCTCCGTTCCATTGGGTCACCGCGCGCGCCGGGGTCCAGCCGGTGAACCCACCCAGCGGCGCGGCCTGCTCGACCGAGATGCGAACCAGCTCGCCACCCCACTCGGCGTACGCGGCCGCCAGCGCCTGCTCCGCCTCCAGCGTCACGCCGTTGCCCACCAGCCGCCCGCCCGTGGGCAACGCCGCCCAGCAGGCCGCCAGCAGTCCGGGTGCGCTGACGCCGCCGCCGGCGAACACCGCATCCGGGGTGGGCAGGTCCGCCAGCACCTCCGGCGCGCGTCCGGTCACCACCTGCAGGTCCGGGACGCCGAGATGGCGCGCGTTGCGCTCGATTCGCGCCGCTCGCTCCGGCACCGACTCGATCGCGAT
This sequence comes from Amycolatopsis palatopharyngis, assembly GCF_003385185.1. Taxonomy (GTDB): domain Bacteria; phylum Actinomycetota; class Actinomycetes; order Mycobacteriales; family Pseudonocardiaceae; genus Amycolatopsis; species Amycolatopsis palatopharyngis. Next base: position 48,941 of record NZ_PQHZ01000008.1, on the reverse strand, counting down.
CGCGCGGTTTGCCGGGTGCGCCCTGCACCACTCGATCGCGACGCTGCCCGCGCCAGCGCCGACGTCCCACAGCAGTTCACCGGGGCACGGGGCCAGTCTGGCGAGCGTGCTCGCCCGCAGGTCCCGTTTGGTGAGTTGCCCGTCGTGTTCGAACGCCGAGTCGGGCAGCCCCGGCAGCGGCGGGAGTGCGACCGCCCCAGGATCGAGGCGGCAGCACACGGCGAGCACGTTCAGTGCCGCGACCTCCGGCCGCGACCAGTCGCGTGCGTTACCTGACAGCCGCTGCTCGCCGGCCCCGCCGAGCTCACCCAGCACGGTCAGTTCGCTGGCCCCGTAGCCGTGCTCGGTGAGCAGGGCGGCGACATCCGCAGGCGTGCTGGCCCCCGAGCTGAGTACGAGCAGCTTCCGTCCTGGCGCGAGCGCCCTGAGCACGCGGTGCGCGTCTCGCCCGACAGCACTGACCACCTCGACGTCCTCGGCCGACCACCCGAGCCGGGCGCGCGCCAATGTGACGGACGAAACACCCGGCAGGATGCGCACCCGCTCAGCCCCGAGCCGCCGGACGAGTGTCGTGCCGATGCCGGACAGCAGGGGATCGCCACTGGCGAGCACGCAGATCCTGCGTCCCGCGTGCGCGGTGAGGGTCGTTTCGAGGTTCGGCAGCAGCGGGCTCGGCCAGGGCACCTTCTCGGCCCCCTCGTCGGGGACGAGACCGAGCTGGCGGGGGCCGCCGAGCAGCACCTCCGCCGTCCGGACCGCGTCCCGAGCCTGCGTGCCGAGCCCACTCCAGCCGTCCGCGCCGACACCCACGACGGTGATCGGAAGCTGGGCCGGTCGCTCTGCTGACACGACAGGCACGCTAGCCGGTCGATCGTCGCCGGGGCGGTCGGGTTTATCACGTCTTCGTGATCCGGTACTGCTCGATACGTGTGCGATGATCGGGCGCGACGATCGCCGAGGAACCCGGTGCGAATCCGGGACGGTCCCGCCACTGTGACCGCTCGCCGCCCCAGCGCGGCGAGCGGAAGTCAGAGCTTTGGTGCTCGTCGCGTGCCGGTTCTCCGGTGCGCGCCAGTTCGGCGTGGGCGTGGACACCCACTCGTGGCAAGGGAGCTTTGTGTATGCGGCCGTATCCGTTCTCCGCCGTGGTCGGGATGCAGGACCTGCGGTTGGCCCTCGTGTTGTCGGCGATCTCGCCCGCGATCGGCGGCGTGCTGGTCCGTGGCGAGAAGGGCACCGCGAAATCCACCATGGTGCGCGCGCTGGCGGGGCTGCTGCCCGGCGTGGACGTCGTGGACGGCTGCAGGTTCTCCTGTGACCCGCTGAGCCCGGACCCACGCTGCCCCGACGGGCCACACGCGGACGGGGCACCCGGCCAGCGCCGAGCCGCCCGGCTGGTCGAGCTGCCGGTCGGCGCCGCCGAGGACCGCGTGGTCGGATCGCTGAACCTGGAGCGGGCACTCGGCGAGGGAGTGACCGACTACCAGCCAGGTCTGCTGGCCGGTGCACACCGCGGGCTCCTGTACGTCGACGAGGTCAACCTTCTGCACGACCATCTGGTCGACACCTTGCTGGACGCTGCGGCGATGGGCAGGGCGACGGTCGAACGCGAAGGCGTATCCGTGTCGCACGCCGCTCGCTTCGTGTTGATCGGCACGATGAACCCGGAGGAGGGCGAGCTGCGTCCGCAGCTGCTCGACCGCTTCGGTCTCACCGTGGAGGTGACATCGAGTCGCGAGCCCGAGCAGCGGGTGGAGGTCGTGCGCCGCAGGCTCGCCTACGAGTCCGACGCGGACGGTTTCGCGGCCGGTTACGCGGACGCGGACACAGAACTCGCCGCCGACATCGAGGCAGCCCAACGACTGTTGCCCTCGGTGGTGCTCACCGATGACGCCCTGCTGCAGATCGCCGAGGTGTGCGCCGCGTTCGAAGTGGACGGCATGCGCGCAGACATCGTCACCGCACGGACGGCCATCGCCCACGCGGCCTGGTCCCGGCGGGACCACGTGAGCACCGAGGACGTGCGGGTCGCGGCGCGGCTGGCGCTACCGCACCGGCGCAGGCGCAACCCCTTCGACGCGCCCGGCATCGACGACGAACAGCTCGAGCAGGTACTGCGCGACAGCACTCCTGAGCAGAGCCCGCCGGAACCGCAGGAGCAGGGCCCGGCCGAGCAGGGGGAGCAGTCGCCGGGGGAGGGCCCTGAGGACCAGGGGCCGGACGACGATGGGCCCGGTTCGGGGCAGCGGCCCGACGAGAACTGCAAAGACGAGCCCCAAAACTGCAAAGACGAGCCCCAAAACTGCAAAGACGAGGGGCGGAACGACCAGAACGCGGGGGAGCGGACCGTGGGGGCGGACGGGTCGTATCGGGCGCGGCTGTTCACCGTGACCGGGACGGGTGCCGGGGCGCAGGGACGGCGGTCGCGCGCCGTCACCGACACGGGCCGGATCGTGGGCGTGCGGCCGCAGGGGGTGCGGGAAGGCGGGCCGCATCTGCTGGCGACCGTGCGGGCTGCCGCGCCGCACCAGCGTGCGCGGGGCCGCAGCGGGCCCGGGCTGGTCGTCCGTTCACCGGATGTTCGTTATGCGCTGCGCGAGGGCAAGGAGGGCAACCTCGTGCTGTTCTGCGTGGACGCCTCGGGCTCGATGGGTGCGCGTTCGCGGATGGGTGAGGTGAAGTCGGCCGTACTGTCCCTGCTGCTCGACGCCTACCAGCGCAGGGACAAGGTCGGCCTGGTGACGTTCCGCGCGGCCGAGGCGCAGGTCGCGCTCCCGCCGACGATCAGTGTCGAGACAGCCGCCGCCCGGCTGGAGGGCCTGCCCACCGGGGGCCGGACCCCATTGGCGGAAGGGCTGTTGCGGGCGGCGGAGGTGTTGCGGGTGGAAGCGATCCGCGATCCACGACGCAGGCCGCTGCTCGTGGTCGTCACCGACGGCAGGGCCACCAGCGGACCCGACGCCGTCGCCCGTTCGCAGGCCGCGGCCGGGCTGCTCGCGGGCACCGGGGTCAGCACCGTGGTGATGGACTGCGAGTCCGGGCGGATGCGCCTCGGGCTCGCCGCCGAACTGGCCGCCAGACTCGGTGCGGAACATGTTCCGCTCGGCGAGGTCGCGGCGGGATCGCTCGCAGGCGAGGTGCGGGCCAGGACCGGAAAGGCTGCGTGAGCTGATATGCCGAAGGGAAAGCCGGACGTCGTCCCGGACGATGGACTCACCACACGGCAGCGGCGAAACCGTCCGCTCGTGGTCGTCCACACAGGACCAATGAAGGGTAAGTCGACCGCCGCATTCGGGATGGCGCTGCGCGCCTGGAACCAGGGCTGGTCCATTGGGGTGTTCCAGTTCGTGAAGTCGGCGAAGTGGCGCGTCGGCGAGGAGTCCGCGCTGCGCGCCCTCGGTGAGGTGCACGAGTCCAGCGGGCAGGGGGGTCCGGTGGAGTGGCACAAGATGGGCGAGGGCTGGAGCTGGTCCAGGAAGCAGGGCACCGAGGAAGACCACGCGGCCAACGCGCGTGAGGGCTGGGCGGAGATCAGCCGCAGGCTCGCCGAGGGACGGCACGACTTCTACGTGCTCGACGAGTTCACCTATCCGCTGCACTGGGGCTGGATCGACGTCGAGGACGTCGTGGGGGCACTGCGCGAACGTCCAGGGCGCCAGCACGTGGTGATCACCGGCCGCAACGCGCCACCCGCGCTGATCGACGCGGCGGATCTGGTCGTCGAGATGACCAAGGTCAAACATCCGATGGACGCGGGTCAGAAGGGGCAGCGGGGCATCGAGTGGTGACGGCGGTACGAGTGCGCGAGGCGGCCCGATGGTAGCCCGGTTGATCATCGCGGCCCCCGCGTCCGGGCACGGCAAAACCACCGTGGCCGCGGGGCTGATGGCCGCGTTCTCCGAACGTGGCGTCGCCGTGTCGGGGCACAAGGTCGGCCCCGACTTCATCGACCCGAGCTACCACTGCCTCGCCACCGGCCTGCCCGCCCGTAACCTGGATCCCTTCCTGCAAGGGGAACAGCGGGTGGTTCCCCTGTTTCTGCACGGTGCCCGCAGGGCCGAGATCGCCGTGATCGAAGGCGTCATGGGGATGTTCGACGGGATGCTCGGCACCGAGGGCTACTCCTCCACGGCGCACGTCGCCCAGTTGCTCGACGCTCCTGTCGTGCTGGTGGTGGATGCCTCCGCGGCCAGTCGCAGCGTCGCGGCTGTGGTGCTCGGATTCGCCAATTACGACCCGAACGTACGCCTCGCCGGTGTCATCCTGAACAAACTGGGCTCGCAGCGGCACGAGGACGAGATCCGTGCGGCGCTGCGTCCCACCGGGATCCCGGTTCTCGGCGCACTACGCCGAACCACGGAGATCCACGCACCGAGCAGGCATCTCGGTCTGGTGCCGGTGGCGGAACGGGCCGCCGAGGCCGAGCGGTTCCTGCCCCGGCTGGCCGCGTGGATCGCCGGGGGAGTGGACCTCGACGCCGTGCGCAGGGTCGCGGACACCGCGCCTGCGCTGCCCGGCGTCGCGTGGGATCCCGCGCACGAGGTGACCCCATCAGCCACACGAGGTGCGCGTCCTGTGGTCGCGGCCGCGGGTGGTGAGGCCTTCACCTTCCGCTACACCGAGACGGCGGAGTTGCTCGAAGCGGCGGGCGTCGACGTCGTGGATCTGGATCCGTTGCACGACACCGAATTGCCCGAACACTGCGCGGGGCTGTATTTCGGCGGCGGATTCCCCGAGGTACACGCCGAGGAGTTGTCCGCGAACGTACGGCTGCGGAAGGTGGTCGCCGGTGCGATCGGACGCGGTATGCCGGTGGTGGCCGAGTGTGCGGGGCTGCTGTACCTCTGCCGTGAACTGGATGGCCTGCCGATGGTGGGCGCGCTGGACGCCCGTGCCCGGATGACCGAGCGGGGAGCGCTCGGCTACCGGCGTGCGACGGCACCGGCGGACACACTGCTCGCCCCCAGTGGCGAGGAGGTGACCGGCCACGAGTTCCACCGCACCGAGGTGCTGCCGGGAGCCGGCGTTCACCCGGCATGGCAGTGGGATGAGCACTCCGACGGTTTCGCGACCCCTACCCTGCACGCCTCATACCTGCACGTGCACTGGGCGGGACATCCCGGTGTCGCGCAACGATTCGCCCATGCGGTCCACAATGGAGTTTGACCTCGGCCATCATGGTGACCGTGAGGTGGGCGATGGCCTGGTGGACCTCGCGGTGAACGTGCGCCTGCCCGCTCCGCCGGAGTGGTTGCGTCGTGAGCTCGAACTCGCGGTCCCGTTGCTGGCGGCCTACCCGGACGTGCGGGCCGCGACCGCTGCCATCGCCGTCCGGCACGGGCGAGCAGCCGAGGACGTGCTGCCGACGGCGGGTGCCGCGGAGGCGTTCACCCTGTTGGCCACCGCACTGCGCCCGCGGCGCGTCGCGGTTGTCCATCCACAGTTCACCGAGCCGGAGGCCGCGGTGCGGGCGGCGGGACATCCCGTCACGCGAGTGGCGCTCCGGGCCGAGGACGGATTCACCCTGGACCCCACGGCCGTGCCGGAGGACGCCGATCTGGTGTTCGTGGGCAATCCGACGAATCCGACCTCCGTGTTGCACCCGGCGTCCGCCGTACGCGCGCTCGGTCGGCCAGGCCGTCTCGTCGTGGTGGACGAGGCCTTCCTCGACGCGATCCCAGGGGAGCCGGAAACGCTTGCCGGGGAACGGATTCCTGGATTCGTCGTGCTGCGCAGCCTGACCAAGACCTGGGGCATCGCCGGGCTGCGGGCGGGATATGTGCTGGCCGAACCGGACGTGGTGCGCCGATTGCGCGCCGTGCAGCCGCCCTGGTCGGTGTCGAGCCTTGCCGCGACGGCGATGGCCGCCTGCAGCGCCCGTGCCGCGCAGGCGGAGGCCGAGTCACTGGCGAAGGAGGCCGTGCGGGACAGGGAGTTCCTCGTCGCGGGGCTGGAGGCGCTCGGAGTCGAGGTGGCGGGCACACCGCGGGCGCCGTTCGTGCTGGTGCGCGTGCCCGGGGGCGAGCGCGTGCGGGCGGAACTGCGTGCTGCCGGATACGCCGTGCGGCGGGGAGACACATTTCCCGGCCTCGGCCCGGACTGGCTCCGGATCGCCGTCCGTGACGAGCCCACCATCCGCGGCTTCCTCGCCACCCTAACTACCGCGCTTTCCCGGGAAAGCGCGGTAGTTAGGGCGGGGGAGCTAGGGGGCGAGGGTCAGTAGTGCGGCGGCGGTGGCGGCCTCGACACAGCCGCCGAGGACGTCGCCGGTGATCCCGCCGAGTCGCGCGACGCAGCGCGCCAGCAGCGCCGCCGTCGCAAGGCAGCCGAGCAGTACCGCGAGCGGGCCTCGCCACCACGCGACGCCGGGTGCGAACGCCGCGAGTCCGCCGACGAGGGCCAGCACCAGCACCACTGCGGTGATGGGCACGGCGCCTGCCACCGTCGCCCCCAGCCCCTCCGGTCGGGCCGAGGGGACGCCGCGGGCGCAGCACAACGCCAGTACCGCGCGGCCGCCGACGACGGCCACGGCCACCGCGACGACACCGTGTCCAGCCTCGATCGCCCCGGCCAGCGCGGCGCACTGCAGGAGCAGCACCAGCGTCAGCGTCGCGACACCAGACGGGCCCGCATCACCCTTGCGCATGACCGTCAGCGCTCGTTCCCGGTCGTAGGATGCGCCGAGCCCGTCCGCGGTGTCGGCCAGCCCGTCGAGGTGCAGTCCCCTGCTGCCCAGCGCCACCACGGCGACGGCCAGCACGGCCGAGGCGAGTGGGGGCAACCCGAGAGTGTCGCCCGCCCACACGACGAGTCCGGCGGGTACGGCGAGCACCACGGCGGCGAGCGGGGCGAGCAGCATCGCGCCCGCGGCCACCCGCCGGTCGATGGTGCGTGGTGCGGGTACCGGCAATGCCGTGAGCGTGCCCAACGCCATCCGCAGTGGGTCGGCTACCGGAACGTGCACGCTCAGCCGAGGTCGAGGTCGGCCAGCGAACCCATTCCGGCGAGCACCGCACGGGCGGAGCGCAGTACGGGCACCGCCTGCACGGCGCCGCTGCCCTCGCCCAGGCGCAGGCCCAGGTCGAGGATCGGTTCGAGACCGAGTGCCTTCAGTGCGAACGCCTGCGAAGGCTCGGTCGAGCGGTGCCCGGCCAGCCACCAGCGCTGTGCGCCCGGTGCGAGTTCCGCGGCCAGCAGGGCCGCCGCGCCGGAGTACACGCCGTCCAGCAGTACGGGCACCCCACGCACCGCCGCCTGCACGAGGAATCCGGCGGTCGCCGCCGCGCACGCGCTGCCGAGTGCGGTGAGCAGCGCGACGGGGTCGCCCTCGTGCCTGCCCGTGCGGTCCAGCGCGGCCGTCACCACCGATACCTTGTGCGCCCTGCCTGCCTCGTCCACCCCGGTTCCCGTGCCGACGACCTCCTCCGCGGGCAGTCCCAGCATCGCCGCCACCAGCGCGGCGGCCACCGTGGTGTTGCCGATGCCCATGTCGCCGGGAATGAGCAGGTCCGCACCCCCGTCGATCTCCGCGTCGGCCACCGCGCGGCCCGCGGCGAGGGCACGCAGGGTCTCCTCGGGTTCCAGCGCGTCGGTGACGTCGATCGAACCGGACCCACGCCGGATCTTGTGCGCGGTGATCTCCGGAGCGACGTCGTCCAGATCGGCGTCCACCCCGATGTCCAATACCCGCACGCGTGCACCCACCTGCTCGGCAAGCACACCCACCCCGCTGACACCGGCGAGGAACACCCGCACCATCGCGGCGGTGATCTCCCTGGGATAGGCCGACACCGCCGAGGTGGCAGCCACGCCGTGATCGCCCGCGAAGATCACCACACGCACGTCGTCGAGTGCCCGTGGTGGCACCTGATCGTGCGCGGCACAGAGCCACGCCGCGAGTTCCTCCAGCCTCCCGAGCGCGCCGAGCGGCTTGACCAGCCCGTCCAGCCGTTCCTGCGCGGCCATCCTGGCCCGCTCGCTCGGCCGGGGAACCGGCGCTACCTCGAAGATCGTCATCGGCTTCCGTTCTCCTTCAGTTCCAGCGCCCGGCCCGCGACGACCAGCAGCACCTCATCAGAGCGGGCGGCGATCTGGCTGTTCAACGCACCGAGCACATCACGAAAGACCCGGCCCGAGAAGGTCGGGGGCACGATCCCACTGCCCACCTCGTTGCTCACCGCCACCACCGGCACCCTGGCCCCCGCCCATGCCTCCACGACGTCGGCCAGCCGCTCGTCCACCCGAACCTGCCATCCCTCGCGCTGGTCCCAGGCCCCGACCTCGCCGAGCACCCGGCTGAGCCAGGTGCCCAGGCAGTCGATCAGCAGCGGGGTCGTCGCTTCACGCAACGTCTTCGCGAGATCGGCGGATTCGATCGTGTGCCAGTGGGCGGGCCTGCGAGCCCGGTGCTGGGCCACCCGTGCGGCCCACTCCGGATCGTCGTCACCCGGCGGCAGCCCGCCAGCGACGTAGGTGACGGCCGGGTACCGGGAGATGAGCTGCTCCGCGTGCCTGGACTTGCCGGAACGGACACCGCCGAGGATCAGCACTCGACCGTCCCGGTCGGGCGTGCCGCAGAACCGGCGCAGCAACCTGGCCCCGGCTTCCAGCCGGTCGGCCACGAGTTCGGCGAGCCGTCGGGTGGGGCGGGCGGAGGGGGTCTTGGCGGGAGGCATGGGAGGTATTGTCGCGGACGCATTAGGGTCCTCGCTGTGGTGTCCGCGAGGTTGACCCGCCGAACCGCGACAGCGGCCGGTATAGCCGCTGGTTACGCGGCCGATCTGTACTTCGGAGATCCGCGGCGCGGACATCCGGTCGCCGTCTTCGGCAACGCCGCCGCGACCCTGGAACGGCGGATGTGGAGCGCGTCCCGGTTCCGTGGAGTGCTGTACACCGCGCTGTGCGCGGGTGGGGCCACGGCCACGGGCTTGGCGGTCTCCGCACGGACCAGGAACAACGCCACGGCCCGGTTCGCGGCGACCACCGTCGCGACGTGGGCCGTGCTCGGCGGCAGCGGACTGGCCACGGAGGGTGAGCAGATGGCCCGGCTGCTCGACGCCGGCGACATCGCGGGGGCACGGGCGCGGCTCGCGCACCTGTGCGGGCGTGACCCCGACGGTCTTGACGCGACCGCGCTGGCGCGGGCGGTCACCGAGTCGATCGCGGAGAACACCTCGGACGCCGTCGTGGCGCCGTTGTTCTGGGGCGGCGTGGCCGGACTCCCCGGGCTGCTCGGGTACCGGGCGCTGAACACACTGGACGCGATGGTCGGCCACCGGTCGCCACGGTATGCCGAGTTCGGCTGGGCGTCGGCCCGTGCGGACGATCTCGCGAATCTGATCCCGGCCCGCCTCAGTGCGGCCGCCGCCGCACTGTGCGCACCGCTGGTGGCCGGCCGCTCGCAGGCCGCCCTGCTGGCGTGGCGGCGCGATGCCCACCGGCACCCCAGCCCCAACGCCGGACCGGTGGAAGCCGCGTTCGCCGGTGCGCTCGGTGTCCGGCTCGGTGGCAGCAACAGCTACGGCGGCAGGGTCGAGGACAGAGGCCCGCTCGGTCAAGGACCGCCGCCCGGCGCCGGGGACCTGCGCCGGGCCGTGCGGCTGTCACGGCTGGTCGGCTTGGCCGCGCTCGCAACGGGTTTCGGCCTGGCGGCCGCCGGCAGGCCACGGTTCAGTCGCGCTGCCGGTCGAAGGTGAGCAGATCGCCGGGCTGACAGTCCAGTACCTCGCACAGTTTGGACAGTGTCGAGAACCGGATCGCCTTTGCCCTGCCGTTCTTCAGTACCGAGATGTTCACCGGAGTGAGTCCGACCCGCTCGGCGAGTTCCGCGACCGTCATCCCCCGCTCGGCGAGTACGGCGTCGAGGTGGATGCGGATCCGGTGCGTTGCCTCCGGCGGCATCAGATGGTGCCCTCCAGTTCCTCACCCATGCGGACCTCGATCCGCAGCAGTTTCGCCACCACGAGCGCGGACACCCCGGCGAAGACCGACCACCACGGGAAATCCATCTGCAACTCCTGCAGCCAAGCGGAGTAGTCGCCCATGCGGTATTCGTCGCCGCCCAGCAGGCTTTCGGCCAGTTCGTAGGTCCAGAAATGCCCGAGACCCTCGCTGACCGGACCACCGATGAGGACGAACCAGCCCAGTGTGCGCAGCCGACCTGGTGTCACCGGCGCGTGCAGTCCCGGTCGCACGGCGCCCCAGAGGAACCGCCAGAGCAGGAGCAGGGCGCCCGCGCTGAACACCAGTGCGGGCAGCGTTGCGCCGAGGGAGAGGAACAGATCTGTCGTGGAGAGCTGCCCGTCTACGGGGCATACCCGCTTCGTCGCCACCGTGACGGCCACACCGGACTGAACGGTGCTGGCGAAGGTGGGGCCCCCGTAGGTGATCTCCGTGCACCCGGTGGTCGCCGCACGGACGGTGCCGTAGTTGACCAGTGCGAACGCCGTGACGAAGAGCAATCCGAAGATCGTGACGAGGCGCTTGTCGGTGGTGCTCAGCGGTTCGCCGAGTCGCTTCCGGATGGAGGACATGACCGCATCTCCTATCGTTTATCGATGTTATCGACAGACGATAGCATCGATAAACGATAGATCAAGTTCACGACCCGATGACAGCCGACTCGGTGGTACGGCCGGTCAGTAAGCGTTCGGCGAGGGTGCCGAAGACCAGGCCGAGTGCGGTCCAGAGCACCAGTTGCGTGCCGAGCGAGGCGATCCGGAACGTCCACAGTGTCGAGCCGGGGAACCCCGCGGGAAGTTCGTCGAGCACCGGCATAGACGCCGCACATACCGCCATCACGACGACGTAGCCGCCCGCGCCGAGCAGGCCACCGGCCCACGGGCCGAGCCGGTCGGCGATCCGTCGCCCCGCGTACACGGCGGCGATGGCGAACACGACCGAAAGGGCGAGGAAGCCAAAGTACAGCGCGGTGCGTGAACCGATTGTGGCGCCCCGGCCCACCGCGGGCGGGTTGGCGGGGTACTTCAGGAACGGCACCAGGACGACCACGGCGTACGCGCAGCCGCTCAGCAGTGCCGAGGTGAGCCGGGGCCGCAGGCTGCCGACGCGCCCGTGCAGGAACGCGAACGCGAGCGCGAACAGGCCACCCACCGCGACGGCGTAACCACCTACCCCGGCGAACAGTCCGATCGTGCTCTGCACGCCGCGGGTGACGAGTTCGTCTTCAGTGGACTCCGCGCCGTGCTGGCGCGGAGCACCGGCATTGGCGTGCGAGTGGGCACCGCCCGTAGCTTCCTCGATGCCGATGGCCGCGTTCAACGAGGGCTCGCCGAAGAAATAGGCGAACACGGTCGCGAGCGCACCGGCGATCAGACCCGCGAGCATCCCGCGGACCAGCAGGTTCCTCATCGCCACACCCTGTCAGTGGCAGGGGAACGCGAGCAGGTGCCTGCCGTCGTGCACGAACTCGTGCACGTAGCCACCGGAGAACAGCGCGGTGACGCCCTCCTCGGTGCTGACGAAGTACAACAGGATGAACGAGAGGATGCCGACGAACACCGCCCACGGCAGGATCTGTCGGATCGGGATGCTGACCGGAACGGGTTGCGCCGCAGCGACCGTGGCGTGCGTCATAGAGAACCTCCGTGGGCGAAACGCGGCCCTGTTGGAACGGTTGCGAAGGTGTCGGGTCTGACTTCCGGGCCCATTCGGGATTCGGGGCCCGGTCACAGTGGCGCGACCGCGCGGATTCTCACCGGCTTCCGGTCACCATCGCTCAATTGGATGGAGCGTATGATCGCCCGCTTTGCCCTGTCAATGCGGCGCGAGTGTGATGCTCGGCGAGGGGCCGCGAACCCGGGCAGCAGAATGCGGGCATGAACGTTCCCGTTGTCGCCGCGTTCGATGTCGGCGGTTCCAGCATCAAGGCGGCACTGCTCGACAGCGGTGGCGGGCGGCTCGCCGCACTGCGCCGCACCGTGCCAGCGGCCGTCGACGGTGCCGTTCCTCCTGGTGAGGTCGCCGATCTGATCGCCGCTATGACAGCGGAAATGAGTGCGGCAACTGGGTTGCGACCGGTGGCGGCCGGGGCGGTCGTGCCCGGCATCGTCGACGAGAACGCCGGAATCGCGCGCTTCGCGGCGAATCTGGGCTGGCGCGACGTACCGCTGGCGGCGATGCTGCGGGATCGTCTCGGTATGCCCGTCGTCTTCGGTCACGATGTGAGTGCCGGTGGGCTGGCCGAGTGGCGGCTCGGTGCCGCTCGCGGGTACCGCGATGTCGCGGTCGTTCCCGTCGGCACCGGAATCGCCGCCGCGTTGCTGCTCGACGGGCGGCCCTACCGGGCAGGCGGGCATGCGGGGGAGCTCGGGCACGTCGACATCGGGCACGGCCTGCCCTGCGGCTGCGGCTCGACCGGCTGCCTCGAGGTGGTGGCGTCGGCGGGTGGAATCGCGCGACGCTACCGCGAACGCTCGGGAGCCGCGGTGGCCGGAGCCGCCGAGGTGTTCGGGGCGGCCGCCGCAGGAGACGAGATCGCGGGAGACGTGCTGCGGGAGGCCACCGAGGGGCTCGGTAAGGGGCTGCGCGTGCTGGCGACCCTCGTCGCGCCGGAAGCCGTGGTTCTGGGCGGCGGACTTTTCGACGCCGGTGCCGTATTGCTGGACCCGGTCCAGCGCTGGCTGAACGCGAACCTGCCGTTCCAGCGCGTGCCACGGCTGTTGCTGGCCGAGCTGGGCGCGGAGGCTGGTTGTCTAGGTGCGGGCCTGCTGGCCTGGGACGCGGTCGAGCCGTGAGCGTCAGCCCGGTTCGCCGCGTCGTTTGCGGTGGATCACCCAGCCGAGATCGATCGCGCTGGCGAGGGCGAACACTCCGAGCACGACGACCGCCCAGACGACTCCCTGGGTCGCGAAGTAGACGGCCGCGGCCAGGGCCAGCAGCAGACCGGCAGCAGCCAGCACGATGCGCAGGGTGAGCGCGCTGTAGGCGGGAGCGGCGCCGCCGAACCCGCCGGTCGGGTCGTGGTAGTCGGGCAGGCCCTGTGCGTACTCCGCACGAGTACGCCGCCTGCCCCTGTCGTTGTCCGCCATGGCAAGGGGATACCCGGCCGGTGCCCTCGTCAACCCCTGGTGGCGAAGCGGGCCCGCACACGCCGTTGTGCGCGGGACCGCTCCGGTCTCGGGGGCCGGACCAGGGACAGTGATGTTCCCCGCTGCCGGGTCAGGCGATCGGGCGCTCCGTCGGCAGGATCGGCGAAGGGAGCACGTCTCGCCCGGTCAGGTAGGCGTCCACCCCTGCGGCCGCGGAGCGGCCCTCGGCGATCGCCCACACGATCAGCGACTGTCCGCGGCCCATGTCCCCGGCCACGAACACGTTGTCCAGGCTGGTCCGGTACTCGCTGTCCCGCGCGACATTGCCGCGCTGGTCCAGCTCGACGTCCAGCTCGGTGAGCAGGCCGTCCTTCTCCGGGCCCACGAAGCCCATCGCCAGCAGCACCAGCTGGGCGGGCAGTTCCTGCTCGGTGCCCTCGACCGGGACGAACTTGCCGCCCTCGTTGCGCACCTCGACCAGCTTCAGCGCCCGCAGTTTTCCCTCGTCGTCGGCGAGGAACTCCTGCGTGTTCACCGAGTACAGCCGTTCGCCGCCTTCCTCGTGGGCCGAGGACACCCGGTAGATCATCGGGTAGGTCGGCCAGGGGTGCGCGTCGGACCGGCTCTCCGGCGGCTTCGGCATGATCTCCAGCTGCGTCACCGACGCGGCACCCTGGCGGTGCGCGGTACCGACGCAGTCAGCGCCGGTGTCTCCGCCACCGATGACCACGACGTGCTTGCCCTCGGCGGTGATCGGGGACCGCTCCAGTTCGCCGCTGGCCACCTTGTTGGCCGGAGGCAGGTACTCCATGGCCTGGTAGACGCCCTCGGCCTCGCGGCCCTCGATCGGCAGGTCCCGCCAAGCCGTGGCCCCGCCGGCGAGCACCACGGCGTCGTACTCGGAGCGCAGTTGCGCGCCGGTGATGTCGACGCCGACGTTGACCCCGGCCCGGAACTCGGTTCCCTCGGCCCGCATCTGGTCCAGCCGCCGGTCCAGGCGGTGCTTCTCCATCTTGAACTCGGGGATGCCGTAACGCAGCAGCCCGCCGATCGCGTCGGCCCGCTCGAACACGACCACATCGTGACCGGCGCGAGTCAGCTGCTGGGCCGCGGCGAGCCCGGACGGACCCGATCCGACGACCGCGACCTTCCTGCCGGTCTTGGTCTCCGGAGGCAGCGGCTTGACCCAGCCCTCCTCCCAGGCGCGGTCGACGATGGAGATCTCGACCCGCTTGATCGTCACCGGGTCGTCGTTGATGCCCAGTACGCACGCGGTCTCACACGGTGCGGGGCACAGCGTGCCGGTGAACTCGGGGAAGTTGTTCGTGGCGTGCAGCCGCTCGATCGCGTTCTGCCAGTCCTCCCGCCAGACCAGGGTGTTCCACTCCGGAATCAGGTTGCCCAGTGGGCAGCCCTGATGGCAGAAGGGGATGCCGCAGTCCATGCAGCGGCTCGCCTGCTTGGAAACCTTGCTGGTGGCGAAGTCCTCGTAGACCTCCCGCCAGTCCATCAGCCGCAGGTCGACGGGACGAGTCTTCGGAGTCTCCCGCTCCGTGGTCAGAAAACCCTTTGGGTCAGCCATGTGCGGCCTCCATGATCGCAACGTTGGGGTCCCTGCCGTCGCGCTCGGCCGCAGCCTGCGCGCGCAGGACACGCTTGTAGTCCTTCGGCATGACCTTCGAGAACCGGTCGATCGCGGTGTCCCATTCGGCCAGCAGCTTGCGTGCCACAGCCGAGCCGGTCTCCGCGTAGTGACGCTCCACCGCGTCGCGGAGGATCTCGCCGTCCTCGTCGTCGAGCGGATCGAGGTCCACCATCTCCGGGTTGACCCGGTTCGGGTCGAGGTCGAGCACGTACGCGACGCCACCGGACATACCTGCCGCGAAGTTGCGGCCGGTCGATCCGAGCACCACGACGCGGCCGCCGGTCATGTACTCGCAGCCGTGGTCGCCGACGCCCTCGACGACGGCCAGCGCTCCGGAGTTGCGCACGCAGAAGCGCTCGCCGACCTTGCCGCGCAAGAAGATCTCACCACTGGTCGCGCCGTAACCGATGACGTTGCCCGCGATGATGTGCTCCTCGGCGGGGAACTGCGCGCCGTGGTCGGGACGCACGATGATGCGCCCGCCGGAAAGGCCCTTACCGACGTAGTCGTTGCCGTCACCGACAAGTCGCAGGGTGATTCCCTTCGGGACGAACGCGCCGAAGGACTGACCCGCGGTTCCGGTGAAGGTCACGTCGATGGTGTCGTCGGGCAGTCCGTCGCCACCCCACTTCTTGGTCAGCTCCGAGCCCAGCATCGTGCCAACCGTGCGGTTCACGTTGCGCACGGGCAGTTCCAGCCGGACCCGGTCTCCTGAGGACAGTGCGCCCTCGGCGAGCTGGATCAGCGTGTTGTCCAGCGCCTTGTCCAGCCCGTGGTCCTGGGACACCACCTGGTGCCGGGCCGCACGCGGCTCGAGCTCGGGAACGTGGAAGATCGGCGTGAGGTCCAGCCCCTCGGCCTTCCAGTGATCCACCGCCTTGCGGGTGTCCAGCAGTTCGGCGTGGCCGACGGCCTCCTCGATGGACCGGAAACCGAGCTCAGCCAGGTACTCCCGGACCTCCTGCGCGATGAACTCGAAGAAGTTCACCACGTACTCCGCCTTGCCGCTGAACTTCTCCCGCAGCACCGGGTTCTGGGTCGCGACACCGACCGGACAGGTGTCCAGGTGACAGACACGCATCATGATGCAGCCCGACACCACCAGGGGCGCGGTGGCGAAGCCGAACTCCTCCGCGCCGAGCAGTGCGGCGATCATCACGTCCCGGCCGGTCTTGAGCTGGCCGTCGGTCTGCACGACGATCCGATCGCGCAGCCGGTTGGCCAGCAGTGTCTGCTGTGTCTCGGCGAGGCCCAGCTCCCACGGACCACCGGCATGCTTGATGGAGGACAGGGGAGAGGCGCCGGTCCCGCCGTCGTGCCCGGAGATCAGCACCACGTCCGCGTGCGCCTTGGACACACCGGCCGCGACCGTGCCGACCCCGACCTCGGACACCAGCTTCACGTGGATACGTGCCGAGGGGTTTGCGTTCTTCAGGTCGTGGATCAGCTGCGCCAGGTCCTCGATGGAGTAGATGTCGTGGTGCGGCGGCGGGGAGATCAGGCCGACACCCGGCGTCGAGTACCTGGTCTTGGCGATCCACGGGTACACCTTGCTGCCCGGAAGCTGTCCGCCCTCGCCGGGCTTCGCGCCCTGCGCCATCTTGATCTGGATGTCGTCGGCGTTCACCAGGTACTCGCTGGTGACCCCGAACCGTCCACTCGCGACCTGCTTGACCGCGGACCGCCGTTCCGGGTCGTAGAGCCGCTCGGCGTCCTCGCCACCCTCACCGGTGTTGGACTTGCCGCCCAACCGGTTCATCGCGATCGCGAGGGTCTGGTGCATCTCCTGGGAGATCGATCCGTAGGAGATGGCGCCGGTGGCGAACCGCTTGACGATCTCCGAGACCGGCTCGACCTCCTCGATCGGCACCGGCGGGCGCTCGCCCTCCTTGAAGCCGAACAGCCCGCGCAGCGTCATCAGCCGCTCGGCCTGATCGTCGACGCTCTTCGTGTACTCCTTGAAGATCTCGTACTTGCCGGAGCGTGTCGAGTGCTGCAGCTTGAACACCGTCTGCGGGTTGAACACGTGCGGCTCGCCCTCACGGCGCCACTGGTAGTCCGCGCCGGTCTCCAGCTCGCGGTGGCTGGCCCGCACCCCGTCGACCGGGAACGCCTTGGTGTGGCGCTTCTGCACCTCCAGGGCGAGCGTGTCGAAGCCGACGCCACCGAGCCGGGAGGTGGTACCGGTGAAGCAGTTCTCGATGACCTCCTCGCCGAGTCCGATCGCCTCGAAGATCTGGGCACCGGTGTAGGAGGCGACGGTGGAGACGCCCATTTTGGACATCGTCTTGCGCACGCCCTTGCCCAGCGCCTTGATCAGGTTCCTGGTGGCCTGCTTGGCGTCCACCCCGGGGATCAGGCCGCGCTCGGCCATCTCTTCCACGGTGGCCATGGCCATGTACGGGTTGACGGCGGCCACGCCGTAGCCGATCAGTAGCGCGATGTGGTGTACCTCGCGGGCGTCGCCGGACTCCACGATCAGCCCGACCTGAGTGCGGGTCTTCTCCCGCACGAGGTGGTGGTGCACGGCGCCGGTGAGCAGCAGCGAGGGGATCGCAGCGTACTTCTCGTCCCCGCCCCGGTCGGACAGCACGATCAGCCGTGCACCGTCCTCAATGGCCTCGGAGACCTCCTTGCGGATCTCGTCGAGCCGCCGGTTCAGGGCCTCGCCGCCGCCCGCGACCTCGTAACGGCCGAGGACGGTCACCGCCTGGAACTCGGGCAGGGTGCCGTCGTCGTTGATGTGCACGAGCTTGGCGAGCTCGTCGTTGTCCAGCACCGGGAACGGCAGCACGATTCGCCTGCACGAGTCCGCGTCGGCCTCGAGCAGGTTCGGCTCCGACCCGAGCTGGGTGCCCAGCGCGGTCACCAGTTCCTCGCGGATCGCGTCCAACGGCGGGTTGGTGACCTGCGCGAAAAGCTGGGTGAAGTAGTCGAAGAGCTGCCGTGGCCTGCTGGACAGCGGGGCCAGCGGCGAGTCGTTGCCCATCGAGCCGATCGGCTCCGCGCCTGCCGCGGCCATCGGCTTGAGCAGGACGTCGAGCTCCTCCTCCGTGTAGCCGAAGGCCTGCTGACGGCGGACGAGCGAGGAGTGGGTGGGGACCTCGCGCTCGCGCTCGGGCAGGTCGTCGAGGTGCAGTAGTCCGTCGCGGACCCACTCGTCGTAGGGGTGCTCGGCGGCAAGGCCGCCCTTGATCTCCTCGTCGTCGACGATGCGTCCCTGCACGGTGTCGACGAGGAACATACGACCAGGCTCGAGGCGGCCCTTCTTGACGATCTTCGACGGCTCGATGTCGAGCACGCCGACCTCGCTGGCCAGTACGACGAGGCCGTCCTCGGTCACCCAGTAGCGCGCGGGACGCAGGCCGTTGCGGTCCAGTACGGCGCCGATCTGGGTGCCGTCGGTGAAGGACACCAGCGCGGGTCCGTCCCATGGCTCCATCAGCGTGGAGTGGAACTCGTAGAACGCCCTGCGGGCGGGGTCCATCTCCTGGTGGTTCTCCCAGGCCTCCGGGATCATCATCAGCACGGCGTGCGGCAGCGAGCGTCCGCCGAGATGCAGCAGCTCCAGCACCTCGTCGAAGGAGGCGGAGTCGCTGGCACCACGGGTGATGATCGGGTAGATCCGCTTGAGGTCACCAGGAATCAGATCGGTGTCCAGCATGGACTCCCTGGCATCCATCCAGTTGCGGTTGCCGCGCAGGGTGTTGATCTCACCGTTGTGTGCCACGTAGCGGTACGGGTGCGCGAGCGGCCAGGACGGGAAGGTGTTGGTGGAGAAGCGGGAGTGGACGAGGCCGATGGCACTGGTCACCCGCTCGTCGGCCAGGTCGTCGAAGAACTTCTCGACCTGTGGCTCGGTGAGCATTCCCTTGTAGACGATGGTCCTGGAGGAAAGGCTGGGGAAGTAGACGCCACCCTCGTCGGACTGGGGAAGTTCGTGCTCGACCCGCTTGCGCACGCAGAACGCGGCGCGCTCCAGCGCGAGGCCGGTGACGCCCTCGTGGCGCGGGGCCAGGAACAGCTGCGCGAAATGCGGCATCGTGGTCCGCGCGGTCGGGCCGACGTGTTCGGTGTGCACGGGCAGTTCACGCCAGCCGAGGATGCGCATGTCCTCCTCGGCCGCGATCCGCTCGACGGTGGTCATGGCGCGGCCACGGGCGGCCTCGTCGGCCGGCAGGAACGCCGTTCCGACGGCATATGCGCCGGGCTCGGGCAGCTCGAAGTCCACCACGTCGCGGTAGAAGGCGTCCGGGACCTGGATCAGGATGCCCGCGCCGTCACCGGTGTCCGGCTCGGCGCCACGGGCGCCTCGGTGTTCGAGGTTGCGCAGGGCGACGAGGGCCTTGCGCACAATCGCGTGGTCTCGTTTGCCTGCGAGATCGGCGACGAAGGCGACGCCGCAGGCGTCGTGCTCGTACTGCTCGTCGTACAAGCCCTGCTTGCGGTGCGGCTCGTGCGAGCTCGGTGCGTGGCGGTTCACGGCTGGCCGCCCTCCTAGGCGTTGGCGCTGCCGGGTCGGTTCGTCGGGCAGGTGAAGGCGCACCTGGCTAACGATCCGGCCCGGTGTTGCGATGGTCAGTCGAGAGATGAGAAAGCCCCGAGAGGGGCCCCGGACATCGCCGGATGGCCACACCTCGTCGTGTGGCCCTGCACGTCGCTGTGCATGTCGCGTACTTCGCTGTACTGCGGGTCGCGCGCACTTCCAGGGCCCTGTGGTGAGGGACCGTGGGAGCGCGCGTCGGTTACTCCCGGGTTCGCCGGTCTTATGACA
This sequence comes from Amycolatopsis palatopharyngis, assembly GCF_003385185.1. Classification (GTDB taxonomy): domain Bacteria; phylum Actinomycetota; class Actinomycetes; order Mycobacteriales; family Pseudonocardiaceae; genus Amycolatopsis; species Amycolatopsis palatopharyngis. Next base: position 29,473 of record NZ_PQHZ01000008.1, on the reverse strand, counting down.
CTAGTGTGAATTCGCCGTTATCGGCATAGGTCAAAGCCGACGCGTGGGAAACAACACGCAGGTGTTGACTACCGTTGTGCGGCGTCGAAGTCCCAAGCCTAAATCCCACTCGGGTACCTGAACAGGGAAAACAGGTGTGACATCTGTCGGCGCCCCGGTCCGCACGTCCGCGCGCCACAGATAACGATCCAGTCGCGAAAATCTTCCCGGTTGGGCTCTCGAGCCTCCCGCAGCCAGGTTGGAGCGTCTGCAAGTACGCCCAAGCAAGATCAAATTCGTCGTTAACCGCTACCAACCCGCCGCACTCACTAACACACAGCAATCGTGAGTGAGCCGAGAGTGCTGAAGTGTGCCGCGATCCGATTCCCCTGCCGAACGGGGACCGGCTCCGTGAGCGCTCTGCTGAGCAACACGGCGCCAGCCGGCAGTTCCATCGCGCTGGCCGCGCGGACGAGGGCCCCGGCGAGCCGGACCGCTGCTGCGGCCGCACTGTCGACGATCTGACCGTCGACCTCCAGCAGACATCCCTCCAGCATCAGGTCTACGTCGTTGACCGGCCGTACGGTCGGACCGTCGAGGTATCCGGTGGGACGGCCGCCGCCGGTCACCACCAGTGCGCCGCACACCGCCTCGACGGCTAGCAGCGCACGTGCCGCGGGCATATGCCCGTGCAGGGAGGTGCCGAGGATGACGGCGAGATGGGCGCCGACTCTCGGTTCGGCGAGCCCGGCGACGTCCAGCGGTGCACCGGCCCGTAGTGCCGTGTCGACGGGGACCCCACCGTCGAGCAACATCGCGTGCTCGCTCATGACCGTTCCTCCGCATCGAATGTCGCCGTGACGCTGCCGAGTCCGGCGATGTCCGCGACGACCGTGTCTCCGGGGCGCACCGCGATCGCCTTGGTCATCGATCCTGGGAGGACCACGTGGCCGGGTTCGAGGTCGATGCCCAGCGGGCCGACGGTGTTGGCCAGCCACACCAATGCGTTGACCGGTGACCCGAGTACGGCCCCGCCCGCGCCGGTGGCGACCAGATCGCCACCGTGGTGCAAGGTGCAGCCCGCCAGGCGCAGGTCCACAGTCGACAGGCTGGTGGGCTTGCTGCCGAGGATCACCCCGCCGGAGGAGGCGTTGTCAGCGATCGTGTCGACGATCGAGATCCGCCAATCGGTGATCCTGGAGTCCACGACCTCCAGTGCGGGCAGCACGAAGTCGACCGCGCGGATCGCGTCGGCGACGGTCACCCCCGGACCGGAGAGCCTGCGGCCCAGCACGAACGCGATCTCCGGCTCGATCCGTGGTTGCAGGAACCGCTGCGCGGGAATCGGCTGGTGCTCGAGATGGAACATGTCGCCGAGCAGGTGCCCGTAGTCGGGCTGGCTCACGCCCATCTGCCGCTGCATCGCCGCGGAGGCCAGGCCGACCTTGTGGCCTCTGACGGTGTCGCCGGCCTGGGTCCATCGCCGGACCTGTTCCTGCTGGACACGGTAGGCGTCGGTGACGTCGGCATCGGGGTACTCGTCGATCAACGGCGCGATCGGCGTCCCGCTGCGATAGGCCTGTTGCAGCAGGTCGGCCGCCGCGCGTACGGCACTGGGCTCCATGCTCGCCACCCTGCTCGGAGGCGCTGATCCCGGCAAGACCGGCGTGCCGCTGACCGGTACGGGTGGGCCGTAGGACTCCCGTCTCGTCCAAAAAGGAGTGCCTGTGCCGGGACGGCGGGGCCCGTTACGGGAACGTGGATCCAATCTGTGATAGATATACCGGTATAACTATCCCACCAGGAGAGGGTTTGCGATGATCGAACTGAAGACCGAGGGTGAAATGGCGGCGATGCGAGCCGCTGGGCAGATCGTCGCCGAGGTGCTTGCCACCGTGCGTGCGGAAGCCACGGTGGGCACGAGTTTGCTGGAGTTGGACGAGGTCGCGGCGGAAATCATCCGAAGGGCGGGGGCGACCTCGTCGTTCCTGGACTACCACCCCGGGGGCGCCCCCTGCCCGTTCCCCTCGGTGCTCTGCACGAGCGTGAACGATGCCGTCGTTCACGGCATCCCCACTGGGTACCGCCTGCGGGAAGGCGATCTGCTCAGCATCGACTTCGGCGCGTGTCTGGACGGCTGGCACGGGGATGCGGCGGTGAGTTTCGTGGTCGGCGCGGCCAACCCGCGCGATCTCGACCTGATCGCCGCCGCGGAGCGCGCACTCGCCGCGGGTATCGCCGCCGCACGTCCCGGTGCACGCCTGGGCGACATCGCGTCCGCGGTCGGCGCCGCGGGTCGCGCGGCGGGGTACCGACTACTGGCCGATCACGGCGGGCACGGGATCGGCAGGTCGATGCATGAGGCGCCGCACCTGCCCAACGAGGGTGAGACTGGGCGAGGACTGCTGCTGCGTCCTGGGCTGGTGCTGGCTATCGAGCCGATGCTGGTCGGAGGCGGGCAGGACGACTACCGCCACGGCGACGACGGGTGGACCATCTACACAGCCGACGGCAGTCGTGCCGCGCACGCCGAGCACACCGTCGCGATCACAGAGGACGGCCCGTGGATTCTGACCAGCAGGTAAGGTACTGGCGATACGGTCCGGTATGCCGGGTGACGGTGAACGCCTGCTTGCCATGTTCGACCGGGCCGTCGCCTGGCTCGCCGCTCGCGGCAGATCGGCCCAGTGGGGTGACAAGCCCTGGTCCACCGACCCCGTGCGCACGGAGCGTGTGCACCGGATGGCCGCCGACCCCGGCTTCCGGGTCGCCGAACTCGACGGCGAGCCCGCGGGCGCCCTGCTGCTGGAGGATCATCCGCCCGCGCACGTGCCGGTGGTCGCCGAGGCGGAACTGTACGTGGGGCTGCTGATCACCGATCGCCGGTTCGCCGGGTACGGAATCGGCTCGGCCCTGCTGGAGCGTGCCCGGGCCGAGGCGCGGGAGCGTGAGATCGAACTGCTGCGCGTCGACTGCTGGGCAGGCGGAGGCGGAGATCTGGTGCGGTACTACACCGGTCAGGGATTCACGCCCACCGTCCAGTTCGACTACCACGGCTGGATCGGTCAGGTATTCGAACAGCGGGTGCGCTCGATGACCGATACGCCCGCCGCCGGCGGGTGCGTCACCGCGAACGAGCCCCTACCGGGGTCTGGTGGTCCGGCGGAGATGGGTGCACCATGACCGCAAGCAGTTGGCGTTGTGTCAATAGTGCGCCTGCTGGACGTCGACAACGGCGAGAGGAGCCGGATCATGGCCAGGCAGATGCGTTCGTTGCGGGGCAAGGTCATCGTGGTCACCGGAGGCGCGCAGGGGATCGGTGCGAAGACGGCTGCGGCGCTCGTCCGGCACGGCGCGAAGGTCGCGATCGGCGACCTCGATCTGGTTCGTGCCGAGAAGACGGCGGGTGAACTGGGTTCGGACACCCTCGCGCTGGAGTTGGACGTCACCGACACCGGCGCGTTCAGTGCCTTTCTCGACGAGGTCGAACGGCGCCTCGGCCCGATCGACGTGCTGATCAACAACGCCGGAATCATGCCGCTGGCACCACTGCACGAGGAGGAGGACAGCTCGACCCGCCGTCAGTTGGAGATCAATCTGCACGCTGTCATCCACGGAACGCGGGAGGCGGTACAGCGGATGCGCCCGCGCGGCAGCGGCCACATCGTGAACGTCGCCTCGATGGCCGGGAAGGCCGGCTTTCCCGGCGCCGCCACGTACTGCGCGACAAAGCACGGGGTGGTCGGGCTCTCCGAATCAGTCCACCTCGAACTTCGGGGCAGTGGCGTGGACGTCTCCTGTGTGATGCCGGCGATCGTGCGTACCGAACTGGCCAGCGGGCTCGGTGAGGCAAAGATGATCAAGTCGGTTCTGCCGGAGGACGTCGCGGCCGCGATCGTCGGCGCCTTGCGGCGTCCCCGATTCGATGTCTTCGTGCCCAAGTCGCTGGACCTCACCGGCCGGATCACCCGGCTGCTGCCCCGTACTGCGGCGGAGTGGATGCTGCGCACACTCGGCGGCGACCAGATCCTCGCCTCGGCGGCGCACTCCAGTGCCAGGGCGGGCTATGAGGCGCGGGCGGCGGAGAGCGCGCCCGCGATGGGGGACGAGGACGGCACCGCGAAGTAAGCCACGCCACAGCTACACGTCCGAAGTGGACTTTAGTGTGATAATTCCAATTCGGGCTGAGCTTCGCCGCTTGTTGAATACCGGCATCGCGCCAGGCAAGATTCGTCCGGAACGATGATGCAGGCGAATGCGAGGAGGCGGCGATGTCATCACCACCGGCAAGGGTGGCGGCCGCGGCCTCCAACGTGATCGGCAAGGTCTTCCAGGGAGGCGTCGCCGACCTCCGCCCCGTGCCACGGGTGCTCATCGACCAGGGCCCCAACCGCTCGGTGTACCGGATGAGCTCCGGTGCCCGTCCCGCGGAGGGCCCGCCGGTGTTGCTCGTGCCACCGCTGGCCGCACCCGCGTTGTGCTTCGACCTGCGCAGGGGTTGCAGTCTGTCGGAACATCTGGTCGAGGCGGGCAGGCGCACGTATCTGGTCGACTACGGCAACGTCGCGTTCTCCGACCGCAGGCTCGGCGTCGAGCACTGGATCGACGAGGTGCTGCCGAAGGCGATCCAGCGGGTGAGCGAGGACGCGGGTGGGCAGAAGGTGCATGTCGTCGCCTGGTGCCTCGGCGGCATTTTCTCCCTGTTGACCACGGCTGACCGGCCGGAACTGCCGGTTGCCTCGATCGCCACCGTCGCCGCGCCATTCGATTTCACCGCGATCCCGCTCATCGCGCCCTTCCGTCCACTGGTGGACTTCACGGGTGGGCATGTGCTGACGCCGTTCTACCGCGCTCTTGGCGGTGCACCGTCCTACTTGGTCAGTCGGGCGTTCCGGATCTCGGGAATCAACAAGGAGATCACAAAGCCACTGGCGATCCTGAAGAATCTGGATGACCGGGACTACCTCGCGCAGATCGAGGCGGTCGACCATTTCATGGACAATATGATCGCCTACCCCGGCCGGACCTTCGGGCAGATGTACCACCGATTCTTTCGCTCCAACGATCTGGCAGAGGGGTCGGTGGACCTCAACGGCCGAATCATCTCGCTGACCGGGGTGAAGGTGCCGACATTGGTGATCGCGGGTGCGGATGACAGCATCGCACCGCAGGCAGCCGTCGAGAGACTCGTGACACTGCTGGAGAACGCGCCGTCCGTGCGGTTCGAGGTGGCGCCCGGCGGGCACCTCGGGGTGCTGACCGGCCGCAAGGCGAGAGGCACGACCTGGCGTTATCTGGACGAGTTCCTTACCCAACAGATCGGTAACGCCGAGGGTGAGAACACTGTCGGGCGCTGAACCTGCAGCGGAAAGCGCCTAACCTGGGAGGAGTAGTCACGGGGATCGGGGGTGCGGGGACATGTCGTTGTCAGCGGACGTCCGTCAGCGTTGCGCCGCCTTTCTGCCTGAAGGGGCGCGGGTCCGGTACGTATTTCCCGGTTCCGCGGTCACACTTCGCGGACCTACCGGGATGGCCGGATTCCTTGTCGTGGTCACCGATACGGAGATCGTTGTACTCGCCTGTGGTTGGTTCCGACGGCACCGGCCGGTATCGGTCTGGTCACGGTATCCCCGCTCGACCACGCTGGGGCCCCTGGAACTGTCCGGTTCGATGGACTCCCTCTGCCACATAGGTTCGCTGACACTGGAAATCCCCGAGGAGTTCGTCCCGGTGATCCGGGCCGCGGATGCCGAACTGTCGCCCGCCGAGCAACATCTCCCACCCGACCCGTTCCCGGATCTCTGAGAGCCCCGCGCCCAATCGCTGTGGCATCGGTGGAAACAACCGATCAGGCCGACGAAACATCGACCTGATCGGCATCATCCACCCGGTGTCCTGTCGTGCGGGCTACTTCAGCTCGGCCGAGGTCTTGCCGAGCACCTTCCTTGCCACGATCAGCTGCTGGATCTGTTGCGTACCCTCGAAGATGTCCAGGATCTTGGCATCCCGGCTCCACTTCTCCAGCAGCGAATCCTCGGTGTAGCCGACCGCTCCCGCGAGTTCCACGCAGCGCAGGGTGATGTCCACGACCGAGCGGCCTGCCTTCGCTTTGGCCATCGAGGCCTGCAGCGAGTTGGGCTTGCGATTGTCGGCCATCCAGGCCGACTCCATCGTCAGCAGGTACGCCGATTCGTAGTCCGCCTCCAGTTCCAGGTATGCGGCGGCGGCCGCATGCTGGGAGTTCGCAGGCTTGTCGTAATCGACTGTGACTCCGGCCGCGGCGAGGACGCGTGCGGTCTCCTCCAGTGCCGCGCGGGCGACACCGATGGCCATCGCCGCCACCAGGGGACGGGTGTTGTCGAAGGTCTGCATGACCCCGGCGAAGCCGGACTTGGTGTCGATCTCGGGGCTGCCGAGCAGGTTTTCCTTGGGAACACGGCAGTTCTCGAACCGCAGCACGGCCGTGTCGGAGGCGCGGATGCCCAGCTTGTGCTCCACCCGTTCCACCTCGAAACCGGGCGTGCCCTTCTCGACCACAAAGGACTTGATCCCCGCACGGCCCTTGCTCTTGTCCAGAGTGGCCCAGACGACAACCGCGTCCGCGCGCTGCCCAGCGGTGACGAAGATCTTCTCACCGTTGAGGACGTAGTGGTCACCGTCCTTCTGGGCGGTGGTGGTGATGGCCGCGGAGTCCGAGCCACAGCCGGGTTCGGTGATCGCCATCGCCGCCCAGATGTTGGCGAACCGCTCGAGCTGTTCGTCGTTGGCGACGGAGGCGATCGCGGCGTTGCCGAGTCCCTGGCGCGGCATCGACAGCAGCAAACCCACGTCGCCCCAGCACATCTCGATGGTGCCGAGCACGGTGCTCAGGTTGCCACCGTTGCGGTTTCCCGCGGCGCCGTCGGACTTGTCGTCCTTGCGGATGCCGGACGCGCCCGCGCCGCCCTCACCCGAGGAGTTCAGCCCGTCAAGCAGCGAGGCGAACATGTCCAGTTCGGCCGGATAGGTGTGTTCGGCCCTGTCGTACTTGCGCGAGATGGGCCGAAACACCTCGGCCGCGGCCTGATACGCCTGGTTGACCAGTGCGCCGGCCTTCTTTGGGGGTTCCAGGTTGATCATGGTGACCTTCCGAAGTCTGGGGAGCGGGACGCTCAGAGCAGGACGACGCCTTCCAGAACGCCGATGGCGCGCAGATCGCGGTACCAGCGCTCGACCGGGTGCTCCTTGATGAAGCCGTGCCCGCCGAGCAGCTGCACACCCGCGCTGCCGATCTGCATTCCCTTGTCCGTGGCCAGCTTCCGAGCCAGGGCGACCTCACGTGCATAGGGCTTGCCCTGCTCTGCCCTGGCGGCCGCCCGCAGCATCACCAGACGGAGGCCTTCGAGTTCGATCGCCATGTCGGCGACCTGGAACGCGACCCCCTGCCGGTGGCTCACCGGCTCACCGAATGCCTGGCGCTCGTTGACATAGGGGATGACGTAGTCGAGCACGGCCTTGCCGGTGCCCGCGGCCAGCGCCGCCCAGCCGAGGCGGGAGAGCCGGACGACCTCGGTCATGACCTCGGCCTTGCCACCGCCGAGCAGTGCGCTCGCGGGCAGCGACACCTTGTCCAGGCGCAGGCTGCCGGTCGCGGCGCCACGCAGTCCCATCGCGGGTTCGGCCTCGATGCTCACTCCGGCCGAGGAGGACTCGACGATGAACAGCGCCGCGCCACGGCCCTCGAGATCGGCTGACACGATGAACAGTTCCGCCTGTGCGGCGCGCGGCACCAGCGATTTCACGCCGTCGAGCTGGTAGCCCTTGGGGGTGCGGCGCGCCTTCACGGTCGGCTTGAAGGGGTCGAACAACGCCACCCGCTCCTGCAGTGCGAGCGCCGCGACCGGCACGTTCTCGCCGACGAACGACGGCAGGTACGTGGCCTGCTGCTCCTCGTCACCCCACTGCACGAGTGCGGTACTCACCGCGGACGGCGCGAGGACCGACACCGCGAGGCTGAGGTCGCCGTGCGCCATGGCCTCGGCCACGAGCGCCCCGGTCACCACCGAACGTTCGGTGCCGATGCCGCCGAGCTCTTCGGGGATCCCGACCAGGGTCACGCCCAGCTCGGTGGCCCTGCTGAGCAGGCCGTCCGGGGCGGCGGCCTTCGCGTCGGCCTCCGCCGCCGCGGGCCGTAGCTGTTCGGCCGCGAAGTCGGTGACCGTGTCGACGATCATCTGCTGTTCTTCCGACGGCGTCAGATCGAACAGCCCCGTATCGGGGCCGGGCGCCAGCCGGGCGGGCTGGCCCAGCCGCTGAACGGCCTTGAACGACCGGCCTGCCGCCCCGGCCGCCCGGAAGCCGTTGCGCGTCCCGGCCGACACCAGGTTCTGCACCGGTTTGCGCAAACCCATCCGGTCGATCGCCTTGGTGCTGGCGAGCCGGGTCAACGCGGCAAGGCCGAAGCCCATCGCGTCTCGTTTCTTCTGCGGCGCAACCATCGTCGCGTCTCCCATCAGCCGGGGTCCGGCCTCGCTTACCTACTCGTCAGTAGGTTAGCCGCTGACGCCGACCCACGCCACCACGGGTCCCCGACTTTGCAGTTCCGGCGCTCGAGTTCGCAGTTCCGGATGGCCGAGTTGGCAGTTTCGGCGCCCGAGTTGGCAGTTCGCGCGCTCCAGGGCCCTCAGGGCGCGCAGGGTCTTCAGAGGCCGAGGACGGCGCTCATCATCGCCACCAGCTCGGCGGGCAGATGCGGCCGTCCGCTCGTCCGGCGGGTGCGCGCGAGGTCGTTGGCGATCGTCAGCGCCGCGTGCACGGTGATCCTGACCTCGCGCGGCCCGAGCTCGGGCCGCACCGTGGCGAGCAGGTGCAGCCACTGGGCCACGTAGTCCCGCTGGATACGGACCAGTTCGGCCCGGTCGCGTTCGTCGGTCACGGCAAGTGGGCCGCCCGCGAACGACACCGCGAGTTCGGCGCTGCCGGTGAGCGTGCGGACATAGGACTCCGCCAGCCGCCGTAACGCCTCCCGCTCGTCGGCCGGGCCGCTCGTGCGCAGCGCGTACTCGGCGCCCAGCGCGAGCCGCTCGGCCGCCCGCTTGCCGATGGCGGTGACCAGGCTCGCCTTACTCGGGAAGTGCCGGTACACGCTCGGACCAGCGATGCCGGCTGCCGCTCCGATGTCCTCCATGCTCACGGCGTGGAAGCCGCGCTGGTGGAACAGGTCGGTGGCCGCGCTGAGTACCTGTTCCCTGCGGGACTGGGTGCCGAGACCGAACGCGGGCGGCGTGGCGGAGGGGGCGGTGTCCTGCTCGGGAAGCCGCACATGCAGTACCCGCTGGGCGAGCTGGACGAGCAGCTCGCAGAAGCGCTTCTTGGAGATGCTGGTGTGGTGGACCGACACGCTGCCGAAGACACTCATCCCGGCCCAGCAGAGCAGCTCCGCCTCGTCGTCGGAGAGCTCGGGCCGCACCTGGCGCAGCGCATGGGCCCAGGAGCGCAGCATCGCTCCGGAGCGCCTGCGGATCTCGCGCTGATCCTCCGGCGCCAGGTGGCGCCCCTCCCACCGCCACAGCGCGGCGGCTTCCCTGCGCTCGACGGACTTACGTGCCAGCGTCGTCAGCAGCAGCTCTATCTGGTCGGCCGACGGCTGCCCGGCGCCGGCGAGGGTCTGCTCGGTCGCGAGCTCCATTTCCTCGATACCGGCGAGCAGCACGTGCGCGAGGATCGCCTGTTTGTCGGCGAAATGCCGGTACAGCGCGGGGCCGGTGATCCCGGCCTCGGCGGCGATGTCGTTGATCCCGACACCGTGGTAGCCACGGGCACGGAACAGTTGCGCGGCGACCGCGGCGAGTTGGCTCTTGCGGTCGCGCGGACGGCGGGTGCGCGTGGCGGTCGGTTCCATAGGTGAGAACACTGTAGCCGCATTTGTGGCAATCGCCAGTGGCGCGCTCTCGGACGAGTAACCCCAGGTGTGGACTAGGTCCCAACCCATTGACAGGGTTTGTCGAAGGTGGATTATGTTAGTGAGGATTAGCATGACCGGCCGGCCAGTTCCGGCCGCTGCAACCGCCCCGTACACGCAGTGCTGCAGGAAGGACCGTGGGTGTGAGTAATGAGGCGTTCATCTACGAGGCGATTCGCACGCCTCGTGGTAAAGGCAAGAAGGGGTCCCTGCACGGGACCAAGCCGCTGGACCTCGTCGTCGGCCTGATCCGGGAACTGCAGGTCCGGCACCCGAACCTCGACTCGGCCGCGATCGAGGACATCGTCCTCGGTGTCGTCTCGCCGGTGGGTGACCAGGGTGCCGACATCGCGCGCACCGCGGCCATGGTCTCCGGCCTGCCGGAAACCGTCGCCGGTGTGCAGCTCAACCGCTTCTGCTCCTCCGGTCTCGAGGCAGCCAACCAGGCCGCGGCCAGGGTGCGTTCCGGCTGGGAGAGCCTGATCCTCGCCGGTGGCGTCGAGTCGATGTCGCGGGTGCCGATGGGCTCCGACGGCGGGGCGATGTTCACCGACCCGGCCACCAACTACGACACCTACTTCGCTCCGCAGGGCATCGGTGCCGACCTCATCGCGACCACCGAGGGCTTCTCCCGCGAGGACGTCGACCGCTTCGCCGCCTGGTCACAGGAGAAGGCCGAGGCCGCCTGGTCCGGCGGGTACTTCGCGAAGTCCGTGGTGCCGGTCAAGGACATCAACGGCGTCACGATCCTCGACCACGACGAGCACCGTCGCCCCGGCACCACCGCGGAGGCGCTCGGCAAGCTCAAGCCGTCCTTCGAGGGTATCGGCGAGATGGGCGGTTTCGACGCCGTCGCGCTGCAGAAGTACCACTCGGTGGAGAAGATCAACCACGTCCACACCGGCGGTAACTCCTCCGGCATCGTGGACGGTGCCGCGCTGGTGCTGCTCGGAAACGAGCAGGTCGGCAAGGACTTCGGCATGACTCCGCGGGCGCGCGTGGTGGCCACTGCCGTCACCGGTTCCGACCCGACGATCATGCTCACCGGCCCGACCCCGGCCACCCAGAAGGTCCTCGACATCGCCGGGCTCACCGTCGACGACATCGACCTCTTCGAGCTCAACGAGGCGTTCGCGTCGGTCGTCCTGAAGTGGATGAAGGACCTGAAGCTGCCGGAGGAGAAGGTCAACGTCAACGGCGGCGCCATCGCCATGGGTCACCCGCTCGGCGCGACCGGCGCGATGATCCTCGGCACCATGGTCGACGAGCTGGAGCGTCGCCAGGCGCGGCGCGCGCTGCTGTCGCTGTGCATCGGCGGCGGCATGGGTATTGCCACCATCATCGAGCGCGTCTGAGCGCCGGGGCGAGAAGAAGAGGCGACAAGCAGATGACCGAAGCGAAGACCATCCGTTGGGAGCAGGACTCCGACGGGATCGTCGTGCTCACGATGGACGACCCGAAGCAGTCCGCCAACACGATGAACTCCGACTACATCGAGTCGATGGGCGCCACCGTCGACCGGCTCGAGGCGGAGAAGGACTCCATCACCGGTGTCGTGATCACCTCCGCGAAGAAGACCTTCTTCGCCGGCGGTGACCTCAACGACCTGATCCAGGCGACTCCGGAGCACGCCGAGGAGATCACCAAGCGCGGCAACGAGCTCAAGGCCCAGCTGCGCAAGCTGGAGACGTTCGGCAAGCCCGTCGTCGCCGCGATCAACGGCGCCGCCCTCGGCGGCGGCCTGGAGATCGCGCTGGCGACCCACCACCGCATCGCGGCCGACGTCAAGGGCAGCCAGATCGGTCTGCCCGAGGTGTCCCTCGGCCTGCTGCCCGGTGGGGGCGGTGTCACCAGGACCGTGCGGTTGCTGGGGATCCAGAGCGCGATCATGAACGTGCTGGTGCAGGGACAGCGGCACAAGCCGGCCAAGGCGCTGGAACTGGGCCTCGTGCACGAGCTGGTCGGCTCCGTCGACGAGCTGCTGCCCAAGGCCAAGGAGTGGATCAAGGCCAACCCCGAGGCCTCGGTGCAGCCGTGGGACGCCAAGGGCTTCAAGATTCCCGGTGGCAGCCCGTCCAACCCGTCGTTCGCGGCGAACCTGCCCGCGTTCCCGGCGAACCTGCGCAAGCAGCTCAAGGGCGCGCCGATGCCCGCCCCCAGGGCGATCCTCAGCGCGGCCGTCGAGGGCGCGCAGGTGGACTTCGACACCGCCTCGCTGATCGAGACGCGCTATTTCGTCAGCCTGGCCACCGGTCAGGTCGCGAAGAACATGACGAAGGCGTTCTTCTTCGACCTGCAGCACATCAACTCCGGCGGCTCCCGTCCCGACGGGTTCGAGAAGTACACCGCCAAGAAGGTCGGCGTGCTCGGGGCCGGAATGATGGGCGCGGCGATCGCCTACGTCTCGGCGAAGGCCGGGATCGACGTCGTACTCAAGGACGTCTCGCAGGAGAACGCGGAGCGCGGCAAGGGCTACGCGGCCAAGATCGAGGAGAAGGCCCTCTCCAGGGGCAAGACCACGCAGGAGAAGTCCGACGCACTGCTGGCGCGGATCACCCCGACCGCGGACCCGGCCGACTTCGCCGGCGTCGACTTCGTGATCGAGGCGGTCTTCGAGAGCACCGAGCTCAAGCACAAGGTGTTCGGCGAGATCGAGAACGTCGTGAACGCGGACGCCGTGCTGGGCTCGAACACCTCCACGCTGCCGATCACCGGCCTCGCCGAGGGTGTGCAGCGTCAGGAGGACTTCATCGGCATCCACTTCTTCTCGCCGGTGGACAAGATGCCGCTTGTGGAGATCATCCGCGGGGAGAAGACCTCCGACGCCACGCTGGCCAAGGTCTTCGACTACACCCTGCAGATCAAGAAGACGCCGATCGTCGTCAACGACAGCCGTGGCTTCTTCACCAGCCGCGTCATCGGCACCTTCATCAACGAGGCCATCGCGGCACTGGGTGAGGGCGTGGAGCCCGCCAGCATCGAGCAGGCGGGATCGCAGGCCGGTTACCCGGCTCCGCCGCTGCAGTTGATGGACGAGCTGACGCTGACCCTGCCCCGCAAGATCCGGCAGGAGACGCGGGCCGCGATCGAGGCCGAGGGCGGCACCTGGAAGGAACACCCCTCCGAGGGCGTCATCGACCGGATGATCGAGGAGTTCGACCGCAAGGGCCGCTCGAGCGGGTCCGGCTTCTACGGCTACGACGAGAACGGCAAGCGCACCAGCCTGTGGCCAGGACTGCGGGACGCCTTCAAGTCCGGCAGCGGCGACGTGCCGTTCATCGATCTGCAGGAGCGGATGCTGTTCGCCGAGGCGCTGGAGACGGTGAAGTGCTTCGACGAGGGCGTGCTCACCTCGGTGCAGGACGCCAACATCGGCTCGATCTTCGGTATCGGCTTCCCGCCGTGGACCGGTGGTGTCATCCAGTACATCAACCAGTACTCCGGTGGCCTGAAGGGCTTCGTCGCGCGCTCGCGTGAGCTGGCCGAGCGCTACGGCGACCACTTCACGCCGCCGCAGTCGCTCGTCGAGAAGGCCGAGAAGGGCGAGATCTTCGAGTAAGCACCCACCCTGGCGTGCTCGTGAACGGCCCGCCGCTCGTATCTCGCGAGCGGCGGGCCGTTCCACGTTCTCGCGCTTTCCCGGGAAAGCGCGGAGAACCCAGGCCCGGGCCCGGCGCGGCCCGGGGCGGGTAGCCTTCCTCGCGCTTTCCCGGGAAAGCGCGAGGGTGGGGGCCGCGTGGCGGCACTGGTTGGATGTCTGTCAATATAGATGTATGTCGAATCAGCTTCCCCTGGCCGAGGCCGCGGAGGTGTGTTGCACGCCGCTGGCGAGCGAACCGCTGTCCGGGGACCAGGCCGCCGAACTGGCCCAGAAGTTCAAGGCGATCGCCGATCCGGTGCGGCTGCGCCTGCTGTCGATGATCGCCTCGCACGACGGGGGAGAGGTGTGCGTCTGCGAGCTGACGCCGCGGTTCGACCTCACCGGTCCGACGATCTCCCACCACCTCAAGGTGCTGCGTGAGGCTGGTCTGGTCACCGGGGAACGACGTGGCACCTGGATCTACTACCGCAGTCATCCCGAGGTGCTCGAACGACTGTCCGGCGTGCTGGTGCCCGAACTCTCGTCGGTGGTGACCGCATGAGTGACAATGTCGTCGCGAAGATGTCCACTCTGGACCGTTTCCTGCCACTGTGGATCGGCGCCGCCATGGTGCTCGGGCTGCTGGCCGGAGACTGGGTTCCGGGCCTCGATACGGCGTTGAACGCCGTGGCGATCGATGGCATTTCGCTGCCGATCGCGATCGGCCTGCTGGTGATGATGTACCCGGTACTGGCGAAGGTGCGCTACGACAAGCTCGACTCCGTAACCGGCGACCGCAGACTGCTGTGGTCCTCGCTGGTGCTGAACTGGCTGATCGGCCCCGCGCTGATGTTCGCGCTGGCGTGGGTGCTGCTGCCGGACCTGCCCGAGTACCGCACCGGGCTGATCATCGTCGGCCTCGCCCGCTGCATCGCCATGGTCATCATCTGGAACGACCTCGCCTGCGGTGACCGGGAGGCCGCGGCTGTGCTGGTGGCGCTGAACTCGGTGTTCCAAGTGATCGCGTTCGGCGCCCTGGGCTGGTTTTACCTCTCCGTGCTGCCCGGTTGGCTCGGACTGCCACAGACCGACCTCGCGGTGTCGGGCTGGCAGATCGTGAAGAGCGTGCTGATCTTCCTCGGAATCCCGCTGCTGGCCGGGTATCTGTCCCGTCGACTGGGCGAGCGGGCGAAGGGGCGCGATTGGTACGAGTCCAAGTTCCTGCCCCGCATCGGCCCGGTGGCGCTGTACGGACTGCTGTTCACCATCGTGATCCTGTTCGCGCTGCAGGGGAACCAGATCACCAGCCGACCGCTCGACGTCGTGCGGATCGCGCTGCCGCTGCTGGTCTACTTCGCCGTGATGTGGGCGGGTTCGTACGCGTTCGGCGCGGCACTCGGCCTGAACTACGAGCGCACCACGACGCTGGCGTTCACCGCGGCTGGTAACAACTTCGAGCTCGCCATCGCGGTGGCGATCGCGACCTTTGGCGCGACCAGTGGGCAGGCCCTCGCCGGTGTCGTCGGTCCGCTGATCGAGGTGCCGGTGCTGGTCGCGCTGGTCTACGTCTCGCTGGCCCTGCGCAAACGTTTCGCTCCCAAGTCCACCGAACCCGAGAAGGTGTCGTCGTGACCGAGATTCCCGAAGTGCTGTTCGTGTGCGTACACAACGCCGGACGCTCGCAGATGGCGGCAGCGCTGCTGCACCATCACGCCAACGGCAGGGTGCTGGTGCGTTCGGCCGGGTCGGCTCCCGCCGATTCGATCAACCCCGCCGTCGTGGAGGTCATGTCGGAGCTGGGGCTGGACCTGTCCCAGGAGTTTCCGAAGCCGCTGACCACGGAAGCGGTCCAGGCCTCCGACGTGGTGATCACGATGGGCTGCGGTGACGCGTGCCCGGTGTTCCCCGGAAAGCGGTACCTCGACTGGCAGCTCGAGGACCCGGCGGGTCAGGGGGCCGAGTCCGTCCGGCCGATCCGCGACGAGATCGACCGCAGGGTGCGCGCCCTGCTCGGCGAGCTGGTCCCCGCAACCGCCTGACCCAACGCCCGAGTTTGCAGTTTCGGTGCCCGAGTTTGCAGTTCCCGTGTCCGAGTTTGCAGTTCCCGTGGGCTTGCGCGTGATCCGGCACCACCTCGTGCTAGTCGAGGCAGTGCAATCTCGACCTCTTATGGCAGCCAGCCATGAGGGCAGGTCGTCGCCCCGCCGCTCCCTGACTGGCCCAACTGCAAACTCGGGCCCCGGATCTGCAAACTCGGCCCCCGGAACTGCCAACTCGGGCGCTGGAACTGCAAAGTCGGGTTAGAGGAGGGGTGGGATTATGGCGTCGATGAGGTGGGGGCCGGGCTCCGCCAGTGCGGTGCGGAACTGGTCGGCCAGTTCCTCGGCCGTGGTGGCGCGGGTGGCGGGCACGCCAAGGCCTTCGGCGATCTTGACGAAGTCCATGTCCGGTGTGGACAGATCGAGCAGCTCGGCGGCCTTGGGGCCGGAGCCCTCCGCGCCGACCCGCTGCAACTCCATCCGCAGGATGGCGTAGGCCCGGTTGTTCAGCAGGACCGTCGTGACGTTCAGGTTCTCCCGCGCCTGCGTCCACAAGGCCGACATCGTGTAGAGCGCACTACCGTCGGACTCCAGGTTGATCACCGGACGATCGGGGGCGGCGATCGCTGCCCCCGTCGCCACCGGAATGCCCTGGCCGATCGCCCCACCGGTCAGCGTGAGTACGTCGTGCCGGGGCGCTCCCGCCGTCGCGGCGGGCAGCAGCAGCCCCGACGTGTTCGCCTCGTCCGAGATGATCGCGCCCTCCGGCAGCAGCGCGCCGATGACGTCGACCCAGTTCTGCGGTGTCAGATCACCCGTGGGCAGCGCGGGCCGCGCAGCCTCCTGCACCACAGGCTCCGTGCTTGGCGCCAGCAGATCCGCCAGATCGTCCAGCGCGCCCACCATGTCCTGGTCCACTCCGGCCAGCGTGTGCACCTGCGCGCCCTCGGGCAGCAGGTCACTGGCCTTGCCCGGGTAGGCGAAGAACGACACCGGCGGGCGGGCCCCGGCCACGATCACGTGCTTGACGCCGTCGAGTTGGTACGCGACCTGCTCGGCCAGGTAACCGAGGCGCTCCACCATCGGCAGACCCGCTCCCCGCTCGATCCGGGCGGGGAAGGTCTCCACCAGAACCTTGGCTCCCGTGGCGGCACCGATTCGCGCGGCGGCCCGCAGCCCGGTCTCCCGGCAGGCCCGTCCGCCGATCAGCAGCACAGCCGGCTCGCCCGTGCGCAGCACCTCGGCGACCGACTTGACCGCGTTCTCGCCCACCGAGGGCGCGGCGCGCGGCGGTACCGGCTCACACGCCTGGCCCCCCTCGCCCCAGGACACATCAGCGGGCAGGATCAGGGACGCGACGCGGCCCGGCGCATCCATCGCCGCGGCGACCGCGGCCGCGGCATCGGCGCCCACGTCGGCGGTGGAGGCCGACCGTCGAGCCCAGCCGTTGAGCGTGCCCGTGAGCGCCTCGATGTCCGATTCCAGCGGGGCGTCGTACTGCTTGTGGTAGGTCGCGTGATCGCCGATCACGTTGACCACCGGCGTGTTCGCCCGGCGCGCGTTGTGCAGGTTGGCCAGGCCGTTGGCCAGCCCGGGGCCGAGGTGCAGCAGAGTGGCGGCGGGCTTGTCGGCGATCCGCGCATAGCCGTCCGCAGCGCCGGTCACCGCGCCCTCGAACAGGCCGAGGACGCCGCGCATCTCGGGCACTGTGTCCAGCGCGGCGACGAAATGCATCTCCGAAGTGCCGGGATTGCCGAAGCAGACGTCCACGCCGGCGTCGACGAGGGTGCGGATCAGGGACTGCGCGCCGTTCATGCTGCTCACTTTCTGCTGTCGCCTCAGAGAAGGACGCCGGGGTTGAGGATCCCGGCCGGGTCGAACGTCTGCTTGATCCGGCGCAGCAGGTCCAGCTTCGCCGGATCCTCCAGCTCCAGGAAGTACTCCTTCTTCGCCCTGCCGATTCCGTGTTCCCCGGAGATCGCGCCGCCGAGGTCCATGCCAACGGCGAAGATGTCGTGCAGCAGGGCGCCGCGACGCTGCGGATCCTTCTGGAAGACCGCCAGGTGCACATTTCCGTCGCCGGCATGTCCGCAACCGACGACGCCGGACTCGGACTCGGCGGCCAGCTCCCTGGCCCTGGCGAGGAAGGCGGCCATCGCCGAGCGGGGTACCACCACGTCGATCACGTCGTCGGCACCTGCCGCCTTCGCGGTCCAGAAGGCCTTCTCCCGTGCCTCGATCAGCTTGTGCGCGCTGGCGCCCTCCAGGACGTAGACGTCCGCGGCGCCGATGCCGGTGAGCAGCTCGCCGAGAGTCTCGACGTCGTTCTGCAGCCGCTCGGCATCGCGGTTCTCCATCCCGACCACGAGATAGGCCTGCGACGCCTCGCGTACGTCGTCGGGTACGCCGAGGGTCAACTCGGCCGAGTAGGTGATCGCGGCCATGGTGAAGGCGTCGATGTACTCCAGGATGTGCGGGGCGAGCCCACTGGAGATGATCTCCGGGACCGCGGCGAGTACCTGGTCCAGGTCGGTGAACGGGGCGAGCACGGTGGCGCGGTGGGCCAGGCGGGGCTGGAGCTTGACGATGACCTCGGTGGCCAGTGCGAGCGTGCCCTCGGAGCCGATGATCAGCTGGGTGAGGTCGTAACCGGAGGAGACCTTCGTCGTCCTGCCGCCGGTCCGGATTATCTCGCCGGTGCCGAGTACCGCCTGCAGCCCGAGCACGTTGTGCCGGGTGACGCCGTACTTGATCGCCCGCATGCCGCCCGCGTTGCTCCCCACGGTGCCGCCGACGCTCGCGCTGAGCTCCCCGGGATAGACGGTGTAGCTGAGCCCCGCCTCCGCTGTCCGATCGTCCAGTTCGGACAGTGTCACGCCCGGCTGCACCACGGCCACGTGGTTGACGGTGTCGATCTCCAGCACCGCGTTCATCCGCTCGAAGGAGATCACCAGTGCGTCCGGCTGCGGACGGGCCGAGCCGGAGAGGCCGCTGCCGGAGCCGCGTGCTGTCACCGGAACACCCAGCTCGCCCGCGGCGACGAGAAGCGCGGACACCTCCTCTGCGGTGCTGGGGCGGGCGAGGTAGCGGGGAAGCTGCGGTTCGCCGGTGAGGGCCTCGTCGTGGGCGTAGTCCTCGGGGACGTCGGTACCCGTGAGCACGTTTCCCTGGCCGACGATCTCCGCCAGCCGCACCGCCACATCCCGGGAGTCGACCTTGCTCATGGCGATGCACCGCCCTCTCGTTCCCGCGCCTCACTGCACTGTTGACGCGAAGCCTAGTAGGCGGGTCCACCGCTCCGCCATGAAGATCATTCACGTTCTGTGGATTTAGTGGGAGCTAAATCTCTCGCCGCCCGTCACTGCTGGGGTGACGCTACCGGCATGAGTGTTTCACCGACCTTTTCCTTCGGCGACAGCCTGTCCGTGCACCGTCTTGGTTTTGGCGCGATGCGCCTGACCGGCCACGACCGCAAGCCGCCCGGCGAGCACGAACAGGCGGTGGCAGGCCGGGCAGAGCAGGCCGGGGGTGCGGGGGCCGCTCGGCGGGCCCGAGTACCTGCGGCAGCAGGCGGAGCTGTCGCAGCGGAGGCTGCGGATCGAACGGATCGAGTTGTTCCAGCTGCACCGGATCGACCCGCTCGTCCCACTGGAGGACCAGTTCGGAGCGCTCGCGCGACTGTGTGCCGAGGGCAAGATCAACCGGATCGGACTGTCCGAGGTCACGATCGGGCAGATCGAGGCCGCACGCGGAATCGTCGACATCGCGAGCGTCCAGAACCGCTACAACCTGAGCGGTGCCCTGGCTGCCGATCGCCGCCGGGCAGCACCTGGGGTCACGAGGTGCGCTGGGCAAGGTGGCCGCCGAACTCGGCGCCGCGCCCGCGCAGGTATCGCTCGCGTGGTTGTTGCACCGTTCGCCGGTCATTGTGCCGATTCCCGGAACGGGCTCGATGGAACACCTTGCGGAGAATTGCGCGGCTGCGTCGGTGGAATTGTCCGAGGAGCAGTTCCGCGCGTTGAGTTCGGCGTACTGATTCGAGGGTGGCGTGGGGCCGGTCCGCGCCAACGATCCCGGCCCCACGCCTCAGTTCCGGCTAGCTCAGATCAGCCATCCGAGGACGTGTGCCAGTGATGCCAGCACGCTGGTGACGATGTCGTCGGCGTGGTGGGCATGCGCGGCAAAGAACTGCATTGAGGGGCTCCTTAACGGATTCGAATTAACAGAGACGTGCGCGCACTGCTTTCGAAAGCGAGAAGGAGATTTTCACCGTTCCGGGCAGGTGTCAAAGCATCCTGGCGTGACGCGGCGAGGGCGCTTCGGTTACCCGGCTGGGGGATCTTCCTGCCACGAGTGGTGATCTTGAAATTCCGTCGAGCTTTCACTCGAACAGGTGGCGGTTTGCCTTCCCTGTAAGGGGCGTCAGGGCCACCACGGTGCGGACGAACGCACGCGAGGTGGCCCTGACGGGTATGGCTCTATTCGGCCCTGGCGAAGCTCAGCGTCTCGCCTTCGACCCCGCGCAGCCACAGGTCCTGCGCCGCCGCGGCCATCTCGTCCAGGCCCTCGGTGATCGTGGCGAACACGTTGCCGGGCACCCAGCCCGCGTCGCCGTTGATCAGCAGGTTGTTGCGCCCGTAGAAGATCGCCAGGTCGGTGGCGCCCTGGTCGCTGTGCGCCTCGCTGTCCGAGTCGTAGCCGTAGGCGGGGTTGCCGATCTCCCAGGCCTCGAAGCCGAAGTACACGACGTCACCCGGAATGGGGGTCACCGTCGGGTTCTCTCTGCCGGGCTTCGGCTCCGCGAACGGCGGCACGAGCGTGTAGACCTCGTTGCGGGCGTACTTGGCGTGATAGGCCGAACCGCTCTGCGGCAGCGCGTCCCAGACCGCCTTGCAGGTACGCGGTGCCTGGTCGTCGAGCAGCCGGGCGCGGCAGGAGACGCCGCGCTTGTCCAGCGTGATGGTGATGTAGCGGGCCACGGAGTAGACCTTTCAGCTCTTGGTGGCGGCGGCGACCGCGTCGGCCCAGATCGCCAGTGCCTCGTCGATCTGTTCCGCGGTCACCACCAGTGGCGGAATCATCCGCACGACGTTCATGTGCGCGCCGCAGGTGAGCAGCAGCAGACCCCGCTCCGCCGCGGCCTTCTGCACTGCCTGCGCGGTGGCGTTGTCCGGCCCGCCGTCGGGAGTGGTGAACTCCGAGCCGACCAGCAGGCCGAGCCCGCGCACGTCGCCGATCTGCGGGGTCTTGTCGGCGACCAGTTTGGCGCCGTCGAGCAGCTGCCTGCCCCGTGCGGCGGCGTTCTCGACCAGCCCCTCCTCCTGGATGACCTCGAGCGTGGCCTTCGCGGCCGCGCAGGAGACGGCATTTCCGCCGTAGGTGCCGCCCTGCGACCCTGGCCATGCCTTGGCCATCAACTCGGTCGACGCCGCGATACCCGACAGCGGGAAGCCGCTGGCCAGGCCCTTCGCGATGACGATGACGTCCGGCCGGACGTCGAAGTGGTCGTGGCCCCAGAACTTGCCGGTACGGCCGAAGCCGGTCTGTACCTCGTCGATCACGAGCAGGATGCCGTGGCGGTCGGCGCGCTCCCGCAGTCCGGCGAAGAACTCGGTGTTGCCCGGGACGTAGCCGCCCTCACCCAGCACCGGCTCGATCACGAAGGCGGCTGTCTCGTTCGGCGCGCTCATCGTGGCGAACAGGTAGTCCAGCTCCTGCAAAGCGAACTTCGTCGCCGTGGCCTCGTCCCAGCCGTAGCGGAACGCGTTCGGGAACGGCGCGACGTGCACGCCGGCCATCAGCGGCGAGATGCCCGCGCCGAATCGCGTGCCGGAGGTGGTCATCGACGCGGTCGCCACGGTGCGGCCGTGGAAGCCGCCGTGGAAGACGATCACGTTCGGCCTGCCGGTTGCCTGGCGGGCCAGCCGCAGGGCGGCCTCCACCGCCTCGCTGCCGGAGTTGGCGAAGAACAGCGAGTCCAAGCCTTCCGGGAGTACGTCGCCGAGGCTCTCGGTGAGCTCGAGTAGCGGCTTGTGCATCACCGTCGTGTACTGACCGTGGATCAGCTTGCCGATCTGCTCCTGTGCCGCCGAGACCACCTTCGGGTGGCAGTGGCCCGTGCTGGTGACGCCGATCCCCGCGGTGAAGTCAAGGTTACGTCGCCCGTTGGTGTCGTACAGGTAGACGCCCTCGCCGTGGTCGACGACGACCGGGGTGGCCTGCTTGAGCAGTGGGGAGAGCTGAGCCATGGCAGCGTTGCTCCTTAAGGGTTGCGAGGGGTGTTGTCGATTGTTGACAATATGCATAGCATGGTCTCTGGACCAGGCGCAATCAAGCGAGGAGCAGGATGAGCGACATCAGCGAGGCCGGCGTCGTCGACGCGGTCGGCAAGGACCTGTTCATCGGGGGCAAGTGGACGTCCGCCGCGGGCGGCAGGAGCTTCCCGGTGCACGACCCGTCGACGGGCAAGGTGTTGTGCGAGGTGGCCGACGCGTCGCCGGAGGACGGCAAGGCCGCACTGGACTCCGCGGTGGCCGCTCAGGCTGACTTCGCCGCCATGGCACCCCGTGAACGCGGCGAGATCCTGCGCAGGGCCTACGAGCTGCTGATCGCCCGTGCCGACGAACTCGCGCTGCTGATGACCCTGGAAATGGGCAAGCCGCTGCCCGAGGCCAAGGGTGAGATCACCTACGCGGCGGAGTTCTTCCGCTGGTTCGCCGAGGAAGCCGTGCGTATCGACGGCGGGTACGCCGTGGCGCCCAACGGCAACGGCAGGTTCCTGGTGCACCGCCAGCCGGTGGGCCCGACCCTGCTCATCACTCCGTGGAACTTCCCGATGGCCATGGGCACGCGCAAGCTCGGCCCGGCGATCGCCGCGGGATGTACCTCGGTGATCAAGCCCGCCGCGCAGACGCCGCTTTCGATGCTCGCGCTGGCCGGGATCCTGGCCGAGGCCGGGCTGCCCGCAGGGGTGGTGAACGTCCTCACCACCAGTGACTCCGGTGGCGTGATGGAGCCCCTGATCCGGGACGGTCGCGCCCGCAAGCTGTCCTTCACCGGCTCCACCGCCGTGGGCCGCAAGCTACTCGAGCAGTGTGCGGAGAAGGTGTTGCGCACCTCCATGGAGCTCGGCGGTAACGCCCCGTTCCTGGTCTTCGACGACGCGGATCTCGACGCCGCGATCGAGGGTGCGATGCAGGCCAAGATGCGCAACATCGGTGAGGCGTGCACGGCGGCCAACCGGTTCTACGTGCAGCGCGGGATCGTCGAGGAGTTCTCCCGGCGGCTGACCGAACGCATGTCGGCATTGCCGATGGGCCGGGGCACCGAGGAAGGCGTCGTGGTGGGCCCGCTGATCGACGAGGCGGCGGTGGAGAAGGTCAGCAGCCTGGTCTCCGACGCTGCCGACCGCGGGGCGCAGGTGCTGACCGGTGGGTCCGCTGTGGACGGTCCGGGGAACTTCTACCGGGCGACGGTGCTCACCGATGTGCCCAAGGAAGCGAAGCTGACCACCGAGGAGATCTTCGGCCCGGTGGCACCGATCTCGGTGTTCGATACGGAGGACGAGGCGGTCGCCGCCGCGAACGACACCGAGTACGGACTGGTGTCCTACCTCTTCACCAACGACGTCAAGCGGGCGCTGCGGGTGTCCGAGCGGCTGGAGGCCGGGATGATCGGCCTGAACCAGGGCATCGTGTCCAATCCGGCCGCACCGTTCGGTGGGATCAAGCAGTCCGGCCTCGGCCGTGAGGGCGGCACGGTGGGGATCGACGAGTTCCTGGAGACCAAGTACATCGCGGTGAGCCTGTGACCGAAGCGGGCCGGAGTTACCGCATCGCGAGCATTCCCGGCGACGGGATCGGCGTCGATGTGACGGTCGAGGCCCGCTCGGTCCTCGACCGAGCGGCCGAGCTGCATGGTTTTGGTCTGCGGTGGACGGAGTTCGACTGGAGCTGCGAGCGCTACACCGAGACCGGCCGGATGATGCCGGAGGACGGGATCGAGCAGCTCGCCGATTTCGACGGGATCTTCCTCGGTGCGGTCGGATTCCCCGGAGTGCCCGACCACGTGTCGTTGTGGGGCCTGCTGATCCCGGTGCGCCGGGCGTTCGCGCAGTACGTGAACCTACGGCCTGTTCGACTGCTACCCGGGACCACCAGCGCGCTCGCCGGCCGCTCCGCCGACGAGCTGGAGATGGTGATCGTCCGGGAGAACTCCGAGGGTGAGTACTCGGAGATGGGCGGGCGGCACAACAAGGGCCACTCCGGCGAGTTCGTGCTGCAGGAGTCGGTGTTCACCAGGGTCGGGGTGGAGCGCATCATCCGCTACGCGTTCGACCTCGCGCGGACGCGGAGCGGGCGGGTGTGTTCGGCGACGAAGTCGAACGGGCTCATCCACTCGATGCCGTTCTGGGACGAGATCTACGCCGAGATCGCGGCCGAGTACCCGGATGTCCAGAGTGAACAGATGCATGTGGACGCCCTGGCCGCGCGCATGGTCCAGCAGCCAGACCGGCTCGACGTCGTGGTGGCATCGAACCTGTTCGGTGACATCCTCAGTGATCTCGCGGCGGCGGTGACCGGTGGTCTCGGCATGGCGCCATCGGGCAACATCAACCCACCGGGGGAGTACCCGTCGATGTTCGAGGCGGTGCACGGAAGTGCGCCGGACATCGCAGGCAAGGGCATCGCGAATCCGGTGGCGCAGATGCTGGCCGGCGCGATGATGCTGGAGCACCTCGGCGAGGCCGATGCCGCACAGGCCGTCCGTGGTGCGGTGGAGAAGGTTCTGGCCGAGGGCGCGGTGGCGACACCCGATCTGGGTGGCGAGTCCACCACGGCAGACCTCGGCGCCGCTGTCACCGCCGCGGTCTGAAGGATCAGTCAGGCCGGGTTCACGCGGCCCGAGTTCGGGCTCGGGCCGTGTGGGCGGGCGGGACGGCTCAGCTCGCGTGCAGGCTGGTGCCGGGAACGAGGCGCTGCACAGCGTCCTCCATATGCGCTTCCAGCAGGGCGAGGACCGTGTCCTGATCGCCCTCGCGGATCGCCTCGATGATGCGGTTGTGCTCGTTGACCCGCTCTTCGACGCGCTGATAGGTCTGCTGGAGCAGCGAAAGGCACATCCGCGTCTCGATCAGCAGAGTGCGGGCCATACGGACCAGCCTGCGGCTGCCGGAGGCGCTGATCAGTGCCTCGTGAAAGCGCAGGTCGGCCTCTGACAACGCGGTGGGATCGTCGTCGTCGGCCGCCGTGGCCATGTCCCTGACCGACTCGTCCAGCACGGCCGCCGCCGCTTCCCGGTCCCCGCGCAGGATGAGAATCGCCGCGGCGCGCTCGATCGCCGATCGAGCTACGTAGATGTCGTAGACGTCGCTGGGCTCGAGGTCGATGACGAAAAGACCGCGATGGCGCTCGCTACGCAGCAGCCCCTCGGAGACCAGTCGCTGCATCGCCTCCCGCAGCGGGCCTCTCGACACCTGGAACCGGGCGGCCAGTTCGGTCTCGCCGAGTTGGGTACCGGGCGGCAGCGAGCCGTTCATGATCGCGTCCCGCAACTGCCGCGCGATGATCGCAGCGGTGGACTCTCGGCTCACCGGTTCGATGTCGGCCAGCGGCATGTCAGCGCCCTCTCGAGGGAACCGGCGCCGACAGCGTGCGGAACAACGCCCCGAGGGACTCCACGACCCGCCCGGCCCCGGCCAGGCGAAGTCCTTCCCACACCGTCACCTGGTTGGCCGTGAGTACCGGCTTGCCCAAGTGCTCCTCGATATCGCCCAGGAGGGCGAGGGTGCGCATCGCGGTGTCCGGAATCAGCACCGCGTCGGCGTCGGGATGATCGTGCTTGCGCGCCAGGTCGAGCACGGCCTGCGGCGTGAGCCTGCCGACCTCAGCCGCGGTGTCGATGTCCGCGCTGGACATCGACACGACCTCGACCCCACCCGCGGCGAGGAAGTCGACGAACAGGCGCGCGACATCATCGGGATAGCTGGCAGCCACGGCGACCCGGCGCAGGCCGAGTGCGGCGGCGGCGCGAACGAACGCGAAAGAGGTGCTGGACGCCGGGATGCCGCCCGCGGCCTTCGACAGCTTCTCGACCTGTTCCGCGGCACCTTCCGGCCCGTAGACAAAACTGCCGCTGGTGCAGGCCCACACGATGGCGTCCGGACGATGTGGCGCGAGTAGTTCGGCGCCCTCGGCGAGCCGCTGCGGGCTGCCGAGGTCGAGCAGTTCGGCGACCGCGTGCAGGTCCGTGCCGTAGATGTGCTCGACGGCGAGCCGGACGTCGGCGCCGAGCAGGTTCTCGGCGAGCGGGTAGTCGTCCTCCGCCGCGTGATCGGGATAGATGAACCCCACGGTCGTCATCGCGTGTGACCCTCCTTCGGCAGATTGTTGACAATCCTACTAGGCGCCGTCAAGTAGCCGGATCAGGAGACCTCGCGCAGCCACTCGCCGGGCCCCACGATCGGGAGCTGCATCCGCTTCAGGCAGGCCCACATCGTCAGTTGGTTCGCGGTCAGCACCGGCTTGCCCAGTGCCTGTTCCAGGGGCTCGATCAGGTCGTAGGTCGGCAGGTTCGTGCAGCTGACGAAGATGGCTTCGGCGTCCTCGTGATTGGCCGCGATGATGCGCTCCGCGATGGTTCGGTAGCTGACCTTCCAGATGCCCCCGCCGAGGCCGAGGTGGTCGCTGGAGACCGTGCGTACACCCAATTCGGTGAGGAAGTCGTGCAGTGCGCCGGTGAGGTCGGCATCATACGGCGTGAGCACCGAGATCCGGCTCAGGTTGAGCTGTTGCAGCACTTCGGCGAGGGCGCCGGAGGTCGTGACGGCGTCCGGTGCTCCCGCGTCACAGATGGCCTTGCACAGGGAGCGCTCGTAGTCGATGCCGTTGACGAAACTGCCCGAGGTGCAGAGGTATGCGACCACCTCCGGCTCCACGTGCAGTACGTCGCGGGTGGCCGCCGCCAGGTGCTGGCTGTTGCTGACCAGGTGTGCCATCTCCATGCTCACCGGCACCGGCTCGTACGGCGTGCGAGCGAGGTGGAGGGAGACCTCCATCGGCACCCAGCGCCAGAGTTCTCGTTCCAGCGCCAGGTCGAATGGGGCGATGACGCCGATCCCACGTTGGGCCAATGGCCCCTCGAACGCGGGGAAGTCCAGCGCGGTGAAATCCAAGGCTCAGCCTCCGGCCGATCTCTGAAGGAGTGCCTCCGGGGTGGCCCTCGGATTGTTGACAATCATACGACTGACTCATACCGTGTCAACGTGAGCGGCACGGAGTCCCCGGTGCTGGCGGTGTTGTGTGGCGATCAACACCCCCCGGACATGGACAGCATCGAGAAATCGGCAGAAGTTCGTTACACCCGCGCCGACGGCCTGGCCGACGCGTTACGCGGAGCTGACGCACTCTTCGTCTACGACTTCCTCTCTCCGGCGGTGCCGGGCGCGTGGCATTCGGCGGACAAACTGCGCTGGCTGCACATCGCGAGTGCCGGTGTCGATCCGGTCCTCTTCCCCGAGTTGCGGGACAGCGATGTGGAGCTGACCAACTCGCGTGGCGTGTTCGACGACCCGATCGCCGAGTACGTGCTCGGGGTGATCCTGGCTTTCGCGAAGGACTTCGCCGGTTCGCTGCGGTTGCAGGACCAGTCGCGCTGGCAGCACAGGGAGACCGAGCGGATCGCCGGAACCACGGCGCTGGTGCTGGGCACCGGTCCGATAGGGCGAGCGATCGCGCGGATGCTGCGTGCGGCGGGAATGAGTGTCGCCGGCATCGGGCGCAGGGCGCGCGAGGACGACCCGGACTTCGGCACCGTGTACGCCTCGGACAACCTGACCGAGCACCTTCCCTCCGCCGACTACGTGGTGGCCGTCGCGCCGCTGACCGAGCAGACGAAGGGCATCTTCAACGCCGATGCCTTCGCGGCGATGAAGTCCACGGCGCGGTTCGTCAACGTCGGCAGGGGAGAGCTGGTGCTGACCGGCGACCTGATCGAGGCGTTGCGCTCCGGGCAGATCGCGGGCGCCGCGCTCGACGTCTTCGACACCGAACCGCTGCCCACTGACAGTCCACTCTGGAGCATGCCGGACGTGTTGTTGTCGCCGCACATGTCGGGGGACTTCATCGGTTGGCGGAACACCCTGGTAGAGGTGTTCGCGGACAACTTCCGGCGATGGACCGCGGGCCTTCCGCTCCGCAACGTCGTCGACAAATCGCTGGGCTACGTGCCGTCGCCCCCGCAAGAGCGCTGAGGAGAACCATGCCGGCCAACACCACCACCCTGCTGACGGCGAGCGAGCTCGTCGCGGCCTACTCCTCGGGCGAGGTATCGCCCGTCGAGGCCACGCAGGCCGCGTTGGACACCATCGCCGAGCGGGACGGCGAGCTGAAGGCCTATTCACTGGTCGACCGTGAAGTGGCGCTCGATCAGGCGAAGGGATCCGAGGAGCGCTGGCGCGAGGGCAACCCGATCGGCTGGCTCGACGGCGTCCCGAGCTCGATCAAGGACATGTTCCTCACCCAGGGCTGGCCCACGATGCGCGGCTCCCGGTGCATCGACCCGGATCAGCCATGGGACGTCGACAGCCCGGTGACCGCACGGATGCGGGAGAACGGGCTGGTGCTGCTGGGTAAGACCACGACCCCCGAACTGGGCTGGAAGGCCGTGACCGACAGTCCACTGGTGGGTGTCACGCGCAATCCGTGGGACACCTCGTGCACGCCGGGTGGATCCAGTGGCGGCAGTGCGGCTGCCGTCGCCGCGGGAATGGGTGAGCTCTCGGTCGGAACCGACGGTGGTGGCTCGGTGCGGATCCCCGCTTCGTTCTGCGGAATCGTCGGGTTCAAGCCGACCGGCGGACGGATCCCGTTGTACCCGGCGAGCCCGTTCGGCCCCTTGGCGCACGCGGGTCCGATGGCTCGTTCGGTGGACGACGTCGCGCTGATGCTGGACGTGCTCGCGGCGCCCGACCACCGCGACCCGAACGCCCTTCCGCCGCCGATGAGCGTGTATCGCGAGGCGGTACGCCGTGATCCGCGCGGGCTGAACGTGGCGTACTCCGACAATCTCGGTTATGTCGACGTCGACCCCGAGATCGCCCGGATCGTGCTGTCCGTCGTCGCCGCCCTGAGCGATTCCGGGCTGCAGATCGAGGAGACCGATCCCGGTTTCGGTGACCCGCTGGACGCGTTCGACGTGCTCTGGTCCACCGGTGCGGCGAAGTGGCTGAACACCTTCCCCGAGGGATCGGCGGAGCTGGTCGACCCGGGTCTGCGCAAGGTCTGGGAGCAGGGGGTGACCTACTCGGCCGCCGACTACCTCGAGGCCAGCGCGCAGCGAGCGGCGCTCGGGATTCACATGGGCGAGTTCCACACGCGATACGACGTGCTGATCACGCCGACCGTACCGGTGCAGCCGTTTGCGGCAGGCCACGACGTGCCACCGGGCAGCGACTTCGAAAGCTGGCCGCAGTGGGCGCGGTTCAGCTACCCGTTCAACCTGACCCAGCAGCCCGCGATCAGCGTGCCCGCCGGGTTCACGGCGAGCGGGCTGCCGGTTGGTCTGCAGATCGTCGGCCCGAGGCACTCGGACGACCTGGTGCTGGCCGTGGCCAAGCTGGTCGAGGAGATCCGCCCCTGGCCGACCACCCACCCCGCCGGCATCAAGCACTGATCACCCCGCCGACGCAGCTCACCCCAAAGCATGGAGTGTCTGCAAGTACCACCAAGCAAGATCATTGCTGCGTTTTCCGCTACCAAGCCACGTCCTCAGCGGCCGGGGTTGGTAG
Source organism: Amycolatopsis palatopharyngis (assembly GCF_003385185.1). Classification (GTDB taxonomy): domain Bacteria; phylum Actinomycetota; class Actinomycetes; order Mycobacteriales; family Pseudonocardiaceae; genus Amycolatopsis; species Amycolatopsis palatopharyngis. The sequence goes on along the minus strand of NZ_PQHZ01000008.1, from coordinate 149 downwards.
CGGTTAGCGGTGATGTCGATCTCTTGGGGTCAGTGGGTGGTTGCAACGCCTTGTGATGAGGAGTTGTGATGGGTGGGAAGCGGCCTGGGCGGGCTCGGTGTGTGCGGGTGTTGTTTTGGGAGGGTGTCCGGCGGGGGTTGTCGGTGCCG